>NZ_JBHLSW010000003.1:0-892604 GCF_042434805.1 Brevundimonas balnearis | reverse complement strand
CGGCCGCTACCGCCGGCGCTGGAGATCAGCTACCAACCCCCTGGGCTCTCATAATGATCGAGGGACCGGCGGGGGGCAGGTCAGCGTTCCTGATGCTGAGATCCCTGCGCAGTAGACTGACGGGATGTTCGCGGCCGAGCGGCTCGAACCTGCCCCCTCCGTACGCCGGTACGAACGCCACGACCTAGTTCAACTTTCGCCGCTCTTGGATGCGACCGCCGGCCCGCTCACGTGGACCCGCATCATCGCCGCTCATTTCGCCAGCATCATCTTCGCAAAGGTTCAGGGTCCAGGTGTCCGGCGCTGTTCACCAGGGCGCCGCGCGCCCGCCGACTGCATCAGGGTGACGGTTTCCGGCACGGACGCGGGGACGGCTCCAGTTGGCCTTCGTGGCGCCCCCTGACCGATCCGGGCTTGACGCTCGTGGCGCGGGCGGGGGAAGGGGCGCCGGCCCCTGCTGTACGTCACCTTCTTCCTTCAGCCCCAGCCGAAGCTCCGGTGCGTGAGTCCGGACGCCGCACGCGACGCCGAGGAGGGGCGGGGCGGCCGGGGCGTCAGAAGCGCCCGCGTCGTCTCGATGGCTTCGGCCAGCTCCTCGGAGCCCGGCCGAAGCCCGCGAACAGGCGCGTGGGCAAGGCTGGGTCCTGCATGACGAAGACGCCCGATGCTCGGCGCGGCAGGTCAGACCAGCGCGCCGTGGCAGTGCTTGAACTTCCGGCCGGACCCGCAGGGGCAGTCGGCGTTGCGGCTGGTGCGCTCCCAGCCGGGAGGCAGGGCGCTGACGGGCAGCCGAGCACGATCGTCGCCCTGCAGCTGCTGTTCGGGCGACTGGGCGGCCGGGTTGGCCATCTCGTTCTCGCCCGTGCCGGGATTCAGGTGAATCTCCTGGAACTCGGGCATCTCGGGCGGCGGTTGGAAGCGGAACTCGACCGTCATCAGCCAGCGCGTCACATTGTGCCGCAGGTCGTGCAGCAGACCTTCGAAAAGGCTGAAGGCCTCGGTCTTGTACTCGTTCAGCGGATCCCTCTGGCCGTAGCCGCGCAGGCCGATGACCCCGCGCAGGTGATCCAGATGCACCAGGTGTTCGCGCCACTGCATGTCGATCATCTGCAGCATGAACTGCTTCTCGAGACCGCGGGTCTGCTCTGTCCCGATCAACTCCAGCCGCTCGGCGGCGCGCGCGTCGGCGGCGGCGTTCAGCCGATCCTCGATCTCCTCGTTGGACACGCCTTCTTCCGCGGCCCAGTCGTGCAGCGGCAGATCCAGGCCCAGCGTCGACTGGACCTTCTCCTTCAGCCCGTCGATGTCCCACTGTTCCGCATAGGCGTTCGGCGGCATGTGGCGCTCGACCAGGTCCGACACCACGTCACGGCGGAAGTCGGCGACCAGCTCCGACAGGTCGTCGGAGTCCATGAACTCCTGGCGCTGTTCGAAGATGGCCTTGCGCTGGTCGTTCACGACGTCGTCGTACTTCAGCAGGTTCTTGCGGATCTCGTAGTTGCGCTGCTCGACGCGCTTCTGCGAGGTCTCCACCGCCTTGTTCAGCATCGAGTGGCTGATGGCCTCGCCCTCGGCCACGCCGAAGGTGCGCATGATGGCGTCCAGCCGGTCCCCGGCGAAGATCCGCATCAGGTCGTCTTCGGTCGACAGGTAGAACTTGGAGCGGCCCGGATCGCCCTGACGTCCGGTGCGGCCGCGCAACTGGTTGTCGATGCGCCGGCTCTCGTGGCGCTCGGTGCCGAGCACGAACAGGCCGCCGGCGGCGAGCGCCTCGGCCTTCTTCGCCTCGATGTCGGCCTTGAACTCGGCCTCCTTGGCGGCCGCCGCTTCCGGTGTGATCTCGAGGCCCTGGTTGCGCTGGTCCTGGCGCCAGCGCTGCATGCGCATTTCCAGGTTGCCGCCCAGCTGGATGTCGGTGCCGCGGCCGGCCATGTTGGTCGCGATGGTGACCGCGCCGGGAAGGCCCGCCTCCGCCACGATATAGGCTTCCTGCTCGTGCTGGCGCGCGTTCAGGACGTTGTGCGGTATGCCGCGCAGCCTGGTTTCCCAGACGATGTCGTAGGCCTGATCGCCGGCCTTCTTGGCCTCCTTCTCCTTGCCTTCGAACTCCTTCTTCAGGGTCCGGGACACCTCGACCTTGTACTCGTAGGTCTTCAGCATCTCCGACAGCTGCTCGGACTTCTCGATCGAGACGGTGCCGACCAGGATCGGCTGCCCGCGCAGGTGGCATTCGGCGATGTGGCGGCAGATGGCCAGGTTCTTCTCGCGGGCGGTGCGATAGACCTCGTCGTCGTCGTCGATTCGCTGGACCGGCCGGTTCGTGGGGACCTCGAGCACCTCCATTTTGTAGATGTCGAGGAACTCCTGGGCCTCGGTCGCGGCCGTACCGGTCATGCCCGACAGCTTCTCGTAGAGGCGGAAGTAATTCTGGATCGTGACCGAGGCCAGGGTCTGGTTCTCGGGCTGGATCTTGACGCCTTCCTTGGCCTCGATCGCCTGGTGAAGGCCTTCCGACAGGCGGCGGCCCTGCATCATGCGGCCGGTGAACTCGTCGATCAGCATGATCTCGCCGGCGCGGATGATATAGTCCTTGTCGCGCTGGTAGAGGGTGTTGGCCCGCAACGCCTGGTTCACGTGGTGGACCAGACTGATGTTCACCGGGTCATAGAGGCCGGCGGAGTCCTCGGCCATGAGCTTGGCCTCGGCCAGCATCTCCTCGATGCGCTCGGAGCCTTCCTCCGTCAGCAGCGCCTGACGCTGCTTCTCGTCCAGGTCATAGGTCGCCTTGTCCTGGATCAGCTGCTTCACCAGGCCGTCGACGATGACATAGAGTTCAGAGCGGTCCTCGGTCGGGCCGGAGATGATCAGCGGCGTGCGGGCCTCGTCGATCAGAATCGAGTCGACCTCGTCGACGATGGCGAAGTGGTGGCCGCGCTGGACCATC
The DNA here is from genome assembly GCF_042434805.1 of Brevundimonas balnearis. NCBI lineage: Bacteria > Pseudomonadati > Pseudomonadota > Alphaproteobacteria > Caulobacterales > Caulobacteraceae > Brevundimonas > Brevundimonas balnearis. Next base: position 889,660 of record NZ_JBHLSW010000003.1, on the reverse strand, counting down.
TCGCGCCGGTCGTAGACCAGATTGTCACGCAGATAGTCGAAGCCGAATTCGTTGTTGGTGCCGTAGGTGATGTCCGCCGCATAGGCGGCCTGACGCTGGCCCTGGCTCAGGCCGTTGACGATCACCCCGACCTCGAGCCCGAGGAAGCGATAGATCCGACCCATCCACTCGGCGTCGCGCCGGGCCAGATAGTCGTTGACGGTGATGACGTGCACGCCCTTGCCGGACAGGGCGTTCAGATACACCGGGGCGACCGCCACCAGGGTCTTGCCCTCGCCGGTGCGCATTTCGGCGATGCCGCCCTCGTTCAGGATCATGCCGCCGGTCAGCTGCACGTCGTACTGACGCTGGCCCAGCACCCGCTTGGAGGCCTCGCGCGCCACGGCGAAGGCGTCGTCGAGGATCTTGTCCAGCGACTCGCCCGCCGCCAGCCGGTCGCGGAAGGCGTCGGTCATCATCCGCAACTCGCCGTCCGACAGGGCGGCGTACTTGGGCTCCAATGCGTTGATGCGCTGGACGCGGCCCATGAACGACTTGACCTTGCGGTCGTTCGAGGAGCCGAAGAACTTCTTGGCGATGCCGAGCATGCGGGTTCCGGTAAGCGTGGAGCGACAGGGCTCTCGTGAGGCGGCGATCAACGCCGCGAGAGGGGCTGGAACGGGCGGCGTCGACCCTGTCGGAACATCGTTCCGGGCCGCCGCGCGGACGATCGAAAACCCCTCGACTTGGGCGCAGGCGGGACTTAAGCACCGGCCTTACCCCTGTCAACGCAAGGGGTATCGGCGGTCCGCCGCCGGCTTCGTTCCGGCTCGCGAGGAGCGATCCATGCGCCCCATCCGACACATGTTGCTGGCACTGCTGGTGCTGACCGTCGCGGCCTGTTCGCGCGGGGGGGCCGACGAGCGCCCGCCGGAGCCGGGCGACAGGGCTGTGGCGCGGGTGGAAGGGCGTGTGATCTGGGCCTCCGACGTCAAGCGCGAGGCCGTCGCTCAGGGACTCATCGGCGAGGGCGAGCCGCTGGACACGACCTCCCCCCTGTTCCGGCGGGTGCTCGACGAGGTGGTGGATCAGAAGCTGCTGGCCCGCGAAGCCGAGCGTCGCGGCCTGGATAACTCGGCTCTGGCCCAGCGCCGCCTGGAGGCGACCCGCGAGCGGATACTGGGCGACATGCTGGTCGACAGCGTGGTCGATCGCGCCATCTCGGACCAGGCCGTGCAGGCGCTCTATGAGGAGCAGCTCCGCCTCGCGCGGACGTCGGAGGAGATCCGCACCCGTCTGATCCTGTCACGGACGCGCGAGGAGGCCGACGCAGTCTTGGGTCTGTTGAACACCGGCGCCTCGTTCGAGGCGGTGGCGATGGAACGCTCCGTGGACGAGGCGACGCGGTTCTCCGGCGGGGACCTGGGGTATTCTACCCTGGACGTCATGCCGGAGGCCTACGCCAATGCGCTCCGCGACCGGCCGGCCGGATCGACCGTCGGGCCGTTCCAGACGGACGGCGGCTGGGCGGTGCTGCGGGTCGAGGACCGCCGCCGTGAAACGCCGCCGACGCTGGACCAGGCCCGGCCGCAGATCGTGCGCTATCTGACCTATGAACAGGTGCGTCAGTTGCTGGAGGACCTGCGCGGAAACGCCGAGGTCGAGGTGCTGCTCAGCGATCCCGCGTCGCCCGGCGAAGAACCGGCCTCCGCCCCGGCTCCCGCGGGCGCTACCGAGAAGGCGAGCTGATGGCGCGCGGACCCAACCCCTTCGAGAAGGCCCTCGACCCGCTGACCACGGCGCTCAAGCTGGGCGGCAGGGCGACCCCAGCGGCCGAGCCGACCGGCGCGGGCAAGCCCGGCCTGGCCATCGCGCCCCTGGCGGTGCCTTTCCCGGCGATCCCCCCGATCGCGGGTTGCGAGATCGCGACGGCCCGGGCCGGCTTCTACAAGCATGAACGCGACGACCTGGTCGTCTTCCGCTTCGCGCGCGGCACGACCTGCGCGGGGGTCTTCACCCGCCACAAGGTGGGCTCCGCTCCCGTCGACTGGTGCAAGCGGCATCTGGCGGCGGCCGACGGGGGCGCGGACATTCGCGCCCTGGTGGTCAACGCCGGCTGCGCCAACGCCTTCTCGGGCAAGTCGGGCGCGGACGCGGCGCGGCGCACGGCCTCCGAAGTCGCCAAGCGCTTCGGCTGTCGTCAGCGCGACGTGATGCTGGCTTCCACCGGCGTGATCGGCGTGCCGCTCGACGATCGCAAGATCATCGCCCGACTGAACGACGTGGAGCGGTCGCTGAACGCCGACGCCTGGGCCAAGGCCGGTCGGGCGATCATGACGACCGACACCTTCCCCAAAGGCGCCTACGCCGAGACCGAGATCGACGGCTACAAGGTCCGGATCGCGGGCATCGCGAAGGGCTCGGGCATGATCGCGCCCGACATGGCGACCATGCTGGCCTTCATCGTCACCGACGCCGACATCCATCCGAACGTGCTCAGGGCGATGCTGGGTCTGCACGTGAGGACCACCTTCAACTCGGTGACGGTGGACGGCGACACCTCCACCAACGACACGGCGCTGCTGTTCGCGACGGGCGCGTCCGGGGCCCCGCGCATCGGTCGGGTGGGCGACCGGCGGCTGAAGGGCTTCAGCCAGGCGCTGGACAAGGTGATGCTGGACCTGGCGCACCAGCTGGTCCGGGACGGGGAGGGGGCGCGGAAGTTCGTGCGCATCACCGTCAACGGCGCCGCCAGTCCCGCCTCGGCGCGCAAGCTCGCCAAGTCGATCGCCGAGAGTCCCCTCGTCAAGACCGCCATCGCAGGCGAGGACGCCAACTGGGGCCGCATCGTCATGGCCGTCGGCAAGACCGAGGAGCCGGTGGACCGGGACCGGCTGTCGATCTGGTTCGGGCCCCACGCCGCCGCGCTGGACGGCTCGCCGGCGCCGTCGCTGAACGAGGCGACCATGAGCGCCTATATGAAGAACGCTGAGCTGGAGATCACCGTGGACGTCGCGTCCGGTCGGGCGTCGGCGACGGTTTGGACCTGCGACCTGACCAAGGGCTACATCGAGATCAACGGCGACTACCGGAGCTGATTGAGATAGGATCCGCTCATGAGCGCTAAGCCCGATGCCGTTAACCGCTATGCTTACGAGACGCCGCCGTTTCTGAGTCCGGCACTGAGCGCCGATCTGGACAGCGACTCGCCGTCCGCCGATGCGTTGGAATGGCTGCGGTCGCTCCACGAGGCGCGTGTGGCCGATCCAAGACCGCGGCTAACGTCGGAGCAGGTCGGCGAGAACCTCAGAGCTCGTCATGCGGCGCGTCTCAGACGAGACGAAGTGTGACGATCAGGCTGGTCTACGTCCCGGACGCCGAGTTCGATCCTGAGGCCATCTACGACCTGATCGCCGAAGAGTCGCCATCGGCGGCTATTCGGTTCGTCGAAGACCTTCGGCGGCGCTGCGAAGCGTTCGCCGATTTACCGCGCATGGGACGAACGCTCGGGAACGGTCTATATGAGTTCACCTTCGATCGACGAGTGCGCGTCTTCTACGCCGTCTCGGAGGAGGAGGTTCTAGTTTCGCAGTTTCGCTATCTGGGTCAGCAATGACCACTGTCCCCACCGTTCTCGTCGTCGCCGTCGCCCTGGTGGACGCCGACGGGCGTGTGCTGATCGCCCAACGGCCCGAGGGCAAGCAGATGGCGGGTCTGTGGGAGTTTCCCGGCGGCAAGGTCGAGCCCGGCGAGCGCCCGGAGGCGGCGCTGATCCGAGAACTGAACGAGGAGTTGGGGATCGAGGTGGCCGAAAGCTGCCTCGCCCCCTTCGTGTTCACCAGCCATGCTTACGATTCATTTCACCTGTTGATGCCACTCTATCTGTGCCGGCGCTGGTCCGGACGGGTCGAGCGGCGCGAGCACGCGGCGCTGGCCTGGGTGAAGCCGAACCGCATGCGGGACTACCCGATGCCGTCGGCCGACGAACCGCTGGTCGCCTGGCTCTGCGACCTGCTCTAGGGCGCGCCCGCGGAAAGGGGAGGCGAAATGATCGGTCTGCTGATCCGCTTCCGCCGCGACGAGGCCGGGGCCACCGCCCTGGAATACGGTTTGATCGCCGCCCTGATGTTCGTCGTCTGCCTGGCCGGCTGGCAGGCGCTGGGCGGCAACGCGTCCGGCCTCATCGGCCGCACCATGTCCGCGATCGCCAACGCCCTCAGCTGACGGTTCCGTCGGGGCCCGCGTTGATCTCCCTGACGCCCAGGGCGTCGGCGAGACGGACCTTGGCCGAGCCGCGCGGGAGCGGCCGGGGCTGGCTCTCGTGCGGCGCCCAGCCGGCCAGGCGGATGATTTCGAAGGTCGCCGGGATGCGGCCGTCGGCCTGGCCATATCGCTCGGCGTAGAGCTGGGCGGCGCGGGCGGCGATCTCCCGGCTCAACGGACGCACGGGCCCGGCAAGGGCGCTCGTCTCCCCCATGGCGCGCAGGTCGCGGATCAGGGCGAACATGTCCGGGTAGCGCACCGTGATCCGATCCACATCCGAGACCGGCAGGGCGAAGCCGGCCCGCTGCAGCAGGCCCGCGCCGTCGTAGCCGTCGGCGAAGGGCGACACGCGCGCCTGGGCCCCGCCGCGAACCTCCAGCTCCGCTTCGGTCAGCACGCCGCGCAGCTCCTTCAGCGTCCCCGCGCCGAACAGGGCCGCGAGGAACAGGCCGTCGGGCTTGAGCGCGCGCCGGATCTGCGCCAGCGCCCCGGGCAGGTCGTTCGCCCAGTGCAGCGTCAGGAGCGAGACGATCAGATCCGTCGACGCCGATTCGATCCCCATGCTCTCCGCCCCCGGATCCGCCGATGGGCGCACCCTGCGGACGGGCCCGACGCGAGCGGCGGCGTCGCTGCCCGCCAGCGCTTCGGCGAACGGACCCGGCAGGGCCGAGGCGTCGACGGCCGCGGGAAAGTCGCGCAGGATGGCCTCCAGACTCTCGACGGCGTCCTCGGCCACGCGCCGGCGCAGGAAGTCGGCGCGCTCCGGCCGGGCGCGGGCCAGGCGCGCGGCGCGGCGACGGGCGTCGAACAGGACGGGCGGGGGAACGGGGGCTGTGGGCATGCCGAACGAAGGTGGGGCCGTGCGGCCGATTTGGGAACCCGGTCCGAGGCTGAAGGGGCTGGGCCGGTCGATGCTGGACCTGCTCCTGCCGCCCATGACCCATGCGGGAGAGGCGGCGGCTTCCACGGGAATGGGGGCGGACGCTTTCGCGCGTGTGGTCTTTCTAGAGTCGCCGGTCTGCGACGGCTGCGGCGCGGGGCTGGAGTTCGACGGCGGGGCCTTCGCGGAGAGCCGGTGCGCCGCGTGCCTGGCGAGGCCCTATCGCTTCGCCCGGGCGCGGGCGGCCTGCGTTTACGACGAGGCGTCGCGCGACGCGATCCTGAAGCTGAAACACGCGGACCATCAGGCTTATGCGCCGCTGTTCGCCCGCTGGATCGCGCGGGCGGCGGCCGAACTCATCGAGGAGGCCGATGCCGTCGTCCCCGTGCCGCTGCATCGCCTGCGGCTTCTGTCGCGCCGCGCCAACCAGGCGGCGGAGATCGCCCGGCCGCTGGCGAAGCTGTCGGCGCGCGAGTACCTGCCCGACGCCTTGGTCCGGGCGCGGCGGACCGACAGCCAGGGCGGGAAGAGCGCGCGCGGCCGGCGGCTGAACGTTAGGAAGGCTTTCGAAGTCACACCGTCCGGGGCGATGCGGGTACGCGGGCGGCGCATCCTTCTGATCGACGACGTGTTGACCACGGGCGCGACGGCCGAGGCCTGCGCCGACGCCCTGCTGACGGCCGGCGCCCGCGCGGTGGACCTGGCGGTGGTGGCGCGGGTGCGGACGGCGCGAACCTTGCCTATGTAGGGCGTCACACGTCAGTCACGGAGATTCACGCGTTGGCCGAAGTCGTCATCTATACCAAACCCGGCTGCCCCTACTGCCTGCGGGCCGAAATGCTGCTGAAGTCCAAGGGCGTGGACTATCAGGAGATCGTCGCGTCCAACGACCCGGCGAAGCGGGCGGAGATGAACGAGCGTTCGGGTCGCAACACCTTTCCCCAGATCTTCATCGACGGGAAGCACGTGGGCGGATGCGACGACCTGGTGGCGCTCGACAACCGGGGCGGGCTCGACCCGCTTTTGGCCGCCTGACGATGACCGAGGGGGCGGTTCGCGTCGGCCTGGTCCAGAGCCGCGCCCCGGCGACGCCGGAGGCCGCGCTCGCGCATCTCGAGCCTCTGGTGCGCGAGGCCTCGGAGCAGGGCGCGCGCCTGATCCTGACGCCAGAGGCCTCGAACATGATGCAGCGCCGGCGCGAGGCGCGGGACCTCCATCTGGCCGATGAGGCCGACGACATCGTGGCGCAGGGCCTTTCGCGGCTGGCGGCCGAGCTCGGTGTCTGGATGCTGGTCGGCTCGGTCGTGGTCCGGTCCGGGCGCGCGGAGGACGACCGGGCGGCGAACCGGTCCCTGCTGATCGATGATCGCGGCCGGACGGTCGCCCGCTACGACAAGCTGCACGTGTTCGACGTCGATCTGCCGAACGGCGAGACCTATCGCGAGAGCGCCACGGTGCGTCCGGGCGACGGCGCGGTCGTGGCCGACACGCCGTTCGCTCGGCTGGGGCTGACCATCTGCTACGACCTGCGGTTTCCGCAGCTGTTCCGGAGTCTGGCCAAGGCCGGCGCGGAGATGATCGCGGTTCCGGCCGCCTTCACCGTGCCGACGGGGCGCGCCCATTGGGAGACGCTGCTGCGCGCCCGCGCCATCGAGACCGGCGCCTTCATCCTGGCGCCCGCCCAGGGCGGGGAGCACGAGGACGGCCGCGCCACCTGGGGACGCTCCATGGTGGTCGATCCGTGGGGCGAGGTGATCGCGCGGCGCGACGACGACGCCCCTGGCGTCCTCATCGCCGATCTGGATATGAGCGCGGTCGGCCGCGCCCGTCAGGCGGTGCCCAGCCTGAGCCACGATCGCGAGTTCCTGCCGCCCCGATGATCCGATACGCCCTCGCTTGCGATCTCCAGCATGGCTTTGAGGCCTGGTTTTCCTCGTCGGTCGACTATGACGATCAGGCTTCGCGCGGTCTGGTCGAATGCCCCGTGTGCGGGTCGCGACAGGTGTCAAAGCAGATCATGGCTCCCGCCGTGGCGGGCACGAAGCGCACCGCGCCCGATCCCGAGGCGGTCGGCCGCATGCGTCAGATGATGATGCAGGCGGTGAAGGAGGTGCGCAGCCACGTCGAACAGAACTTCGACTACGTCGGCGACGCCTTCGCGAAGGAGGCCCGGGCCATCCATGAGGGCAGGTCGGAGAAGCGCGAGATCTACGGCGAGGCCACGCCCGCCGAGGTGCAGGCCCTGAAGGCCGACGGCGTGCCTTGCGCCCCCTTGCCGAGCCTGCCTCCCGAGCCCGATAAGCTGAACTGATAACCGACCGGAGGTCGCGATGGTTTGGCTGGCGCTCGTGGTCGCCCAGGCGGCGGCCCCCGACCTGTCCTGGATGGACGGGTACTGGCTGAGCTGCGAGGGGGCGCGGGAGGTCGCGGGAATCTGGACCGACGACCGGGTGGGCCAGAAGCTTGGAATGAGCGTCACGGTCCGGGGCGGGAGCGTCAGCTGGGAGCAGGCCCGCATAGGCCCGTACGGAAACGGCCTGGCCTTCTTCGCGGCGCCTTCGGGGCAGGCGGCGGCGGTGTTTCCGATGGTCGAGGCCAGCGAGGGGCGGATCGTTTTCGAGAGTCCGGACCACGACTTTCCGCAGCGGGTCATCTACAGCCGGGATGGAGCCAGGCTCGTGGGTCGAATTGAAGGGCAGATCGAGGGTCAGGTACGGTCGGCGGAGTGGCGCTACGAGGCTGCTGCCCTCAACGCCCGCTGCCCCAGATAAGTCGCCGGCGGGCCTTATTTGCCTTCGCGGGAAGGGGAGGGGTAGACTGCGTCCCTCCCCAGACCCCTGTTTCTGTTCATCTTCGCTCATCGGGGACACGCGGGCTTCAAGCCTGCGAGCGACCGGCCCTGTCGCCGGATGTGAACGCGACCCAGAAGGAGAGCCCATGCGCTTCCACCTCTTCGCCGCCGTTTCCGCCGTCGCCCTTCTCGCCACCGGCGCCCATGCCCAGGACGCGGGCGCGCAGCCGGCCCCGGCGCCCGCCGCCGAGGCCCAGGTCGTCACCGACGCCGATCTGGCCGCCTTCGCCCGCGCCGCGACGTCGGTCCGCACCGTCATGGAAGGCGTGCAGGGCGGTCAGCCCACCGCCGATCAGCAGGCCGCCATGGCGACCGCCATCACCGACGCCGGCCTGACCATCGATCGCTTCAACGCCATCTCGACGCAGGTCGCGGCCGATCCGGAACTGCAGGCCCGTGTGGCGATCGCCGCGACGCCGGAGTCCCCCGCGGGCTCCGTGGCGGCGGGGGTCACGGACGCGGAACTCGCCCAATTCGCGCCGGCCTACGCCCGGGTGCGTGAGATCGCCGTGGCCGCCAACGGCGCGCCCACGACGGAGCAGCAGACCCAGATGGCCGAAATCATCCAGAACTCGGGTCTGACGATCGAGCGCTTCAACGAGATCTCGGGAGCCCTGTCGTCGGACCAGCGTCTGCAGGCGCGGGTCGCCCTGGCCGAGGCCCAGGCCGGCTAAGCCCAGCCTCTCGCAGAACGAGCCCGGAGGAGGCGCGGTCCGATCAGGTCCGCGCCTCTTCTTTTTCCTCCAGAACCTCGGCCGCCTCTTCGTTGAGCGCGACGCCTTCGCGGCGAGGTTTGACGTAGGGGGCCGGCTGCGGCGTGACCATGTTGCCGCGCATCAGGTTCCGACCGGCCGTCAGGCCCCCCGCGAGCTGGAGCGTCAGCCGCTCCTCGTCGCGACGACGCACATCCTCGATCGTCTCGGTGATCTGCTCGCCGCTGAAGCCCAGGTCCGCCAGCACATGCTCGGCGAAGGCCAGAGCGGATTCGAACGTTTCGCGAATCTGATACTCGACCCCCGCCTGGATCAGTCGCATCGAATGGCCCCGGTCGTAGGCGCGGACGAACAGCTTGGTCAGCGGGAACTCCGACTTTACCAGTTCGACGATGCGGTCGGCGACCTCCGGCTTGTCGACGCAGACGAGGATAGTCTCCGCCGAGCCGGCGCCGGAGGCGCGCAGCACGTCCAGCCGGCTGCCGTCGCCGAAATAGACCTTGAAGCCGAAGTTCCCGGCGGCCTGGATCATCTCCACGTCGTTGTCGATGATCGACACGTCGACGTCGCGCGCCAGCAGCGGCTGCGACACCACCTGGGCGAAACGGCCGAAGCCGATGATCAGCACCCGTTCGCGCAGGTTCTCGGCCTTGTCCACGCCTTCGGCGCCCTCGGCCGACAGGGTCTCCTTCGGCATGAAGCGGCTCATCAGCAGGGTGGTCACCGGCGTCAGCACCATCGACAGGATGACGATGGCGGTCATCGCGGCGCTGATCCGGGCGTCGAACACCCCCGCCGTCAGGGCCGCGCCGTAGAGCACGAAGGCGAACTCGCCCCCTTGCGCGAACAGCACGGCGCGCTCGACCGACTCGCGCTCCGAGGCCTTGAACAGCCTGGCGATACCGTAGATGGCGACGGCCTTGACCGCCATGAAGGCGACCACGCCGCCGATCACCAGACGCCAGTCCGCCACGACCACAGCCAGGTCCAGAGACATGCCGACGCTCAGGAAGAACAGGCCTAGCAGAATGGCGCGGAACGGCTCCACGTCGGCCTCGAGCTGGTGGCGGAAGGTGCTCTCCGACAACAGGACGCCGGCCAGGAAGGCGCCCATGGCCATGGACAGTCCGCCCTCCGACATCAGCCAGGCCGCCCCCGCGACGACCAGCAGGGCTCCGGCCGTCATGACCTCGCGCCCGCCATACCGCGCCAGAATCCGGAACACCGGGTTCATGACGTACTTGCCGGCCACGAAGACGGCGACGATGGCGCCCAGCGCCAGCAGAAACGTCCGCCACATGGGCGCGCCCTCGGTCGCGACGCCGGTCGCGGAGGCGATGATGGCGACCACCGCCAGCAGCGGCACGATGGCCAGGTCCTCGAGCAGCAGGATCGACACGCCGCGCTGGCCCAGCGGCGTGCCCAGCTCGCCCCGCTCGTCCAGCATCTGCATGATGACGGCGGTGGACGACAGCACGAAGCCCATGGCGGCGACGAAGGCGACCGCCAGGCTGAGGCCCGCCGCCAGGCCCGTCAGCGTCAGCAGCAGACCGCAGGCCGCGACCTGGGCGGCGCCCAGGCCGAAGATGTCCTTGCGCAGACTCCACAATCGAGTTGGCCGCATCTCCAGCCCGATGATGAAGAGGAAGATGACGACCCCGAATTCGGCGACGTGGAGGATCGTCTCCGGCTCGTCGAACAGGCCGATCCCGAACGGACCGATGACCATGCCGGCCGCCAGATAGCCCAGCACCGAGCCCAGCCCCAGTCTGCGGAACAGGGGTACCGCCACGACCGCGGCCGCCAGCAGCGCCGCCGCATGGCCCAACTCCAGTCCGCCCGTCGGTTCCGCCATGCGCTCAGCCCCTGAGTGTCGCCCGCCGACAGTATGGGGAGTGCGGTGGGGCTTTACGAGAGGCGATGACAAGGCTCGCCTTGCAGGTCTCCATCGCCTAGCGTCCACGCCCGAAGAACATACGTGGAGGTCCGCATGTCCCGTTCCCTGATCGCCATGGCCGTCGCCGGCGTGTCGTGGCTCACCCTCGACGCTTCCCCGGCGAAGGCCGAGGAGGGGATGTGGACGTTCGACAACTTCCCGATCACGCGCGCCAACGCCACGCTGGGCACGAACATCGACCAGGGCTGGCTGGACCGGGTCCGTCTGGCGTCCGTGCGGCTGTCGGGCTGTTCGGCGGGCTTCGTGTCGAATGAAGGTCTGATCCTGACCAACCAGCATTGCGTCGCCTCGTGCGTCGCGGCCCTGTCGACGCCGGAGCGGAACTATGCGGAGACCGGCTTCCTGCCCCGCTCGCGCGACGAAGAGGTCAAGTGCCCCGGGCAGGTGGCCGAGGTGCTGACCGCCATCACCGACGTCACCGAACGGATGCAGGCCGCGGGCGCGGGTCTGGAGGGGCAGGCCTTCACCCAGGCCCGTGACACGGAGGCCGCCCGGATCGAACAAGAGGCCTGCGGCGACGCCGCTGAGCGTCGGTGCCAGGTGATCAGCCTGTATCGGGGCGGCCAGTTCAAGCTCTACGATTTTCGTCGCTACGACGACGTCCGGCTGGCCTGGGCGCCTGAGGACCGCGCCTCGACCTTCGGCGGCGATCTCGACAACTTCTCCTTCCCGCGCTTCGCCATCGACGGCGCGTTCCTGCGCGCCTACGAGAACGGACGGCCGGCCCAGACGCCGAACTTCTTCCGTTGGAATCCCGAAGCGCCCGAGGCCGGCGCGCCGGTGTTCCTGAGCGGCAATCCCGGCTCGACCCAGCGGCTGCTGACCCAGGACCAGCTCCACACCCTGCGCGACGTGGTGCTGCCGCTCGATCAGCTGATCGATTCCGAGCTGCGCGGCCGGCTGATCCGCTTCGGCGACGAGAGCGAGGAGAACGCCTTCATCGCCATGGATCCGCTCTACGGGCTGGAGAACACCTACAAGCGCGGCCGCGGCCGTATGGCGGCGCTGATCGACCCGGCCTTTATGGCGCGCCGCGCCGAGGCGGAGGCGGATTTCCGCGCCCGCGTGGCGGCGAACGCGGCGCTGGCGGCGGAGGTCGGAGACCCGTGGGCCGAACTGGCGGCCGTCCAGCCGGTCCAGCGCGAACTCTATCCCGCCTACGCCATGCTGGAGGCACGCGCCGGAGGCGGTTCGCTGCTGTTCTCCTACGCCCGCACGCTGGTGCGGGCCGCCCAGGAGCGGGCGAAGCCCCCGGCCGAGCGCCTGCCGGAGTATTCCGACAGCCGGCTGAACGCGGTCCGCAACAGCCTGCTGGCCAGCCGCCCGGTCTATCCCGCGCTGGAGCAGGAGCGACTGGAGTGGTGGCTGTCCAAGACCCGCGAGTGGCTGACGGTCGACAATCCCAACGCCCGCGCACTGCTGGGCCGTGAAAGCCCTGAGGGTCTTTCGGCGCGACTGGTCGAAGGCTCGACGCTGGCTGATCCCGCCGTACGCCAGGCGCTTTGGGAGGGCGGCCTCGAGGCGGTGCGCGCCTCGAACGATCCTCTGATCCAGTACCTGCTGTCCATCCAGGAGCCGACCCGCGCGATCCGCACCGCTTGGGAAGAGCGGGTGCAGGCGCCGACCGACCGCGCGTCCGAAGCGTTGGCGAAGGCGCGCTTCGAGGTCTATGGCGACACCGTCTATCCGGACGCCACCTTCTCGCTGCGCCTGACCTACGGGCTGATCGAGGGGTCGGACGTACCGGGGCAGCGCTTCCAGCCGTTCACCACCTTCGCGGGGCTGTGGGACCGGGCGACCGGCGAGGCGCCCTTCGACGTGGCCCCTCAGATCCTGGCCGCCCGCGACCGGATCGACCCGGACACCGTCATCGACATGACCGCCTCGACCGACACCATCGGCGGCTCCTCCGGTTCGCCCGCGATCAACGCGGCGGGGGAGATCATCGGCGCGAACTTCGACTCCACGGTCCTGACGCAACGGAATGCTTACGGCTACGACCGTAATGTGAACCGGTCGGTCCTCGTCTCGACCGAAGCCATCACGACGGTGCTCAGGCAGGTCTATGGAATGGACCACCTGATCCGGGAACTTGGAGTCGAGTGAGCGAAAGAATTCGCGCGGCCGGTCCGAAGGACATCGAGGCCCTCCACGCGCTGATCGAAGGCGCCTACCGCGGCGATTCCGCGCGTCGGGGCTGGACCCATGAAGCGGACCTTCTGGGCGGCCAGAGGACGGACGTCGAGGGTCTGACGGCGCTCCTCGCCATGGCGGGACAGACGATCCTCGTGGCCGAGCGCGACGGTCGGATCATCGGCTGCGTCAACCTCGCCGACCTGGGCGGCAAGGCCTACCTGGGCATGCTGTCCGTCGATCCCACCTTGCAGGCTCAAGGTCTGGGACGGCGTCTCGTCGCCGAGGCGGAGACGCTGGCCGCCGCCTTGGGCGCGAAGAGCGTGGAGATGACCGTGATCCGGCATCGGGTCGAGCTGATCGCCTGGTACGAACGGCGGGGGTATCACCTGACGGGGCAGACCCTGCCGTTCCCGATGCACGACCGCCGCTTCGGCATCCCGCGGCGGGACGACCTGGAATTCGTGGTCATGGAGAAGCGCCTGAAGGCGGAAGCGGCCGCCTGAGGCTCGGTCGGGCCCCGGATCAGGACATCTCCCGCCGGGCCTGACTGAAGTACTGCCAGCCGGTCCAGACCGTCACGATCGCCGCCATCCAGATCAGGGTGTCGGCCAGGAGCTGGAATGCGGGCAGGTGATCGAAGCTGAGGCCGAAGCCGTCCCAGTTGCGGGCGAACAGCTGGGCGCCGAGGGCCACGAGCTGAAGCGTCGTCTTCCACTTGGCCAGGGTGGTGACGGGCAGGGCGACCTGACCGGCGATGGTCTCGCGCAGCGCCGACACCGCGAACTCCCGGAACAGGATCAGGCCGCAAGGGATGGCGATCTGGGGCACCGAGCCCGAGGTCAGCACCCCCAGGATGGCGCCGGTGACCAGGATCTTGTCGGCGATCGGGTCCAGGATCGCGCCCCAGCGGCTCTCCGCGCGCCAGCGCCGGGCCAGGTAGCCGTCCACCCAGTCCGTCGCGGCCGCCACCACGAAAATGTAGAAGGCAGTGCGATAGAGGCCGAACTGATCTTCGGGGCTGAGGTAGGCGGACAGCACCGGCACCCCGCCGGTCGCGCCGGCCAGGATCAGGAACATCACCACCCCGGCGACGAGCCGAATGCTGGTCAGGATGTTCGGGATCGGATTGTGCGACGGGGTCATGGCGCGGCTTCCGTGTGCGTGGCGAGACGCGGTTGAGGGAAATGGGCGGACCGAGTCGCTAAGGTCGGGGATTCCGAAGTCCTTATCAATCCAAGGGAACGAGCCGGCCGTTGTCGTCCAGACGGCGCAGGACGCCCTCGCCGATGCCGAAGTGCAGGCCTAGGAGCTCCAGCTCGCCCCGCGCCACCCGCTCGGCGATCCACGGGAAGGTTCTGAGGTTGGACAAGGACAGGCCGATCACCGCGGCTTCCGCCTCGAGCTGTTCATCGCCCTCGTGGGCGTGGGCGATGGCGGCCTTCACCACGCCCTCGCCCTGGGCCACCCAGGGAGCGACGAAGTCCTGCGCGATCTCGGGCGCGCCCAGCCGCATGGCCTGGACTCCGCCACACAGGGCGTGGCCCATGACGACGATGCGCCGGACGCCCAGCGCCTTCACGCCGAATTCCAATGCCGCGGAGACGCCGTGCAGACCGCCGTCGGGCTGATAGGGCGGCACCAGATTGGCCACGTTCCTGACGACGAACAGCTGGCCCGGCGCCGCATCGAAGATCAGGGCCGGGTCGGCGCGGCTGTCGGAACAGGCCACGACCAGTGTATGCGGCTTCTGCCCATCGGCGGCCAGCGCCTCGTATTCGGCCTTCTCCTGGGGCCAGCGGTTCTGGCGGAAACGGCGGTAGCCCTCGGCCAGGGGATCGTTCGACTCGCTCATGCGGCACGCTCTAGACGATTGGGGCGCGCGGCAAAACCGTATATACATGTGCATACAGGAGTTCGCCGATGCCCGTCACCAGCCGGACCTTCAGAAGCGGAAACAGCGACGCCGTGCGCCTGCCCAAGGAGGTCACCTTCGGACCGGGCGTCGAGGTCGAGATCGAGCGTCACGGTGACGTGGTCACCATGCGGCCGAAGCGGATGTCGCCGCGTGAGCTCGTGGAGGCTCTGGAAGCGATGCCTAAGCCCGCGACGATCCAGAAGCGTCCTCCCTTCATCGCGCCGAAGCGCAAGGGCCTCTGATTGACCATCCTGCTTGACACCAGCGTCGCCATTCCGGTGCGGGACGGCGACCCTGCCGTGCTTTCGCGATTGGCCAAGCTTGAGGAGACTCTCGCCGTATCCATCGTCACCGTGGTCGAACTGCAAGGCGGCTTGGCGATGGACGACTCAGCGGTTCGGCGCGCACGTCTCGACCTGTTGCTGCGCGAGTTGCGGGTGCTGGCGTTCGGTCAACGCGAGGCTGCGGCCTACGGGGATATCGTCATGAAGGCAGGTTACTCCCGCCGGAAGGTGCTGGTCCGCATGATCGCGGCCCAGGCGATGACGGCCGGTGCGACGCTCGTTACGCTGAACCCCGGCGACTTTCGCGACATCGAAGGGCTGGCCGTCGAAGGCTGGTGAGCCTCATGCCTTCCTGAAGAAGGCGTGGATGCGCTCGGCCAGGGCCTGGCTGACGCCGTCGACCTTGATCAGGTCGGCGACGCTGGCGCGGCTGACGCCCCGGGCCGAGCCGAAGGCGTGAAGCAGGGCCTTCTTGCGTCCGGGACCGACCCCCTCGATCTCGTCGAGGGGGTTCTTCTTCACATCCATGGCGCGGCGGGTCCGATGGGCGCCGATGGCGAACCGGTGCGCCTCGTCGCGCAGC
This sequence comes from Brevundimonas balnearis, assembly GCF_042434805.1. Lineage (NCBI taxonomy): Bacteria > Pseudomonadati > Pseudomonadota > Alphaproteobacteria > Caulobacterales > Caulobacteraceae > Brevundimonas > Brevundimonas balnearis. The sequence goes on along the minus strand of NZ_JBHLSW010000003.1, from coordinate 874,099 downwards.
CGCTGGAGGTAGTACAGCGCCGGCGACTTCAACGGCAGCATGAAGGGCGGCTTGCCGGGGACGAAGAAGCGCTCCAGGCCGGCATCGCGATCCGGCCCCTTGGCCACGCCGACCACGGGAATGTCGTGTACGCCCAGCTCGGTCATGATGGCGACGGCTTCCGCCAGCTGTCCCGCGCCGCCGTCGATGAGCACCAGATCGGGCCGTTCGACGTCCTCGCCGGCCTCCTCCTCCTTGACCAGGCGCGAGAAGCGCCGACGCAGCACCTCGCGCATCATGCCGTAGTCGTCGCCGGGCGTGAGCTCCTCGCCCCGGATGTTGAACTTGCGATACTGGGTCTTCCTGAAGCCCTCGGGCCCGGCCACGATCATGCCGCCGACGGCGTTCGTGCCCTGGATGTGGGAGTTGTCGTACACCTCGATTCGCTCGGGCCTTCCTTCCAGACCGAAGGCCTCGCAAACCTCGTCCAGAATCTTCCCTTGCGCCGCGCCCTCGGCCAGACGCCGGCCCAGCGCCTCCTTGGCGTTGGTCAGGGCGTGCCGCACGAGATCGGCCTTCTCGCCACGCTGGGGCGTCGTGATCTCGACGCGCCGCTCGGCCTTCATGGAGAAGGCCTCCGCCAGGAGCTCGATCTCGTGCGGACGGACGTTCGACAGGATCAGGCGGGGGACCGGCTTGTCCTCGTAGAACTGCCCCAGGAACGCGCCCAGGATCTCGGCGTCGGTGTCCGACCGGTCGACGCGGGGGAAGTAGGCGCGACCGCCCCAGTTCTGGGCCGCCCGGAAGAAGAACACCTGAACGCAGGCCTGGCCGCCGTCTGTGAACAGGGCGAAGACGTCGGCCTCGTCCACCGTCTCCGGGTTGACGGACTGCTCCATGGTGATGGCCGACAGCGCGCGGATGCGGTCGCGCACGCGGGCGGCGCGCTCGAAGTCCAGGTCGTCGGACGCCGCCTGCATCTCGGCCGACAGGCGCGAGATCACCGCCCGGGACTTGCCGCGCAGGAACTGGTTCGCCTCGTCCACCAGCCCGGCGTAGTCCTCAAGCGAGATCAGGCCGGTGCAGGGCGCCGAGCAGCGCTTGATCTGGTGCAGCATGCAGGGCCGGGTGCGGGTCTCGTAGACGCTGTCCGAACACGACCGCAGCAGGAAGGCCTTCTGCAGGGTGTTGAGCGTCCGGTTGACCGCCCAGGTCGAGGCGAAGGGGCCGAAGTAGTCGCCCTCGATCGTGTGGGCGCCGCGGTGCTTCCTGACCTGGGGCGCCCGGTGGTCCCGCCGGATCATCAGCTCGGCGAAGGACTTGTCGTCCCTCAGCACCACGTTGAAGCGGGGCTTCAGACGCTTGATCAGGTTGGACTCGAGCAGCAGGGCCTCGGTCTCGGACGCCGTGACCACCAGCTCCATGGACCGGGTCAGGCTGACCATCAGGCCGATGCGCTGGGTGTGGAAGCGCCCCTGGGCGTACTGGAGGATGCGCTTCTTCAGGCTGCGCGCCTTGCCGACGTACAGGCAGGCGCCGTCCTCGCCGTACATGCGATAGACGCCGGGCTTGTCCGGCGCGCGCCGCGCCTCGTCGCGGATCAGGTCGGCGGCTGTCAGGGCGGGCGAGTCGTCCGTCATCGGCGCTCATATAGCGGCTGGCGGCGCGGACCGCAGCGGCCGGCCCGACTTGCGCGCGTGGGGTGGCGGCCCCACTCTCGAACGGGACATCTCAGCCGGGGCCAAGCCAATGATCGACCTCGTCATCAATGCTCGCAAGAAGGACCTGGGCGGTTTCGAGGTCGGCCGGGTGCTGCCGTTCCACCAGCGTCGGATGGTCGGCCCCTTCATCTTCCTGGACCAGATGGGGCCGGCGGAGTTCGCGCCGGGCGCCGAGGCGATCAACGTGCGGCCGCACCCGCACATCGGCCTGTCGACCCTGACCTATCTGTTCGAGGGCGAGATCATGCACCGGGACAACACCGGCGCGACCCAGGCGATCCGGCCCGGAGAGGTGAACTGGATGACCGCCGGCAAGGGCGTGGTCCACTCCGAACGCACCGACCCGCTGAAGAAGAGCCAGGGCGGCCCCATGCATGGCATGCAAGCCTGGATCGCTCTGCCTCTGGAATCCGAGGACGTGGACCCCTCGTTTCACCACCACGGGGAAGCCGACCAGCCCGCCTATGAGAACGGCGGCCTGTTCGCGCGTCTGGTCGCGGGCGAGGCTTATGGCGCCAAGGCGGCCGTGCCGGTGTCCTCGCCTTTGTTCTACGTGCACTGGGAGTTGGCCGAGGGGGTGCGCACCGCGCCGCCGCCAGGCCGCGGCGCGGGCGGCTACTCCGAGCGGGCCCTGTATGTGGTGCGGGGCGAGGTCGAGGTCGGCGACCAGACCTTCCACGAAGGCCAGATGATCGTGCTGGAGCCCGCAGCCGAGCCGACGGTGACGGCCAAGCGCCCGTCGACCGTCATGGTCCTGGGCGGCGAGCCGGTCGGCGAGCGCATCATCTGGTGGAACTTCGTCGCCTCCAGCCAAGCCAAGATCGACGCGGCCAAGGCCGATTGGAAGGCGGGACGCATGAAGCTGCCGACCGAGGACGATCTGGAGTTCATCCCCCTGCCGGATGTTCCCTCGACGCCCGAGCCGGCGCCCAAGCCGGATCAGACGCACCCGGTCTGAGCGTCACGCCACCGAGCGGATGAAGGTGATCAGCAGGTCGTTCACCTCATCAGCGCGCTCTTGCTGCAGCCAGTGACCGGCGCCCTCGAGCACGTGCCCGCCCCGCAGATCCGTGGCCCAGTCCTTCAGCCCCGCCTCGTGCGCGCCGGCGTAATGGCGCACCGGATCACGCTCCCCGACGATGAAGAGCGCCGGCTGTCGGATCTTCTTGTCCTGCAGAAAGGCGGTCAGCGACCAGTTCAGGTCCAGGCAGCGATACCAGTCGATCGGACCTCGAAAGCCGCCGGCGGTGAAGGCGTCCACGTATTCTTGGAAATGATCCTCGCTCATCCACGGCGGCAGGGTCGCATCGTCGGCGACGGTGGACAGAAAGTCCTGCCCCGCCGGAATGAACCCCGTGGACTGGCGGGCGTCGGGCGTGGCGCCGTCGTAGGCGTAGAAGGCCTTTCTCAGCGCCGAAGCCACGTCGACCTCGAACACGCGGTGGGCGTCCTCGGCCTGGAACTGGTTGATGTAGAGCTCGCCCATGCCGGCGCGCCGGGCGATGGCGGCCATTGCCGGCGTCGGCGGACCGTTCGGGCGGCGTGGCTGGAACGGCACCGACAGGCCGGCCACGGCGCGAAACAGGTCCGGCCGCATCAGGGCGCAGTGCCAGGCCACCGGCGCGCCCCAGTCATGACCGACGACAACGGCCGAGGTCTCGCCCAGCGCCCGGACCAGATCGACCATGTCGCCGACCAGATGCAGGATGGTGTGCGCGTCGCGATCCTTAGGCTTGTCCGTGCCGCCGTAGCCGCGCATGTCCGGCGCGACGGCGCGGGAGCCGGCGTCGGCCAGCGCCCTGACCTGCGACCGCCAGCTGACGCCCAGCTCAGGGAAGCCGTGGATCAGGAGCACGAGCGGACCCTCGCCGGCCTCGAGCACCTGCTGGGTCAGGCCGTCGGTCTTCACCCGATGCGTCTTCATGCCCCGCCTCCGTGCGTCGCCCATGCCGCAGTTGCACAGTGTTCATTGTTCGGAGGGGTGTGAAGGCCTATTCTGGGGCGCATGAACACGCGTTGGACCCCGGACAGCTGGAGATCGAAACCCGTCACGCAGATGCCGACGGATTATCCTGACGCGGCCGCGCTCCAGGCCGTGGAGGATCGCCTGCGCGGCATGCCGCCCCTGGTGTTCGCCGGTGAGGCGCGGCGCCTGACCGATCGATTGGCCCAGGTCGAGGCGGGCGAGGCTTTCCTGCTTCAGGGCGGCGACTGCGCCGAGAGCTTCAAGGAATTCTCGACCGACAACATCCGCGACACCTTCCGCCTGATCCTGCAGATGGCGGTGGTCCTGACCTTCGCCGGCAAGAAGCCCGTGGTGAAGGTGGGCCGCATCGCCGGCCAGTTCGCCAAGCCCCGCTCCTCGCCCGTCGAACAGATCGGCGACGTCGAGCTGCCCAGCTATCGCGGCGACATCATCAACGGTATGGCGTTCACGCCCGAGGAGCGCGTGCCGGACCCGGAGCGCCTGATCCGCGCCTACAACCAGTCGACGGCGACGCTGAACCTGCTGCGCGCGCTGGCCGAGGGCGGGTTCGCGGACCTGCACAACGTCCACCGCTGGACGCTGGAATTCGCCGCGCAGAACCCGTCCCAGGCCCGGTATCGGGAGGTGGCGGAGAAGATCGCGGACGCGCTCGAGTTCATGGACACCCTGGGCCTGACGCAGGAGACGCATCCGATCCTTGCGCGGGTCGAGATGTTCACCAGCCACGAGGCGCTGCTGCTGAACCTCGAAAGCGCCCTGACCCGCCTGGACGGCGCGACGGGCGAGTGGTTCGACACCTCCGCCCACATGCTGTGGATCGGGGAGCGCACGCGCCAGCCGGACGGCGCCCACGTCGAGTTCATGCGCGGCATCAAGAATCCCATCGGCCTGAAGTGCGGGCCGACGATGGAGCCGGACGACCTGCTGCCGCTGATCGACATCCTGAATCCCGACAACACGCCGGGCCGCCTGACGCTGATCGGCCGGTTCGGGGCGGACAAGGTCGGGGACCGGCTGCCGCGTCTGATGCGGGCGGTGAAGGCCCACGGAAAGCGAGTCGTCTGGTCGATCGACCCGATGCACGGCAACACGCTGAAGGCCGGCAACGGCTACAAGACGCGGCCCTTCGAACGCATCCTCGGCGAGGTGCGGACCTTCATCGACGTGGCCGAGGCCGAAGGGGTGCATCCCGGCGGCGTGCATCTGGAGATGACCGGCCAGAACGTCACCGAGTGCCTAGGCGGCGCCCACGCGGTGACCGAGGACGATCTGTCCAGCCGCTATCACACGCACTGCGACCCGCGTCTGAACGCCGACCAGGCGCTGGAGCTGGCCTTCCTGGTCGCCGAGCGCCTGAACAGCGGGCGCCAGAGCCGGTCGAAGGCGGCCTGACGCTCAGACGGCCGCGGGCCGGGGCGCGAACGCGGCGGCGGCGCGCAGAATGGCGTCCTGCGCCTCGAGGGTGTCGATGGTCTCACCCTCGACATCATACCCGAACATGTCGCCGGCGATCCGCTGCACCCCGACGCCGTCGGGCCGCGACATCACCGACACCCCGTTGCCGTAGAACCCGTACCGCACCTCCGGCTGGGGCGGCAGCCAGGCCATCTGGCCGCGCACCGGGACCAGGGTGTCGTCGCCGAACAGGGCGCGTGCGCCATAGCCCGTGCAGTTGACGATGACGGGCTCCGACAACGCCGTGAGATCGGCGGGCGTGTGGAAGGTGCGCCTTTCCAGCCGGCCGCCGTCCGCCTGGAAGTCGGCGATGAGGCGGCGGGACAGCTCGGCGATGTTGAACTGCATCTCGGGCGCGACGCGCACACGCTCGGCCTGGAAGCCGTGCTGATCCGGCGACAGAGGACGCGAGCGTGGCGTCAGGCCGGCGAGGCGTGAGCCGTAGCTTGCGAAGCGGATCTCGACCGGCGGGGTGGCGGGCAGGGGCTGGAAGCCCGTGTCAGGGTCGGGCGCGCGCACGCCGCCGACGCCGTAGCGATCCAGAAACGCCACCGGCTCGGCCGGCTGGCCGACATAGGTCTGGTGCATGGCCCAGGACGCACGGGCCATCCGCTCCCACACGTCCGGAAAGGCGGCATCGACGCGGTCCGCGTCGGCGATGCGTGAATCAGGGGTCCACAGGCCCGTCGCGCGCGCCGACCGGGTCTCGGGCAGGCGTTCGGACGCATAGACGGTGACCCTCGCGCCGGCGCGCTGAAGCAAAGTCGCGGTGGTCAGTCCGATCGCGCCGCAGCCGATCACCGCGACGGAGCCGACGCCGCCGGACAGCGCCAGTTCGCGCGCGATCTCCGCCGAGCCCCAGGACAGCGACCAGCCGCTGCCGCCGTGGCCGTAGTTGTGGACCAGCCGCTTGTCGCCCAGCGACTCCGCCTCGACCCGGGGCCCCGCGGGACGGAACGGACGGCTGCACACCGTGATGCGCACGATGCGGTCGCTGGACAGATTGAGCGGCGGCAGGTGTGTTCGTGCGGTCGCCGGCGGCGGGGGGAGCACGGTCGTCGACGCGCAGGCCCCGAGGCTCAGCGCGCCCGCGCCAAGCAGGAGGCTGCGCCTCTGCATCAGGGTCATCGCCTCGTCCTCGCGTCCGCGTCGCCCCAGGCCTTGTGCCCGACGGCCATCCTCCGGACAATGCGTGACGATCCGTGACCCCGCCCTCGTTGTTGCCATGAGCCAAGCCGACACCGCCGCCGATACGACCGCACCGGGCCGGGTCGCCTATCAGGGGGCGCCGGGCGCCTTCAGCCATGAGGCGTGCCTGGCTCTGCGTCCGTGGGACGAGGCCGTGGCCTTCGAGACCTTCGAAGCGGCGATCGAGGCGGTGCGCGACAGCGACTGTCAGCTGGGGCTGATCCCGGTCGAGAACTCGACCATCGGCGTCGTCGAACCGGCGTCGAGCCTGGTCGCGGCCTCGGGTCTTCAGGTGCTGACCGAGGTGTGGCGACCCATCCGGCTTGCGCTCATGGCGATCGAGGGCGCGCGACTGTCCGACATCCGCACGGTGGAGAGCCATCCGGCCGCGCTGGCGCAGTGCTCGGCTTGTCTCGCCTCCATGGGGCTGACGGTCGCGCAGGCGTTCGACACCGCGGGGGCGGCGCGGGATGTGGCGATGAGCGGCGACCGCACGCGAGCGGCCGTCGCGCCGATCGGCGCCGCCGAGGTCTACGGCCTGTCGATTTTGCGCAACGACCTTCAGGATTCGCCCGATAACCGCACGCGTTTTGTCCTGATCGGCCCTGCGGCCGCTTGACGTCGCACGGCGATTGCGTGAGTTGAGGGACAAGAGCGCGTCTCGCGCTCGCCTCTGGAACCGGACCATGTCCTCGCCGCGCGCCGACAGCCTGTCGCCCACCCACCGCTCGCGCGCGGCCGGTTTCTATTTCGGCTATCGCTTCTACGGCTTTCGATACGCCGGCTGAGGCGTCGGGCTCCTTCCGCTCCTGACAGCCTCGCCGGCGACCGCTCCGACGGGGCGGCCCCGCGCCAACGCGCATCCCTCATCGAAATCCGAACATGTCGAAAGCCGTAGTCCCATGTCCTCTTCCTCCCTCAAGCAAGTCTGGCCGGAGCCCGCCGAAATGACCGCCGAGCAGATGGCGCTGGCGGCGCTTCGCCACGAAATCGATGAAATCGACGACGCCTTGCTCGATCTCTTCCGAAAGCGTCTGTCGCTGGCCTCGTGCGTCGGCCAGGCCAAGGACGCCCCGACCGGTCCGCACACCAAACTGCGTCCTGACCGCGAGCAGGCGGTCATGGCCCGCATGCTGACCCGCGCGGCCCCCGAGGACGCCGAGGCCGTCGAGGCGCTGTGGCGCGAGATCGTGGGCTGGGGCCTGAACCGCCAGGGGCGTCTGCAGGTCCAGGTATGGGCCCCCACCGATCCGACCCGCGCCTATGACGGGGCCCGCCTGCGCTTCGGCCGGGCGGCCGAACTGAAGCTGGTGCGCGACCCGCAGGCGGCCCTGCGCTTCGCCGCCGACGGTCATGGCGTGGCCGTGCTGGGGCTCAACACGGACGACGCCTGGTGGACGGCGCTGGTCCGGGAGTGGTCCAGCCTGTCGGTGTTCGACGGTTTCGGCGGCGATATCCCGACCTCCCTGGCGGTGGCCAAGATCGACCCGGCCGCCCTGCCCAAGGGTCGGCGCGTCGTGGTCTCGGCGGGTGGCGACGCCGGTCTGGGGTCCAGCGCCCGTCGATGGGGATTGGCCACCCATCACGGCTGGTCGCTCTCGCTGACGGATGCGGCGCTTGAGCGCGGCGAGATCGAGGGCTGCGTCGGCGCGATCGGCTAGGTCGTCAGCCTATTGCCGCGCTCATGTAGTTCGTTGACTTCAGTCCGCCGTCGCCCTCGGGCTCGACCCGAGGGCCGGACCGTCCCGTCGCACGTCCAGCAGGCATGGAGTACCGAGGGGTCCGCGCGCCGCCTTCGAGCAAGACGCGGTCCTGCGTCCGATCCTCGGGTCAAGCCCGAGGATAGCGAAGTTTATGGGTGCAGACCCTAGACCGGCAGGTTGTCGATCAGCCGCGTCTTGCCCAGCCAGGCGGCCGCCAGAATGCGCGCCGGCGCGTCCACGACGCCGTCCCGGAACGCGGCGAGATCATCCGCGCGGCGGATGCTGACGTAGTCGACGCGTTCGAAACCGGCCTTGAGCAGGGCGGCGAAGGCGTCGCGCTCGACACCTGGTAGGGGCCGACCCGCGGCCGCTTGCGTCGCCGCGTCCCGCAGGATGACGTTGAGGCGTCGGGCGACGCCCAACTCGGCGTCGGACAGGTAGGCGTTGCGGCTGGACAGGGCGAGACCGTGCGCGTCCCGCGCGGTCGGGGCGCCGACGATCTCGGTCGGGATGTCGAGGTCGCGCGCCAGGCGGCGGACGACCAGCAGCTGCTGATAGTCCTTCTCCCCGAACACCGCGACGTCGGCCTGGACCTGGTTCAGCAGCTTGGCGACCACCAGGGCCACACCGCCGAAGAAGTGGGGGCGGAAGTCGGTCTCGAGCCCCGCCGACGGACCATCAACCTCCACCCGCGTACTGAATCCCGGCGGATACATCTCGGTCGCGTCGGGCGCGAACAGCAGGTGGCACCCCGCCTGGGCCAGAAGCTCGGCGTCGCGGGCCTCCTGTCTCGGATAACGGCCCAGGTCCTCGTGCGCGGCGAACTGGGTCGGATTGACGAAGATGCTGGCGACCACGCGGTCGGCGCGGCCCAGGGCCTCGCGGACGAGACCGATATGCCCCTCGTGAAGGGCGCCCATGGTCGGAACGAAGCCGACGGTCAGACGCTCCTCACGCCAGGATCGAACGGTCTGGCGAAGCTCGCGCACCGTGCGTGCGACGGGCAGCGGCAGGGCGGGGTCGACGGCAGGGTCTGCGGACATGGTGAACCCGTTAACTCTCGCCTTTAAGCCTGTTCCTCAACGGGGCTTCAAAGCCCGGGCGCTAGGGTCCGGCTTATGACCTTCGGTGTCCGACTTCGTAAAGCGCTCATCGTCGCGCCCTTCATCGCAGTGGCCGGATGCGGCGGCGGGATGGAGGCCGATCAGGGCCGCTTCGAGAACCTGGCGCGCATGGTCGCGGCGGTGGACGTGCCCGCGAAGGGCGAACCGTCTGCCCGGCTTCCGGCGGCGACCAGCGCGGACGCCGGCCTGCGGCCGGCCGTTCGGGTCGAGGTCATGGACCCACACGACCTGTGGGACGCGCGTGACGCCGGTCTGCGGGGCGTGGTCGAAGCCGCCGCGCCCGCCGTCGTCGAGGCCGCCGCGCCGGCCGTGCAGGCCGCCGCCGTCGGGGCCGTCCAACGGACGACCGATCAGGCGATCCGCCGTGTCGCTGTCGCCTCCGAAACCACGATCATCCAGCTGGGCGCCTTCTCCAGCGAGGCCGCCGCGCGCGCCGCCTGGAGCCAGGTGAGCGCCGGCGCGGCCGCACGCATCGCGGGCGGGCTGGAGCCTAGCTTCACCACGGTGGACGTCAACGGCCGCACCTTCACCCGCCTGAGGGTGCGGGCCCCGGCTAAGCAGGCCGCCGCCCTGTGCCGCCTGGCTGATGTGGCCGATCCCTGGTGCCGGTCCGCCGCCTGAGGCGACGGCCCCCTTAACCTCTCGTTGACGAACGGCGGCCGCTCCCCGAGTCTGGTCGTCCATGGCGCGTGCGTGAGTCGGCGCGCCCATCTTCGGAGAGGGTCATGACCCAGCCGCTGGTCATCGTCGTCGGCAACGAGAAGGGCGGGGCGGGCAAGTCCACCCTGGCCATCCACGTCGCCACAGGCTTCCTGCACGCCGGACGACGGGTCGCCATCATCGACCTGGATCTGCGCCAGCGGTCGCTGTCGCGCTTCTTCGCCAACCGCGCCGCGTGGACCGAGGCCAACGAGGTCCGCCTGCCCATGCCCTTCGAGTCCGACCTGGGGGACGGCGCGGCGCTCGCCAGGGCGGACGAGGCGGTGCAGCTGGCGGCGTTCGAGGCGGCCATGGCGGCCTCGCGCGAGGCGGAGGTGATCCTGATCGACACGCCGGGGGGGGACACCCCGACGTCCCGCGCCGCCCATGCGTCGGCGGACCAGATCATCACCCCGATGAACGACAGCTTCGTCGACTTCGACCTCCTGGGTCAGGTCGATCCGGTGACGCTGGATCTGAAGAGCCCCTCGATCTACGCCATGAGCGTCTGGGAGGCGCGCAAGGAGCGGGCCGTGAAGGCCGGTCGGCACGCCACGATCGACTGGCTGGTGGTCACCAATCGCCTGGCCGTGGCCGAGGCGCGCAACCGCCGTCGCCTGGAAGAGCGGATGGAGAAGCTGGCCAAGAGGGTCGGTTTCCGCATCGGGCCCGGTCTGCGCGACCGGGTCATCTATCGCGAGCTGTTCCCGTTCGGTCTGACGGTGGCGGACCTGTCCGCCGAGGTCCGGCCGGTGGCGGTCTCGCTGGCGCACGTGGCGGCGCGCCAGGAGCTGCGGAATCTCATGCAGGCGATGGGCGTCGACGGGCTGGACCTCGACAAGGCCGCCTGAGGGTGTGGACGATCCTGCTGATCGTGGCCGTCGTCGGCGTCTGGGCGCTGGTGCGGCTGGGGCGGCAGACCGAGGGCCCCCGGCGCGGCCAGTGGCGCGTGACCGCGACCCTGATCGCGGCGGTGATGATGGCCGGCGGCGCGCTGGCGACGGCGCGCGGCGGCTTCATCCTCGGGCCGGCGCTGCTGATCGGGGCGCTCTATCTTGTGCTGCAGTCGCGGGATCGCCCGGTGCGACCTAGAGCCGAGGCCATGTCGGCCGAAGAGGCGCGCAGCCTGCTGGGCGTCGGGCCGGGCGCGAGCGACGCCGAGGTCCAATCCGCTTGGCGCCGTCTCATGGCCCGCGCCCACCCGGACCAGGGGGGCGCCGAGGGCCTGGCCGCGCGGCTCAACGCGGCCAGGGACCGGTTGCTGGGAAGGTAGCTCAGCGCGCCTCGAAGACGCCGCAGGCGATCCGAGCTCCGGCCCCTCCGATGGGCTGGCTCACGTGATCGTCGGGGTTGGCGTGCACGATGAAGGCCAGGCCGTCCGCGTCCAACAGGTCATGGCCGCGCTCCGTCAGTTGCGGGCCGGCGGCGTAGACCTCGGCCATCGCGGTGCCATCCGCCGCGGCGTAGACGTTCTGCAGGTCCCCGAGCTCGGGACCCCCGTCCATGTTGAGCAGGCCGTGCGCCCGGTCCGTCGTCGGGTGATCGACGTGTCCACCGGCGGAGGTGAAGCCCGGCCCCTCGCACACGCCGGTGGCGTGCAGGTGGACGCCATGCCAGCCGGCGGGCCAGCCACGTCCCTCCACCCTGAGCAGCAGGCCCAGCGGCCCGCGATAGGCGGTCACCGAGCCCGCGTCGCCGCCCTCGGCGGTGCGGAGTTGCGCCACCGCGACCGGCTGCGGGGCCGAGGCTTCCTGCACCGAGGCGCAGGCGGGAACGGCCAGCGCGAAGGCTGTGACGGCGATTGCGGTGGAGAGCGTTCGACGCATGCGAAAAGTCCTTGTGCTGACGGGCTCCGAGGCCTTGGCGCGCTTGGCCTTCGGCCCCCCTGGGTGTTAGAAAACCCCCAGACGGAACCTGTTCCGATTCCCGGCCACGCAGAGCCTGAAATTCCTTGACTGACGACACTCAAATTCCCGCCGGCGCGGGCGCCGACGGCGACGTTTCCGTCATCGCCATCGAAGACGAGCTGCGGCGCTCCTACCTCGACTACGCGATGAGCGTGATCGTCAGCCGCGCCCTGCCCGACGCGCGCGACGGCCTCAAGCCGGTGCATCGTCGCATCCTGTACTCGATGCACGACCTGAACATGACGCCCGAGCGCGCCTATTCCAAATGCGCGCGGGTGGTCGGCGACGTGCTGGGCCGGTTCCACCCGCACGGCGACGCCTCTGTCTACATGGCGCTGGTGCGCATGGCGCAGCCCTTCTCGATGGGGCTGATGCTGGTCGACGGCCAGGGCAACTTCGGCTCGGTCGACGGCGATATGCCGGCCTCCATGCGATACACCGAGGCGCGCATGGCGACGGCCGCGACGGCGCTTCTGGCCGACATCGACAAGGACACCGTCGACTTCCAGCCGAACTACGACGGCAAGGAGCTGGAACCGGTCGTCCTTCCCAGCCGCATTCCGAACCTGCTGGTCAACGGCGCGGGCGGCATCGCTGTCGGCATGGCCACCAACATCCCGCCGCACAACCTGGGCGAGGTGATCGACGGCTGCGTGGCGCTGCTGGACGATCCGGAGATCGCCGAGGACGCCCTCTTGGAGCTGGTGCCCGGCCCGGACTTCCCCACCGGCGGCGAGATCATGGGTCGCACCGGCGCGAGGAACGCGCTCAGGGACGGGCGCGGCTCGGTCGTCGTGCGCGGCAGGGCCTCGATCGAGGAGATCCGCAAGGACCGCGACGCCATCGTCATCACCGAGCTGCCCTATCAGGTGAACAAGCAGCAGCTGATCGAGCGCATCGCCGAGATGGTGCGCGAGAAGCGGCTGGAGGGCATCGCCGACGTCCGCGACGAGTCCGACCGCCAGGGCATGCGCATCGTCGTCGAGCTGAAGCGCGAGGCGTCCGGCGACGTCATCCTGAACCAGCTCTATCGCTTCACCGCGCTGCAGAGCTCGTTCGGCGTCAACATGCTGGCGCTGGATCGCGGCCGGCCGGAGCAGATGGGCCTGCGCCGTCTGCTCGAGGTGTTCCTGGAGCACCGCGAGGAGGTGGTCGTCCGCCGCATCAAGTTCGAGCTGAACAAGGCGCGGGACCGGGGCCATGTGCTGGTCGGCCTGGCCGTCGCCGTGGCCAACATCGACGAGGTGATCCACATCATCCGCTCTTCGGCGGACCCCGCCGAGGCGCGCGAGCGGCTGCAGGCCAAGCCCTGGCCGGTCGGCGACATGATGGCGCTGGTCGAGCTCATCGCCGACCCGCGTAGCGTCGTCATCGACGGCGACAAGCTGCGTCTGACCGACGAGCAGGCGCGCGCCATCCTGGCCCTGACGCTCAGCCGGCTGACGGGGCTGGGCCGCGACGAGATCATGGGCGAGGCGCGCGACCTGGCGGGCGTGATCCAGGGGCACCTGACCCTGCTATCGGACCGCGCCAACATCCTGGCGGTGATCCGCGAGGACCTGCTGGCGGTGAAGGCCGAATTCGCGGTCGAGCGCCGGACGATCATCGGCGAGGGCGACGCCGAGATGGAGGACGAGGACCTGATCCCGCGCGAGGACATGGTCGTGACCGTCACCCACTCCGGCTACGTCAAGCGCACGGCGCTGGCGGCCTATCGGACCCAGCACAGGGGCGGCAAGGGCAAGTCCGGCATGTCGATGAAGGACGAGGACGCCATCGTCGGCGTGTTCTCGGCCTCGACCCATACGCCGGTGCTGTTCTTCGCCACCAACGGCAAGGCCTACAAGCTGAAGACCTGGCGCCTGCCGCTGGGCGCGCCGACCTCGCGCGGCAAGGCTTTCGTCAACCTGCTGCCGATCGAGCCGGGCGACTCGATCATGAACGTCCTGCCCCTGCCGGAGGACGAGGCGACCTGGGGCGACTACGACATCATGTTCGCCACCCGCTCGGGCGACGTGCGGAGGAACAAGCTCAGCGATTTCGCGACCGTGAACCGCGCGGGCAAGATCGCGATGAAGCTGGAGGACGGCGACCGCATGGTCGGCGTCGCCCTATGCACCGGCGAGGACGACATCCTGCTGACCACCGCGCTCGGCCGGGCCATCCGCTTCAAGGCCGACGACGTGCGCGTGTTCAAGGGCCGCGACTCCACCGGCGTGCGCGGCATCCGGCTTCAGGACGGGGACGAGGTGATCTCCATGGCCGTGCTCGGCCGCGTCGACGCGACGCCGGAGGAGCGGGCGGCCTATGTCCGGCACGCCAACGCCATGCGCCGCGCCGCCGGCGACGAGCCGGACGAGACGCCGGCGGACGCCGACGACGAGGCGACGGGCGACGCTGTCCTGTCGGTCGAGCGCATCGCAGAACTGGGCGCGGCGGAGCAGTTCATCCTAACGGTGACCGAGACCGGCTTCGGCAAGCGCTCCTCGGCCTATGAATATCGGCGCACGGGCCGGGGCGGACAGGGCCTGACGGCGCACGGCCTGGGCGGTCGGGCGGGCGCGCGCCTGGCCGCCGCCTTCCCGGTGGAGGAGAGCGACGACCTGCTGCTTGTCACCTCGGGCGGCCAGATGATCCGCACCCCGATCAGCCAGGTCCGCATCGTCGGCCGGGCCAGCCAGGGCGTCACCATCTTCCGCACGGCCGACGGCGAGCGCGTCGTCTCGGTCGAACGCCTGCCCGAGAGCGGCGGCGAGGATGAGGGCGGGGACGTCGAGGCCGAGGCCTGAGCTTGAAGGCGGCGCTGTTCATCGACGGCGCCCCGGCGACGTCCGAGGACCTGGCCCACATGGCGCTGGCCAACTACGGCGCCTACACCTCGTTCCGGGTGGAGCAGGGTGGGGTGCGGGGGCTGGACCTGCATCTGGAGCGCTTGTCCCGCCAGGCGATCGAGCTGTTCGGCGAGGCCCCGGCGGAGGGTCGGTTCCGCGGTCTGATGAGGAGCGCGCTGGACGGGCGACAGGACGCCTGGCTGCGCGTCAGCCTGTTCTCGCGTCACATCACCCACCGCGACGCCAGCTGGGTCGGCGAGCCCAGCGTGATGGTTGGCGTGTTCGATCCGCCGCCGCCTCTTCAGGGGCCCCTGAGGGTTCAGGTGCAGGCCTATGCGCGCGAGGCGCCGGAGCTGAAGCACGTCGCCACCTTCGGACTCATGCGCGCGCGTCGGCAGGCGCGCGCCGAAGGATTCGACGACGCCCTGTTCGTCGGCGCGGACGGGGTGATCTCCGAAGGCAGTCTCTGGAACATCGGACTACTTGAGGGGGACACGGTCGTCTGGCCCCAGGCGCCGATGCTTTGCGGCGTGGCGCAAACGCTGATCGATCAGGGGCTGAGATCCGTTGGCCTGAGGTCCCAGACCCGTCCTGTGCATGTGCAGGACCTCCCCGGGTTCGACGGCGCCTTCATCTGCAACAGCGCCACGCCAGCCTGCGCGGTCTCCGCCATCGACAGCCACCGCTACAGCGCCCAGCCGGAGGCGATCTCCCGGCTGGGCGCGGCCTGGGCTTCCCGTGAGGCCCAGGCGATTTGATTCAGCGCGGATCCAGCGATCGCGCCCGGGACGAGCTGTGGCCGCCGCTGCGATACAGGATGTCCTGCGCCGCCTCGGGACTGAGGCCGGCGGTCCCGGCGTCGACGGTGACGAGCGCGCCGCCGTCCTTGAGGCGCTCGCCGTAGTAGTCCGCGTCCTCGTCGCTCACGCCGTGTTTGCGAAGCGACTCGCCCAGGCCTGCGGCCACCGCGCCCACCCCGGCGCCGGCGGCCATCGCCCCGGGCGTCGCCGACGCCGCGATGGCGCCCAAGGCCGCGAGCGGGCCTACGCCGGGAATGGCCAGGGCGGCGACGCCGAGTCCCGCCCCCAGCGCGCCGCCGCCGACCAGGCCCCGGATGATGCTGCCGCCCTTGTGATGATCCTCGTCTCCCTGATGCTCCTGACCGCTCGCGAAGCTGCGGCCCTCCTGATGGGCGACGATGGAGAGGGCGCTGTCGGGCACGCCCGCGCTCCGAAGTTCGTGGACGGCCCGGTCGGCGTCGGCTTCGCTGTCGAAAACGGCTGAGGCTATGGTCTGGGTCATGGGACGTCCTTTGAGATTGTGCATGGGGGCCTGATGTCGGCGAGCGACAACCGCGCGGCGAGGGCGGGGTTCCTCTCGCCGCGACCTTCATCCGGCGGCCCGCGTCGGCTAGGCTCCCGGCTCAGCCGCTGCTAGATCGGAGCCGGCGGAGGGGATCAGCCATGCGCATCGGCCTGTATCCGGGGACGTTCGACCCGGTCACCAACGGTCACATGGACATCATCGGCCGGGCGGTGAAGCTGGTGGACCGGCTGGTCATCGGCGTGGCCAAGAACGACGACAAGGGGCCGCTGTTCTCGACCGGCGAGCGGGTGGCCATGGTCCAGGCCGAGGTGGCGGAAATCCAGGCCGACATCGTGGTCCAGCCCTTCGACACCCTGCTGATGCATTTCGCCGAGTCGCTCGACGCCAATGTGATCGTGCGGGGCCTGCGCGCCGTGGCGGACTTCGAGTACGAGTTCCAGATGACGGCGATGAACCAGCGGCTCAACGACCGGATCGAGACGGTCTTCCTGATGGCCGACCCCCGCCACCAGGCGATCGCCAGCCGGCTGGTCAAGGAGATCGCCAGGCTGGACGGGGCCATCGATAGTTTCGTCAGTCCGGCGGTGGCGCGCGCGGTCCGCGCGAAGGTGGGAGTGAAGGCGTGAAGACGATGATGCGTATGGCCGTCGCGGCCGCGGCGGCGCTGGCGGCGGGCTCCGCGACGGCCCAGGACGGCTGGACCCCGGTCGCGCCGGAGAACCTCTGGGTGCTGGACACCTCCAAGGGGCGGGTTCTGGTGGTGCTCGCGCCGGAGGCGGCCCCGCGCCATGTGGAGCGCATCCGGACCCTGACGGAGCAGGGATTCTACGACGGCCTGAGGTTCCACCGGGTGATCCCGGGCTTCATGGCCCAGGGCGGTGATCCGGAAGGCACGGGCGCCGGCGGCAGCGACCTGCCGGACGTTCCCGGCGAGTTCACCTTCCGTCGCGGGCGCGAGGCCGGCTTCGCGCCCCTGCCGCAGCGTCCCGGACGTCCGCTCGAGGGTCTGGTCGGCGTCATGCCGGTGACGACCCAGCCGGACGCCCAGATGATGGTGACCGCAGACTTCCGCGTGCCCGCGACTCCTCGGTTCTGCGCCGGCGTGCTTGGCATGGCGCGCAACAACGCGCCGGACAGCGCGAACAGCCAGTTCTTCCTCATGCTGGACGAGAACGCCGGGCTGAACGGGCAGTACACCGCGCTGGGCCGCGTCGTGGACGGTCTGGCCAACGTCACGGCGCTGAAGGCGGGCGATCCGGCCGAGGACGGGGCGGTCGGCGCGGACGCCGACACGATCGTGCGGGCGCGCATGGCCTCCGCCTTGCCGGAGGCGGAGCGGCCGGTGGTGAGGATCGCGGGCCCGCAGTCCGCCGAGCTCGCCGCCGCGCTGGCGTCCGCGCGCGACGTCTGCGACGTCGAACCGGTCGTGCAGGTCGCCGGAGCCGGGGCATGAGCTTCGCCTTGATCCTCGCCGCGTCGCTGCTGGCGCAGGAGCCGGCGGCACCGGTCGCGGCGCCCGCCGTCGCCGAGACGAGCTGGCGGGCCGTCGCGCCCGAGAACCTGCTGGTCGTCGACACCAGCAAGGGTCGGATCCTGGTTGAGATGGCGCCCGCCGCCGCGCCGCTGCACGTGGAGCGAATCCGCCTGCTGGCCGGTCGCGGATTCTATGACGGGCTGAGCTTCCACCGGGTGATCGAGGGCTTCATGGCCCAGACCGGAGACCCGCTGGGCACCGGCGACGGGCAGAGCCCCTATCCGGACCTGACGGCGGAGTTCACCTTCCGGCGCGGGCCGGAACACGCCTTCACCCCGGTCAGCGCCCCGCAGGGCGCGCTCCATGGCTTCATGGGCAGCCTGCCGATCGCGACCCAGCCGGACGACTTCATGGGCCGGACCGCCGACGGACGCGTGCACGGCTGGGGCGTCTATTGCCCCGGCGTCGCGGGCATGGCTCGCGGCGACGCCAACGACAGCGCCAACAGCCAGTTCTTCCTGATGCGCGACGCCTATCCGTCGCTCGACAAGCGGTACACCGTGTGGGGACGGGTGATCTCGGGTCTGGACGTGGTGCGTGCGATCAAGGTCGGGGAGGGCGCCGGCGGCATCGTGCCCGCCCCCACGGACCAGATGACGCGGGTGCGCGTCGCCGCCGACCTGCCGGAGGCGGAACGGCCGACCGCGCGGGTCCTGGACACCGGCTCGCCGGAGTTCGCGGCGCAACTTCAGGCCGTTCGCGCCGCGCGCGGCGCCGACTTCTCGGTGTGCGACCTGGACCTGCCGGTTCAGGTCGTGGGCTGAGAACGGCCGGACCAGCGACGCCGCCGTCGGCGCGGGCGACGCATCGCCTCCAGCAACAGACCCTCGCGCAGGCCGCGGTCCGCGACCCTGACCCGCTCGCTCGGCCAGCCCCGCTGCACGGCGTCCAGGATCGCCGCGCCGGCCAGCACCAGATCGGCGCGATCCGGCCCGATGCACGGGTCGGCGGCGCGTCCCTGGCGGCCCATCAGCCGCAGCCGCTCGATCGCGGCGTCGCATTCGCCCCGCGTCATCCACAGGCCGTCCACCCGATCGCGATTGTAGCGGGGCAGGCGCAGGTGGATGCCCGCCAGACTGGTGATCGCGCCCGACGTGCCGATCAGGTGCGCCCGGCCCTGCTCGAACAGGGGGCGCAGTTCGACGGCTTCCGCAGGCGCGCTGAGGGCGGCGGCCATCTCATCCACCATGCCGGCGTACCATGCGGCGGACCCGTCGTCGGGTTCCGGCAGCCGCTCGGCCAGGCTCACCACGCCCAGCGGCACGGACACCCAGGCGACCGTGGCCAGGCCGGCGGCGCCCCGCACCAGCCAGGAAATCTCGGTGGAGCCGCCGCCGACGTCGATGACCACCACCGCCTCGGCCCTGGGGTCGAACAGGTTGGCGCAGCCGGCGACCGAGAGCCGGGCCTCCTCGGAAGGGTCGATGATCCGCAGCTTCAGGCCGGTGCCCTTGGCGACCCGTTCCACGAAGGCGAGTCCGTTCTCGGCGGCGCGGCAGGCCTGGGTCGCGACCGCGCGCACACGATCCGGCGGCACCTCGCGGCGGCCCAGCCTTTCGGCGCAGATCGCCAGCGCGTCGTAGGCGCGATCCATGGCGGCGGGGTCCAGCCGTCCGGTGCGCGACAGGCCCTCGCCCAGTCGGACGATCCGGCTGAACGAGTCCACCACCCGGAACCCCTCGCGGGCCGGGCGCGCCACCAGGAGGCGGCAGTTGTTGGTCCCCAGGTCGAGCGCCGCGTGCAGCGTCGCGTCGCGGCCGGACGGGGACCTGGCGTCGCGCCGCTCGGGCGCGCCGGGGGTCTCCGGCATGGGTCGGTCTTTCCAGGGGCGGACCTTCTCGGCCGCCGTCGGGGTCAGCCTAGAGCGGCGGCGCGTCAGGTCAACGGCGCGTCGACATGACGGGAACCTGAACGTCGCACCCGGCGTCCGGGTCAGGCGCGGAGGCGTATGAGTCGATCATGACCCAAGCCCGATCCGCCAAGTTCTCGCTCGGCCAGATCGTGCGCCAGCGCGATCAGGCCTTCATCGGCGTCGTTCTCGACGTCGATCCCGCCTATGACGGTCCGCTCGACGTTCTCGGGCCGCTGCAACGGGATCAGCCCTTCTACCGCGTCCTCGCCGCCGGTCCGGACGGCGGCTTCATCGCCTACGCCGCCGAGGAGGCGCTCGAGCCCCAGCCCGGCGCCGGCGGCCTGGGCCCGGCCGACGAGGCGCGCTGGTTCACCGTGGACGCCGAGGGTCGCCACGCGCCCCGGGACCAGGTGCTGCACTGACCCCGCTCCGCTTGGCGCGGGGCGGCGCCCGGCTCTAGAGTGGGGCGGTCAGGAGCTTCGCCATGTCCGACTTCGAGCACGTGTTTGAGACGCCGCCTCCGGGCGCCGCCGCCGACTGGACCATCCCCCAGGACTGGCGCGACTACACCGAGGTCGAGCACCGGACCTGGTCGACGCTTTATGCGCGCCAGATGCAGGTGCTGCCGGGCCGGGCCTGCGACGCCTTCATGCGGGGGCTCGACGCCCTGCCGCTGGACGGAGGCATTCCCGATCTGGCGCTGCTGAACGAGAAGCTGAACGCCCTGACCGGCTGGACGGTCGTCTGCGTGCCGGGGCTGGTGCCCGACGAGGTGTTCTTCGACCACCTGGCCCACCGTCGCTTCCCGTCCGGACAGTTCATCAGAAAGCCCGACCAGCTGGACTACCTGCAGGAGCCGGACATCTTCCACGACGTGTTCGGCCACGTGCCGATGCTGACGGACCCGGATTTCGCCGCCTATATGGAGGCCTACGGCAAGGGCGGGCAGCGGGCGGCGTCGCTGGGCATGCTGCCGAACCTGGCGCGTCTCTACTGGTACACGGTCGAATTCGGCCTCATGAGGGAAGGCGAGGGCCTGCGCATCTATGGCGCGGGCATCCTGTCGTCGGCTACGGAAAGCGTCTTCTGCCTTGAGGATCCCTCTCCGAACCGGCTCGGCTTCGACCTGGAGCGGGTCATGAAGACCCTCTACCGGATCGACGATTTCCAGCAGGTCTATTTCGTCATCGACTCGCTGGAGCAGCTGAAGCGCGAGACGCTGCAGGACTTCGGCCCCATCTACACGCGGCTAAAGGGCGCTGAGACGATCGCCATCGACGCCGTTCTACCGACGGATCAGGTCTTCACCCGCGGGACCCAGGCCTACGCCGCCAAGGGCGGCCGGTTCGCCGCCTAACGCGCTGATTCAGCGGCGCTGAAACGCCGCGCGCACCTCGCCGGCGTAGCGGGGCGCCTCGAGAGTGCAGCCGAGGCCGTCCGCGTCCGGCTCGCACCCGGTCCACTGTACCGTCCACCCGGCGCCCAGCGCCTGCATGCCTTCGACCCTCAGATGCACGGGGGTGCCGCCCGGCTTGCGGAACCAGCACAGGCGGGGCGCGGCGTACGGATCGTAGGTGTGACGCGCCACGCCGCAACGGATGCCGACCGGCTCGCTGCGGACGATGGTTTCCGCCGGGATATCCCCGGTGACCGTCACGGTCAGCCGACCGTCCTGGGCGCCCTCGACTACGATCCCCTCCACGGTCGTCGGGCTGGCGGCCTGGGTCAGAGCGAGGGCGAGCGGAAGGAAGAGCACCGGGCGTCTCCAGTCATTTCAAGCGCGTGCTTCTGCAACGCCGCCGGGTTCCGCGCAACGGAGATATCGCCGCGTCCCGTCGCTCAACCGATCGGCTCACGTCGCCGTCCGCTGGAAAGGATAGAACCCGCCGCCGAGGCCGAGCAGGCGCGTCAGTTCGTCGAGCGCGCCGCGCGTCTCGTCCAGAAGGGCGGGGTCGGCCAGGTCATGGGCCGTCAGGGTGTCGCGATACCAGCGCGCGGCCCAGGTGTTGAGCCGCTCATGAAGCTCGGGCGTCAGACGCATCGCCGGGTTGGCGGCGGCGAGTTCGGCCTCGGTCATGACGACGCGCAGCCGCAGGCACGCGGGTCCGCCGCCGTTGCGCATCGACTGACGCACATCGACGAACTCGACCCGGTCGATGGGGCCGTTGGAGCCCACCAGTTGCTCCGTCACCGCACGGCTTCTGGCGTTTTCCTGGGTCTCGATAGGGCAGATCAGGGTCAGCCGATCCTCGCCCGGAACCTGGATCAGCATGGAGTTGAACAGGTAGCTGGAGATGGCGTCGGCCAGGGGCAGGTCGTCGGACGGAACCTCCACGAAGATCGGCTCGAACAGGCCCTCGGCGGCCCTGCGGACGGCGTCCTGGGTGTGCGCCGTGTGTTCGAACGCCAGCTCGTGGAAGAACAGGGTGTTCAGGGCGCCGACGCAGACCACGTCGTTGTGGAAGGCGCCGCCGGCGATGGCGGCCTTGCCCTGGCGCGCCAGCACCGGGCGGCCGGCGCCGTGGCGACGGGCGATGGTCTCGGACGCCTCCCGCGTCTGGCGCGCGGGGTAGGGGCCGTCCCAAGGCTCCCAGGCCTCGCGGCCCCAGACCAGGAGATTGACCCCTTCCCCGCCATGCTCGGCGCACAGGCGTACGTGATTGGCCGCGCCCTCGTCGGCGAGGTGCGTCACCGGCGACAGGACGTCATGGACGGCGAAGCGCTCCGGGTCCGGAAACAGGGCCTGAAGCGAGCGCCGCGTCTGCTCATGCTCGAGCGACCGGTGCAGGTTGGTCACCAGGTTCGCCGGGGTGAAGTGCAGGCGGCCGTCGGCGGCGTCGGCGCTGGGCGTCACCGTCGCCGCGTTGGCGGCCCACATCGGCGAGGCGGAACAGGCGGCGGCGGCGAAGGACGGCGCATCCTTCCAGGCGCGCTCCAGCACCTGGGCGTCCGTGCCACCAAAGCCCAGCGAGCGCAGGAAGGGAATGTTCGGCCGTTCGTGAGGCGGCAACACGAACTGCGGCAGGCCGAGGTCGTGCAGCAGGCGCATCTTCTTCAGGCCCTGCAGCACCGCCGCACGAGGGCTCGACGCCTCGCCCTTGTTCAGGCTTGAGGCGAGGTTGCCCGGCGACAGGCCCGCGTAGGAGTGGGTCGGCCCGATCAGGCCGTCCGCATTGGCTTCGACGGCGGGGGTCACGCGCGCAACCCCTTGATCTCGCTCTCGATGCTGCGGACGGCGTCGGCCTCGAAGCTGGCGACCGGATAGGCGCAGTAGTCGGCGGCGTAGTAGGCGCTGGGGCGATGGTTGCCGCTGGCGCCCAGACCGCCGAAGGGCATGTCGCCGGCGGCGCCGGTGGTGGGGCGGTTGAAGTTCACCACACCCGCGCGGATGCGGCGGATGAAGCGGTCCCAGTTCACCGGATCGTCGCTGACGAGCCCCGCCGACAGACCGTACCGGGTGGCGTTGGCCGCCGCGATCGCGGCCTCGAAGGTCGGGACGCGGGTGACCTGCAGGAACGGCGCGAACATCTCCTCGTCAGGGACCTCCACCCCGGTGACGTCGATGATCGCCGGCTTGACGAAGGCGCCCGGGAGGTTGCCGACGGGGCCGGAGCCGCGGATCACGCGCGCCCCGGCGTCGATGCGCTGCTGAAGCGAGGCCAGCGCGGCGGCGGCGGCCTTCTCCGAGATCAGCGGGCCGGCGTAGGGCTCGGGATCCGACGTCCAGGGCGCGAAGGTCAGCCGGTCGGACAGGGCCGCGACCGCCTCCACGACGGCGTCGCCCTGGGCGCCCTCAGGCGCGATCAGGCGTCGGGCGCAGGAGCAGCGCTGGCCGGTGGTGATGAAGGCGGACTGCACGACGATCCCGGCGACCGCCTCGGCGTCGGCCGCGTCCCAGACCACGAGCGGGTTGTTGCCGCCCAGCTCCAGCGCCAGGATCACGTGCGGATCGTCGGCGAACTTCCGGCGGAAGTGCGCGCCCGCCGCGCCGGAACCCGTGAACATCAGGGCGTCGATCGGCTGGTCCAGCAGGGCGGCGCCGACCTCTCGGCCTCCCTGCACGACATTGACCACCCCAGCGGGCAGATCGGCCTCGGCGAAGCACTCCGCCATCAGGGCGCCGACGGCGGGCGCTTCCTCGGACGGCTTGAACACCACCGTGTCGCCCGCCAGCAGGGCCGGCACGATATGCCCGTTCGGCAGGTGCCCCGGGAAGTTGAACGGACCGAGCACCGCCGCCACGCCGTGCGGCCGGTGACGCAGGACGGCGCGGCCGAAGCCGGTCTCGGTCTCGCGCTCGCCGGTGCGCTCGTCATAGGCGCGGATCGAGATATCGACCTTGCCGACCATGGCGGCGATCTCGGTCCTGGTTTCCCACAGAGGCTTGCCGGTTTCGTTGGAGATGGTCTCGGCGATGCGGTCTGCATTGGCCTTGAGCGCGCCCTGATAGCGCTTCACCGCCTCGACTCGGTCGTGACGCGGTCGGTCGGCCCAGTCCGGGAAGGCGTGACGCGCGGCCTGAACCGCCGCGGTCACCTCCGCCGGCGTGCTCTCGGCGCCGGCCCAGACGACCTCGCCGGTGGCCGGGTTGGTGGAGATCAGTTCGCCCATCGGTCCCTCAGTTCTTCACCCGCACCAGGTCGCCCTCGCGGACCTTCAGCGCCGCCGCGGTCTCGCGATTGAGGGTCGCCACGTCGTCCGCGATCTCGACCTTCTGCCGCACGGCGCGGAAATCCCTGACCGAAGCGGTCGAGACCAGCGACACCAGTTCGGCCTCGACCTCGTCGGCGATCCGCACCTTCAGGACGCGCGCGTCGCGCACGGTGCGGATGTTGTCGCGCTCGCACGAGACGGTCGGTCCGGCGTCGAAGATGTCCACCAGCCCGTTCGGCCGGAAGCCTTCGGATTCCAGCAGCGCCATCGCCGGCACCCCTTGCGGGTGCACCTTGCCGATCACCGCGCGCGCGGGTTCGGGCAGCAGCTGGACGTAGATCGGGTGGCGCGGGGCGAGGTCGAGGATGAACTGCTTGTCGGTCGAGCCGGTCATGCGATCGGCCTCGTCGAACTCCATCGGGAAGAAGCGGTGCGCGACATGGTCCCAGAACGGACAGGCGCCGTCGGGGGTGAAGACGCCGCGGAGCTCGGCCAGAACCATCTCGTTGAACAGGTCCGGTTCGGCGCCGATCAGCATGTAGCGCGACTGGCTGAGCAGGCGCCCGGCGCCGCCCTTTCGCCGGTCGGCCTTTAGGAACAGTGATCCGACCTCGGTCCAGCCGGTGCATTCGTTCACGAGCACCAGCGTCTGGTGATCCAGCCGCACGTTCAGGCTGGGAGACGACTGGGTCGTGTTCACCACCCGGAACGAGAAGAACGGTCGCTTCAGCCCGACAGCGGCCTTGACCGAGCCGACGCCGTCGACGTCGCCGGTGTCGGTCTCCTCCAGCATCAGGGTGTACCAGCACTCCTGCGGCGGTAGTCGGCCGGTGAAGCTGTCGCGGCTGAGGTCCAGACGCTCGGCCAGCTGGTCCGGATCCTCGGGCAGGCTGGTGAAGCCGGGCCCCGACAGGATGGCGAGCTCCAGCAGGTGGTCCAGATCGGCGGGGCCGGCGGGGCGAACGACCAGCATCAGCTCCCCTGTGTCCGCAGACGTTTCAGCGCCAGGGCGTCGATCTCGCCGGACGCAACCTTGCACAGGATCAGGGTCGACAGCCGCGCGCGCTCGACGAAGCTGTCGGGCCAGGCGAATTCCTGGTGCGAATGGATCAGGCCGCCCCGAACCCCCAGGGTGTCGACGTTCGGCAGACCCGCGGCGTGCAGGTTGTTGCCCTCGCAGACGCCGCCGGACGGCGCCCATTTGATCGGCTGGCCCAGCAGATCGCCGACCTGACGCAGCGCCTCGAACAGGGCGGTCTGGCCAGCGTCCATCGGCTTGGCCGGGCGGGTGAAGCCGCCGTGCAGTTCCAGCGTCAGCCCTTCCAGCGGCGGATCCCCGGCGATCTCGCGGATCGCGCCCTCGACCCAGCGGGCGGCGTCGGCGTCGGGCACACGGGTGTTGAACTGCACCACCGCGACGTCCGGAACCACGTTCAGCGCCGCGCCGCCGGTGATCCTGGCCACATTCACCGTGACTCCGTCGCGCCGCCCGTTCAGGTCGTGAAGGCGTGCGGCGGCCAGGGCCGCGCCGGCGACGGCGTTGATCCCCTCGTGGAAGGCGCGGCCCGCGTGCGCCGAGCGGCCGCGCACCACCAGCTTCCAGTTGCCGCTGCCCTTGCGGGCGCCGGCCAGCGCGCCGTCGGACAGAGCCGGCTCATAGGTCAGCCCCACGTGGCCCTTGGCGCCGAGTTCGGCCAGGAGGGGCGCCGACGCCGGCGAGCCGATCTCCTCGTCCGGGGACAGCAGCACGGTCCAGCCGACGCGCTCGCGGTGCGGGTGCGTCTCGAACGCCTCCAGTGCGCCCAGCATGACGGAGATGCCGCCCTTCATGTCGGCGATGCCGGGTCCGTTCAGGCGCCCGTCGGCCTGGGCCGTGACCTGCTGAAAGGCGCTGTCGGCCGGATACACGGTGTCGTAGTGGCCGGTCAGGACCACCTGCACCGGCGCATCGGGGCGGGTCGTGATCTTCAGCGCGTCCGGACGGGTCTGGCGCGTCACCTCGCCGCCGTCGGCGACCGCCGCATAGGGTCGGGTCGGGACACGCGCGACGTCCGCCGGCAGACGCGAGGCCTCCGCCTCGATCAGCGCCAAGGTGGCCTCCAGCCCCTCGAGATGATCGCTGCCGGAGTTGACGTTCGACCACCGGACCGCCCGGTCGATCAGGACCCGCGCCCCCCGCCCGACCAGGTCGAGGGCGGCATGATCCTGTTCAAGAATCCGCATGGCCCGCTTCTACCCTCGCCGCCGCCGAAGGTGAACCCCGTCGGCCCCCACGGCGACGCTTGTGTAAGGCATCCTTGTCATGTAAAGGATATTTGTCACACAGGGAGGTTTGACACATGGCGAGTTTGATCGCGGGCCTGAACCCCGCCGCGAAGATCACCGACGAGGCCGAGGCGAAGGCGTCCGCACGCGCCAGCGCGGTGTCCATCCTGCTCGGCGTCGTCTGGGGCGCGATCGGCCTGTTCTATCTCATGAGCCCCGAGGGCGCCGAGGCGACCCGTCAGGCGATGGCGGCGGCCGAAACGCCGGAGACCGCCGGCATGGCCGAGGCGATGTCGGGCGCCGTGGTCGGCATCACGGGGGTGACGATCGTGATCCAGCTGATCTTCATGCTGATCCAGTGGGCCAAGCCCAACATCGCAATCCCGATCATCTTCCTGCTGCTGGTGATCTACGGCCTGCTGACCAGCCTACTGGGCGTGGTGATGGCGGACCAACTCGCGGCCATGATGGGCCCGCAGCCGCAATACGCCGCATGGATGACCTACGGGAGCATCGCGGTGCTCGCCGTCCAGGCGCTGCTGCACGTCGCGGGCATCCGGGGCGCCTCGGCGCTGGCGAAGTTCCGGCGCGCCGCCGCCTGATCAGTCGTCCCGGTTCGGGCGCGGGTCGCGACGACCCGTGCCCGGCTGGCGCGACTGCCGCCGCCAGCGGATCGACAGGCTGGCCTCGCCCTGTCCGCCGATGCTGGAGGTGACGGCCAGGTTGCGGCGCACCTGCCATTCGACGTTGACGCCCGCGCCGCCCTCGCCGCCGCCGATGATCTCCAGATAGACGTCGTCGGAGATGTAGCGGCCGCCCGCCACCGTCAGGGCCGAGGCCTCGCCGCCGAACGACAGCCGGTCCAGTCCCGCCAACTCGCGCAGGTTGCCGATCACGTCGAAGCCCCCGCCGCCGGCGAGCGACGCCACTCCGGCCGCGAGCTGCGCCGCCTCGAAGGCCGATAGCTGGGAGGCAGAGCGGCCGAACAGCACCTGGGCCAGGATCTCGTCCTGGGGCAGGGCGGGCGAGGAGGACAGGGCGATCTCCGGCCGCGCCGCCGTGCCGGTGACCCGGATGGTCGCCGTCAGCGCGGGGTCCTCGCGGACGGCGCTCAGATTCAGGCGGATCGCGTTGGGATCGGTCGACAGGGTGACCGTCCCCCGGTCGTCGAAGACGAAGCGCTTGCCTGCGAACTCGTAGTCGCCGCGCACCACCCGGGCCGCGCCGGCCAGGGTCGGATCGCCGATCGTGCCGGTGACGCGGGCGTTCAGGCTCAGGAACACGTTCAGGCCCCGACCGGTCACCCGCACGCTCGGCCCGGGGGCGCGGATGCCGATGTCGAGGCCGATCGTGGGCCCGCGCGCCTGCGGCTCGTCGGTCGGCTCCTGATCTCCGCCGGGCCGGTTGATCTCCACCACGTCCATCGAGACGATACCGGTGGAGCCGGGCAGGTTGGGGCGCACCACGGCGTCGTCGACCTCGATCCGCCCGACCAGGGTGATGTTGCCGTCCGCGGCGCGGGCCGCCGTCACCGGGCCCGAGGCCTGGACCGTCGCCAGGTCGTTGTCGACGACCGTGAAGCCGTCGAGGTTGAGGGTGAAGGTCGATCCGCCGCCCTGCCTCAGGTTCAGGCGGCCCGAGCCGCTGACCCGGCCGTCGCCGCCGTCGTTCGCCGAGAAGGTCTGGATCACCGCCGCCTCGTCATCGAAGCGGCTCTGAAGGGTCAGGTCGGAGAGCACCAGACCTGACCCGCCGTCACGGAAGCGGCCCTGGGTGAGCCCCAGATTTCCGTTCAGCCGGGGCGCGGCCAGGCTGCCGGCGATCGTCGCGCGGCCGTCCACCACCCCCGCCAGGGTGCGCCCGCCGCCGACGAACAGATCCCAGAGGGGCTGGACCTGACCGCTCGCCTCGATCTGGCCGGACATCGGTTCGGTCCGCGCGACCGCCAGGCGCAGCGGCGCGGCGGATGTCTCGACCGGCAGGGTCACGTCGGCGCTCGCGCGCACCGCGCCCTCGTCCTCCACATTGGCGCGCAGGCGCAGCCGGTCGTCCAGCAGCTGGGCGTCGATCCGGCCGTCGATGGCGACATTCTCGCCCGCGTCGAGGCTGCGGACGTTCTGAAGCGTCACGTTCGCCGTGCCGGTCAGGTCGTCGCCCGCGCCGCGCAGGCTGATCCGGCCCGTGACCCGGCCGCGAAGGTCCTCGAGGATCGAGCCCAGCTCCACGCTGGTCAGGTCGGCCTGGATCAGGGCGGCCTCGGAATCCGAGCGTAGCTCGCCCAGCAGGACCCCTCCGCCCACGCCGACGTCCAGCCTCACGACGCGTCCGTCCCCGCTCAGGGCGACGACCGCCGGGGTCCGGGTGGTGAAGGCGACGTCGCGCACGCTGCCGCCGCCCGCGAGCGTCAGGGTCTGGGCCCGGTCCCCCCTGGAATAGACGCCGGAGCCGTCGAAGCTCACCGGGGTGGGGCCGCCGATACGCGCGTCGAGCGTGAAGGGCAGCCTCTCCAGCGAACCTCGTCCCTGGAGCGTGAGGGACTGGATGACGTAGTCCGAACCCGCCAGCCGAACATTGCGTCCCGTGACGTCGAGCACGGCGGAGTTGGGCCCGGCGTCCTCCACCAGCCGGACCCGTCCGTCCGCCTGTCCGGAGGTGATGAAGGCGCCGGGACGCGCGGTGAAGGTCAGGTCGGCCGAGGCCGGGGTCGCGCCGTTCAAGGCGATCGAACCCTGCGCCTCCACCCCCCCGGCGTTGAGATCCACGTCGGACAGCTGAACCCCGTCGCCGGCCAGTCGGAACGCGCCCGACGCGCGGGCGGGGCCGTAGTTCGAACCGCTGACCACCGTGATCCGGCCGTCGGAGGCGTCCGCGCCGCGGCGGAAGCTCAGTGTCAGGTCGGCGTTGGTGAGGGTCAGGGGACCGGCCGCGACGCGGGCGAAGTCGGCGGTCAGGTCCACGCGCGGCTGAGCGATCGTCCCGGTGATCGCGCCCTCGCCGGTGGCGGCGCCGTCGATGTCGAGGGGGCCGACGCCGAAGGGACCTTCGGCGTTCCACTCCAGCGCCAGGGACATGTCCCCGCGCGTGCGGATCAGGCCGCGCGCGCCGGCGTCGATGTTGGCGCCGTCGAGAGCCAGCCGCTCCACCGCGATCCGGCCGTCGTTGAGGCTGCCTGACAGCAGCAGCTCGGGGCGGGGGCCCAGCAGGCGGTCCAGCTCGGCGAACCCTGTGGCCAGGTCCCGTCCCTGACCCTCGAAGCCGACCTGCCAGGGCGCGCCCGCACGCGCGGTGGAGGCGCGCAGACGGCCCGAGAAGCCGCCGGACGCGCCTGGACGCAGGGCTTGCAGCCGCGTCAACGCGACCCGGCCGTCGAAGCGGAGCCCGCCGAGCAGGTTGCGTCCGCCGCGGGCCTCGACCTCGATCGCCCGCCCCAGAAGATCGACGCGGTCCAGCACGAAGGCGCCGTTCGGATCGCGCCAGGCGGCGAAGGCGAGGCTCGGCGTCTGGCCCAAAAGTCCCCCTAGCGGCCCGTCGGTCCCGCCGCCCGCGACCGCCAGCTCGCCCGCGACATCGAAGCGGCCGTCGTCGGCGGCGAAATCCAGCGGCCCGGCGAGCCGCGCGGCCGACCAGCCGGCGGCCGCGACCCCGTTCGCCTCCACCGCGCCGTCCAGCGACCAGTTCGAGGCGTCGCCGGTGAACACGCCTTCGTAGGAGGTGGCGCCCGCCGCCTCCTGCCCGATCAGGCGCGTCAGGGACGGGGTGCTGATCGACAGGCGCACGCCGTCCGGCGCGCTGTTGTCGGAGGTGCGGATCACGCCGCGCGCGGAGGACTGGACGTTGTCGGCGATCAGCCGCCAGGAGACGCCCTGAAGCTCCTGATCGCGAACGGGCACAGCCGCGAAGCCGAACCGCGCCGTGCGGCCGACGCGCTCCACGAACGGCGCCAGAAGCTCGGACCCGCTGAAATCCGCGAAGCCGGAGATGCGCGCTCCGCCCGGCCCGTAGAAGCCGGTGACGATCAGCGGGGTGAACGCGCCCGTGCGAACCAGCGCGTCGACGCGGCGGCCCGTCACCTGGGCGCGGGCGGTGAACGGCTGATCCGGCGAATAGCCCAGGGCGCCGGCCAGGGGGCCGCCCTCGGCCTCCTGCGCCCTCAGGTTCAGACGCAGGTCGGCGGGCTCCGCGCCCAGGGTGGCGGCCAGCCGCAGGAAGTCGCCTTCGCGCGACAGGCTGTCGGCGGCCACCTCGACCGTCCTGGCCCCGACGCGCGGCAGATCGGCTTCGCCGGCAAGACGCCAACGGCCGTACTCCTCGCCGAAGCCCTCCAGGATTTCGACGTCGGCGGCGAACCGGTCGATGTCGATCGACAGGGGCTGGGGTCCCCCCGGCTCGGTGGACGGCTCGACGTTCGGACGTCGGATCAGCCGGATCACCTCGGCTTCGATCAGCTCCGCATGGAAGCGGCGGGTGACGAGGGGCCAGTAGGACCAGTCGACGTGGACCTGTCGGGCCTCCAGCCAGACTCCCTCGTCGTCCTCGACCGTCACCCGCTCCAGGGTGAAGTCGTCGAACAGGTCGCCGCTCAGGCCCTCGACGTTGATCCGCCCGTAGCGGCCCAGGCTCTGGCCGGCGACGAAGCTGGTGACCAATTCGCGGCCGGGGCCGGTGACGAGATACATCCGCCCGCCGACCAGTACGAGCACGATCAGGGCGATCAGGCCGCCGACGACGCCTCCGGCGATCAGCGCCGCCAGCTGTCTGCGTGAGCGCCGTTTCCGCTCCGCTTTGGGCGGGTCGGGCTGCTCGGCCGGGGAGGGGGGCGCGGGGTCGGTCAAAACGCCTGCCCGATGCTGATGTAGAGCTGGAAGTCGGCGTCGCCGTCGCGCTTGTCGAGCGGGAAGGCGACGTCGGCCCGTATCGGCCCGAACGGCAGATTGTAGCGGACGCCGACACCCGCCGCGTAGCGTACGTCGTCGAAACTCGGAGTTTCGTCGAAGCCGACCGAGCCGGCCTCCACGAACACGACGCCGCCCAGGTTCCGGGCGAAGTCGCGACGGACCTCGACCGAGGCCTCGACCAGGGACAGCCCGCCGCGCGGGGTGTCGTCCGGCAGGCGCGGGTTCACACCCTGGTAGGCGTAGCCGCGCACCGACCCCCCGCCCCCCGAGTAGAACAGGCGATCCGACGGAACCGTCAGCTCTGAGCCGCCGATCACCGACCCGAACCGCGCACGACCGGCGACGACGGTGCGGCCCTGCTCATCCACCGGCTGATAGAAGGTGCCGGTGGCCTCGGTGCGCACGAACAGCACCGTGTCCTCTCCGGCCACGGCGGTGGGCTGGGCCGACACCGACACCCGCCAGCCCTGCGTCGGGTCGAGGGGATCGTTCGATCGGTCGATATAGGCGCTCGCACGCGTGGTCAGGATGGCCAGATCGCGGTCGAGGCGCAGCAGCTGGGGCGGATTGGTCGAGGCGTCGAAGCGGCTTTCCTCATAGCGACCGGCGTCCAGCCCCACGCCGTAGCTGAACCAGGAGGTGCGCCCCAGGCGCTGGGTCACGTCGGCGTTGAGGACCAGCGCCTGACGGCGATAGGCGTCGGTGTCCTCGGCGACCACGGCGCTTTCCAGGCGCAAGGTGCGACCCGGCGCCCGCCAGTGCGGCAGGCTGAGCTCCGCGCCGATCCGGCTGTCGATGGTGGCCAGACGCGCCTGGAACCGCAGGGTGTCCGCCCGCCCGAAGCGGTTGCGCCACGTCCACAGGGCGTCGACGCCCGAGCCTTCGGCGGTGGAGTAGGTGACGCCCGCCTCGAGCACGCGCCGGGGGCTGTCGGTCAGGGTGACCACCACCGGCCGGTCGCCGTCGGCGGTGGTCTGGTCGGCCGGCGCCAGCGCCACGCCGACGCCGTCGTAGACGCCGGTCTCGGTCAGTCGCCGCTCGAGCTCGCCGACCAGGTCGGGATCGTAGCGCCGGCCGTCGCGCCAGGGGGCGAGCCGCTGCACCCAGGCGGGGTTGGTGGGGCCGCGCGTCTCCACCCGCACGCCGTTCAGGGTGACCAGATCGCCGGCGTCGATGCGATAGGTGGGCGCGACGGTGAGGGCGGCGTGGTCGACGACCACGCGCCGGGGCTGGGCGGTCGCGTCGGCGTAGCCCTGGCGGCTCAGGCTGGCGACCAGGCGCCCCTCGGCGGCGATGACGTCGGCGGCGCGTCCCGGGTCGCCCGGCGTCAGCGCGATGTCCCCGGCGGCCCGCGCGGCCACCTCGGGCTCGGGCGGCGCGCCGACCCAGTCGACGCCCGGCGGCGTCAACTCGAAGCGCGGGCCCGGCTCGACGACGATCACCGCCGAGGGGGAGGTCTCGCCTTCGACCTCATCGCGAATGGTGGACTGGTAGTAGCCTTCCGATCGCAGCAGGGCCTCGGCGGCCTCCGCCGCCGCCCGGGCGCGGCGGCGGGCCTCGAAGCGATTGCCCGCCGGCTCGTCGACCTCGCCGATCGCCCGGATGATCTGGTCGCGCAGCCCGTCGTCGAGATCGCCACGAACGACCGCGCGCGGATCCGCCGCCGTCGAACCGGCCGCGCTCATGACGATCAGAGCCAGTGAAGTCGCGCGAAGGAAAGTGGACAATCGGCCGTCCGTGGTGTGCGACGCGCCGTTGCCACGACGCCGGAACGCGCTGCTAGATCAGGGCTTGGTGGCGCCGGCGAGGCGACGCCTCAGTAGAACAGGGTTTCGCTTTCGGGCTGGACGCTTTCTTCCGAGTCGCGCTCGTCAGGCGGAAGGGCGGTGGGGTCCGTCGCCGCCGGGGCCTCGTCCGGCGCGACCTCCGCTTCACCGGCGGCGTCGGCGGCCATGTCCTCGGCGGGCAGGGCTTCGACGACCTCGGCCTCCGAGGTGTAGGCGCCCCCGTCGGGCCGATCCTCGCACGCCGCGAGCGCGGCGGCGGCGGCCAGCGCGATCATCGACATCAATCTCATGGTCCCCTCCTGAGACAAAGAACTGAACGCGGTCGGTCGTCTCGCGGTTCCTAGGATACCGACAACCAATCCTTCGGAACTTCCCCCATAGAGTATGGGCAGGGAGGGACAAGGCCATGCCTGCGTCCGAATACAGGATCGTCGCCTCGACGCGACGCAAGGAACTCAAGACACGGCTCTGGATGGCCGGCGTGCTGGGGGCGATCGCCTATATGGTCGCGCCCGGCTGGACGCCCGCCGTCTGGTACGCGGCGGTGCTTTTGACGCAGCTGATCGACGTCATCGTGTTCGCGCCAGCCAGGGCGTCCGACGACGACTGGAGGCCGAGCCCCGGATTCAGGATCGCCGCGATCGCGTCGGCCCTGATCACCACCTTGGTCTACTCCGCCAGCGGCGCCTACATGTGGCTGTACGGCGGGGAGGTGGGCAAGCTCTTCGCCATGATGCAGTTCGCGGGCGGCCTGCTGCATGTCTGTCTGCACATGCACCCGCGTCGCGACATCCTGCTCGCCGCCATGCTGGCGCACGGCGGCTATCTGCTGGGCATGCCGATCTATGAGGCGTTCGCGCAGGCGCGGCCCGTCATGGCCGTCGCCGCCGTCGCGG
Organism: Brevundimonas balnearis; assembly: GCF_042434805.1. Classification (NCBI taxonomy): domain Bacteria; kingdom Pseudomonadati; phylum Pseudomonadota; class Alphaproteobacteria; order Caulobacterales; family Caulobacteraceae; genus Brevundimonas; species Brevundimonas balnearis. The sequence continues at coordinate 840,297 of NZ_JBHLSW010000003.1, read as the reverse complement.
GGGTGCTCTATCTCGCTCACCTGGCCGTCGCCGTTCGCCAGAGTTCGGAGACGAACCGGGCCCTGCGAGAGGCGGAGCGCGAGAGCCGAGAGGCCGCCGTCAGGGCCGAGAAGGCCAGCGCGGCCAAGTCGGAGTTCCTGGCGGTCATCAGCCACGAGATCCGCACGCCGATGAACGCGGTGATCTCGGCGGCGAACCTGCTGCGCCCGACGCGCCTGACGCGGGCCCAGCGGGAGCATGTGCGCATGCTGTCCGAGGCCGGCGACATTCTGATGGGCCTGCTCAACGACGTGCTGGACTTCTCCAAGATCGAAGCGGGCAAGATGGAGCTGGAAAGCATCGTCTTCGACCCCCGCGAGAAGCTTGAAGCCCTGGGACGCATGTGGCGGCCCCGCGCCGAGGCGAAGGGCGTGGCGCTGGAGCTTGAAATCGCCGCCGATCTGCCGACCGCGGTGCGCGGCGACGCCCTGCGGCTGCAGCAGATCCTGTTCAACCTGCTCTCGAACGCCGTGAAGTTCACGGATCAGGGGACCATCAGGGTCGAGGCGCGCTGGGCCGAGGACATGCTGTCGGTCGTGGTTCGGGACAGCGGCTGCGGCATCGCCGCCGACCGGCTGGACCATATCTTCGCCAGCTTCGAGCAGGCGGACGCCGGCACCACCCGGCGCTATGGCGGCACCGGACTGGGTCTCGCCATCAGTCAGCGGCTGGCGCAGCTGATGGGCGGCGGGCTCACCGTCTCGAGCACGCCGGGCCAAGGCTCCACCTTCACGCTCCAGGCCCGGCTGAGCGCGGCCGAACCGGTGGAGGCGGAGACCGTCATGGCTCCGGCCGTGGAGGTCGAATCTCTGGACGGCCTTCGGATCCTGGCCGCCGAGGACCATCCGGTGAACCAGCGCATCCTGTCGCTCCTGCTCGAGCCGATGGGCTGCCGGTTGACCCTGGCGTCCAACGGGGCCGAGGCCGCGGCGCTCGCGGAATCAGCCGTCTTCGACGTGATCGTCCTGGACATGCAGATGCCGGTCATGGACGGCCTGGACGCCGCGCGGCGCATCCGGGCGCAAACCGGACCGAACGCCGGGGCCCCGATCATCGCCCTGACGGCGAACGCGTTGGACAATCACCGTCAGGCCTGGGCGGAGGTCGACGCCTTCGCCTTCCTGACCAAGCCGATCGATCCGCAAGCGCTCGCCGCTACGCTGGGCGCCGCGCGCGGGTCCGCCCGCGCGGCGAAATCGGTGTGGCAGGCCGCCTGAGGTTTATTCAGGCCCCGGACGTCCAGGCCGCCAATGCGTCGGCGAGCGAGAGGGCCGAGGCCGGCGCCGGCGCGGCCGCCGGTCCGTCGAACCGGGGCGCGGGCCTCGGCGCGCCGTCCGGCCCGTAGGCGTCGCGCTGGGCGGCGTGAGGGTGGGCGCTTGCTTCCGCGAAAGTCAGCACCGGGGTGACGCAGGCGTCCGTCGCGGCGAAGCGGGCGGCCCAGGCGTCCCGGGGCCGCGCCGCGAACTTCGCCTCGAACAGGGCGTGCATCGCGGGCCAGCCGGCGGGATCGTACTGGACCAGGCCCGCGTCGCCGAGGTCCAGGCCCTCGATCAACGCCGCGAAGAACTGCGGCTCCAGCGCGCCCACGGCGACGAACCGCCCGTCCGAGCAGGCGTAGCAACGATAGAACGGCGCTCCGCCGTCCAGCAGGTTCGCGCCACGCTCGGGTCGCCACAACCCCTTCGCCAGCAACGCGTGGAAGAGGCTGCTCATGGCCGCGACCCCATCGACCATCGCCGCATCGACCACCCGCCCGCGCCCCGTGCGGGCCGCCTGGATCAGCCCGGCCAACACCCCGTTGATCAGCAGCATGGCCCCACCGCCGTAATCCGCGACCAGATTGAGCGGAGGGGCGGGCGGTCGATCCGGCGGCCCCATGGCCGCGAGCGCGCCCGTCAGACCCAGGTAGTTGATGTCATGCCCGGCCGACCGGGCCAGCGGCCCCGTCTGGCCCCAGCCGGTGATCCGTCCGTAGACCAGGGCGGCGTTCGCCCGCTGACACGCCTCGGGACCCAGGCCCAGCCGCTCCATGACGCCCGGTCGGTAGCCTTCGATCAGGGCGTCGGCGCGCGCCACGAGCTCGCGGACCCCCGCGAGGTCCGCGGGCGATTTCAGATCGACGGCCACCGCGCTTCGCCCCCGATGCAGGATCGCGCCGCCCACGTCCTCGAACGCGCCGCTCGTGGGGCGCGCCAGCCGCAGCACGTCCGCCCCCATGTCGGCCAGCATCATGCCCGCCAGCGTCACCGGCCCCAGGCCGTCGAACTCCAGGATTCGCACCCCTGTCAGGGGCCCCGTGACAGACATGGATGAAGACCCTCCCGGCGGCTTGCTCCGGCGCGTTCGTCTCCCTATGGTCCGCGCCGCGTCGCGAGGCGAGCCCCTAGCTCAGTCGGTTAGAGCATCTGACTTTTAATCAGGTGCTGGCGTTGATCGAGAACAACATTCCTACAAACCGGAGCGGTTGTCACGTCAATGCTTTCAGTTGCTTAGCAGTCCACAGCAAACCGGGGGCCGGCGCATTGTTCCTCTTGCGTTCCGGGTGTAGCGGTCGCCGATGCCCACGAAGCTCCGCAACACCATCACCGCCGCCGACATAGCCCAGCTTGAGAAGGCGCACCGGATCGTGTGCGGGATCATGGTCGGGCTGAACCCGGCCTCGGCTGCGGCCCTACCGCTCTACGCCGCCGCTTCGGTCCTGCGGCAATGCGCTGTGGACCTGTCGGGCGACCCGGCGATCTGGAGGGAGCGGGGAACCGCAGAGCAGATGCCCAGCGCTCAGGCGGCGAGCCGTTCGGAGTAGCGCTCTCTCAGCAGGACCATCTCAGTGAACGACCACTCGCGCACATAGCCGTCCCAGATCGTGGCCAGGCACACGCCCTGACGCCATGTGGAGCCGCCTTTGTTCGCGTAGCCTTCGATGAAGCCCGGCGGGAGGGCGGTCGCGGCAGAATAGACGGTCGGGCTCCTGAATGGGCCGGACTTGTGGTCGGTGATCTGGGTGGCCCGGTGATCGTCGCCGTGGATGGTATCGACCAGCGCCTTGTTGGCGTGCTGCCCCTGCGCCAGAGGCTTACCCCGCCCGTTGAAGGGGATATGGGTGAAGCCAACGCCCTGGAGGAACCAGTATTCGCCATAGGGCGTGCCCTTCCAACCCCACTGCAAGAAAGCCTCCTCGACCATCTGCGAGTGCGACATGCCGTCCGGGTGGAGGTTGTCGTATTTCCAAGCGCGGTGTTCGTGATTGCCGAAGGTGATGCGCTTGCGGGGCTTCCAGTCTCCGAGTCCCCGCTGGAACTCCCGCTGGGACGCATGGAAGCTGGCCAGGTCCTGCTCGAATGTCGGCTTGGCGAAGCCCTCGAATGTCGCCCGATCGTGGTGGGTGGAGAAGCAGTCCATGCTCATCCAGTCGCCGACGCTGACGACCCAATCGACCCGGTGATCCGCGGCGAACCTGCCGAGCCAGTAGAAGCGATCTTTGTTCGGAAGGTGCGGCGAGTCGTGCGCGTCACCGATGACGCAGACCTTGACCGGCCTTCCCTCCGGGGCGGCCTCCGTCACATGATCCTGCGACGGCATGGCGGGCAAGCCGGGCGGGCGGTGCTGGTAGTGTCGCGGCCTGTAGAGCGTCCAGTCGGGTTCCAGTCCGTAGTTGTCCTTGGCGATCCGCAGGCGTGTCTGGAAAGCGCCGGCCGATCCCACGAACCCGTCGCGGATGGCCTGCTCTCCCGCCACGGCAATGGCGGCGGGGCCGTTGCCGTGGAGGCCCTGCGGCCGGAAGCCTTCCCGCAGCTTGTCCTCGATGCGGGCTATGGTTTCTTCGGCGACGGCGCGGCTGAGTGGCGGCTGCGGCATAATCCCCCCCGATGGGATGGTTTCGGATATGAAGAAGGCCCCACCGGGTGAACCGGCGGGGCCTCGAGATGCGGAGCCAGGCTCGACGCTGGATGATGTGGATTGAGCGAGGGGCTAGCCCGGTCTGAGGCGGGACCACCAGGAACGCCGCCCGCCCTCGGCGATGGCCACGACAGCCTCTCTCCGGGCATCACAGACACGAAGGTCGGCGTCGCCTTGGATGATGGCCTTACCCAGATCCCCGACCGTCTGGGCGCCGGACACATCGGCCGTGCTCTCACAGGGCGCTCGCAGGCTATCGGGGATCACCACCCCGCTGCCGGTCGCGCACCCGCTGGAGGTCAGCCCCATAGCCGTCAGGAAGCCGCTGATCAGAACCCTCGATTTGGTCGACTGCACGTTGCTTCTCCTCTTGTTCGGAGCGGATGATGGGGATTTCCACGGCGACTTGATCGAGGGCGCGCGTGGTGACTTTGCTGGTCCGGGCTTGTGCGACGGCGCGGTCGGCGCGGGCCTTCTGGTAGCTGTAGGCGGTCCAGAGCAGGGCGAAGGCGAGCACGACGCCTCCGGCCGCCTTCCATTGCCAGGGGATGCGGGAAAACAGGGCGATCATCCGAAGATCCTCCGCACCGCGCCAACCACCAGCACGGCGATGAACGTCTGAACGAAGAGGCGGGCGATGGCGCCCAGGGCGAAGGCGGTGGCGACGGTTCTCATGAGGCGTAGAGCGCCGCTTCAGCCGCACGACGGCGGACAAGGCCGTTGAGGCGCTTGCCCTTGGCGAACACCCACTTGCCGAACTCTCGCGCGGCCCCGGCGTGATCCCCGGCGCGATGCTTCTTGAGAAGGGTCGAGCCCTTCAGGTTGGCCAGCCCGACGTTGTAGGCGAAGCTGACCAGCGCATCGAACTGGCTCTGCGTTGTGGGCGCGCCCTTTAGGGCCTCGGCAACCCCGGCGGCGAACTTGGCCACGTCGGCCTCGAAACGCGCGTCGGCTTGCTCGCGGGTCCAGACCGTGCCCTTGGTGACGCCAGGGCCGGTGCTGCCCCAGCCGATCGTCCAGGGAAGCCCCGTTGGCCCCGGATCGGGATAGGCCTCGATCATCCCGTCCGGGCGCACCTTGGACAGCCCCTCGAACTCGTGCAGCAGCTTGATCGCCGCCGGGCTGGGCTTCATCGGCGCGCCATCCGCCGGCAACCCGAACGCATCCGCTACCTGGTCCAGCAGCCGCACGACCTGGGCTGAGAACTTCCGTGACGGCGCGAACGGGCGCACCGCCTCGAACATGTCGAGTCGCGTCATCGCGTGTCAGGCTCCAGATTGTAGGGTTTCGTCAGATCAGGGCGAGGAGCCCGATCACCACCTGCACCACGGCGCAAAGCACCAGCGCCGCGATCAGGATCGTCTCTCGCCGGTCGGGTCCCTGCCGCATAAGGCCACGCTAGCCGACGCGAACGGCGTTCGCATCACCGCTCGCGGTACAGCCGTCAGGTCGCCCTAACCGCCCAGGGCCGCCTCGGCCGCCGCCTGATCGGCGAAGCGCAGAGCGACCGTCACCACGGGCGCGGCGGGGTCGTCACCGGCCCATACGCGGCGCAGGGTGGTGGGCGTCACGACGAACGGCGCCAGGTCCGGTCGCGCCGCCAGGCCCTCGGTCGTGATGTTGACGTGCCACCCCGGCAGGGGGACCGCCTCCGCCTCATCGTCTCCGGCCGCCTCGAACAGCGTCCCGATCACATCCGCCTCGATCATCACGACCACTCCAGCGTCGCCAGCTCGCTCACCCCGACGCGCCCCTTGCCCGCCGCGATCACCGCCCCGGCGATGTCGAAGGTCGCCCCCGGCGTCAGACCGGCCGAGCTCGAGGCGGTCCCGTCCGCATAGGTCAGCCGCGCCGAGGTGCGGCCACCCGGAACGACGGCCGTGCAGACCGGCAGGCCCCGTGTCGCCTGCGCCCCGGCCGTCTCGACGACGGAGGTGGCATCCCCGCCCTCCTCGAACTGAGGCAGGATGATCCACAGCACCTGGCCCGGATCGGCGAAGATGCGCGGGAATCGGGCCGCGACCATCGGCATCCCGCCGGGCTGGGTCGCGACCCGGCGATAGTCAGTGGACGCGCCGAACGTCGTCCCTCCGGTGCTGACCCCTGTCGTTGATATAGAGCTACCCAGCGCCCCCGATCCGCCCCGGATGCAGGCCGAGATGGAGTGGTTGCTGCTGTTGCCCGCCGTGCCGCCGGTGAAGCTGGCATAGGCCACGGCGGATCCGGCGCTGTTGTCCAGCCGCCAGACCTCGCCTGAGGTGCAAAGCCCCGACAGGCCCGCCGCCGCGAGCGCCGCCGCATCGTTGACCAGCGTCAGGGTCGCCGCAGGGTCGCCCGCCACGCTCACGCCGGTCAGGTCTGTCGGATTGGCGTTGTGGACCGTGACCTTGTTGGTCCGCTCGGGCTCCAGGGCCAGACCACGATCCGTGCGCTGCGGCTCATTCGTCGCGAACGCCGTCAGAACACCCGCCGCCGTCAGCCCCGTCGCCGCGCCCGTCCGGCTGTAGGTCACCGACGCGGGCATGGCCGAACGGAAGTCGAGCGCGCCGCCCTGCCCACGGGCTAGATTGACCTGCCCCAGATTGAGGCCCAGGTTCAGCATCAGGCCACGTCCCGGGCGGCGACCTGCTCGCCGGCTTCGGAGACGCCACGCGCGACGGACGCGCCGGCAGGGACCAGGAAGCCCTGGTTAGGACCGGCGGCGTTGGCGACGGCGTCCCCGCTGGCCCGAACCCAGATGTCCTTGCCGATGGCCGTGAAGACCCAGGCCAGATCGGCGCTCTGCCCCGTGATCGTGCCGACGCGGGCCGACGTGGTGGTGGTGTTCAGCGTCGCCTGGGCGACGGGCTGAGACTCCGCCAGGGGCATGGTCGAGCCCGTCTCGGCTCGCGTGTTCATGGTGACGAGTTCGACGTGCAGCGTTCCCATGGCGGGCGCTCCTTTCAGGTCAGGTTGTGGTGGGGGTCAGCCGTGGCTCTGGGCCTTGGCGGTTTCGACCTTGGCGGCCTCTCGCCGCTGGCCGTAGTTCTCCAGCGACCGGGCGCCGTAGAGGGCGATCAGGATGATCCCTGCGGCGGTGATCGAGCCGTCGTCCGCGCCGGTCCAGATCGCGCGGGCGGTCGCGGTGCCGACGGCGATCAGGGCATAGGGCCGGGCCAGATCACCGACGAGGGACTTGAACTTGTTTAGGGTCACTCGCCGCTCCTCCGCGTGCGGCGTGGGGCGGGCTCCGGCGCGGCGGGCTCCCGCATCCACCGAACCGACGCGGCGAGGTCACGTAGCTGCTCGAACATCGCGTCCTGCTTGGACTCGATCTTGCCCACGGCCACCTTCAGTTCGGTGATCGCGCCCATCTCCTGCTCTAGAACCTTCACCCTGGCGGCGAGAGCGGAGACCGTGCCCTTCAGCACGCCATACCCGATCGCCAGTGCGATGCCGTTGAAGACAAGCGTGAGCACAAACGCGGCGAGCGCGATCCAGGCCGACGGGGTCATCGGTCGTTAAGCAGCATCCGCCGCCCTCCTGATTGTGGTGATGGTGAAGGCCGTGGGGACGACGGTGTCCAGGGTCAAGCGACATCAATCGCCCCGTCGTGTTTGATTTGGCGGTGTCTCGCGGCTATGATTTAAGCCCCATCCGGGCCGCTGGCCTAGCCAGACAGGAAGCCTGAATGCCGACCGTGTTCGTGAACCCGAACCTGCCGAACTACTTTCTGGAAGCGCCTGATGTCCGCGTCGGCGCGACCGCTCGCAGCTATGTTCCCGAGTATGAAGCCGGGCAGGTCATCACCTTCCCGAACCTGAAGCTCGATATCGACCATGGTTTCTGGGCGGCCCTGGATAGCCGGCATCCGGGCCTGAAGAAGATGGCGACCGCGCTTCGGCCCGACCTGTCGTTTAACCGTCCCGCCTTCCTCACAAAGGCGACGGCGAACGGAGTGGCGCCCAGCCTTGCTGACCGGGTCGCCGATCACATGGCCCGCCTCTACGACGCCGTCATGCCCGCCTACGGCGATATCTTCTCCGGCTACGACTTCGAGACCCGCAGGTCGGTCTGGCGGCTCACCACCACGCTGAACGAGAACCTGCACATCGACGTTTACAAGGACGAGCATCCGACGCACTTCGGCCGCCTGTTCATCAATCTCGACAACCAGCCGCGCGTCTGGACCACAAGCTGGCGCATCGACGACATCATGAGGATGCAGGCCGAGCGCTTTCCGCGCGAGCTGCTCCGGAACGGCTCAGCCGCCGAAATCTGGATGGAGCTGAACGGCATGACCTTCGGCCGCTCCTCCCTTGAATGGTGGAGCACCCAACCCCGACACGTCATCTATTTCGAGCCCGGCGACGTGTGGGCCGTCGATAGCCGACAGGTCGCCCACCAGATCTTCTATGGACGGCGCGCCGTGTCCATCGACTTCACCGTGACCAGGGACTCCATGCGTAACCCGTCACGACACTACCTGGCGATGGCTGAAAGCTTCCGCGCGTCGATGCTGCAACCGGCTTAGGCCGACGGGATGAACCGCATTTCCGAGCGCCGAACGGTGAGGTTGAGCGCGGCTCCGTCGCTCTGGAAGGCCGTCGCCCGCAGGAACAAGCCCGCGCTAAGCCTGCGGCGATAGTTGATGCTCTGCGTCATGTTCTGCGTGGTCGCGCCGATGCTGGCCACCGTTTCAGAAATCTCGCTCCACGAAGAACCGTCATTGGAGCTTTCAAGGCGGACGATGCGGGCCGTGTTCGTCGTGGCGCCTTCGGCCCACTGGTAGCGTCCGACAAACTCCCACGTCCCGCTCTTTGGCACAGACCAGACGCCGGTGGCCTCGTTGAGGATGGCGTATTCATCCGAGCTGCTGGCGGCGGCGTCATAGGTGATAGTCGTGAAGGCGGCGTTCGGGATGGATTGAGCGCTGGCGCGGGCGCCGTTGGCGTAAAGGTCAAGGCTCTCGCCGCCAGTGCCCGAAGGGCGAGGAACCATGCCCACCCAGTCGTTGCCCCACTCCAGGTTAGGCTCTGCGGCCACGCGGTCGGTCGTATCGTTCTCGACCGCCGCGTCGCAATCTACCTGAAGGGCCAGGGTGTGCGTGCCCGAGCCGCCGGACAGCCCGGTAATCGGGGTTCCATCCAGCGCGTTGATGTAGCTGCTGGCCAGCTTGACCCGGTTCGTGTCCGGCACGTCGATGATGAAATAGTCGGTGCCGGTCGCCAGGCCAGAGGGAAGGGTGCCCGTCGTGGTCAGCCGGACGCGAACGCCCGTGGCGATCCGCAGATAGCCGGTCAGCATGATCTCGTCGGTGTCGAAGACCGTGAATGCCGACGACCCGGTGAACGACGTTCCCTTATTGCCCGTAATGATGACGCCCGCCGGGTCGCGGCCGGAACCACTGCCCTCGATCAAAACGACATTGGGCTCGGGCCAAAGTTGGTTGGTCCCGATGTTCAGCGCCACGACGCCACTGACAAGAATGTCGCGGGTCTGGTTCTTAAGGCTAGAGGATGGGCCGCTGATCGCGACAGCCGCACGGCCCACCTGATCAATGACCATGCCGGTGACGCCACAGGCCACGGCCGTGTTCGCAAACTTGGCTCCATAGGTCGCGCAGTACTTAGCCGAGCCGCCGTTGATCAGAAACTGAGTGTTGCCGCTGTTCAGGTCTCCGGTCACGTCCACCCCCTGGTCCACACGCTCGGCACGCGCATTCCAAGTCACGCGCTTGCAGCCCGAGAACGCATATCCACGGCTGTAGCGGTCACGCTCGGCGCTGGTCTGGTCGATCCGCCCAAGACGCTCGACGCGGCCGTTGCAGAACACGTCCTCGGATGTGTTGACCAGAACCCCGTTGATCACGTCATCGGTTTCGGAAGTGTGGGCATAGCGCATGTCGTGGACGTAAGCCCGCTCCCACACATAGGACGCTCCCCTGATCCAGATACCGCTGCCCCGGGCGTTGCCATAGATTTCGGCCTCGACATGAACGTTGGGCACGCCGTCGATCAGCAGGGCGTATGCCCCCAGCGTGCCCGCCGTGCCGTTGCCGTTCCGGTTGATCTTGAAGCCCGGTCCGATCCAGACGGAACCTACGCCAGCGGTTGCCGGAGTCAGGGTCAGCGTCCTCGGCTCACCCGTGTTGGGATTGCTTTCGACCAGCGTCACATTGTCGATGTGCAGGTGCGCGACCGGCCCCGTGGCCGCCGTCACCCGGTAGGTCTTACCCCGACCGTCGAGCGGCAGACCCGTGGTGCGGGCCGCGTCAAACCAAGCCTCGATCTCTGCGGTATAGTCGCCGGAGGGGTCGATACTCGTATCCACCGCGCCGAAAAGTTCCGGGATCAGGGGAAGGCGGGCGTTCAGGCCGATGTTCTCGATCAGCGTCGCGGCGTTGCCCCCGACATTGTCGCCGGTCAGGTTGAGCTTGTTGACCGTGGCGGCAACGGCGGTGTCGCGGGCGGCTTCGGCGGCGGCCTGCGCGGCCTCGGCCCCGGTTTCGGCAGTCTCGGCGGCGACGCGGGCGCTAACAGCCGACGCGACCAGTGACGACACGGTATCCGGGCCAGAGAACCGGACCTCCGCGCGATTTTGTTTTAGGGAAACAATCGCATTGGCCATTATTGGGTCGCTCCGGGGCGGATCGTGAAGTCGCCTTCCAGCCAGCGGGTTTTTTCAAAGCCGCCGCCGGTGATGTGCATGTCGTAAACAAGCTTCACGGACGCACCCGGGAGCCCTGCGTTCAGGAGGACCGCTTCCAGCGTCGCCTCATTGATGCGGATTTGAACGGTGCTGGTCGGCACGCCGTCAGCCGTCGCCACCGCGACCGAAAGCCCTTGCGACGAGGGACTGGCGTTCGCCAGCGCGATGATCGGATCGCCGGGCGCGTCAGCATAGAGCCGGACGTGCATCGCCATCGTCGCGCCGGTGAAGTCCAACCCCTCAAAGTCGATGGTGTAGACGAACGGGGTCCACCGCTGCGCCACAAGGGGCAGCGTTCCGGGTGTAATCATGTCTCTAGGCTCCGATCAGTGGTCGGCGGAGATGAACGTTACAGCCAGACCTTCACCGGCCATCGGGTCTGCATCGGGCGCACCTCGCCGCACGATGACGCCGCCTTCTACCTTCAGGGCGGCGGTGTTGATCATCGCCGGCCCGGTATCGGTGATCAGGCTCTGACCCGGCTTGAGGTAGCGGGCCGCCATCTCGACGCGCGGGGCCGTGACGCTGAGAATGATGTCCCCTGTCACGTCATCAACGATGCGGAAAATCATCCTCAGTCCTCATTGGTTTTGTTTTCAGTGGCCTGCATGAACGGCGCCCGAACTTCCTGGGTCGTCATGTTGCTGGCCGTGGACCACATGCGAAGCCAGTAACGCCATGTGCCGGCGCCCGGCGTGTCCTTGATCTTCAGGGGAAACATGCCCAGCACGCTGTCGTTCGCCCCCCCCAGCGCGGGAACCGTCAGGTAAAGCATTTGGATGCCGATGCCCGCGTCCGGCGAGCGGCGAAGTTCGAGGATGGCATCGAACGAGCCCGACGGGTCGTGGCGCATGTTCACCAGTCCGTTGAACTCGACCACGACCGGCGAGTCGGTCCCGGCTACGTCGATCCAGACCTCGGCCACCTTCGTCGGGGTCGTGCCGCTTAGGGCCACGGTGCCAGTCGAGAACGACAGGAAGGTCGGCGCGACGGTGTTCTTCTTGATGTCCGTCAGGCCATCGACAGAGTCCGGCGCCAGCGGCGTATGAAACACCCCCGTCGTCACCGGGCCCAGAACAAGCCGTTCTGATAGCTCCTTGCCGCGCCGGTAGCTGACAGCGGCCTCGTAGGCCGTGCCCGGCGTGATGGCTCCACCGATTTCCTTTCGGACCAGAGAGGGCGCCTCAACGCCGGCCCCACCCCACTCCGCGCCGACCCCGTGCGGCCGGAACTCGATCACCACCTGGTCGATCGTGGCGTTATCCGCCTCGCCCTCAACCACCAGGATGGGCACGGTGGCGCCATCCTCTGTGATCGAAGACGCCGACAGCGACCACTCCGGGGCCGATGGCGCCGCAGGCGGCCCGGCATACGGCGACAGCGTTGCGGGCGCAGGCGGCGTCGGGCTCTGGCCATAGGCGAACGGATACTTCGCGTCGGTCTCGCTGACGAAGGTGACGCGGTGAACGCCGGTCGCGGCGTCGAACTCGGTGTCCAGGCACAGGCACTTCTGCCCGTCCAGCAGGAAGCCCGGCTCGGTGATGGTGAAGGCGTCGCCCGGCCGGATGCGCTGAAGATGCGGCTTCAGCGGGATCACGCCCCGGAAGCTCTCGCGGGTGTGGGCGATCTGGAGCGCCGCCAGCTCCGCCACCTGCTGCACCGACCGCACATAGGGGAAGTCGACACCGCGCGTGCGCTTGCCGCCGTCCTCGGTCTGATAACTGGACGCGGTCACCTCTGCGGCGGCCGTCATCTGCCACCGGTTGGCCTCCGACCAGAACCGGGGCTGGATCGTGTTGATCCGGCCGATGCGCGACACCGACGTGTCCAGCTCGAGCGGTCCCGCCGTATCGGCCGCCGAGATGGTCACGACCGAGGCCCGCGGCGCCGCGCGCTGGATACAGCTGATCTTGCCCGCCCGTTCGGCGTAGATCGCGCCGCAGGCCTGCAGCAGCGCGTCCATCACCTGGGCCTTGTCGTCGGCGGTCGAGGGATAGGCCGCGACGGTCCAGCCGTTCGCGTCGGCGATGTTCGCCGCGTCGACGAAGGCCGCGACGTCGATGCCGTCCACCTTGGAGCCAAAGCCCCCGACCTGCGAACATGCCTGCGGCACGCCGTAGCCGCCGCCGGTCGAAGCCCCTTCCCAGAAGCCGATCCCCCACTTCAGGGCGCCCAGCGCGGGGTTGTCGATCCACACCCAGGTGGCGGGGTCGTTGAGACGACACGACCCCGATCCGCCCGGATAGGTGCTGTCCTGACGCGGGTCCCAGCCGTAGCACCCCTCCCAGGTGACCAGGGGCTTAGGCTCGCCCGTGGGATAGGCCGTCCGCTTGGAGTTCTCGGCCATGGTCAGCATGTAGCCGGCCTTGCCCGACAGCTTGCTCGACGAGCCCCAGCCCGGCAGGCTGGCCCCGTTCTTCAGGCTGGAGGGCGACGACAGCGCCGTGTCCGGCTGTAGGCCACGACGGGTCGTGACCCACATCTCGTTGACCCACTGAGACGACGTCGCCGCGCCGCCCGCGCCGAAGGTCACCGGCTGGTCGTCGAACGTCCACGACACGAAGGCCTTGATCGGCCCGCCCGCGCCGATCACCCCGACGATCGACTGATACATGTTGTCCGGGCCGTATTCGTCCCGGTGCACGATCTGACCCGCCGCGCCGCCGCGCCCGATGCAGAAGTGCAGCGGCGCGTCCGGGTCGGCCCGCCACTCCGTCGGATTGCCGTCCTTGCCGACGTCGGGCTTGGTCAACGCAGTCGCGGCAGCCGCAATCCCCGCGTTGACAACGATCGTCGTGGCCACCGTGATCGCCGTCGCGGCTGCGCCCGTCGCGCCGACCGCACTGATGATGATCGCCGATACGGCCTGCGAGATCGGGTCCGCCATCTACAGCGTCCTCCAGGCGCAGATGGTCTGATGCACGCGGCCCGGCTGGAACACGCCGTCGATCAGGCCGAACGAGGTCTGGTGATCCAGGGCGATGTGCAGCGCCACGGTATCATCCGGGGCCGGCAGCGCGAACAGGTCGCCCATGATCGCCCGCGACGGCGCGACCCGGGGCAATCCCGCCTTGTCCACCACCTCCGCCAGGTCACGGCAGTCCAGCGCCCTCAGCGCCCGCGCCGCGCCGACAGCCGAGCCATAGCGCGGCATCTTCGTCAGCCGGACCTTGACCCCCAGCCGTTTGACCAGGAACGCGGCCATACGGGCGCAGTCGTCCCGGCCATAGGCGAGCGTCTTCCCCGCGAACCGCTGAATGGTCGCCTCGACGGCCTGCTGCCGCCGCAACATCGGATGCATGGAGCTACCTCCGGGCGTTTTGGCCGCCGAAGCCGCCGCCGGTCGAACCGCCGCCGCCGACGCTGATGGACCCGTTCGGGGCCTCCATCCGCCAGTAGATTCTCTTGGTCACGTTCGTGACGAAGATCAGCCCGGTCTCGCCGGGCCAGATGGCGGAATGGAAGGCATGGTTCAGCCGCCAGTTGTCGTTCGGCTCCAGCTGGCGCTCGGCCTGCGTTCCGCACTCCAGCGTGACCGACCACGCCTCGCCGACGCTGAACTGCGCCTTGTCCAGCTCGCCGTCGAACTTCAGCTCGGGCTCGCCGATCAGCGCTCCCGTGGCCGGGTCCACGGCCCCGAACCAGACACGCACCCGCGACCCCTGCGCCGTCGGCGCGGTCAGGTCCACGACCGCCTGATCCGACCGGGGTTGCAGAACCACATCCACCCGCGTGGTCGTGTTCGTCGCGCCCTCTTTCAGGCCCGAGATCGACGACAGCACACCCAGGGTGGGGTGATCGCCATAGTAGACCTGACCCCCATAGGCGACCACGCCTCCATCGGTCAGCCGCACCGTGCCCGAGGGCAGCGCGATCTCGACCAGCAGGCACGTCGTCGGCGCCGCGCCCTGAAGCGCAGCCGTCAGGGCGGAGTCCATCAGGCCCGTTCCTCAACGCTGAAGTCCACGCCCACGGCCTGGAGGCGGCTGATCGACCACTCCTGACCCGGCTGGACGAAACCCTCGATCTTCGGCGCCGCCAGCTCCACCACGGCGTTGTCCGTCGTCGGCGTCCGCAGCATGGGCCAGATCGGCAGGCTGGCCTGCCCCGAGCCGTTCGCCGTGGTCTGCGCCGCCACGATGTGGACGTAGCGCTGACCGCCCAGGATGACCGACAGGAACTTGCCCTTGAGGATCGCCACGTTCGGCGTGAGTCCGTCGATCACCAGCGTCGTGCCGAGCTGCCCGGCGCCGTTCACCAGCGGCGTGCCGTAGGGGACCGCCGGCACATAGTCCGGCACCGGCAGGATCACCGTCTCGGTTTCACCGCGCAGCAGGTCCGCGATCAGGGCGATGCCGCAGCCCTTCGCAGACATGGCGGGCACCTTCACGTCCAGGGCGAAGCGCGAGCCCTTGCGCCCCAGGCGCTGGACCGGGCCGCCGAAGCTGGGGCGAAGGTCATTCGCCGCAGAGACCGCCCGCATCGAAAAGGTGGTCAGGCGGGGCAGCGTGCCGAGCGTGATCGCCATCAGCGCCTCCGGTATGCGCTCTGTCGCGCCAGGTCGGCAGGAACCGCCTGACGCGCGCCGTTGAACGAGGCTTGCCCGGCCTGCAACGCCATCGGCGAGGCTCGGCCGTCCACGTAGGCGTTGAACCGGTCATCGTTCACGTCGATCTGGACCCGCACGTCCTGCCGCGCCGATTGGCCCTGGCCCATCTTCGCCATGGCGGCGTTGATGCTCGGGATAACGGTCCCGTTCACGCTCGGCACGAATACCTCGGGACGACGCTCGCCGACGATGTAGGGCTGCCCCCTCGTCACCGCGCCGCCCGTCGCGCGCCGGCCGAACGCGGAGAAGATCAACGACAGGAAGTTGCCGCCGCCGCCGCCCGCTCCACCACCAGAGAACAGGGCGTCGAACAGGCCGTCCGCAGCGCGCTCAAGCAGGCGATTGGCGAAGCGGTCCGCCAGGCTCTCGAACGCCCCGCCCAGGTCGCCTTCGATCACCTGCCGCATGGCGCCGACGAACTCGTAGCGGAAGTCGTCGCGGGCCCGCTCGAAACGATCAAGCGCGTCGCGGTCCGCCTGCTCCTGCGCCTCGAATGCGATCCGCTTGGCCTCCAGCGCCGCCTCGCGCTGGGATTGGAGCTTGTCGCCGATCGCGTCGAACGCGGCTCGAGTCCGCTCCGCCGCCTCCAGGGCGTCGTAATAGACCGTCGCTCGCGTCTGGGCGTCCTCGACGCCGGCCGCCTCCAGGCGCTGCGTCAGCTGCATGATCTCCAGCCGGCGCTCCAGCCCCGCCGCGTCCGCCTCGCGGCCCTGCGCGCGCGCAAGCTGGATCTGCATTTCTAGGTCCAGCTCGGCGCGGCGAGCGGCTAGTTCGGCGGTGTTGTCGCGCGTCTCGCGCTCACCCGCGCCACGGCGCTCCGTGCCTCCCGCAGTCCCTCCGCCGGTTGGCACGGCCACGGAAGACTGCTCCTGGATGCGACGAAGCTCGTTCTCTTGGCGGATTTGCTCTCGGATCGCGGCTGCCGCGTCTTCTTGTGCGCGCTGCAGTTGGCGCTGGGCACCCGCCGCAAACGCCAGCTGGCCAGCGGCCTCCGCCGGGTCTCGCGGCGCGCCAGACGTCACCTCCTGGAACGATCGCGTCGCCAGCTGAAGTGCGGCCTGGGCCTCGGCGGTCCGCTTCGCCGCGAGGGCGCGCGCGGCGGTTATTGCGGCCTGCGCTTCCTCCCGCATCGCCTCGGCATTTCGCCGCGCCGCCACGGCGGAGTCGCCCGACGCACGCTCGGCCTGTCGAAGAGCCTCCTCGTAGCGTCGGAGGGCGTCGTTGCTGGTCTCGGTCGCCGCCGCCAGCTCCTCGGCCGCGATCCGCGACTTGTCGTAACGCTGCGCCAGCAGCAGCAGGCCAGCCGCTAGGGCCGCCACCACGGTCACCACCAGCCCGATGGGGTTGGCGGCCATTGCCCCGTTCAGAAGCACCTGCGCTGTGGTGGCGCCGGTCTGCCGGGCGGTCAGGGCCGCGAGCGCAATCTGATACCTGACCGCCTCGACAGTCGCGGCTGCGGTTCGCACGCCCGCAACTGCCAAGGACGCGCCGTAGCTGACGCCGATCACAGTGGCCAATGTAGTGGCCACCGGGATGATGCGGTCGAGGTTGTTCGCCAAGGCGACGATAGCCTGCGCCAGCCGCTCGGTGGCGGACAGGCTCTCGTCTGCCTCGCCGACGTAGCGGCCGAGTTCGTTGTTGAGCCGTTGAAGCGCCTGTCCGACCGTCGTCGCAGTGTTGTCGAAGGTGGCGTTGATCTGGTCGCTCGCGCCGAACAGAGCGCCCACGATCACATCGGCCGTGATCTTGCCTTCTGCCCCAAGCTCCTTCAGCGCGCCGATCCCGACGCCCATCGAGTCCGCGATGGCCTTGGCGACGAGCGGCGCGTTCTCGCGAAGGGAGCGCAACTCGTCGCCCTGTAGCACGCCCGACGCCAGCGCCTGGGACAGTTGCAGCGCCGCCGACGCGGCCTCTTGAGTGCTGAGACCGCTGGATGCGAACGACTTGTTCAGCAGTTCCGTCAGCCGGAGCGTGTCCTGCTGCGACAGGCCGAGTTCCGCCGTGGCGATGCTCAGGCGCTGATACAGCGCAATCGTCTCCGCCGTGCCCGTGCGCGTCTCGTTTGCGAGGTCCACGAGCTCGTTCTGGCGCGTTGCCAGGTCGGCCGCTGCGACGCCCGCTGCCGACAGCGCGTTGCGGCCTGCGGTCCAGGCGTCCGCATACTGGATCACCTGCGCGGCCGAGAACGCAGCGGCGAGCGTCGGCGCGATGTCGGTCAGGCTCGCGCGCAGCGCATCGACCATCGAGCGGCCCGCCTGGCCCATGATCCGAGACAGGTTTCGGTCGGCCTGGAGCGCCCGCTGCTCGACCTCGCGCATCCGGCGCTCGGTGATCTGCCGCGACCTAGCCATCTCACGCTCGAACGAGCGCAAGTCCGCCGACATCTGAAGGACGAGGCGCTCTTGGTCAGTGGCCATGCATCACCTCAGACGTGGGCGAACTTCGCGACGAGGGCGTCGTGCTCTTCGTCGCTAGGGGCTGCGGGCTTGCTTTCGCCGCCGTGGGCTTTCGACCACCCGCTGACGCAGGCGCCAAACTCCCACAGCGACAGGTCGTCGATCTCGCGCGGCGTGAACCCTATCGCCGCGCCGGAGCCGTAGAGCGTGCCGAACCTCAGCTTGCCTCGGGGGAGGGGCTGGTCTGCGCCTCCCCCTTCGGCTCCCCCAGGTCTTCATCTCCGGCCCCGACAACGGCGGCGAGTACGATCGCCTGGGCTGTGCCGACGAACTGGCCAAGCGGCAGGTCATCGAAGTCGGACCGCAGCAGCTTCACCGCGTCCGATGCAGCCATTCCGGCGCCGATCAGGCCCTGGTGGATGGTCTCGCGGACGTCATCCACCCGCCAGGTCCCGGCGGCGAACCGATGGACAAGTTCCATCGGCCCGCAGTCGGTCTTCTCCTGGAGCGCGCGCAGCCGGCCGATGGAGAGCCTGAACGCGCGCTCCTCGCCGGCGAACGCCAGCCTGATCTCAGCGCTGCGGCTCATCAGGTGTTCGCGGCCGACGTCACGGCGCCCGACGAGGCCAGGCTGATCGACGCCTGCATCTTCTCGCCGCGGTTGCCGGTGATCGAGAACTCGGTCAGGTGGAACGCGCCGGTGAAGACCACGCCGCCGTCGGCCGAGGGCACGTCCACGACCACCTTGACGTTCTTCGTGTCCTCGCCGGTCAGCCAGTCGTAGAAGTCCTGAACGTCGCTGGTGTCCAGCACGCCGGAGCCGGTGATGGAGACCGACAGGTTCGTCTTCTCGCGCACGATCCAAGCGATCGCGTCGGGGTCGGCGCAGTCCGGGATTTCCTGCTCGTTGGCCCCGGCGGTGAAGGTGATGCCACGCTCGGCATTGATCGAGCATTGCGCGGCGAAGACCTCGGGGTCCGCACCGTCGCCGACCTTGATGAGCAGCTTGACGCCGCGCGCGTGTTTGACCTCGGCCATGGCGGAGGCTCCTTTCGTCAGTCTGTGAGAAGAGCCCCGAAGGGCGGATCACCGGCGGGGGCCGGGGTTCAGTTCGGCTCGAGCTGGAGCCGATGCGTCACGATCGAGTGCGCGGTGCGACGATCCGGGTCAGTCAGGTGACGGGCATCCTCAAACCGGCACTCCACCAGGTCGAAGCCGACGACGTTGAGCGTCCGTCCGATCACGGTCCGCACAACGCCCGCGATCTGCTTGGCCTGGGCGCGAGACGCGCTCACGTCATCCTCGACACGGCTCCAAACATGAACCGTCGTGATGACGTCCGACCCCGCGCTGCACTCCGTCTCGTCGCCGATGACCTGATCTTCCCCGATCACGAGATATGGGAAGGGCGCGCCGTCCGGCGGCGCCAGCGTGTAGAGCCTGACGTTGGTCAGGCCCATGGCCGCCTTCAGGGCGTTCGATGCCCGCAACGCCGCCTCTACGGCGTTCTGCACGGCGAGGGCCGGGTCAGACATCTTCGGACGCCTTTCGAATAGCCTTGGCCTGAGCACGCTTGATCTTCCCGACGAGGCGACGCCTGAGCGCGCGCCAGGTCGGGAAAAAGAAGGGCTGGGCGGGCGTTCCCGCGTGCGGGCGAGTGCCCTTGGTCATCACCTCGACGGACTTGAAGTTGCGATTACGGCGAGGGGCTTCACCGGACGAAGGCGCGGTGCCGAACTCGACGAAGGACGCGTAGAACGCCGTCTCGTCCCCGGCAGCGACCGTGACTGAAAGATCCTTGTCCTCGGTTCGGCCGGCCTTGCGGGCCTTTTTGTCCCGTGGCGCACCGCGTCGCCACCGCACCGACGCCTTAAGATCCCCATGGTCGACGGGCACATTGTATCGAACAGCCTCAGCGAGTTCGTCCGCGCTACTCGCGAGCGCGTCCTGAGTAGCGCGGCGGACATCCTTCGGCAGGCGACGGAACAGCGCCTTGGCGCGGTCGCGGTCACCGGCGCGGAAGCGGGTGCGGGCCATCAGCCTGTCGGGCCGCCCGTGGTGGCGAGAATGTCGATGAAGCCGCGCTCCTGGGCGGGACTGACCGACGTGATATTGAACGCCTGACCCTCAACCCGGGCGTTGAGCGCCCGCCAGGCCGTGGTGATCTGGCGGGCTTGTGCGGAGTCCCTGATCACGATGGCGACCGGCTGGCGGCCCTCCAGGCGCTGTTGCAGCGCGGCCTCAGAGCCCCTCAGCCAGCGCAGATGCGCCCAGACGGTGAACTGCGGCTCGAACGCTCCCAGCGCGTCGCCGTTGGCGTCCAAGGCCCTGGCCTCGAACGTAATCCGGTCCCGTAGATCACCGGCGCCGATCATGCCGGATCAGCCTTCCGGGCGCCGCCGGGCCGACCGTCGCCGTCGTGATCGACCTTCTCCAGCGGCGCGTCGTTGAAGGTCTCGATCTCTTCAGCCGCCCCCGCAGCGACAGCCGCTTCGCCGGCTTCCCGCTTCACCGTCAGCTCAGAGCCCGCCTTGTAGGCGATCGTCACCCGCCGCTCGCGGGATGGGGTGTAGTCGTAGTCGGCGATGAAGCGAACGCGCATGGTGCCCTCCGTCGCGAACCGAGTTCGCCTAAAGCCTGATGGTCCGGTAGCGATTGAGGAGCGCCGCCACGGTCGGGCTCACCGAGATCGTCCCGCCCGCGATCACCGCCTCCCGGCGGCCGTAAAGGTCGCCAAGCGTCAGCAGGGCCGCCGCCCTGAACGCTGGCTCCGCGCCCTGCGGCACGAGCTGCTGGTCGCAGTGGTCCAGCACCGACAGCACCGCCGCATCGAGGTAGCTCTCGATCAGGTCGTTCTCGTCGTCGCCCTCGACGCGCAGATGCGCCTTGGCCTCGTCGAGCGTCAGCAGCGGACCCGTCGTGAGGACGACGACGTTCAGCATCAGCCCGCGGCCTTGTTCTGAAGCTTCGGCTCAGCCTTGTTCTTCACCGCCGGCGCCGCCTTGGCCGCCAACGGTTGCAGAACCCCGGCAGCCACGAGGTGACGGACCTCGGAATCGTCGCCCTCGTAGGTCTCGCCCTCAAGATAGAGGCGGTCGAACAGGACCTGGCGGGCGACCTTGAACTTCTGGATCATGGTGGGCCTCCTTGCGAGGCGGTCGCCATAGACGGCCGCCACGGAAAGAGGCCCGGCGAGCGCATTGCCGCCGGGCCCGTTCCGGCTACGCTGATCGGCCAAAATCCCCAAAGATGAAGGCTTCCGGCCTGTAAACCGCCAACGCCAGCCGTTCCTCGGCGAGGATCGTCACCAAATTCTTGGTGAAGTCATCGTTGACGTAACCGGTCTCGACGCGCGCATCCCAGCGGTCGAAGACCTGCGCGCCCAGACGGAACGCCCCGACCAGGACCTTGTCGATGGTCATGGCCTGGGTCGCCACGACCGGCAGGCTCCAGAGGGTCGGGTTGATCGAGCCCTGCGGGTTGCCGATGATGTAGCGGCCTTCGCCGTCCTTCAGGGTCTCGATCCAGGCCCAGTCCGCCGGGTGCATCACGATGCCGGTCGACGGATACTCCGCCAGCGCCGCCTGAAGCGCCATCAGGCGGATCAGATCGATGCTCGTCGGCGAGGACAGAGTGATCGGCGCCGAGTAGGCTGTGGCCTGCGGGATGATGCCGTGCAGGTTCTGGCCAGTGCCCGAGCCGTTCAGCAGTTGCTGCTCCTCGACGTAGGCCAGGCCATAACGCAGACGCTGGTCGATCACGGACTGCAGCTGGGAGACGTCGCTCAGGATTTGGCGCGAGGCCTTCATCCAGTGCGCGATGACCTTCGCCGAGGTCGTCACCAGGTCCAGCTTCATGTCGGACTCCGGCTTGGCCGCAGCTTCCGCGACAGGCGCGGCGCTGTTGGTGAAGCCGGTTTCCTTCACATACTCGATTGCCGAGCCGTCCATGCGGCCCTGCGAGAGCAGGTCACGCACGGTCAGCCGGCGCTGCGCCAGCGGAAGGATGCCGTCGAGGCGGGTGGGCCGCACCGCGTCCCCGACCGAGCCGGCCGCATCCGTGGTGGCCGAGGTCAGCGTCGCCTTGATGCTCAGGCTGGCGCGCTGGCCGTTGCCGAATCCGCCGTCGGCGAACGCCTTGAAGTTCTCGCTCGATGTGAACTGCTCGCCGATAGACTTCTGCGCGTCTTCGTCCGAGCCGCCGCCGCGTGCCATCTTCTGCTCCAGCTCGTCCAGGCGAACCTTCGCTTCGTTCATGGCGGTCAGGGCGTTGTCGGCGATCTCCTTGGCGGAGGCCGATTGGTCCACGCCCTTTTGGGCCTCGGCGATCGCCTTCTCAGCGATCTCCTTCACCTTGTCGTGCTTCTGTTCGAAGTCCGACTTGATCTCGGCCGCCAGCTCGGCAGCCGTCTTCGTCTGGTCCATCATGGCCAGGGGGTCCTTTCTGTCAGTATGGGAAGCCTGCCGCGCTTGGCGGTCAGGCGAGGGGGGGGGTTAGCCGCGCAGGGCTCTCAGGAAGTCCAGCGCGTCGTCCGCCTTCGCCTCGGGCTCCCCCCGAAGATGCGGCGCTGCCTTGGCGGAGATGGCCTCCGCCAGGCGTCTCGAGAAACCTGCCTCCCGCAGGTGCTCCTCGAACTCTCGAACGGTCGGCAGCCTATCGCCATCGACCAGGCTCTTGACCGTCTCGACCCGAGCTGCGCGACCCAGGGCGCCGAAGGTCACGACGGAAACCTCGCGCAGATCCAGCTTCTTCAGGATCGTCACCCCGTCCTGCTGGCGATCCGGCGTCGTCTCGATGGTGCGATAGCCGATGCTCAGCTCGTCGAGCGCGCCCTCCTTGATCAGGCCGAACGCCTCCGCCGCCTTCGGCGAGACGTCCTTCAGCAGGCGGCCTTTGACCCGCAGCCCTTTGTCGTCCTCGGCGGCCTCATCCCAGACGCCGATCGGCTGCCAGGAGTCGTGCTGGTACAGCATCTTGATCAGGCGCTTCTCGCGCTTGGCAGTGGCCAGAGATGCCTTGAAAGCGCCCGGGGCCACCATCTCGTTGTAGCTGTCGACGACGTTGAACACCGAGGCATACCCCTCGATCACCCCGTCCTCGCCGATGGCCTTGATATCGAGCGCCAGGCCGGCGTTCTTCGTCTGCAGTTTCATCACTCGCCTCCAGCGACTAGGGCCGGCGGACTGGCCATGTTGATCGGGATGTTCTGCGCCTGCATGCGAGGCACGTCGCCGCCCGGAACCGGCGGAAGGTTCTCCAAGGCGCGGACCTCGTTGATGGTCATCGCGCCCATGGCCGTCATGTCTTTGTAGAAGGTCGCCCTCCCGGCGCTGTCGCCGCGCAGCAGGCCCTCCAGGTTGAACTCGATCCTGACGCCCGCCGCCCTGTCGGCGGCGCTCAGCAGTTGCTTCTCCAACGCCTGCTCGATCCGCTTCAGCCGCTTCCGAAGCGTGAACTTCTGGAAGGCCAGGGTCTGCTGCTCCAGCCCCGTCCCCCAGCTGGTGGATTTCTCGGTGTGGCCGATCATGTGCGGCGGCACGCCGAACAGCCTCGCCACTTCCTCGACGCTGAAGGCGCGGCTCTGCAGCATCTGCGCGTCCTCAGGCGAGAACGACACCTGGTGCGGTGTCAGGCCGCCTTCGAGGAGCATTGGACGGCCGGCATTCATCGCGCCGGCGTGCTTCTCCTGAAGCGCCTTTTCGAGCGGCACGCGAACCGCCTCGCCCAACGTCTTGTCGGCGGGCGCCGTCAGGATGAGGGACGGTCTCACGCCCTGAGCGAAGGTGGTGGCGGCGGCCGTGTTCACCGCGCTCGACAGCCCGAAAATCTGGCGGCCGTAGGCCAGGGTAGACAGCCCGCCGAGAGGCGAGCCCCCGAAGCCGCGGACGTGCAGCATGCGCTCCTGCGGCTCGTCGTAGGTCTTACCCTCCTCCGTGAACCGATACCTCAGCCCGCCATTCGCTTCGCGGCGCACGGTCGCCGAGACGGGGTGAAGCGCGATCACCCGATCGCCGGACCGCTCGACGCGGGCATGCATGTTGCCGCGCAACTCCAGCGCCGCGACCCCGCCCTCCCAGAAGTCCATGGCCGTCTGGTCGTAGTTCGGACTGTCGTGCAGAACCCGATACAGCGGGTGGTCCCGAGCGGGCTCGCGGCGGCCGTCAGCCGAAGTCCGATAGACCATGAGCGGCAGGGAGGCGATCGTTCCCGCCAGCAAGTTCACGCAAGCCCAGGCCGCCGATAACGCCAGGACGGACGACTCGCTCACCGGCATGCCCGCCGCCACGGGCTCGCAGCCCCAAGGCGCCGGGTCAGTCAGGTTGAGCCGCACGACTCTGTCCGCCGACTTCCGGCCGAAAGGCCACATCGCCTTCATCATGCCGCCACGCCCAAGCTGGCGAGATAGTCCTTCCATCCCGCCTCCTCTGGCGCCTTGTCCTGGGCCGCCACGCCCATCGCCATGACGAGCGAAACCATGCCGTCGATCCGGCCGGTGCTCTTGGCCTTGTCCAGCTTGCGATTGCCCGCCGGGTCCAGGGTCACGACGGCGTTCGCCGCGCACATGGTCAGGACCGGATGCCCGCCATGGCGGACCCGGCCATGCAGGAACTCGACCTCGGCCGCGTCAATGGCCGGCGCCATGCTGACGAAGCCCTGCCCGAACGGCTCGAACGGCAGGTCCACGCCCATGCGCTCCAGCTCACCCTCCAGTATCTTCATCCGGTGCCGGTCGAAGCCGATCTTCCTGACGTCCATCCCCTCGGTGATCTCGGCGATGTCGCGGGCCACGAAGCCGTATTCGACAGCCGGGCCGGGCGTCGCCTTCACGAACCCGTCCCGCACCCAAGCGTCATAGGGCGCGCGGTCTCGCCGGCTGCGATCAGCCAGCGTGGCCTCAGGCGTCCAGAAAACCGGCAGCAGGTGCCAGACCTCATCCTCTTTCGCCGCCAGGATCAGCGCCGTCAGGTCGGTCGTCAGCGACAGGTCGAGCCCGCCATAGACGGGGTTTCGCCGGAACACTCCGAGGTCCACCGGACCCGAGCACGCCTTCCACACCGACGGGGAGACGAATGGCGTGAACCGCGTCACGCGACGATTTAGATAAAGATTGAGGAAGCTGTTTTCGACGGACGGCATGCGGGCCGCTTCGGCGGCCTTGTTCTGAATTTCGATTAGCGACCTAAACGCTCCGAGCGCCGGGTTCGCGGCGCGCCATGCGGCGGGGTCGGTAAGTTCAAGGTCGTCTGGCGCGGCGTAGACATGGCTGACGACGGTTGGGTCTCCCGACCGTTCGGCGTCGTCAATCCGAATGGAAAGCATGTCGGCGTCGCTTGGCGCCTGGGTGGAGATGACGATTTGAAGGGCGTCATCATACGCCCCTTGGGCGGTCTCAATCGCCTCGATGAATGGGTCGAACTCACCGCGCACCTGCCCCATTTCATCATGGATAGCGAGGACGGGAGACAGGCCATGCGCGGTTCCCGCTTCTGCGGCCAAGGCCTGATATTCGGTATTCATGGTCAGGCCATGAAGCGTCTTAGCCGACGGCACGTCGCGGATGATCGCGCGGAGCGCCGGCTCTAGGTTCACCATTTTGAGGGCGAGGTTAAAAACGATCGCCGCTTGTTTCCTGGATCGCGCGCCAGAAACGATTTGACTGTTGAGTCTTGCCTCCGGGCCAACCAAATGAGCCAATACAATCGCGGCTATAAGTCCGCTTTTTCCGTTCTTTCTCGCAACCGACAAGATGGCTAGCCGAGTGCCCGCCGGGTTGTCGTATATTTCGCGAATGAACTTCTCTTGGAATGGCAGAAGCACCATCGGCTCTCCGACGTGCTTTCCCTCCGGGACTCGGCAATACCTTCGGATGAAGGCCAAAACTCTTTCGGCTCGACTAGGTCGCGAGACTCCATCCTTTTGTGTGGGCGCGCTGGCCATTGATCACCATGTTGAGGTTTCCGCGCGAAAGCCCGAGGCTTTCCGCCGCCTGCCGTCGTGAACCGACGAACGCGCGTCCGTCTTGATGCGCGAGCGCAACGGCGACCACGCCCCTCTCGCCAACCGGAACCGCACCCTTTGCGCCGCGCCCCACCGTGGCCGGAGGCCGCCCGTCGATATACCAGCCCGCGTATGACCTTTGCCGGCCAGCGCGGACATTTGCCGTCTTCATACGGTTCAGTCCGAACTCGGCCGCCAGGTCAAAGGCGGTTCCGGTGAACCGTCGTCCGTCCGTGTGCAGCCAAGAGAATGACTCCGCCCGGTATGCCGGGTGGTGAACGCCATCACGCCGAGGCTCTTCTCGATCCGCCAGGAACCAACCCTCAGCCGAGTTGACGCGTCCCTTGATCAGCATGTTCGCCATCGACTTGGACAAGCCGAGGCCGATCATCTCAGATTGAAGACCGGCCCATGTGCGACCGTCCTTGTGCCGCAGACGGCGAACCTCTCGGTCGAAAGCGTGATGCCCTTCGCCGCTTAAGGCCAGCGCCAGCGACCGACGCGCCCATCCGTATTCGCGGCGTGAGCGCCGGACCGTCCAGCTCTTGCGGTCGCCGCCGACCATAAACGCGATCGGAGCCCACAGTTTGCCGCCGTGGATCTTCGCCAGCAGCAGATGGGCGAAGAAATGATCTTCCGCTGACAGGCGGATCAGGTTGGCAGGTTCATCCGTGCCGCCAAGGGCACGGGGCTTGATGTGGTGCTTCTCAGAATAACCGGCGAGATCGGCTTCGCGCCCTCTTCGATCCGCGATGAAAGCGCGGTATATCCGCTCGTAGTCCATGGCCTGTTCCTACCAGGTTGAGGATTAGAGGCTCGGCCGGTGCGTCAACACCGCCGGGCCTCGACTGAATCTAGTTGAACGCCTGCGGTCGCGCCAGCAGATCGTCCTCCGCCAGCGGATTGCCCGCCTCGATTTCCTTTGCCGCAGCCCGGCGCCGCCCGACGTCGCGCGCCTCGCCGGCCGCCCGGCCGTGGATGCTCAGCGACTGCCGCGCCGCCTTGATCTGGGCGGTGAGGCCATGGACCACGGCCACCCGAGGATTGGCGAACGGCTTGCAGGCCTCGCCGTCAAACGTGGTGATGACCTCACCCTCGGATCGCAAGGTCTGCCGGTTCTCCACCAGCTGGGCCATGGCGTTCGCCAGGTCCGACGCGATGGCGAGGTCGTGGTCGTTCCACTCCGACCGGGCCCGCGCCGCGATGATGTCGTCCCAGAAGGACTCGGCGTCATCGTGCAGCGGAGCGTGCGCCGGCGGCTCAATCTCGCGGGCCGCCTTGACCATCACCTCGACCGCTGCGGTCGCGCTGTCGATCCGCTGTTTACGCATCGGACCTCCGCGCGCGAGAAATCTGGGTTAGCGTTGATTTTGTGGGCCTCCGCCGGTCAACAGGCGATGACTTGCAGAGATTTGCCCACCCCCCTCCCGCCTCAGCGGTTCCAGGGATGGTTCGGATCGAGGGGCAGGCCCGACGCATCATGTCCGATGCCGTGGCCTCGCTTCTCCATCCTCTGCTTGGTGCTGTTGTGGTGCGGGCCGCAGAGGCTGGCCTTCTTCCCCGTGAAGAACAGCTCGGGGTCGAGCTTGTCCTTAGGGTCGACGTGGTCGCACACCGTGGCGGGGGTGACCCTGCCGTCCTCCAGGCACATGGCGCAGAGGGGATTGGCCGATAGCTGGGTCTCTCGGACCCTGCGCCATCGGGCGGTCTTGTAAAGCCTTCGGTAATCGTGGGCCTCAGCGCTTCTCTGGTCTGGCCTTCCACCGTTCCTGGCCATGTGCGCGCAGCTCCGACACAGGGTGTGGTGGGGTAGGACTGATCAGGTCAGCGTGGAAATGGCGCGGCAGGGAAGGCCCGGCGGTTTCCCGGCCGAACCCTGTGCGCGCGAAGCGCCCCTGTAGCCTTTGTCCCCCTGTTCGATTTAAACGTCAAGCCGCTTTCGCCCTGGCTTCGTAGGCTCGCTCCAGCATCGGGAAGTTGGCGTGAATCCAGGCCAGATGCTCCGCTGCGGCCCGGACTCTCGCCCCTTGAGCCATCGGGCTCGTCTCCCCGGTGATCAGGGCGACGTGATCCCGCCAGCGGGTGAGGAGGGCGGCGTCAGGCTCCACCAAGGCCAGCATCATCCTGTAGGCGTTCCCCGGCATGAAGGCCCGGACGACCGCCAACTTGTCAGCCGAGATGAGCATTGCGTCGCTGGGGCCGCCCGGAAGGCTGTCGTTCGCCGCCCGGATGCCAAGGTCGTTGACCTGCCGATCCGCCTCGCCCCGAGACCGACGAACCAGCATCTCGAACCAGTTCACCGCTTCCGCCTCGGGCCCACCGACCTTCAGGAGGGTGACGAAGCAGTTGACCCGCTGCGCCGACACCATGGCGCCGGTGTGCTTGTCGCGGTTGATGGCCGTGCTGGGCTGGGCCCCGATCACGGCGGCCATCTCGCGGCTGGCCTCTCGCTCCATCCGCGCCTTGGCGATGGCCTGGGGGTCGGCGGGCTTGCGCTTCTTGCGGCGGCTCATGCTGCGGTCTCCTTCACGCCGCTGCGCTCCAGCGCCGAGAGGCGCTTATCGAGAGCGTCGAACCGTCCGGCAGCGTCGGCAAGAACCTCATCCTGGGCGACCTTGATCGCCTCTCGGATGGCCTTGATTTCGCCATGCCACGCATCAGCCGCCTCGTTTCGGTCCGGACCGAAGCCGAGCGCCTCTCGCACCTGGGAAACCCAAGCGAAGGGAACCTTCAGCGCCGCCGCGACCGACCTGTCGCTGTGGGCCTTGCTGTAGCGGCCGGACTCCTCATCGTAGTGGGCGAACAGCGCCTCGCGAATGCGACGACGGTCGTCTAGGGTGGGCTGGCGGGGCGGCTCTACCATCATAGGCTCCTGTGGGACGGGCTTGGGATTGGACTTGGCGCGCCCCTCGACGCACCGGGGGCAATGGTCTTGGCTGGCCTTCTGACCAATCGACCACCCCATCTGTTGGAACTTCCTCTTGGCGAGTTCTGGCGGCATTCCGGTGGCGGTGGCGTCGTGAAGGCGGCCGATGAAGCCGCAGGCGCCGCACGCGACAAGCTGAAACCGGCGATAGGCGCCGGCCTCGAGCTCGCTGACGCTCTGAAAGCGACGCGTCGATCCTTTCATGCTGCGGTCTCCTGGGGGCGGGGGTCGTTGGCGGGGGCGTTACTCATCTGTGCTTGTCCTATGTATGGTCTATACTGATTTGCTGGATGGAGAGAGCCTGAGCAGAAGGCATAGGACGACCAGCCCCAGGCCTTTCGGCTCTGAGGTCGGTCCCCATGCCTCCGCGATCTTGCTGGCCGGAGCCGAGCCGTCGCCTTGGCCGATCTGATGGGGTGACTACCCCCAGACCGTCGAGAGCTACTTGCGACACCATCGTCACTGTGCCGGGGACCGCGCTTCTCTCTTTCGGACTGCGCTTTGCCCATGGTCCCGCCCCGTGGTGGGCTTCCTGCACCTGGCGCCACTGTCTCGAAACCGTCCGCCAGGCCGGCCCCGCCGTCAGAGAAGGCGGGGGTTCTCGATCTCATCCAAGCGCCTCCCGGAGACGAAGGGCGACGGCGCGGACGCCATCGGCCATGTGCATGTCGTTGAAGTCCCCCAGCGCCGAAGGCATCACCCACTTCCGACCGGAACGGCGGGCGTAGAACTCCCCGGCCCCGAGGCCGTCCAGGGTCTCGACCGGCTTGTCATGATCCGCAGCGATCCGAGCCCCTGAGATGCCCTCGGCGACCTTGGCGACGTTGGACGCCGAAAAGGCCGAAAGAACCGTCGCCTGAACGCCGAGAAGGCGCAGCGCAGCACGGACGCTCAGAGCGGTGGCAATGCCCTCGCAGACCCAAGTATCGCGTCCCGTGGCGATCCGGTGACTTGCTCCGCCCATCACGCCCCTGAAGATGTTCTTCTTGACGCCCTCGGGGGTGATGAACTGGACGGTCGTGAGCTTGCCGTTGATCCGGCCCGGGATAATCAGGAACGGCCCGTCGCCCTCCGGCATGGTTTTCCGCAGCAGGTCCCCGAGCTTCCCCGTCGGGAAGCACTCGCGCGGATCGTCGATCACCAGCCCGATCTCGTCGGGGAAGCCCTTCCGCTTCAGGTAGGGGTGAACGTCCTGCCGGCAGGCCCGGACGATGCGATCACAGGTCCGCTCGATCTCGACCCGCTCGGCCTCCCGCTGGCGCTCCTTCGCCGGATCGCGCTTGGGCAGACGGGGGGCGAAGTTGTCGTTGGCCCCGTTGACGTGGAACCGCTGCCCCTGGGCGGTCTGGTAGTTGTAGGCCATGCCTCCGCGCTGATCATCGTCCAGCTTCACGGCGGCATCGTTCTTGCCGTTCTTGCCCTTGGAGTCCGTGCGAACCCAACGCCCCGGAACAAGCCGATGCTTCGGCGGCTCTATGCCGACCGCAGCGCAGGCCTGACGCATGGCCTCCTCCAGCGTGAGCGCGCTCATGCCGCCCTCCGCATCGGGTTCATCTTGCGGAAGCGCGCGGTCTCGCGTTCGACGAGAGAATAGGCGCCGGGATCGACCACGGCGGGGATACGGGCGCCATACCAGCCGCTCGGCAGTTTGGCCCCCGGATAGACGCCGCGGAAGATGCCATAGGCCCAGCGCCTGGCGTGATCCTCTCCCTGCCGGGTGTGAGCGGCGCAGTAGTTCAGCGCCGCGTTCCAGATCAGGCGCGGGTTCTTCAGGCACTCGGCCCGAAGACCGCCACGGGGCTCCATGCCCAGGCAAGTGGGATCGAACTCCTTGAGCTCACCCGCGACGGCCTGGATCTCCGATCGCGCCGGCCTCTCCCATCCGCAGGCGGTGCAGACGTTGCCGCGCATGCCGCCGCCGCACTCGGGGCACTTCAGCGGCTCGCGGTTCTTGACCTCTCGCTCCCTGGCGACGCTGTCGCGCTTGGCTGCCGACGAAAGCTCCCCGGCGCCGTTGTCCCAGACGTCGTACATGTCCACGGCGAACCGCTCGAAGTTGCCGCAGTGGTCCAGCCACAGGGCCTTGGTCTTGCCGGGACAGGTCCGCATGATGCGGCCGATCTCCTGGATATGGCTCGAAAGGCTCTTGCGGTAGGGCCTGCACGAGATGCCCACCAAAACGTCAGGGACGTCGAAGCCCTTCGTCAGCACGCCGCATGAGACGAGGCCGTGGATGAGGCTATCGGGGCGGCGGAACTCCGCGATCTTGCCCGCACGCTCCTCATCGGAGCGGTCTATGTAGCTGATCTGCTGGAAGTTGAACCCGGCGGCGGCGAAGGCCGCGCACAGCTCGCGCCCATGCTCGACCGTCGGCGAGAAGACGATTGTCTTGGCGGGCCCGCCGAAGTGCTCGTTGGTCTTGGCGATCCATTCCGCGACCACGTCGCCGACGATCTTGATCCCGGCCGACGCAGCGCTCTCGTCGGAGAACTCGCCAAAGCTGTTTCGGCTGTATTCGCTCTCGTCGGGTGAGCGAGCGATGTAGACCTTCGGCTCGATCAGGAACCCGTCGTCGATCAGCTTGCGGGTCGTGGTGACGTTGACCATCCCCTCCCAATGGTCCGCCATCCCGGCGGTGAAGGGGGTCGCCGTCAGGCCGATGGCGACGGCCTCGGGATGGTCGGCGATGAACTTGAGCGTCGATTGATACTGCGCGTGGGCCTCGTCATATACGATCAGGGACGGGGACCGGGGCAGGCTCCGCCGGGCCAAGGTCTGTACCGAACAGACCTGAACGTTCTCGCGCGGCGCCCAGCGGCGGTTGATGCCCTGGACGATGCCGTGGCCGACGCCATATCCGTCCAGCGTCTCGCTGGTCTGGTTCACCAGGGCGACGCGATCGACCAGGAACAGGGCGTAGCTGCCCTTCTGGTCCGCCTGCTTCAGCAGGTGGGCGGCGAGCACGGTCTTACCTGCGCCGGTCGGGGCGCACAGGATCAGGCGCTTCTTGCCGTCCCTGAGCTGGACCCTCAGCCCCTCGACGGCGTCGAGCTGATAGGGCCGGAGGACGATCTCTTTGGCGTCGACCAGGCTCAGCATGGGCAGACCTCCGCGTATGCGGCGGCCTCGGCATCGGCGCGGGGCATGCCGCCGTCGAACTCGCGAATGGCGGCTCGTTCCTCCCACAGGTCGAGAATCGGCCAGACCTCGCGGCAGGCTTGCCGCCAGCGGCCGGCGCCCCGAAGCCAGGTCAGAGCCTCAGCCGACAGGCGACCGCGCTTCAGCGTGAACCGCCATTCCTGCCGGATCACGTCGCCGCCATTGGCTCGGATACGGGCGAGGATGCTCACGGCGCACCCATGTCGATCGGGGTGTTCTCGAGTTCCTTTACCCGAGCCTCGGCCTTCTTGGCGCGGTATTCGTAGCGCTTGGCGTCGGTCTGATGCTGGTTGAGGCGGCCCTTAAGGGTCGTGATCTCGCGGCGAAGATTGGCGACCGTCCGACCGCCGTCCGTGGCCTGGGCCTCCTTAAGCTGGGCCTTAAGCTCGTCACGTTCAGCCTTCAGCTTCGCCGACTTCGCCTTCTCGTCGGCGAGGTTGGCCCTGAGCCCGATCACCTCGTCGATCAGGCCTTCGGTCGTCATCTTCGCCAGGGCGCGGCGCTCGGGATCGACGGGCGCCGCAGGCTCCGAAGGGGCGGCCGGTTTCGTCGCCCGCTCCTGCCTCACGGCCTTGGCGGCTTCGCGCACGGCCTCGGGGCCCTTGGACACGATCTCGACCTGTTCGGCCTGGGGGAGCTTGGCCACTTCGGCGGCGGCAGCAATGCTGACCTCTCCCAACGAAGCGGCTTCTACCAGTTCCGGCGCCCCGGTCTCGACCACGACCCGCGCCCTCTCAATGCCGCGAACCGATGTGTTCAGCAGTTCCGCCGTTTGGGCCGTCGTGGGGGCAGTCCGCCAATTGGCGGTTTGCTCTTCGCGACGATCTCCCCCCTTGGGAAGTTTGCCGATCTTCGCCCCGACCATCTGGCGCTGTGCGTCCGTCAGGTGGCGCCGGTTGATGTTCTCGCTGATCACGTAGGCGACCGGATCATCCCCCGTGAACTCGACCACGCGATACGTCGCCCCGGTCTCCCGCGCCGCCATGTAGCGGTTGCGGCCGTCGAGGATCATCCCGTCGAGGAGGACGATCGGCCGGCGCACGCCGTGCTCGCGGACGTCCTCGACCAGGGCCTTGAACGCCTCGCCCTCGATCATCGGGAAGAGTTGGGCGAGCGGGTGGAACTTGGCGGGGACGGTCTGGCCGTCGATCACCAGCAGGCCTGAGCCTTCCTGGCCCCGGTGATCGGTCATGGTCTCGTCGTGTGTCAGGGCGTCGGTCATGCCGCCTCGCTGTCGGAATGATGGGGAAGGGGAGCCGCTTCGCTCCCTGTCTGGTCGTTGGAGGCGACGGTGATCGCGGCGAACATCCCCTGATCTCGGGCGATGCGGCGGCGAGCGATCTCGGCATACTCGGGGTTGAGTTCGATCAGCGTGCAGTCCAGGCCCAAGCGGTCTGCGACCAGCGCCGTCGTTCCGGCGCCGCCGAAGGGGTCGAGAACAGACCCTCCCTTGGGGCACCCGGCGAGCAGGCAGCGTTCGGCAAGCTCCGGCGGGAAGGTGGCGAAGTGGGCGTCGCTGAACGGCCGGGTGGCGATAGGCCAGACCTGAACCGGGGCAGGCTCGTAGTTGCGGAGGTTGCGACCCTCGGCGATCGTGCCGTTCATCTTGCCCTCGACGATCCGGCGCTTGATGTCAGAGGGGTCCTGAAGGCCCTCGGCCGAATAGTCTTTCAGCGATTTGCCCGTGTAGGGTCTTTCATACTGAGCATCTCGGCGGGCTTTCTCCTTGGCATCCCACCTCTCGTTGAAGCCAGCCATCCGGCGGCCGGAGGATGCACCAGCGCGAGCCGCGCTTTCTGCGGTGGCGATCTGTTTGTTGCCGCGCACCTTGCGCTTTCCGGTCGCGCCGTTGTCGATGTCGCCGCCCGTGTAGGCGCCGCCTCGGAAGGTGTTCGCGTCCTCGTCCGACGTGCGCCCCTGGCGCACCGCATCGGCGTCGTAGTGATACTTCGGCGCCCGGCTCAGCAGGAAGATCTTCTCATGGGCCGTCGCAGGCCGGTCGGTGATCGACTCCGGCATGGGGTTCGGCTTGGCCCAGATGATCTCCGACCGGACCCACCAGCCATCCTCCTGCAGCGCGATCGCGAGCCGGTTCGGGACCATGCACAGGTCTTTCGGCTTCAGCAGTCCCTGGATCGTGGAGAACGGCTTGTCCCGAAACGTCCGGTCATCCGTGCCGGCCGCCTTGGTGTCGGCCGCGCTGCGCCCGTTCGGCGACGTCGCATAGCAGTCGCCGTAGTTCAGCCAGAGCGTGCCGGTCGGCTTCAGGACGCGACGCACCTCGCGCATGACGTCGACCATCACGGTCAGATGCTCGGCCAAGGTCGCCTCAAGGCCAATCTGACCAGAAACGCCGTAGTCGCGCAGACCCCAGTAGGGCGGCGACGTCACGACACAGTCGAACGAGTCCGCCGGCAACTCGGCCAGGCGCTCGCGAACGTCGCCGATCAGGATGCTGACGCTCATCCCTCGCTCCCATCGTTCGCGGCCTTGGCGAAGACCCGCTCAGCCTCGGCCCTGGCGACGGGAGCCCGGACGATGGCCTGGACGGCCATGCTGGCGATCAGGGACGAGGCCCCAGCCGCATCGGTGTGGGCGGTGTAGATGTCCCGGATGGCCCGGAGTTCGCCCCGGACATGGGCCTCCAGGTCCACCTTCTCGATACGGCGGAGGCGGGCCTGGGCGGCGTGGTAGGACGCGGCCTCGATGTGCTTGGCCTGCTCCTGGGAACGGGCTCGGGAGCGGTCGCGGTCTATGCGGCCGTCGCAGAGGTCGAAGGGGCGGGGGCGGCGGGGCTTCATGCGGCTCGGGCCTCATCCCACGGGGTCTGCGCGACCGGAGAGCGTCTCGTCGCGCGGCCCGCCATGCTGACCACCCGGCCCACGTCTCGCGGCGACATGCCCGATCCGGGCCGGAAGGCGATGTTGTGGTGCCGCTCGCAGTAGACGAAGCCTCCGCCCTTGACCGAGTGGCCGCAGCACAGCTGCTCGCCGGGGGTCTCCGGGATACCGAGCGGGAAGGCGCAGGCCCCAAACGGCCTGCCGATCAGCGGGACGGCATCCTCGGGGGCCGGAGCGGCGAACAGGTCCTGCGCGTCGGCGATCTCGACAGACCGCTCGCGCTTCGGCTTCACCACGCGCTCAAAGGTCCCCATCCCGGCCGGGCGCCGCCAAGGCAGGTGAAGGGCGTCTATCCGGTTCCGCACCTGATCATGGGTGATCCCGAGGCGGCGCGCGGCATAGGCCTTCGTCACGCCCTTCTGCGCCATCTCGCGCAGCAGGGCGTCCGCTTCGGCGGTCCAGACATACCGACGCCGGGCGTTGTTGAGGTGCGCCAGATGCCGCCGCCGCTTCATCTCGGCCTCGGCAACGCCCTGGGCCAGGCCCAGGCGGGCGATCTTGCCCGCCACGGCGTTCCGGCTGACACCGAGCTGCGCGCCGATGTCTGAATATGACAGCCCTTCCTTGTGGAGCCGGATCAGGGCGTCGGTGACGCCGGGCTCTTCCCAAACGCTCATCGAACGACCCTCCCATCTCTGACGACCACGCTCTCGCCCTCGCGATGCTCACGGTCTGAGATCGCAGAGCCCATCGAGCCCCCCGGCAGGCGGAAGGTGATCAGGAACTTGTCGTCGCGCCGGCGGGCGCAGGTGTGGACGACGACTTTCATCGGGAGGCCCTCAGAGGGGCTTGCGCCGAGTGTGCGAAAGCCCGCACACCCAAGCCGTAGATGTGCGGGCTCCGCATCGTCACCCCGCCGTTCCGAAGAGGACGGGGCGTTCAGAGCGCGCGCCAGCGTCCGTCACGATCTGCTTGAAGACGGCCTGACGCACGTGCTCAGCCCGATGCAGTTTCACGCCGAGTTGGAGCGACGTCTCAACGAGATTCCAGCGCAGGAAGGCGAACAGCGACACCGTCTCGCCGCCGAAGTAGACTGGCACCTTGAGTTGGAACTTGGAGGGCACCTCGACGCCGCCGGACTTGGCGGTCGCCGTGGTCTCGTCGGTGTACTCAAAGTTCTCGTTGTCGGTGTTTGTGCGGACGGCCTTGCGGAAGTCCACCTTGCGCTTCGCCTGCAGGTCACGGCAGACCTCAAGCAGGTCAGCGCCCGACGGTGCCACCACGTCCACGGCGTTCTCCTCGAGGAAGCGCGCGAAGGTGAGCTGGTCCATCATCTTGCCGTCGATGGCGGTCCAGGTCTTCCACTCCTCCGAAAACGGTAGGATCATCGTCGCCTTGTGATCGACGTGAGCCGCTTCGCCGGGGCCGTGATAGTCGATGAGCGCCGCGATGCTGGACTGCCGGATGTCGGCGAAAAGCACCGTGTCCTTCGTCTTGAACCGATCCACATAGTCGACCAGGGAGTCGACCGTCTGAAGCGTGACGCTCTGACGAATGCGCGCCGGCGGATCGACGACGATGCCGTGCGGGTCCGTGATGTCCTTCACGACCGCGCCGGGCGCCGAGACGAGGAAGGTGCGGCCATTCGGGCCGTGCACGACCTCTCCGCCGTTGGCCCTCACGGCCAGTTCGGCGATGACGCCCGCTTCGGTTTCAGGAGCGCTCATGCCGACGCCCTCCGATCAACGACCGCATCGCCGAGATCCGCGTTGCGGAACATCTCGGGCTGTCGCGGGTCGTTGCGGTGAAGGTCGCCCTCGCCATCGGCGAAGAAGATCGCCTCTGGCATGTCAGCGGTAGGCGCGCTGACGCTGATCTTCGAGCTGATGACGACCTGCTCGCTGTCGCCCTTCTGAGGCTTGACGGTGAGCTTCAGGGTCAGCGAACCGGCTTTTCCGGTCGCGGTGACGGCGCGGACGACGGCGGCGAGTTCTTCGCCAGCGGCCTCCGCCACCATGCCCTTGCGGATGTCCCGCAAGGTATCGGTGATCGGCTTCATGCACTTAACCTTTCGATTGATCGGGACGGAGCACACGCCGGAGGCTGTCCCGATTGGCCCCCTGCGAACCTCGTTTCGCCGCCCTCAGACACTCACGATTGATCACTTGCCGGGCGGCCCTCAGCTCGCCGATGGCCCGGGTGTCCCGACGAGCGGTCGCGGCTTTGTCCAGGGCGTCGAGAACGCCTTGGAGGGTGGCGAAGGGGTCGGGCTTGGGGCGGAGGAGAGGGAGGCGGATCACGACGCCACCGCCGTTTCCTCGGCTTCCAGCGCCGCCTCAACGTCGCGAAGCTCGTCGCGGGCGCGCGCCACCGCTTGCCGGATCGTCTTGCGTCCGCGCGGGGTGCGGTCGGCGAGACGCACCACCCGGTGCATGTCGGCGCAGGCCTCGAAAGCCTCGCTGGCCTCGTCTCGGATATCCGACGCCGGGCGCGTGTCGGGCGTGGCCGCGAGCATCGCCCGCGAGATGATCGGCTGTTTGCAGTAGGCCTCCAGCGCGATCACCACGTCCAGGGCGAGGAAGCACCCGCTGTTCTCGGTCTGGCAGCGCGAAAGCTGGGGAACGGAGTAGCGGCACTTCCGCGAGGCCGTCTCCAGCCCGCCACAGGCCTCGATCAGGCGGCGGGTCAGGTCTGTGATGGTCGGTTCGTTCACGTAATGGACCCCAAGGTATTTACGGTGACGCTCCCGGCTCTCCGGCCTACTCAGGCGGCGGATGGAGGGCTGGGATGCAGATCGTTGGCGTGGTGAAGATCGGGCAGGGCGGCTGTGGCCTGGGCGAGAACCGCCCGTGCCGCATCGCTGGTCGCCTTGGCGGCGCGGGCCTCGTCGATGAGGCTGGCGCGAAGGCCGTCCACGACCTCGGCGGCGGACCCATTGGACAGGGCCAGGACATAGCGGTTGATCACCGCCGTCAGCCGGTCGCTGCTGTCACAGAGCGTTTCGCAGAGGCTCGTCTTCATGTCCGGTCTCGGTGATGCGGGGCAGCCCGGCTTCTTCGGCCGGTGCGGGATAGGCTGGGGTCATGGGCGCACACCGCCGGGGAAGTCCGGGAGGGGACGGGTGACTCCCCCGGCGGTGGCCGTCACAGTGGAGGTGTTCAACGCCACCACTGGAGCTGAAAGAAAATGGCGAAGGGCATCCTCGACGATCCCCGCATCACCGTCCGCTGCGGCCACTGCGGAAAGCAGACGCGCCGCGCCCTCCGTAAGCTCAAGGCGGAAGGGAATCTCACGTGCGCCGGATGCGGCGGCGTCACCGACCTGGACCTCGCGGAGTTGGACCAGCGCCTCGGCGCGGCCCGAAAGCGCGTCGATGAGTTCCGAAAGGCTCTCCGGCGCTTCCGCTAGGCGGGTCGCCAGGAAATCGAGCTGCCGGGAGAGAAGGTCGCCGCCGCTCGCCGTTAAGCGGAGGGAGCAGACGTGAGCGCTCATGCGGCGGCCTGCTCCGACGCGAGGCGGTCGAGCGAATGACGCACCTTGCGGAGCGTGGTGACCTTCGGCTCGACGCCGCCCTTGCGCCACCGCCACCAGGTGCTCGCGGGCACTCCGGCTTCGCGCAGGACGACGCTCATCTTGATCTGGACCGCTTCGGCGCGGGCCTCGACTTCGAGAACTTCAGGCTGCGGTTGGGTCATGAACCGTCTTATGTGCATTCCTGCACGGAAAGTCAATGCGGCAATGCACGAACACCTGGCGTCCAGGCTGTGCATAGTCGCGCCGTGTCAGATGTCGCCGAGATTGCCCGCCGATTTCTCGCCCAGGCTGTGAAGGCCTCGGGGCTCGCTCCCTATGCGCTGGCGAAGAGAGCGGGGGTTGCGCCGACGACGATCACGCGCCCGCTGAATGACGAGAGCTTCAAGTTCACGCCCAAGCTGGCGACGTTGCTGAAGATCTCCGAAGCCTCCGGCGTCCCGCTCCCCGCCGGGGTGTTCGACGGCCCGGCCACTGCGCCTTCTGTTGGCGACCTTCCGGTGATCGGCCCGGTGCAGGCCGGCGCATGGCTGGAGGTGGACGAGACGCCGCAGGACGAGCCGGTGATGCTCGCCGTGGCGCTGGACCGGCGCTACCCGCACGCCCGCCAATGGCTGCGCGAGGTCAAGGGCGACTCGATGGA
Source organism: Brevundimonas balnearis (assembly GCF_042434805.1). Taxonomy (NCBI): domain Bacteria; kingdom Pseudomonadati; phylum Pseudomonadota; class Alphaproteobacteria; order Caulobacterales; family Caulobacteraceae; genus Brevundimonas; species Brevundimonas balnearis. The sequence continues at coordinate 801,569 of NZ_JBHLSW010000003.1, read as the reverse complement.
CGCACGCGGCATCACGCCCGGCGATCTGGCGCACCTTGTGGACTTCACCGGGGCCGGAGCCGAGCTACGCTCCGGTCAGGTGGTGGAGGTGACGCGCACGCGAGCGGGCGGGGCGCTCCGCGAGATCACGCTGAAAGAGGTCGAGATCACGCCGGGCGCCATCCTGCTATGGCCCCGCTCGACGAACCCGCGCTGGACGGAGCCCGTTCAACTCGATGACGGGGATGGGACTGACGTTGAGGTCCAGGTGACCGGCCTGCTCGTGCAGACCATCAAGCGCTTCAGCTAGCCTTCGGCTTTCGGACCGGCTTCTTGCGCGGGGGCTTTGGCGGGGGCGACGCTCCGACGCCCAGGTCGATCCAGCCATAGGTTGGGATCGCCAGCTTCACGCCGTAGTGGCCTTCATCATACTGGTTGGTGCGCCAGCCGCCGCGCCCCTGCGCCCTTGCCCGGACCTGCGTCAGCTTGGCCTCACGAAGAGCCGCTCCGACCCTGACGGCTTGGTCTCGCGGCAGGAAGCCCACGATCCGGTTGTCGATCGTCACGACGACGGCGTTGGGATCGTATGCGTTCATGGGATCGAGCCGGACAAGCGCCTCCGTCTCTTCCTCCGTGCCGTAGCGGCGGTGGCGACCGAAGATCGCCACCAGCGCATCCTGGTAGTGACTTTCGCCCACGACCGGCATCGGAAACGAGTCCGGCCTCCATTGGACCATCGGCGTCGGCTCACGCCGGACGGGCTGAACGGCGACAATTGGCGCCTTGGCCTTCCGTCTGCCGAACAGCCACCCGAACATCAGCCTTGCCCGATGACCCGGCCGACGAGCCCTTCAAGGCTGTCGAGCCAGCTGACGGTCGCCGGGCAGTTCTTCTCCCGTTGCGCCTCTTGGATGCCCGCTATGCGCTGACGGATAGCGCGGTCGGCGTCGGACTTCGCCATGGCGTTGCCGATGCCATAGTCGCCGAGGAAGCCCGCGACCGACCGCCAGTCGAAGTCGGCGGTCTCTGCGATCTGGGTCTCGACCTGGCGCGCGCGGATCATCTCTAGCCGAAGCTGGTTGCAGTCCATGACCTCCGCCTCGGCTTGCGACCACGCCGTCGCGATGGGATAGCGCTTAGTCGCGCACCCGCTCGCCATCACGGCGACGCCCAGCGCCGCCATCACCATCACTCGCTTCATGTGCCCTCCTGACCCGTCCGGGTTGTGCGGACAGACGTTAACCGATGCGGGATGCGCAGAGACCGTGCATTTGTGCATTGACATGGGCCGTGCAGTCATGCACAACCGCCTCATCAACTGACGAGGCGACGACATGCCCAAGCGCAAGACCGCAGAGCCCGCCGCGACGGAACAGCCCGTCGTCGCCTGGAAGGGTTTCGACAAGAACCTCCAATGCCGGGGCTATCAGTTCGAGGTCGGCAAGACCTATGAGCACACCGGCAGGGTGGAGGCGTGTCACAGCGGCTTCCACGCCTGCGAGAACCCCATGGATGTGTGGGGCTACTACGGCCTCGGCGAGGGTAACCGCTTCGCCAGGGTGACCCTCAGCGGTGAGCTTGCCCGCCACGGCGATGACACGAAGGTCGCCGGGGGTCGCATCACCATCGGGGCCGAGGTTCGGCTGTCTGACATGATCCGCGCTGCCGTGGATTGGGTGATCGCCGCGACGCGGGCCAAGGGTGATCATCCCAGCGGCCACTACGCCCAGATCGGCTCCAGCGGCCACTACGCCCAGATCGGCTCCAGTGGCGACCGCGCCCAGATCGGCTCCAGTGGCGACCGCGCCCAGATCGGCTCCAGCGGCTACTCCGCCCAGATCGGCTCCAGTGGCTACTACGCCCGGATCGGCTCCAGTGGCGACTCCGCCCAGATCGGCTCCAGCGGCTACTCCGCCCAGATCGGCTCCAGCGGCCACTACGCCCGGATCGGCTCCAGCGGCCACTACGCCCGGATCGGCTCCAGTGGCTACTACGCCCGGATCGGCTCCAGTGGCTACTACGCCCGGATCGGCTCCAGTGGCTACTCCGCCCAGATCGGCTCCAGTGGCGACCGCGCCCGGATCGGCTCCAGTGGCGACCGCGCCCAGATCGGCTCCAGCGGCCACTACGCCCGGATCGGCTCCAGTGGCTACTACGCCCGGATCGGCTCCAGTGGCGACCGCGCCCAGATCGGCTCCAGCGGCGACTCCGCCCAGATCGGCTCCAGTGGCGACCTCGCCCGGATCGAAGCGTCTGGAAAGGACGCTGTTGTCGCCTGCGCCGGCAGGGATGCGTGGGTGAAGGCTGGTGCGGGCGGGGCGATCTGCATCCCCTACCACGACGGTAAACGCATTCGGTTCGCTGTCGGCTACGTCGGTGAGGACGGCATCAAGCCTGACACCTGGTATCGCGCCGAGGGCGGCAAGATGGTGGAGGTCGCCTGATGCAGACGGCAGTCCAATCGGGCGCGAGGGCGAGCGTGACGCTCTCGATGGCCACGGAACTCATGGATGAGGCGACGGCGACGGCTGAGGCCCGCCGGTATGCCCTGGCCTGGGGCAGCGCCACGAAGGCTTACGAACACGTCGCGGCCGGCAACCCTTCGGGGCGGATGACCGAGTTCCAGTGGGCGCTCTGGCAGCTGTCCCGCGTCGAGCGCGGCGACGATGTTCTGTGGGACGTGGAGCGGCGTCAGGCTGAATGGCTGGCTGAGCTGAACGCGGCCCGGTCTGCTGATCTGGCGGAGGTGGCGTGAGATGAGCGAGATCATCCGCATCCGCGCCCGCCTGTTCGACGCCGCCGCGACCTGCGCCTCGACCGACGACTTTCGGCCCAGCTTGCGCGGCGTCTATGTCCAGCCGCACCCCGAGGGCGGCGCCGTAATGCTCGCCACCGACGGCTACCGTTTCGTGGTCGTGCGAGACGAGACCGGCGTCTGCGCCGAACCTCGCATCATCCTCGCCGACAAGGCGCTGAGGCGCGCCCTAAGGTCTGTGAAGGGCGATCAGGCGCTTACCGTCACCGCTGAAGGCCATGTTCTGGTCGCCGATCAACCGGAGCTGACGGGGCTTACGTCGGCGGGCGACTGGATCAGCTGGCAGCGGGCGTTCACGCCCCTGCTGGACCTGATCAAGACCAAGGCGCCAGCCGCTCACGCCACGTTCAATCCGCACTACCTGGGATCGTTCGGCAAGGTCGCGGAACGGCTGAACCCAACAGCCTATCAGGGCATCCGCGTGATTGCCCTGAGCGACAGCGATCCAGCCCTGGTCCTGTTCCCCTACATCCCAGACGTGTTCGGCGTCCTGATGCCGATGCGCGGGGGCAATGAGCAGGCGTTCCCGGCGTGGTTCAAGCCGGTGCTGGGGCCGAAGAAGCGCGCTCGTCGAAAGCTGCCGGCCAACGACACGGCCAAGCTGGCGGAGGCCGCGTGATGGCCCGTGAAATCTCCCCCGTTATCGAGGCGCGCTCGCTTGCCGACCACTGCGTCGGGCTAGCGATCAGCCTCGCGGATGCGGAGCGCTGCGGCTACGGCGTTTATGCCGATGCCGCCCGCCACGAGATCGGTAACATCAAGAGGTGTCTCGGCAGAATCGAGGCCGCCGTCGCGAAGATGCCGACCCTGCAGAAGGGGGGCGCGTGATGGAACACGTCTCCGCCCCTCTCGCGCGCATCATGAGCGCCATCACGGTGAAGCCGGGCGCCGGGCCGGTCCCCTACATCGGCCGGTATCAGGTGGTCGAAGGCCGGATTGTCAACGCCTCCGGTCAGGTGTTTTCGGTCCCGATGGCCCAGCGCCGGATCGCCGACATCGCCGCCGACATCGCCCGCGTCGAGGCCACCTACGGCCAGAGCGACCCCGACACCGCCGACATCCTGCAGGACATGAACCTGCAAGCCATCCGGGCGCTGCGGGCCTGCATCAAGGCCGTCCGGGAATACGAGCCCGAGCCGCATGTGCTCCGCTCCCCCGGCTCCGGCGCTGGCGTCTCTGAACAGGGGAGAGCGGCATGATCCGCTCCACCCTCCGCAATCTCTCCGGCCCGCAATGGGCCCGCTGGTCCTACGCCCTCATCCAGTTCGCCGGAATGACCGTGGCGGCCTTGGTCCTGTGCCTCCTCATCATCTGCATTGGAGCTTGAAGTGATCCCCTTCGAAATCCGCAACCGCTGGACCAACGAGGTCCAGGTGATCGCCAAAATCGACTGCGCGCCCGACGCTCCGGTGTCGATCAAGCTGGGCCTCGCTGTCCGATGGGCGGTCAAGGCAAAGGCCAACCTGAGCGAGGCCAACCTGAGCGGGGCCAACCTGAGCGAGGCCGACCTGAGCGGGGCCTACCTGCGCGGGGCCAACCTGAGCGGGGCCTACCTGAGCCGGGCCTACCTGAGCGAGGCCGACCTGAGCCGGGCCGACCTGAGCCGGGCCGACCTGCGCGGGGCCAACCTGCGCCGGGCCGACCTGCGCGAGGCCGACCTGAGCCGGGCCGACCTGCGCGGGGCCAACCTGCGCGGGGCCTACCTGAGCCGGGCCGACCTGCGCGGGGCCAACCTGCGCGGGGCCTACCTGAGCCGGGCCTACCTGAGCGAGGCCGACCTGAGCCGGGCCGACCTGAGCGAGGCCTACCTGAGCCGGGCCAACCTGAGCCGGGCCGACCTGCGCGAGGCCAACCTGCGCGGGGCCAAAAACCTCGACGACATGATCATGCCCGATGGCCTGACCTTCGCTCAATACAAGCGAGATGTCGTCCCGGCGCTCCTGACAGCTGGCGGCAAGACGCTCGACGACATTCGCGCGGCCGGCGCCTGGGACTGCCACGACTGGTCCAACTGCCCGATGCACGTGGCGTTCGGGGTCAACTCCACATCGGAGATGACGGGCAAGTTCGCAATCTATCGGACTCGCGCTGACGAGTTCATCCGGCTCTTCGACGCGCGCTTGATCCCGGCGCCGTGGGAGCCCGCCGCCGAGCCGGAGGCCGCCTGACATGACCCCGGCCTTCTGCCACCTCCGCACAGACTACGCCGCCGTCAATGCCCGTGGCGTGAAGCTCTACACCTTCTCCGATCGTGAAGCAGGCAAGGCCTGGGTCCGGGAGAACGCCTACCGCCACGACGGCCTGCACCTTCGCCGGATCACCATCACCGAAGAGCCGATCTATCGGCCGCGCGCGCCCAGACCTGCGGCCTTCGACATCCCGGCCATGCCGGTGCGCGCATGACCCCTCCGGCGAACGACGACCACCTGCCCGACGGGATCTACTTCGGCTTGGACGAAGAGGCCTATCATGCCCACCCGGCGCTGGGGTCCGGCGACATCAAGCGCCTCTACATCTCGCCGATCCAGTGGCAGTTCGAGCGCCTGCGGGACTTCCGCGCCAGCATCGGCCTGGGCGACGATGAGGACGCCGAGGACAGCGCCGCCAAGCGGTTCGGGAAGGCGGTCCACACGATGGTGCTGGAGGGGCCGGAGGTGTTCGCCGCGCGTCACTGTGTGGAGCCGACGCCGCCGGAGGGTTTGCTCAAGACTGTGGAGGAGATGCGCGACGCCATCCGCGAGAGCGGGCTGACGCCACCTACCGACATGCCGGCCCCCTCGAAGTGGAAGCGGCCGGACTTCGTCCACGTCTGCCGAGCCCTGGGCATCGGCCCCTTGTCCGATGACTGGGCCGACGGACGGGAGCGCGTGATCGCCGGCCGTGAAGTCGTGTCCGAGCGCTGGTTCGCCACCATCCGGCTGATCGGGTCCATGCTCGACGCCGAGCGGGCCAGCCTGGGCGGCAAGTCGATCAGATCGGCGGTCCTGACTGGAGGCCACCCCGAGGTGTCGGTCATCTGGACCGCTGACGACGGCGTGCGGCTCAAGGCCCGCTTCGACTACCTGCGGATCAAGGCCTCGGTCGACGTGAAGACGTTCGCGTGCCCCGACGGGCGGGAGGTGATCGACGCCTTCGCCTCCGCCGTTCACCGGTTCGGCTACGACATGCAGGCTGCCCATTACGGGCTGGCGCGCGAAGCCATCCCCGCCCTTGTCGAGGCCGGAGCCGTCTATCGCGGCCCCGGTGAAGAGCCGCAGTCATCGGACCTGACGTTCATCCGCCGCGTCGCCGAACACCCCAAGGCCGCATGGACATGGGTCACGATCCAGACCGTCGGCTGTCCAGAAGTCGATGTCTGCGAGCTGCCGTCTTCGTCCCTCGTGCTGGCTTCGGCGCAATGCATGGTCCGCGACGCCCGCGACGCCTTCCGCCGCTACCGCGACCGCTTCGGCGACGACGCCCTGTGGGTCGAGGACAGAGGCCTGATCCGAATGGAGGACGTGGTGTTCAGCCCGTCCATCACCAGCCGTGGCGCCAAGCGATGGGAGCAAGCCGCATGACGACGAACCTACCGACCCCGATGGGCGGGCGCGGCGACGCGCTGCCCGCGCCGATCGAACAGCTGGAACTGGCGGCGAAGATGCTCGCTGCGTCAGGTGCGGCGGTCCCGCCGGCCTTCCGAGGCCAGCCCGATCTGTGCAAGGCCATCGCCTGGCAGGCGGCCGAATGGGGCATGTCGGCCCTAGCCGTCGCGCAGAAGGCCTATGTCGTGCCCGGCCGCAAGCCCGGCGAGGAGCGGGTGGCCTATGAGGCGCAGCTGATCCACGCCCTCATCAACGAGCGGGCGCCCATGAAAGGGCGGCTGAAGTTCGAGTTCGAGGGGGAGGGGGCGACCCGCCGCGTCGTGGTCTCCGGCACCCTGGAGGGCAACGACCAGCCGTCGGTCTATCGCAGTCCGACCTTCGGCCAGATCAAGGTCAAGAACTCGCCCCTATGGTTTTCCGACCAGGACCAGCAGTTCCGCTACTACGGCGCCCGCAACTGGGCCCGCGCCTTCTGCCCCGAAGTCGTGCTGGGCATCGAGTCCCCCGACGAGCGCGAGGTGATTGAGGAGACGATCACCGACGTCGGGCCGGCGCGCGCCACGGCCCTGTTCGACGACTCCGAAGCCGATATGACCGACGCCCACATCGAGCCAATCCCGGCCGACCCGCTGCTCGAGGAGGGTCGTGAAGCCGCGATCCGAGGAAGCGCCGCGCTGGTGGCCTGGTGGGAGCGCCTGACGCCCGAACAGCGGACCCTCTACGCCGAGGTCAAGGACAGCGAGCTCAAGCCCAAGGCCGCCGAGGTCGACGCCCAGCCCGACGACGAGGCCGCATGACCCGGACCCTGGCGGACATCCACAGCGACATGGCCCGCCTCAAGGCGGAGAAGAAGGCGCTCGCCCCGAAGAAGGCGGCGCCGAAGATCCAGCGCGGGTTCCGTCCGTCAGGGAAGGGCCAGCGCCAGCCGCGGATCAAGGACAAGGGCTTCCTGGCCTACGTTAGGCGTCAGCCCTGCGAAGCCCGCGCGCTTGGCGGATGCGCCGGCCCGATACAAGCGGCCCACATTCGCTATCGCGACGCCCGCTACCCCAATAGCGCCGGAGGACAGGCCAAAAACCACGACCGGCACTGCAATCCGCTCTGCGCGGAGCATCACCGGATTCAGGGCGACGTTCTCGGAGAGCGACCCTTCTGGGCGCTGGTGGGCGTTGATCCCTACGAAGCCGCCGCTCGGCATTATGCCGCGTACTGCGGAGGTGCCGAATGACGGCGGTTGTTCACACTTGTCCGCATTGCGGGGCGGCTCGCACGCTGAGACCAGCCCAGGCGAAGCCCCAAAAGTTCTGCTCTCAGAAGTGTGCCCGCGCGGCTAGAGCCCCAGCGATCAAGGCGCCCACGTGGGAACGGCGCAAAACTCAGAGCGAAGGAGGAGGGGTGATGGGGGAATCGTATCCCGCCGCCCGCTTGACGGCCATGGCGTCAGACTGGCTTTGCGAGCGCTACCCCGACGCGCTCATCATTCGCGAGTTCAGCGTCGGCACATGGGGCGGTGCACTCATTGACCTTGCTGCCGTCCGGCCCGCCGAGATCATCGGGGTTGAGGTCAAGGGCGACGGCGACAGCCCCACCCGGCTGAAGCTCCAGAGCGCCCTCTACTCTAAGGCGGCGCAGCGCATGTGGCTACTGCCAGCGCCATCGCTGGCGAAGAAGTGCGAGGTCGTCACCTACGACGCATGGGGCATTCTCGCGGTCGAAGGAGATCAGGTGGTCGTGCCATCTGGCAGTTACAGGAACGAGCCCCGCCTACTTCCTACGGCACCCGCCCAGCTTTTGCAGGCGCTTTGGGCTGACGAGTTGAAGTTCATTGCGGGCGGGCTCAGGGGCGGGTGCGAGCAGCTTCGACAGCACATCGCCGATACCATGCCGCTGCGCGACCTCATCCCCGCCGTCTGCGAACGGCTGCGGTCACGCCCTTGGGAAAAGAAGGGGCTCGGTCACAAGGTCCTATGGGCTAGCCCCCAATCTGCCGACCACGACCTGTTCGGAACCGCCGCATGACCCCGTTCGCCACCCCCGACCCTAAGGAGACCACGAGATGAGCGGGAAGAGCATGAGCGACTTTGCCATTGCGGAAGCCCGCGCCGAGGCTCAGGCCCGGCGCGAGGGGAGGGGGGTCTGGAGATGACCGCGCGCGCCTCCGTCAGCAAGACCGTCAAGGCCATTCAGAAGCTCGGCCTTTGCGTGACGGGGGTCGAGGTGTGCCCTGACGGCACGGTGCGGGTCTTGACCTCCGCAGTCAACGAGGATGCAGATGACGACCTCACGCGGGCGAGGGAGCGCAGACGTGCGCGCAAGGCTGGTCGGGCTGCACAAGGCGACGAAGCGGCTTAGCGGAGGGCGCATCGCTGTCTATGCTTACGCTTGGCGCACCGGGCCGCTGGTCGCCAGAGGGGAGGGGAGAACTCTCGCCGACGCCAACGCCGATCTGGAGCGCCTGCTAGGCCAGAGCGCCGCCCTGGAAGCCCTGGAGAGCGCGCGCCGGCCGATCCGAGTGGTTGAGGACAAGGCCTATATCCGGGGCTTGATCGTCGCGTTCAAGGCGTCGCCGGAATGGGCCAAGCTCGGGGAGTCCAGCAAGCGCGAATACACCCGCTATCTCGACAGCTTCGATGCGGAGTTCGGAGACTGGAAGGTCCGCCTGTTCGATGAGCCCGCGACCAAGGCCGATCTGGTCGACTGGCGCGACGACTACGCCGACCGGCCCCGCGCTGCGGACTACGCCATGCAGTCCGTCAGCCGTCTGTTTGCATGGGCGCGGGGTAGGGGGCTGACGAAGGCTAGGCCAACCGAGGATGTGCCGCGCCTCTACGACGCCGACCGGGCCGACCTCATATGGACCGACGAGGATTTGGCGAAGTTGCTGAAAGAGGCCACGCCGGAGATCGGCCATGGCGTCAAGCTGGCTGCCGAAATCGGGCTCAGGACCGGCGATCTGTTGAAGCTGACCTGGAGCGAGATAGGCCAGCACGGGATCGTGCGCCGCACCCGTAAGCGCAAGCGTCAGGCCGTGATCCCGCTTACGCCGGAGGCCCGGTCGGTGTTGGCGGCCATCCCCAAGCGAGGCCCCATCGTCCTCACCAATGCGTCCGGGGCGCCGTGGACGCCCGGTGGGTTCAAGACGATGTTCCGCCGGGCCAAGCTCGCAGCGGGCCTGACCGATCTGCACTTCCACGACCTGCGCGGCACGGCCTGCACCCGCATGTTCATCGCGGGCTCTCCGAAGCGTGATCTGGCGACGATCTTCGCCTGGTCGGAGGAGGCCGTGGACGCCCTGCTGACGAAGTATGTCTCGAGCGATGCGGTCGCCCTTGACCTGCTGTCCCGAATGAAGCACGAACGCCACCTACAAACCGGCGACAAACCGGTTCTGGATAGCTCGACCTAAGTGGTTGAGTATAAAGCGAGAGCCCCTAGCTCAGTCGGTTAGAGCATCTGACTTTTAATCAGAGGGTCCTGGGTTCGAGTCCCAGGGGGCTCACCACTCGCCGTCAGTTCGACAGCGCAAGTTTAACGGCCGAGGAGGCCGCCAGCAGCGCTCCGGGGTCGGCCGTAAGGTTCGCCGGACGCGTCGCCTGCGGATAGGCGGCGACGACCCGCGCGAGGGCGGCGTCGATGGCTGTGGCCGCCTGCGGCAGGGCGCGACGCACGGCGGCCCCTTCTTCCTCGTTCCAGGCTTCCGCAGTCAGTCTGAAACCATAGCCGTCGAGATAGGGCTCATAGGCTTCGCTGCCCCGCGCCGTTGCGTATTGCAGCGCGGCGCGGTCGATCTGGTCGGAAATGACGCGGGCGATCACGTCAGGGTTGGCCGCGCCCCCGTCGGGGGCTCGCGCCTCGGCCGCGTCCAGCGCCGCGAGTATCTCGCGGGCGTGACGGCGCACGGTCGCCTCGTCCGCACCGTTGGCCACCGCGCCGGACGCGGCGATGAGGCGATCATCCAGCGACGGGACGCCCAGGGTCTGGAAGGCGGGGGCGATGTCGACCAGCACCTCCGAGACCGGATGGGCGAACATTTCGGCGGCCGCCTGGCGCTCGCCGGCGATGGCGGCGGCCTCGGCGGCGCGCACATGGGCCTCGACCAGCGCCAGCGCCGACAGGAAGACGACGGGATCCGTCGCGGCCGCAGCCACGTCGACGCCGCCCTCGCCCGACTCACCGCCTTCGCCGCCTTCGCCTTCCCCAGAGGTCGACGCAGGCGTGGCCGGGTCCGCGGCCGGCGCCGCAGGCTGGCCCTGTTCGGAACAGCCGGCGATCAGGGCGGCTCCGACGCCCAGTGCGGTCCAGCGCTTGAAGGTCGACATGACAAGGGGCCCTTTGCGTGATCGTTTGGGTCGAACTATAGGACGCCTCATGAGATTGCAACTGGTTCGCAGGAGGCTGGCGTGCTTCTGATCGCGGGCGGCGTTCTGGACGACGCGGCCTTGGCGTGGGCGCTGGCGGAGATCGAAGCGCTGGACTGGCGTCCCGGGCACGAGACGGCGGGGCCCGCCGCGCGCGAGGTCAAGCGCAACGAGCAGGCCGATCTGACCAGCGCCCGGGGCCAGGCGCTCGAAGCCTTCGTCCGAAAGCGCATCCTTTCCCATCCGATCGTCGCCCTGGCGGCGCGGCCGCGCCGGCTCAGCCGACTGCTGCTCAGCCGCACGGACGTCGGGGGCGGCTACGGGCCGCACGTCGACAACGCCCTGATGGGCGGCGAGGACGCGCGCCTCCGCTCGGACCTGAGTTTCACCCTCTTCCTGACGCCGCCCGACGCCTACGATGGCGGAGCCCTGCGCATCCACGCGCCGCTCCAGGACACGGAGATCCGCCTGCCGCCGGGGGACCTGATCCTCTACCCCTCGGGGGCGGTGCATGAGGTCACGACTGTCGAGCGCGGGCGTCGGCTGGCGTTCGTGGGATGGATCGAGAGCCAGGTGCGAGACCCGTCCGCGCGGGAGGTCCTCTGGGATCTGGAGCAGGCGCGCGCCGCCTGGCCCGCCGCTCACGATCCCGCCGGCCGGATGGCGCTCGACAAGGCGATTGGGGCGCTGCTGAGGCGATGGGCGGCGAGCTGACCGGGTGTGATCTTGATGCGGGCGTGATCTAGGATGCGGGGATGAGCGACACGCCCATCCCCAAGGCCGATCCGGCCATGTTCGCGCCTTGCCCCCGCCCGGTGGCCGGCGAACCCGCCAACACCCAGGGCCTGGCCGACGGCGTTCACGCCCGCGACAACCCGGCGGAGTGGACCTTCGTCCGCCTGTCCCGACTGATCCGGGAGTTCGAGGCCGGGCTCAATCCCGACGAGGAGGTGGGTGCGCGCCTGACCGGCCTGCCCGGCGATCAGGTCATGCAGTTCGAAGACCTCGGCTTCTGGGGCCCGGACCTGCTCTTGTTCTTCGGACGGACGCCGGACGGCCGACCCGTGCGCCTGGTGCAGCACTACAGTCAGGTCAACGTCCTGCTGAACGCCCTGCCGAAGCCGCAGGAGCGCGAGGCGCGCCGGATCGGCTTTCGCCTGGACGAACTGGTCGAGCAGACCGAGCCCGTCTGAGCTACAGGCCGGCCGCCCAGTCGGTGGCGCGCACCAGGCTGTCGACGATGCCGGGTTCGCTGGAGGCGTGCCCGGCGTCGGGGACGATCTCGAGCCTGGCCTCGGGCCACGCCCGGTGAAGGGCCCAGGCGCCGGACATCGGCGTCACCACGTCGAACCGCCCCTGCGCGATCCAGCACGGCAGATGCCGGATGCGCTGGATGTTATTCAGCAGCCAGCCGTCCTCGGGGAAGAAGCCGGCGTTCTTGAAGTACCAGCACTCGATCCGGGCGAAGGCGAGCGCGAACTCCGGATCGACGAACTTGTCCGGTCGGGCAGCCGGTCCCTCGACCGACACGGTCTCGCCTTCCCAGGACGACCACGCGACCGCGCAGCGCAGCTGCGTCTCCCGGTCGTCGCCGGTCAAGCGACGGAAGTAGGCCTCCATCAGGTCGCCGCGCTCGGCCTCGGGGATCGGGGCGATGAACCGTTCCCACGCGTCCGGGAAGAGCATTGAGGCGCCGTCCTGATAGAACCAGTGCAGCTCCTTGCGGGTCAGCAGGAAGATGCCCCGCAGCACCAGCGCGCGCACCCGCTCCGGATGGGTGATGGCGTAGGCCATGGACAGGGTCGAGCCCCAGGAGCCGCCGAAGACCACCCACCGATCGACCCCGCACCGCTCCCTCAGACGCTCGATGTCGTCGATCAGCGACCAGGTCGTGTTGTCCTCGAGCGAGGCGTTGGGCGTGGAGCGTCCGCAGCCCCGCTGGTCGAAGAGGATGATGCGATACCGCTTGGGATCGAAGTATCGCCGCATGCCCGGATTGACCGCGCCGCCCGGTCCGCCGTGAAGAACGACCACCGGCACGCCGTTCGGGTTGCCGCACTCCTCATAGTAGATCTGGTGGACGCCGTTGGTCGGCATGAAGCCGCTGGCGAAGGGCTCGATCTCCGGAAAGAGGTCGCGGCGCGGCGTGGTTGACGACTGAAAGGCCATGCTGCGGACGAACTCCTGATGCGGCGCGGATTACGATTGGTGTGGAGCCGGCCGCAGGATCGCGACGGCGAGGATCAGCCATCCGGCGATCATGAGAAGTCCGCCGACGGGGGCGACGACGCCGATGGCGGAGAGGTCCAGCACGGCGATGGCGGACAGGGCCAGGGCGAAGATCAAGCCGCCCGCCGCCCCGGCCCAGCCTGCGATTCCGACGAGGGCCGGGCGGCCGGCGCTGGCGCATACCAGGGCGAAGACGGCGTGAAGCCCCTGATAGTGGGCGCCGGTGGTCAGCAGGGACTTCATCTGGGGACCCGCGCCGTGAGCCGCGAAGGCGCCCAGCGCCACGGCCATGGCGCCGCTGAGCGCGGCGAACAGGGCGAGCGGGCGATCCATAGTCATCGAAATGAAGCCTAGCCGACGACTTTGTGAAAGTCTGCTATCGGGCGCCGATGAACGCGTCGCGCCGCATGGCCGTGGTCTATGTGTTGCTCTTCGGCGCCACCGGCGTGAGCCTGCCGTTCGCGGGCCTGTGGTTCCGGGACCAGGGTCTGAGCGGCGCGGAGATCGGCGCGCTGCTGGCCGCCCCCACCTTGGCCCGGCTGGTCGTGGGACCGGCGCTCGCCGTCTGGGCGGACCGGTTTCGCCTGCGCCGGACGCCGATCGTCGTCCTCGGCCTCGTGGCCGCGTTCGCCTATGGCGCGGCCGGCCTCGTGGACGGCTTCTTCCTATGGCTTCCCATCTGGTTCGTCGCCGCCTCCGCGGCGGCGGCCATGATCCCCCTGACCGACGTCCTCACCCTCAGGCTGGGGCGCAGATTCGACTTCGCCTTCGCACCGACCCGCAGCGCCGGCTCGCTGGCCTTCGTGGTCGCCAATGTGGTCATGGGCGCGCTGCTGCTCAGGGCCCCGAGCGATGTGGTGATCGTCTGGATCGCGGCGGCGAGCGCGCTGACGGCGCTGGCGGCCTGGCGCGCGCCCGCCGAGCCGGTCCGGGACCGCCAGCCGGCCGGCGGGGATCGGTTCGCGGGGCTGGGCGTCCTGCTCAGGGACCGCACCTTCCTGACAGCCATCTTCGCGGTCGGCGCGGTCCAGGGCAGCCATGGATTCTACTACGCCTTCTCGGCGATCGAGTGGAAGGCGAGGGGCGTGTCCGAACAGACCACGGGCCTGCTGTGGGCCTTCAGCGTCGCGGCCGAGGTGGCCTGGATGTGGTGGATCGAGCCCTTGCGGCGGCGGCATGGCGTCGGTCCCGGCGTGATCCTGGCGCTGGGCGTGGTCGCCGGACTGATCCGCTGGACCGCGTTCGCCGCCGCCCCGCCGGAATGGATGCTGTGGCCGCTCCAGGCGCTGCATGCGCTCAGCTTCGCGGCGGTCTTTCTCGCCGGGCTGGAGATCGTGGAGCGGCTGAGCGCGCCCGAGCATCAGACGTCGGCGCAGACCCTGTCGTCGGCCCTGTCGTCGGGGCTGCTGATCGGCCTGGCCACGGCGATCGCGGGCCCGCTTTATGACCACGTCGGCGCCTTGGGGTACCTCGCCATGAGCGCCATGGTTCTGTGTGGGGCGGCCGCGGCTTGGATCGTCCGGAGCCGATTGGGAGGTCAGCCGACGACCACCTGACGCAGAGGCGCCAGCCGCCGCGCCATCACCGGAGCGCCGATCCCGATCATTCGATCGACCGCTTCGCCCGACGCGTCGGCAGGCACCCGGACCAGGCCGACCGGAGGCGCGTCCGAGCAGTCCGCGAGCGCGAGCAGGGTCCTGAAGAGAAGGGCTCCCGCCGTATCGCACGGCCCTTCCGACGAAGCTTCCGTCTCGAAGCCGGCGCCTTGAAAGGCGCGCACCAGTTCGGCGGCGGGGGCGGTGGCGCGCGCCATCGCCGGACCTGTCGGAAACAGGCGACCCGGGCCGTCGGCGGAGCGGTTCTCGGCACGCAGCTGCACACGCAGGGGTCCGCCCGCGCGTCCCTTCGCGACGATGAGCAGCGCATGCCACCGCCCGCCGGAGATGCCCCTCACCAACATCTCGGCGGTTTCGATTTCGGCGTCGTCGGACGCGGAGAACCCGTCCCAGAGCCCGTCCCCGCCCTCACCGGCCGGCACCTCGAGGCCCACCGCGCAGACGCCGACCTGCGGCCGACGCAAGGCGTCGATCTCGACCAACGGCTCCAACATGAGTCCTCAGCGACATTGACGAGTTCGTGACGTCGCCGTGAACCTGATGCGAGGACCACTTGTCCGTCAACCCGTAAAGCGCCCACGCCCGGCCGGGCCGAAGCCGGTGTGCCCGAAGGGCGTCAGGCCAGATCGCCGACCGCGGCGTCCAGCAGCAGGAAGGCGCGCCCCGCGTCCGTCAACAGTTGATCAGAGACCGCCGTGGCGTCGCCCCTCCGGGCCGCCTCGGCCAGGGACAGGGCGGTGGCCCGCACGTGCCGCTCCACATCGGCGCGCAGCGCGGGATCGCTGAGCACCCGCCGCGACACGCTGCGGACCGCCGCCGGGGCGACGCGCCTGACGATCTGCCGGGCGGCGTCGGCGTCGCCCGCCGCCAGCGCCGAGGCGGCGTCCTCGACCCGCGCCCGGGGAAGCAGCGCGTTGGGATCGACCCCCATGCGGCGGATCGCCTGGGTGACGCGATCGCGCACAGCCGCCGCGTCGGGCGACGGGCCGGCGGGCGCCAGTGGGGCGTCCAGCTCGAGCGGCGCTTCGTCCGTCGCGCCGAGATCGCTCCAGTCCAGCGGCCCCTTCTCCGAACCGCTCGCCGGGGGTTCGCCGGCGTCCAGCCGCAGACGGCCGCGCAGGCCGAAGCCGCGCGACGGCTCGTCCCTGCGGGATTCGGAACGGCCGGCCTCGGAACGGCCGGGCGCGGGCGGCTCGGGGGCCGGTTCCCGAGACCCCCGCCGGGCCTCCGGCAGCTGAAGGTCGGCCGCCCCGACGTCCGGGGCCCGGATAACCGGTCGGCGCGGCGCGGGATCGCCGGAGACGACGCCCATCAGCCGCACCGTTTCGGTCAGCATGTCGTAGTTTCGCCGGACACGCTCCTGGAAGCCGGCCTCGAGCGCTTCCGTGTCCGAGGCGGCGCGGCGGGCCGCTTCCGCGAGGGCGGCGAGCCCGGCCTCCACCGTTTCGCGGATCGCCTGCATCTGGGCGTGAGCCGTTTCGGGCAGCCGCTGGGCGCGCTGATCGACCTCGGCCACGGACTGCCGGATGTCGTCCAGCGACGCGGTGAGGCGGGCGAGCGTGGTCTCCAGCCGCGCCACGGCTTCCTGGCCGGCGATGTCGACCAGTTCGGCGGCGTCCGTCGCCAGGCGCCGGGCTTCCTCCAGCCGTGCGTCGGCGGCGGCGTCGGCCTTCTGGGCGGCGTCGAACAGGGCTTCGCCCAGCCGGTCGGCCCGCACCTGGGCCTGCTCCGCGGCCGCGTCGGCGGCGCGTCGCGCATCCTCAGCCGTCGCCGACAAGGCCTCGAGGGCGCGGCGCGTCTCCTCGACCAGCCGGTCGCGCGCGTCCGCGGCGACGGCGTCGAACTTGTCGAGCGACACCTTGGTCGCGGCGTCGAACTCGTCCGCCTCGCGGGCCGACAGCTCGATCAGGGCGCGGAACTGATCTCCGGCGGCCTCCACAAGTTCGCCCAGGGTCTCCCCGGCGCGGCGGGAGAGGTCGCTGAGCTCGCCCGCCGCCGTGCGCGTCTGCGACAGCTGGTCGATCAGCTGGGCGCGCTGGCTCTCGACCTGGGCCGAGAAGTCCTCCTGCTCGGTGCGCAGCGCATACACTGCGGAGACCAGGGCGGCGCGCTGCTGGCCCAGCCCCTCCTCGACGGACTGGATCTGTTCGGCGACGCCGGTCCCGGCGTTCTCAAGCCTGATGGTCTGCCGCGCCAGATCGTCGGCGGCCAGCCGCGCGGCGTCCTGCGCCTCCTGGGCGGCGGCGGCCAGATCGGCGGCGCGGGCGGCCAGGGCGGCCTCCGCCTCGCGAAGCTGGGTCTGCGCCAGGTCGGAGGCGTCGCCGACCATGCGCGACTGCCGCTCCACAGCGTCCACGACCGCCGTCGCCTGCGTGTCCAGCTGACCACCGAGGCTGCTCATCGCCTCCCGCTCCGCCGCGAGCTGCTCCGACAGGCGCCGGGCGGTACGGGCCGCCGTCTCCGCCGCGTCGTTCAGGCGCTGCGTCTCCTGTCCGAGCGTCTCTCGCAGCAGGGTCAGATCGTTCCGGGCGCGCTCGGCGGCCAGCGCCGCCTGATCGATGTCCGACCGCAGCCCCTGCAGGACATCCCCGGACTGGCGGGCGGCCAGCGCGGTCGGCGCGGTCAGGTTGTCGGCCAGCTCCCGCGCCCGTCGGATCTCCGCCGCCAGCCGGGCCCCCTGCCTCAGAGCCTGGGCGATGATGAGGATCAGCCCGGCGGGCGCGAGGGCCAGAAGGGCGTAAACCGCCACCCGCAGCGTCTCAAGCTCCACCGCGCCCGATCCGACCTCGTAGGCGAGCCAGCTGGCCACGCCGCCCGCCCAGACGGCGGCCGCGACGAAGGCGGCGACGCCCGGGCCTCGGGTCTCGCGGATCGGCGTGGGGCGGACCAGGGTCGGGGTTTCGGAGGGTGCGGCGGCGGGTTCGCCGGCTGCGCGCGGCGCGGGCGGGGTTCCGGCGGCGGGATCGGCGAGCGGCGGCGTCTCGGCGACGGGCGCCGGCGTCGAAGCCTCGCGGGTCTCGGCCTCGGCCTTGAGGCGCGCCTCCTCGGCCAGCTTGCGACGGCGGCGTTCGGACATGACCGGCTGGCGGGCGGGCGCCTCGGGCGCGGGGGCCGCCGCCCCGGCATGCGCCTCGGGCTCGACTTCAGGGTCGTGAAGCGTGAGGGGCGGCCGTTGGCGGCTTGTCATCGTCCGGTCTCTATTGGAAGCGCGGCGCGATGCGGCAATGAGCTCGCGCGCGACACGAACCTAGCGACTTGAACCGATTGCGTGAAGGGCGAGCGAGCCCTTCAGCGCCTCAACACCGGGGACGGGACACGGCGACGGCCGCAGGAGGCGTCCGTCGTTCGCCGCAGTCGGCCACGCGCCGGACCTCGGGCTGGTCGTCGGCGGGGCGGCGCAGATCGACGCCGAACTGGGCGAGCGCGGAGGCCGCCAGCAAGGCCACCAAACCCGCTATGAGGTCGATGAGCGCTTGCATCATCCTCCCCTGCCGAACGCTGGCGTCTGTATGCGCTCAAGCCGCGATCAGGACAAGCTCGGCCGAGATGAAGAAAACGTCACGTTTGCGCCCTAGCGGGGAACGGGTCAGCCGTTAAGGCTTTCCGGACACGGACGGGGAGGGGCTCTCGCACCATGACGGCCAGCGCCGACGGCGAGGCAGGGGACTGGCTGCAACCGGGCAGAACCTGCTGGCGCACGGCTCGGGCGGACCGCTTCGCCGTTCTGCTGGACAACGCCGCCTACTTCGACGCCCTCGACCAGGCGCTGTCGCGGGCCCGGCGCTCGGTGGTGATCCTGGGCTGGCAGTTCGACCCGCGCACGCGCCTTGATCCCTACGACACGGGCCGGGATGCGGAGATCGGCCGACGGCTGCGCCTGATGGTCCGGCACAATCCCGACCTCGACGTTCGCCTCCTGATCTGGCGTTCGCCGATCCTCATCGCGGCGTCTCAGGGCTTCTACCCGCACCGCGCCCAGGCCTGGTTTCGCAAGCGGATCGTCGAGTTCAGGCTCGATTCGCCCGGCCCCGTCGGCGCCTGCCATCACCAGAAGGCGGTCATCATCGACGAACGCCTCGCCTTCTGCGGCGGCGGCGACATCGCCACCGACCGATGGGACACGCCCGAGCACCTGGACGACGACCCTCGCCGGTGCATGCCGTCCGGTCTGATCGCGCCGCCGCGGCACGAGACCATGTGCATGTTCGACGGCGAGGCCGCGCGCGCCATGGCCGACCTGGCGCGCGAGCGCTGGTTCCGCGCCACCTGGGAGCGCACCGCTCCGGTCGAGGCCGACGAGGATCCGTGGCCCGAGGCCGTCGCCCCCGATCTGCGCGACGTCCCGGTCGCCATCGCCCGGACCGAGCCGGGCTGGCGGGGACGAGCCGAGGTGCGAGAGAACGAGGCGCTGCACCTGGAATGCATCCGACGGGCGCGGCGGCTGATCTATTTCGAGAACCAGTACTTCACCTCGCCGCTGATCGCCGAGGCGCTGGCCGAGCGGCTACGTGAGCCCGACGGCCCGGAGGTGGTGCTGGTCAGCACCGGCCGCAGCCCCAGCTGGTTCGACAGCATGACCATGGACACCGCCCGCGCGGAGGTCCTCTATCGCCTGGAGCAGGCCGACCGGCATGGCCGCTTCTACGCCTTCAGCCCCCTGACCGAGGACGGCGAGCGCATCATCGTCCACGCCAAGGTCAGCATCATCGACGACGCGCTGCTCAGGATCGGCTCGACCAACCTCAACAACCGGTCGATGGGATTCGACACCGAGTGCGACGTGGCGGCCGCCCCCGAGGACGACGCCGGCCGGGCCTTTGTGCGGACCTTCCGCCATCGCTCGATCGCCCACTTCCTAGGCCAGACCGCCGAAGCGTTCGGCGCGGTGGAGGCGCTCGAGGGCTCCACGGGGCAGGCGATCCAGAAGTTGTCGTCGGGCCGCATGCGTCTGCTCGGCGAGGATCGGCCGACCGCCCTCCAGCAGACGGTGGCGGAGTGGCAGCTGGGAGACCCGGTCTCGACGCGGGACTCGTTCCGTCCCTGGCTGCGGCGGAACCGGTCGCAACGACCCAAGACCGAGCGCATCGACGTCAGCTAGCCTCGATCTCGAAATCGAGCACCAGGGGCAGATGGTCCGACGCGGTGCGCGCCAGCGGCGAGAAGGGCGCCGTCACCGCCGTCGGCCTGATCTCCGGACTGAGGAAGGCGTGGTCGATGCGGATGGCGGGGAAGGCGGACGGGAAGGTCTTCACGCTCGGCTTTCTGCCGAGCCGCCGCTGGGCGTCGGCCATACGCGCCGCCAGGATGCGATAGGGCCGGGTGATCGAGGTGGCGTTGAAGTCGCCGGTCAGTATGACCGGCCCCTGCATCATGGGGTGCTTCAGCCACGCCTTGCCGACCAGGGCGGAGGCCTGAAGCCGCTGCTCCCTGGGCACCAGCCCCAGGTGCGTGTTGATCACGTTCAGCTCCACGCCGCCGATGTCCAGCCGCACCCACAGCGCGCCGCGCGGCTCCAGGCCCGGAACGCCCGCGACGGTGGGAAGCGCGTCCGCCTTGATCAGGCGCTCCGGATGATGGGTCAGGATGGCGTCGCCGTACTGCTCGGCCTCGACCCGCATGGCGGGGTGGAAGTGGAAGGCCATGCTCAGGCGCTCGGCGATGGCCGCCGCCTGATCGACATGGCCGGTGCGGGCCCTGCCGACGTCCAGCTCCTGGAGGCAGACGACGTCGGGTTCGTACTCCGCGATCACGGCGGCCACCCGATCGACGTCGAGCTTGCGGTCCGTGCCGACGCAGCGGTGCACGTTGTAGGTCATCAGCCGGGGCATGCGCGGCCCTGCTAGGCGATTTCGGGCCGCGGCGCGACCCCGCGGCGGGTCAAAGCTGGATCAGGTGGTTCGGCAATTCGTCACGGTTCATGGCGCCCGGCGGGAAGTGTTCGGCCAGCACGACGCCGCATCTCTCCACCGCGCGCACGAAGCCGTCCGCCGGCCGGTTCCGCTTCAGGTCCAGCGCCAGCTCGGCGATCAGCTCGCCCCACAGCTCGGGGTCGACCTTGGCGTGGATGCCCTTGTCCGCCACGACCTCCACCACATGCTCCGACAAGGCGGCGTAGATGAGCACGCCGGTGCGGTTCTCGGTGACGTGGATGCCGTGCCCCAGGAACTGCTCCATCGCCGCCCGGTGGACGCGCGTCCGGCGCAGGGGGGTGGGGACCATCCAGCGCCGCAGCGGCGGCAGTTGCAGGATCAGCAGGGTCGACAGGAACACGGCCGCCTGCACGATGCCGTAGGCGGCGAGCGTCCGTCCGACGGTGAGATCGCGCGCGGCGGTGTGCGCCGCCTCCCAGTTGGCCCCCAGGCCGGGCAGCCAGGAGGCGTCGAATCCCAGCGGGATCAGACCCAGCGGCAGCACCAGCGCCGCCGCCGCCGCCCAGGCCAGGGCGACGTCGCGCCAGTCCGACACTCGTCGGGCCAGCACGCAGATGATCTCGCCCGAGGTCGTCGCCTCGGCGCGGGCGATGGCCTCGGCGATGCGCGCCTGGTCTTCCGGCCTGATCTTCATCACCAGCCCCCCGAGGCGCCGCCGCCGCCGAAACCGCCGCCGCCGCCGCTGAAGCCGCCGCCGCCGAAGCTTCCGCCGCCGAATCCGCCGCCCCGACCGCCCCGGCCGCTGCTGGCCAGAGCATCCAGCACGGTCCACAGCACGACCGTGCCGACCCCGCTCGGGCGCCGCCGCCGGCCCCGGAGACCGCCGCTGATCAGGCCCAGGAACAGAAACAGGAAGACGAGGGCGATGATGATCGCCGGCCCGGCGGGCGCCTCGGCGCCGGGCGCCTCCACCGCCGCGGCGCGCGCGGCCGCCTCGGCCGGATCGGCGCGAAGCTGTCCCTCGATGGCCGTCACGCCGGCCTCGATCCCGGCCTCGTAGCCGCCGGTCCTGAACCGGGGCAGGATCTCGTCATGGATCACCAGCGCCGACCAGGCGTCGGTCAGGATGGGCTCCAGGCCATAGCCGACCTCGATCCGCACGCGGCGCTCCGCAGGGGCGACGATCAGCAGGACCCCGTTGTTCGTCTCGGACTGGCCGACGCCCCAGGCGCGGCCCAGGCGATAGCCGTAGTCCTCGATCTCGTAGCCTTCGAGGCCGCGCAGGGTGACGACCACCAGCTGGTCCGATGTCTCGGCCTCCAGCCGCGCCAGCCGGGCCTCCAGCTCCGCCTGGGTTTCGGGCGAGATCAGGCCCGCCTCGTCGACGACCCGGCCGCTGAGGGGCGGGAAGTCCTGCGCCGCCGCTCCGCCGGGCGCGAGGATCAGGACGGCGGCGAGGACCAGCCCCGCCCATCGAGCGAAAAGCGCCATCAGGCCCCCGGGGCGGCGCCCGGCGTCACCGGCGGCTGACCGCCGCCTGGCGCGCCCGCCGCGGCCGGCGGCGCGTCGAGGTTGAAGTTCACGCTCGGCGCGGTCTGGGCCTCCGCCGTCGCGGTGAACAGCTGCATGGGCTCCGAGCCGGAGTGGATCGTGTTGGCCCAGATCACCGTCGGGAACACCCGCAGGGTCGTGTTGTACTGGCGGACGGCCTCGTTGTAGTCGCGCCGCGCGATCTGGATGCGGTTCTCGGTGCCCTCCAGCTGGGACTGGAGCGCCAGGAAGTTCTGGTTGGCCTGGAGCTGCGGATAGGCCTCGACCGTCACCAGCAGGCGCGACAGCGCGCTGGATAGCTCGCCCTGCGCGGCCTGGTACCGCTGGAAGGCCTGCGGATTATCGAGGTCGGAGGCGTCGAGGTTGACCGAGGTGGCGCGCGCCCGGGCCTCGATCACCTGGGTCAGGGTGGTGCGCTCCTGGATGGCCGAGGCCTGGACGGTGGCGACAAGGTTGGGCACCAGGTCGGATCGGCGCTGATATTGGCTCTGGACGTCCGCCCAGGCGGCCTCCGCCCGTTCCTGCTGTTCCGGAATGGCGTTGACCCCGCAGCCGCCGAGGCCCAGCGCCATGGCCGAGACCACCCCCATGCCTACCCATCGACGTCGCGGTCCGGTCATCGCTCGATCCCCCTGGAATTCCCGCAACAGGTATCAGCGACCGGCGGTCGTCTTCAAGCGCGGCCATGTGACAGGCGCATCAGTCGAGCCGTTCGGGCTCGACGCCGGCGGCCCGGCAGGCGGCGACATAGGTGTTGGCCAGAAGGCAGGCGATGGTCATGGGGCCGACGCCCCCCGGCACCGGCGTGATCGCTCCGGCGACCGCCTCGGCCTCCTTGAAGGCGACGTCGCCGACCACGCGGGTCCGGCCCTCGGCCGCCTTGGCCGGATCGGAGGACGGGACGCGGTTGATGCCGACGTCGATGATGGTCGCGCCGGGCTTGATCCAGTCGCCCCGGATCATCTCCGGCCGGCCGACCGCCGCGACCAGGATGTCGGCCTGGCGGCAGACCGCGGCCAGGTCGCGGGTGCGCGAATGGGCGATCGTCACGGTGCAGTTCTCGGCCAGCAGCAGCTGGGCCATGGGCTTGCCGACGATGTTGGAGCGTCCCACGACCACCGCGTGCAGGCCCGAGAGGTCGCCGAGCGCGTCCTTCAGCAGCAGGATCGAGCCCTGCGGCGTGCAGGGGACCAGGCCTGGCAGACCCACGGCCAGCCGCCCGGCGTTGACCACGTGAAACCCGTCGACGTCCTTGTCCGGATCGATGGCGTCCAGTACGGCGGCGGAGTCGATGTGGGCGGGCAACGGCATCTGCACCAGGACGCCATGGATGCCCCGATCGGCGTTCAGCCGGGCGATCAGGCCGAGCAGTTCGTCCTGGGTGGTCGTTTCGGCCAGCCTGTGGGTGTCCGAGCGCATGCCGGCGGCGACGGTCTGCTCGCCCTTGTTCCGGACGTAGATCTGGCTGGCGGGATCCTCGCCGACGATGACGACCGCCAGGCCGGGCTTCACGCCGTGATCCGCCTCCAGCCGCGCCGCCGCCGAGGCGACCCGCTCGCGCAGACGCTCGGCGAAGCTCTTGCCGTCGATGCGGCGCGCGGGGGCGGGGGCGTCGGCCATGGGGAGGGCTCCGCGAACTCGAAAATAAGGGGTCGCCGCGCGTTTACAGAGGTGCGGCTTCGGCGTCTATGATCGGACGTCGATCTGGGGAGACTCGCATGCGCCGCAATCTTCTGGCCGCCGCCGCCTGGGGCGCGATCCTCCTGGCTGGTCCGGCGCTGGCGCAGGAGCCCCTCTCGGTCGGGGCGAGCGTCGAAGCGGCCCTCACCCGTGAGGATCCCACCCGTGACGGCTACCGTTACGACGACTATGTGCTCGAGGGGCGCGCGGGACAGCGGCTGGAGGCGACGCTGCTGGCCGACGATTTCGATCCCTACCTCGAGCTCTTCGTCGAGGGAGCGGAAGAGGCGTTCGCCTGGGACGACGACGGCCTGGGCGAAGGCTTCAACGCCCGCCTGCGCGCCACCCTGCCGGAAGACGGCGTCTATGTCCTGCGCGCCCGGGCGCTGAACGGTTTGGACGGCGGCCCCTACACCCTCTCGCTCGCCGAACGTCCGCCTGCGCCGCCGGCCCCGCCCGCGAAGCCGATCGATCTGGACGCCCCGGTGTCTGGCGCGCTCGACGACGGGGATCCGGTGGACGAGGCCGACGCCGCCTACGACGCCTACCGCTTCGACGCCGCCGCCGGCGAGCGCACGGCCCTGACGCTGGAATCGGAGGATTTCGACGCCCTGCTGGTCGTGGGGCGCGAGGTCGAGGGGGCTTTCGTGGAGTTGGCCCGCAATGACGACGGGCCGGGGCTCGGACTCAACTCCTACCTCGTCTTCACCGCGCCGGAAGCCGGGCGGTACGTCGTGCGCGCCATGGCGCTCTCCGGCGAGGCCGCCGGCGGCTACACCTTGACGCGCACCACGCCGCCGCCGCCGCCGCCGCGCGACCCCATCGCGTTCGGGGACGAGGTCGAGGGCGAGCTGACCGCCGGGGACGGGACCAATCGGGCCGGCGAACGGGCCGACATCTACGCCTTCGAGGCCGCCGCCGGGCAGACCGTACGCATCGGCATGCGGTCGGCGGACTTCGACGCCTACCTCGCCCTGACCGATGTCGACGGGCAGGAGCTGGCCTTCGACGACGACGGCGCCGGGTTCGGGACTGACGCGCGCATCGTCCACACCTTCGACGCGGCTGGCACCTACCTCATCGAGGCCCGGGCCTTCGGAGGAGAAGCCGAGGGGGGTTACACCCTGGAGCTCGAGGATGTGCCGCCCCCGCCGCCGCCGACGCCGCTCTCATTCGGGCAGCGGCTCGAAGGCGAGATCGACGAGGACAGCCCGGAGGACGCCGAGGGGCGTCGCTACCGGGACTTCGTCGTCCAGGGCGAGGCGGGCCGGCGCCTGCAGGCGGTCCTGCGCTCCGGCGACTTCGACAGCTATCTGCGCATAGGGCGGCCGGGCGACGCCTTCGAAGCGCTGGCCGAGGACGACGACGGCCTGGGCGAAGGACTGGATTCGCGCCTCATGTTCACGCCGGAGGAGACCGGCGAGTACATCCTCAGGGTTTCGCCGCTCGGCTCCGGCTCGACCGGCCTGTTCGCCGTCGAGATCACGGACCGGGGCCCCGCGCCCCAGCCCGGCAGCCTGCTGATCGGCTCGACCGTGCGCGGCGTCATCGACGAGAACGACGGCCTGTCCCTGGACGGGGTCTACTTCGACGCCTATCGCATCCGCCTCAAGGCCGACGAGGAGGTACGGATCGTCATGGCCTCCAACGACTTCGACGCCGTGGTGGCGATCGGCCGCGACGGCGAGGAGTTCGTCGCCCTGTCCAGCGACGACGACAGCCTGTCCGACACCCACGCCCGTCTGGACTGGACCGCGGAGGAGGACGGGGTCTACGTCATCCGCGCGCAGGGGTTCGACGCCAAGCAGCTGGGGCCCTACATCCTGCGGGTCGAAGCCAAGCCCTGAGGATCAAGCGTGTCCGCCGATGACGACCTCGACCTGATCCTGGTCGGCGGCGGGCTCGCCAACAGCCTGATCGCCTGGCGTCTGCACGTGACCCGGCCGGAGGTGCGGTTCGCGGTCGTGGAGCGCGAAGGGCGCTTCGGCGGGAGGCATACGTGGTCGTTCTTCGACGGCGACGTGTCCGAGGCCGATCGCGCCTGGCTGGCGCCCGCGGTCGCGCACCGGTGGGAGGAGGGTTACGACGTTCACTTCCCCAACCGTTCCCGCACGCTCAGGACGCCCTACAACAGCCTGACCTCGGACCGGCTGGACGCGGCGCTCAGGCCCCTGATCGGCGACCGGCTGGTCACGGGCGAGGTCGTGGCCGTGACGCCCGCATCGGTGCAGCTGTCGGACCAGCGCGTGCTGACGGCGAGGGGCGTGATCGACGCGCGCGGACCCGGTCCAAGCCCTGAGCTTCAGCTGGGCTGGCAGGTCTTCCT
Organism: Brevundimonas balnearis; assembly: GCF_042434805.1. Taxonomy (NCBI): domain Bacteria; kingdom Pseudomonadati; phylum Pseudomonadota; class Alphaproteobacteria; order Caulobacterales; family Caulobacteraceae; genus Brevundimonas; species Brevundimonas balnearis. The sequence continues at coordinate 775,561 of NZ_JBHLSW010000003.1, read as the reverse complement.
CGGCCAGGTGCTGCGGCTGGAGCAAGCGCACGGCCTGACCCGGCCGACCATCATGGACGCGACGGTGGCCCAGCACGGGGCCTATCGCTTCGTCTATCTGCTGCCCTTCGATGAGACGACGGTGCTCGTCGAGGACACCTACTACGCCGACGGGCCGGGCCTGGATCGTCCGGCGATCCGCGATCGCATCGCCGCCTACGCCGTGTCGCGCGGCTGGAAGGTCGCCGAGATCGTCGAGGAGGAGGAGGGCGTCCTTCCCATCGCGCTGGACGGCGACATGGACGCCTTCTGGGCGTCAGGGGCCGAGGGCGTGGCGCGGGCGGGCCTTTCGGCGGCGCTGTTTCATCCGACCACCGGCTATTCGCTGCCGGACGCGGTCGACACCTCGCGGCGCGTGGCGGAGGCGGCGTCGTTCGAGGGCGAGGCGCTGCGCCGCCTGCTGGAGGGTCACTCGCGGCGGGTCTGGCGGGAGCGGGGCTTCTACCGGCTGCTGGACCGGATGCTGTTCCGCGCCGCGGAGCCCGGCGAGCGCTGGCGAGTGCTCGAACGCTTCTATGGTCTGTCGGAGGGCGTCGTGCGGCGGTTCTACGCAGGCCGCTCGACCGCGCTGGACAAGGCGCGCATCCTGGCGGGAAAACCCCCCGTGCCCATAGGCAAAGCTATGCGCGAACTCCGCGAGACCGGCGAAGGACAGACCCCATGAGAGACGTCACGGCGCGCCGCGCGGTGGTCATCGGCGCCGGCTTCGGCGGCATCGCCCTAGCGATCCGACTGCAGCGCGCGGGCGTGCAGACCACCCTGGTGGAGAAGCGCGACAAGCCCGGCGGCCGCGCCTACGTCTGGAACGATCAGGGCTTCGTCTTCGACGCCGGCCCCACGGTCATCACCGATCCGGCCTGTCTGCAGGAGCTGTTCGACGGCACGGGCAAGACGCTGTCGGACTATGTCGAGCTGCTGCCGGTCGATCCGTTCTATCGGCTGTGCTGGGAAGACGGAAAGTCGTTCGACTACAACGACGATCAGGCCGCGATGGAACGCCAGATCGCGGCCTTCAACCCGGCCGACGTGGACGGCTACAACCGCTTCCACGCCTATTCCGAAGAGCTGTATCAGGAAGGCTACATCAAGCTCGGCGCGGTGCCGTTCCAGAGCTTCTGGTCGATGATGCGTTCGGCGCCCGAGCTGGCGCGGCTGGAGAGCTGGAACAGCGTCCACGCCATGGTCTCGCGCTATGTGAAGGACCCGCAGCTGCGCCAGGCCTTCAGCTTCCATACGCTTCTGGTCGGCGGCGATCCCTTCAAGACCAGCTCGGTCTACGCCCTGATCCACGCGCTGGAGCGGCGCGGCGGCGTGTGGTTCGCCCGGGGCGGCACCGGCGCCCTGATCGCCGGTCTGGTCAAGGCCTTCCAGGACCTGGGCGGAACGGTGCGTCTGAACGCGCCGGTGGCCCGCATCGAGATGGCCGAGGGCCGCGCCACCGGCGTGACGCTCGAGAGCGGCGAGACCATCGAGGCCGACATGGTCGCCTCCAACGCCGACGTGGTGCACACCTACGACAAGCTGCTGGGCCACACCCCGCGCGGGCGGGCCAAGGCGAAGGACCTGAAGTCCAAGCGCTTCTCCATGTCCCTGTTCGTGCTGCACTTCGGGCTGAAGGCCGAGCATCCGCAGCTGGCGCACCACACCATCTGCTTCGGGCCGCGCTATCGCGAACTGATCAGCGAGATCTTCAAGGGACCCAACCTGCCCGAGGACTTCTCGCTCTATCTGCACAACCCGTGCGCCACCGATCCGGGCATGGCGCCCGAGGGCTGCTCGACCTTTTATGTGCTCAGCCCCGTGCCGCACCTGGGCGCCGCCGACATCGACTGGTCGGTGGAGGGCCCGCGCTACGCGCAACGGATCATGGACTACCTCGAGGAACGCTACATCCCGAACCTGAAGCGCGATCTGGTCACGCACAGGCTATGGACCCCGGACGACTTCGAGGACACGCTGAACGCCCACCTCGGCTCGGCCTTCTCGCTGGAGCCGATCCTGACCCAGAGCGCCTGGTTCCGGACCCACAACCGCGACGACCGGGTGCCCAACCTGTACGTCGTCGGCGCGGGGACGCACCCGGGCGCGGGCATCCCCGGCGTCGTCGGCTCGGCCAAGGCGACGGCGGGCCTGATGCTTGAGGGGCTCACGGCCGCGCGATGACCGACGCCGTCCTCGCCGCCTCCAAGGAGTCGATCGTCAAGGGCTCGAAGAGCTTCCGCTCGGCGTCGCGCCTGTTCGATCCCAAGGTGCGCGAGGACGCCTGGCTGCTCTACGCCTGGTGCCGCCGCTGCGACGACGAGATCGACGGCCAGGACCACGGTCACGGCCAGGAGGCGATCAGCCGTCCGGAGCAGGAGCGGCGGCTGGCCCGGCTCTACGACCTGACCCGGCGGGCCCTCGCCGGCGAGACCATGAGCGACCCGACCTTCGCCGCCTTCCAGCGTGTGGCGCTGCGCCACCACCTGCCGGAGCGCTGGCCGCTGGACCTGATCGACGGCTTCGCCATGGATGTGGAGCAACGCCCCTATCGGACGCTGGATGACGTGCTGTCCTATTGCTGGCACGTCGCCGGGGTGGTGGGGGTGATGATGGCGCGCGTCATGGGGGCGTCGGACCCCCTGGTGCTGCGCCGGGCCCAGGATCTGGGGCTCGCCTTCCAGTTGACCAACATCAGCCGCGACGTGATCGAGGACGCCGAGAACGGCCGCGTCTACCTGCCGTCCGAATGGCTGGCCGAGGCGGGGCTGGACCCGACGCCCCAGGCCGTGGCCGATCCGGCGAACCGCGCCAGGGTGCATGCGGTGGCGGTCCGGCTTCTGGAGGTGGCCGAGCCGTACTACGACAGCGCGCGCGAGGGGCTGCGCTCGCTGCCGTTCCGTTCAGCGCTGGCCATCGCCGCGGCGCGCGGCGTCTATCGCGAGATCGGGCGCAAGGTGGCGCGGGGCGGGCCGCGCGTGTGGGACCGGCGCGCGGTCGTCGGCAAGGTCGCCAAGGCCTGGCTGTTCACGCGCGGGCTGCTGATCGCCTTCTGGACCCAGTTGCTGGACCGGGGGCGACCCGCGCCGGCCCGGCCCGAGATGTGGACCCGGGTCTGAGGTCAGCGGGCCAGGGTCTCCTGGAACCGCACCGGCCGACCGCCGGCCGTCCCGATCAGTTCGCCGTCGCGCATGACGGTCCTGCCGCGGACGATGGTCATGACCGGCCAGCCCCTGGCCTCCATGCCGTCGAAGGGGGTCCAGCCGCAGCGGCTGGCCATGTCCTCGTGGCGGATCGTGCGGCGGACGTTCAGATCGACGATCGTCAGGTCGGCGTCATAGCCCTCGGCCATGCGGCCCTTGCCGGCGATGCCGAAGACGCGCTGGGCGCCGTGGCTGGTCAGGTCCACCAGCCGCTCCAGGCTGAGCCGGCCCTCCGCCACATGGGTCAGCATGACCGGCAGCAGCGTCTGCACCCCCGGCATGCCGGACGGCGAGGCCGGATAGGGACGGGCCTTCTCCTCCAGCGTATGGGGCGCGTGGTCCGAACCGAGCACGTCGGCGACCCCGTGGGTGATCGCCCGCCACAGGCCCGCCACGTGGTGGCTGTCGCGGATCGGCGGGTTCATCTGGGCCAGGCCCTTCAGCCGCTCATAGGCCTCGGGCGCGGTCAGCGTCAGGTGCTGGGGCGTGACCTCGACGGTGGCGACGTCCTTGTGATCGGCCAGAAACTCGATCTCGTCGGCGGTGGTGACGTGCAGCACATGGATGCGGGCGCCGGTCTCCTGGGCCAGCCTCACCAGCCGGCGCGTGGACATGATGGCGCTCTCGGCGTCGCGCACTTCAGGGTGGCTGGTCCAGTCGCCGGCGCGGGCCAGGGGACGGCGCTCGGCCAGGCGGTACTCGTCCTCGGAGTGGAAGGTGGCGCGGCGCTTGACGTGCCTGAGCACTTCGCGCACGCCGTCGTCGTCGGCGACCAGCAGGGTGCCGGTGGAGGCGCCCATGAACACCTTGATGCCGCAGCACCCCGGCAACCGCTCCAGCTCGCCGAGATCCTTCGCGTTCTCGTGGGTGCCGCCGACGTAGAAGGCGTGGTCGGTCCACATGCGGTCGCGCGCCCGCTCCAGCTTGTCGGCCAGCGCGTCGGGGTCCGTGGTCGTGGGCTCGGTGTTCGGCATCTCGAACACGGCGGTGACGCCGCCGAGCGCCGCCGCGCGGCTGCCCGTCTCAAGGTCCTCCTTCCACTCCAGGCCCGGCTCGCGGAAGTGGACCTGGGTGTCGATCACGCCCGGCATGACGGTCAGGCCCGAGGCGTCGATGACCTCGCCCGCCGAGGCCTGGCCCAGGTCGCCGACCTTGACGATGCGGCCGTCGATCACGCCGACGTCGGCGGGCCCGCGCCCGGCGTGGTTGATCACCTCGCCCCCCCGGACGATCAGGTCATAGGTCGTGGTCATGGTCAGCTCCGGGCCAGCAGTCGCTTCGCGGCCTGCAGCACGCGCTCGGCGGGCAGGTCCATCATGTGCTGAATGGCCTGATTGAGGCCGGGGTCAAGGGCGCGGAACTCGTCCAGGCTCCGGGGCCCGCGCACCGCCTCTCCGCCCCAGGGCCCGGTGAGCGTCTCGTCCGAGGGACCATAGACCGCCAGCGTCGGCACGCCGGCCGCGACGGCCAGCTGAGTCCAGATGGAGTCCGCGCCCAGATACAGCTTCGCGCGCGACAGGGCCGCCGCCGTCTGCAGCCGGGTGAGCTTGCCCTGGGCCTCGATGGTGCGCTCGCGAAGCGTCGCCAGCCGGATCGTATGGGCCGCGTCGCGATCGGCGTCCTCGCCGACGATCAGCAGCCGGCCGCCCGCCAGCGGCCCGTCGTCGGCGAGCAGCGAGGCGGCCACCTTGGTGAAGCGCTCGGCCGGCCAGCGCTTGCCGATCCAGTCAACGCCCGGCCCGATGGCCAGGATCGGCCGGTCGTCCGGCCTCACCAGGGCGTCCGCGGCCGCCCGCGTCTCCTCGCCTAAGAACAGGTGCGGGGCGGGGGTCTCGTCCAGCTGCAGCACGCGGGCGGCGGAGGCGACGGCGTGCATCGGCTCCGGGTCGGGCGCGCGCACGGCCCGCTTGACCCGTCGCAGCTTGTCGGAGATCGGTCCTCCGCGCAGGTCGACCACCAGCCCCCAGCGGGTGGCGCGGACCTGGTTCCACAGCTTCAGCCAGTCGAACGCCTTCTCCCCGTCCAGCACGATCAGACGATCCAGCCGCGGCGTGTCGGCGAACAGCGGTGCGCTTGCGGCCGAGCCGACCACCGTGAAGCTCTCCTTCGGCATCTGCTCGACCAGATAGGCGAGCAGGCCCGACGACAGGACCGCGGCCTCGGCGTCCGCCTCGGCGATGTAGAGGATGGGAAAGCGGCCGCTCATCGGATTGTCCTTACAAGGATTCTGTCGCCGCGTCCGGGGGCGGCTGGTAGGGAGGGCCATGCTCCCTCTCGTGCCCGGCAGGACCTGCGGCGGCTGCGTCGAATGCTGCCGCGCCATCCCGCTCAGCCTGCCTGAACTGTCCAAGCCGACGGGGACGCTGTGCGCCTATTGCGTCGACGGCGCCGGATGTTCCGTGCACGAGATCAGACCCCAGGCGTGCCGCGTGTGGTTCTGCCTCTGGCGCGTGGTGGAGCTGCCCGACGACTGGCGGCCGGACCTGTCGGGCGTGATCGTGCGGCCTGACGGCATAGAGGACGGGCGCATCACCCTGCACGTCGAGCGCGTCACCGACTTCCTCGCTCGAGCGGACCTGTTCGCCACGGTGGGCCAGTGGATCGCCGAGGACATCGAGGTCGCCTTCAGCCTGCCGGGCCCGGCGGGACATCTGCCCGTCCGCGCGGTCGCGACGGACTGGCTGCGTCCGGCGATCGAGACGGGCGACGCCGCGGCCTTTCTGGAGCGGCTGATGGCGCTTCTGGACAGCCTGTCCCGGCATCCGTTCGAGCCGGACGGGATCGAGACCCGCTACGCCGTGGGCGGCTCCGCCCCGGTCTGAGCCGCGACGCGAGCCTCGGCGCGCGCCCTTCGCAGGGCCTTGAGCTGGGCGTTCAGGCGTTTGGGGTCGGGCGCGAAGATGAAGCCGAACGAGACGGCGTCCTCCTTGGTCTGGACGGCGTGGTGCAGCTTGTGCGCCTGGACCAGACGTCGGGCGTAGCCGTTCCTGGGCATGAAGTGGAACGGCCAGCGCTGATGCACCAGTCCGTCGTGCACGAAGGCATACATGGCCCCGTAGAGGGTGATCCCCGTCGCGATCGCATAGACCCACCAGATGCCGGTCGCCCATCCGACGCTGAAGAGGGCGATCGCCACGCCCGAGCCGACCACCGCATAGAGGTCGTTCTTCTCCAGCTTGTTGTCATGGGGCTCGTGGTGGTCTTTGTGCCAGTCCCAGCCCCAGCCGTGCATGATGTACTTGTGCGACCACCAGGCGACGCCCTCCATCAGGAAGAAGACGAGCAGGGTCAGGGCGATGAAGGGCAGCCAGGGCATGGCTTCAGACTAGCGTTTCGCGCTATCGCTCGCCAGCGCGACGGTTGCGCGCGGAGTGAGGCCGATGACGCGAACCGTCGACCGCAAGGACCAGCATCTGGACGTCGTTCTGTCCGGCGGCGGGCGTCACGCGCTGACCACGGGCTTCGAGCGGGTCCGCTTCGTCCATGAGGCGCTGCCCGACCTGGATCACGACAAGATCGACCTGGGCGCCGACTTCCTCGGGCGACGGCTCAAGGCGCCGCTCCTGATCAGCTCTATGACCGGCGGCCCGGCGCGCGCCGAGGCCATCAATGCGCATCTGGCGGAGGCCGCCCAGCACCTCGGAATCGCCCTGGCGGTGGGCTCGCAACGCTCGGCCCTGGAGAGCGGCGGCGCGGGGGGGCTGGACCGGTCCCTGCGGGATCGGGCGCCGGAGACCCTGATCCTCGCCAACATCGGCGCGGCGCAGCTGACCCTGGGTTTCGGCCTGGACGAGGCGCGGCGCGCCGTCGACATGATCGGGGCTGACGCCCTCATCGTGCACCTCAATCCGCTGCAGGAGGCCTGCCAGCCCGAGGGCGACCGCAACTGGTGGGGCGTCGGCGCGGCGCTGGAGGCGCTGGTCAGAACCCTCGAGGCGCCGGTGGTGGTCAAGGAGACCGGGGCCGGCCTGTCCGCGGCGACGGCCCGCCGTCTGCTCGACATGGGCGTGGCTGCGCTGGACGTCGCGGGCGCGGGCGGCGCCAACTGGGGACTCATCGAGGGCGAACGGGCCACCGACGCCGCGGACAAGGCCCACGCCGCCGCCTTCGCCGACTGGGGCGTCCCGACCGCCCAGGCTCTTCGAGAGGTGCGCCGCGCCTGTCCCGGAGCTGTGATCGTCGGATCGGGCGGCGTTCGCGACGGCGTGGACGCCGCGAAGGCCATCCGACTGGGCGCGGACGTGGTCGGCCAGGCGGCCGGCGTGCTGGAGGCCGCCACCCGTTCGACGGAGGCGGTGATCGCCCACTTCCAGCTCGTGATCCGACAACTGCGCACGGTGTGCTTCTGTACGGGCTCCGCGGATCTCTCCGCGCTCAGGGCTGCGGCGCTCCAGCCGGACTCAGCATAACGCCGGTTGAAACCCTCCGCGCGAGACGCCAATCTGGCGCTATAACTTCAAGGGGGGTCGACATGTTTTTCCGTATCGCCTGCGCTTCCATGGCGCTCGCATTGTTCGCCGGCGGGGCTCACGCCCAGTCGGCGCTACAGGATCAGGTCGTCCAGAACGGGCGGCTGCAGACCTCGGACCCGCAGTTCGACGGTTCGTTCTACGATTGCTACGCGATCGACGCGCAGGCGGGGGACACCTGGACGGTCACGATGCAGTCGGAGGATTTCGACAGCTATCTGGCCATCGGCAGCGGCTCGGGCTGCGGTGCGACCGCGCTGAACGTGTTCGGCACCAACGACGACGGTGAGGGCCTCGGGCTCGACTCCCGTCTTTCCTACACCTTCGATTACGCCGGCCGTTACCTGATCCGCGCCACCTCGCTCGGCGGGGGCGACACCGGGCGCTACACCATTCTGGGGGTGCGCTCGCGCAGCGGCGGCGGCGGCGATCCGCTGCCGACGCGGTTCTTCCTGCGCGGCAGCGAGACCGGCTACCTGGATTCCGGGGACCGTGCCGAGCCGAACGGCGGATCGTACTTCGACTGCTACACCTTCGGCGGCATCAACGGCCAGGGCGTGGTGATCACCCATGAGTCGACGGACTTCGACGCCTATCTGAAGCTCTACGAGGGCATCAACTGCCAGGGCGCGGAGCTGGCGAGCGACGACGACGGAGCCGGCTCGCTGAATAGTCGGCTGGAGTACGACATCCCCGAGGACGGGGTTTACTCGGTGCGCGCGACCAGCCTGGGCCGCGACACCGGCGCCTACACGATCACGATCGAGCTGAGATAACCTCAGGTAGATTTAACAGACAACCCAACCTTGCGTAGGGTTCTTCGCCATGCCAGCCTGTCCCGCGTGGGAGGGCTGGCATGGTGGAGGCGTTCATTCAGGCGTGGACCTCGGCGCCGCTGCGCGAGCGGTCCCACTGCCACAGCTTCATCATCCAGCTGTGCCGCGTCATCGGCGTTCCCGCCCCGGACGAGGACCAGCCCGGCGACCTGGACTACGCCTTCGAACGCGCGGTCCAGTTCCGGCACGACGACGGCACGGTGAGTCACCGTCGCATGGACTGCTACCGGCGCGGGGCCTTCGTCCTGGAAGCCAAGCAGTCCGGCGCCGCGCCGCAGTCCGACCAGCCGGCGGCAGGCCGCTTCGGAACGGGCGCGACCTCGCCGACCGACCCCGCCATCTGAGGGTGGTCGATCTCTGGCCCCAGCCCGAAGCGGCGGTGCGGCGCAACCGCCCGCGCGTCTACCAGCACCTGATGCAGCACGTGAAACCCGAACGCGATCGCAACAATCGCGACGCCTACCGCCGACGCTGGTGGTGGTTCGGGGAGCCCCGGCCGGAACTCCGCCAGGCGCTGCGGGGCCTGCCGCGCTACATCGTCACCGTCGAGACGGCCAAGCACAGGTGGTTCCGCTTCCTCGACGCGGAGATCGCCCCGGACAACAAGCTCATCGTCGTGGCGAGCGCGGACGCCGCGCTGCTGGCGATGCTGAACAGCCGGCCCCATCTGGCCTGGTTCCTGCGGCACGCCGGGCGGATCGGCGTGTATGCCGACGAGGCGGTCTATGTGAAGTCGGTCTGCTTCGACGCCTTCCCCTTCCCGGACCTGGACGACGACCAGCGCCGCGGGCTCGTCGAGGCCGGCGAGGAGCTGGACGGGCTGCGCGCCCGGGTTCTCGCGGCGGATCCCGCCCTGACCATGACGGGCCTGTACAACGTCATCTCCGACCTGCGTCGGGGTCGCCCCCTGACGGCTGAGCAGACCGACATCCGGTCACGCGGCTGCGTCGATGTCCTGATGTCGCTGCATGACCGCATCGACGCGCTCACGATCGCGGCCTACGGCTGGGGGCCGGAACTGGGTGACGCGGCCCTGGTGCGCAAACTTCATGAGCTGCATGCGCGGCGCCGGTCCGAGGAGACGGCGGGCCAGGTCCGCTGGCTGGATGGTCGTCGGCCGGCCCAGGGCGTCCAGCGCGTCCGACCCCCGCTCTTGCCGCTGGCGGCCGATCAGCCTGCGCCGCCGCCGCCGGCCCAGCCGGAGATCCTGGCGTCGGTTCTGCTCAGCGAGCTGCGCCAGGCGGGCCGTCCGGTGCAGCCCGCGAGCCTGGCCCGGCGCTTCCAGCCCGGCGGCCCCCGCCTGGTCGAAAGGATCGAGGACACCCTGGCCATCCTCGCCGCCGCCGGCGCGGCCGCGCGGACCGACGCGGGCTGGTTCGCGCCCAGACGGGGATTGTGAATCGTCGGCCGACCGCCGCATGCTGCGCGCGTGATCAAGTACATCGGCTCAAAGCGGGGGATGATCGACCCGATCATCGCGGCGACACGGGCCCTGCTGCCGGACGGCGGACGGGTCGCCGACCTGTTCTCGGGCTCGGCGCGGGTCGGCCACGCGCTGAAGCGCGAGGGCTACGCCGTATGGTCCAATGATGTGAACGCCTATGCCGCGACGCTCGCGACGGCCCTCGTGCAGGCCGACCTGGAGGTCTGGGGTGATCGGGCCGAGCGACTCGTGTCCGAGCTGGCCAGGGTCTCGCCCAAGCCCGGCTGGTTCACCGAGACCTTCTGCGAGCGCGCGCGGTTCTTCCATCCCTCGAACGGCGCGGTGATCGACGCGGTGCGCGAGCGGATCGCGGCCCTGTCGCTCGAGCCGGAACTGGAGGCGATCGCACTGACCAGCCTCATCCGGGCCGCGGACAAGGTGGACTCCACCGCGGGGGTGCAGATGGCCTTCATGAAGCGCTGGGCCCCGCGCGCGCTGAAGCCGATGCTGCTGCGCCCGCCCGAACTGCTGCCCCGCGCGGCGTCGGGTCCGGGGCGCGCGACGCGCGCCGATGTGCTGGCCATCGCCGATCAGGTCGAGGCGGACCTCGTCTACCTGGACCCGCCCTACAACCAGCACTCCTATCTCGGGAACTACCACGTCTGGGAGAGCCTGGTGCTTTGGGACCGGCCCGAGACCTACGGCGTCGCGAACAAGCGGGTGGACTGCCGTACGCGCAAGAGCCCCTTCAACTTCAGGGGCGGCATCGCCCCGGCCCTGCGCCAGGTGGTGGAGCGCGTGCGGGCGCGGCATCTGATGGTGTCGTTCAGCGACGAGGGGTTTCTGGACCTCGACACCCTGATGGACATCCTCTCCGTGCGCGGCGAGGTGAAGGTGATCGAGGTGGAGCGCCCCCGCTATGTCGGGGCGCGCATCGGCATCCATGACCGCAAGGGGGTGAAGGTGGGCGAGGTCGGGCGGCTCCGGAACGTCGAGCGGCTGTTCGTGGTGGGCGAGCGGGCCGCGGACATGATCGCGGCTTGACCGTTTCGGAACGGGACGGCTTTCATGGGCGTTCCGGGCGGCATGGAAACCTCGAACTTGGCCCCGAACCTTGGACACAACCGGCCCTATGGCGTGAGCGGCGCGACCGTGCGTCTGAACCGCGCCGCCGACGCCTTCGACGCCGTCGCCTGGCGCGCCCCCAGCTTCCCGCGCGCGCCCAGCCTGCCCGCGAACGACGTCGAAGCCGACGCGCTGAACCTGCCGACCTGGGCGATCGTGACCGGTGGCGGCGTCATCGCCGCCCTCCTCGGCGCCCTCATGGGCTCGGCCCTGTCGCTCTAGGCGTCGCCGAGAAGCGCCCGGATCGGGGCCCAGCCGCGCCGATGGATTGGGCAGGGGCCCAGCGTCTTCAGCGCCTCCTGGTGGACGGGGGCGTTGTAGCCCTTGTGGCCCGCGAAGCCGTAGCCGGGATAGAGCGCGTCCATCTCGACCATCAGCCGGTCCCGCGCCGTCTTGGCCAGGATCGAGGCCGCGGCGATCGACAGGCTCAGCCCGTCGCCGCCGACCACCGTCTTCACCTCGCACGGCAGGCGGAAGGCGTAATTGCCATCGACCAGCGCCACGGCCGGCCGGACGTCCAGCCCCTCGATCGCCCGGCACATGGCCAGGCCGGTGGCGTGTAGGATGTTCAGCTCGGCGATCTCCTCGACCGAGGCGAAGCCGACCGCCCACGACAGGGCCCGGGCCTTGATCTCGACCTCCAGCGCCTCGCGCCGCCTGGCCGTCAGCGCCTTGGAGTCGTCCAGGCCGTCGGGCGCGTCGTCCGGATTCAGGACGACCGCCGCCGCCGACACCGGCCCCGCCCACGGCCCGCGCCCGGCCTCGTCCACCCCGCACACCGGCCCGGCGGACGCCGCCAGCGTCTCCAGCGCGAAGGTGGGGAAGGGGCGGCTCATGGGATGTCCCTAGCCTGCGTCGCGCGGTGTCGGAAGCGCCGGCCACCGACGGCGGCGCGTTCGCCTGTGGATGGGAACGGGCCCGGCTCTCCGCGGGCCGGGATTTAGGTCTGCGTCTGGTGGAAAGCGGACACTCTCATCGCTAGCTTCGCCGCATGAGGATCGTTTTCGTCTACGGCCCCGCTGCAGCCGGCAAGCTCACCGTGGGCCGGGAGCTTGCCAAGCTTACAGAGCTGCCTCTGTTTCATAACCATCTCGTCGTTGACGCAGTCGGTGCGTTGTTTCCCTTCGGTTCGGAGCCGTTCATCCGCCTGCGCGAGCGTTTCTGGCTTCAAGCCTTCACCGAGGCGGCGCGAGCCGGACAATCCTTCATCTTTACCTTTGCGCCCGAGGCGACGGTGGCGTCCGACTTCCCAGATCGCGTGCGCGCGGCGATCGAGCCTCTCGGAGGCGCTGTGGTGTTCGTCGCTCTCACAGTGTCGCACGAGGAGCAGGAGCGGCGGATCGGCAATGCCAGCCGTGCAGAGTTCGGGAAGCTTACGTCTCTCGAACTGCTACGAGACCTGCGCGAAAGTTTCGACGCCAGCATGGCGTCCATGCCCGTTGCGGAACTGTCGATCGACACCGAGGCAATCGATCCGGTGGGTGCGGCGACACGCATCGCTGCATATCTGTCCGCCCGCTAGCGGTCCGCGACGAGTCGGAAACGGTCATCCCTCCCCCGCCCGACCTCAGATCCTCGCGCCGCCGCCGAACGCCCGTACCTCCGCGTGGCGGAAGCAGCCGGTGACGTGGTCGTTGACCATGCCGGTGGCCTGCATGAAGGCGTAGACGATCACCGGGCCGCAGAAGTTGAAGCCCCTGGCCTTCAGCGCCTTGGCCATGGCCACCGAGGCTGGCGTCTGGGCCGGCAGCTCGGCCATGGAGGTCCAGGCGTTCTGGACGGGCCGCCCCTCGACGAAGTCCCACAGGAAGGCGGTGAAGTCCTCGCCCCGCTCGCGCATGTCCAGCCAGATGCGCGCGCCCTTGATCGCCGCGTTGATCTTGGCGCCCGAGCGCACGATGCCCGGATCGGCCATCAGCCGCGCGCGGTCCGCGTCGCCGTAGCGGGCGACCTTGTCCGGGTCGAAGCCGTCGAAGGCGGCGCGGAACGCCTCGCGCTTCCTCAGGATGGTGATCCAGGCCAGGCCCGCCTGGAACCCGTCCAGCACCAGCTTCTCCCACAGGGCCCGGGCGTCGTACTCCGGCACGCCCCATTCGGTGTCGTGATAGTGGACGTAAAGCGGGTCGGTCCCGCACCAGGCGCAGCGTGAGTCGGTCATGGGTTCAGCCTAGCGCCTGCGGTTGCCGTCCACGACCTCCGCTGCGACAAGGGCGCGTGAGCGAGCCTCAGACCCTGCCCGGCGGCGTGGTGCACGACCTGCCATCCGATCTGGAGGCGGAGCTTCGCGGCGACGCTCGGGCGCTGGCGACCTGGACCGACATCACGCCGCTGGCCCGTAACGAATGGATCTGCTGGGTGGAGTCCGCCAAGAAGGCCGAGACCCGCGCCAAGCGCATCGTCTGGGGCCGCGAGAACCTGAGCGACGGCAAGCGCCGCCCCTGCTGCTGGCCGGGGTGCAAGCACCGATAGGGCGTCAGCGGCTCATCCACTCGGGCCGACGCGCCTGAACGGGCCGCCCGTCGACCGTCAGCGCGCCCTCCAGCCGGTCCAGCCGCATCAGGGCGATGGCCGCGCCGTTGCGCCCCGTCAGGACCTCGCCCGCGCGGAGCTCGCCGTTCAGGACCTCGGCGCCGGGCGGGGGCGGGGGGCCGTGGAAGGCGATCGGCAGCATGCGCTTCTTGATCTCCCCGCGCCGCTTCATCCGGCTGGTGGTCTCCTGGCCGACGAAGCAGCCCTTCCGGAAGTCGACGCCGTTCAGCAGGTCGAAGTTCGCCTCGATCGGATAGGCGCGGTCCGAGCCGCCGTCCGCGTCCGGGTCGGGCGCGCCGACCCGGAGGCGATGGTCGTGCCAGTCGTCCTCGTCCGCGTCGGCGGGCTGGTCGCCCAGCGCGCGGCCGCCCAGTTCCGACAGCCGGGGATCGACCGTGAAGCCCGCCGCGACGCCCGGCCATGAGGCGAACACCGGCCGCTCGTCCGCCGCGACATTCACCTTGGCGCGCAGCCTGTAGAGGGTCAGCCGCTGGATCAGGGCGTCCCGCCGCCCGGCGGCCACGTCGAGCGTCACCCCGTCCGCCTCGCCCCACAGGAACAGGTCGAACAGCAGCCGTCCCGGCGGCGACAGCAGCGCGCCGAACCGAAGGTCGCCGGGCTTCAGCGTCTCGACGTCCTGGGTCAGCAGGTTGTGCAGGAACGGCCGCGCGTCGGGCCCGGAGACGCGGACGAGGGCGCGGGAGGTCAGGCGGGCGATCGGCATGGCCCCTAGATAGGTCGGCCCGACCGGCCGCGCATCCGCGTTCCGTCCCGCCGAGATCTAGGCGTAGGCGTAAGCGCCGCCGACCTCCAGCGCGCGCTGATAGGCCGGGCGGGCATGTATCCGCTCCAGGAACGCCTTGACCCGGGGCAGGGCCTCGACGTCGACCGCCCGGGTCGAGGCCGCTTCCAGCGGGAAACTCATCATGATGTCGGCGGCGGTGAACTGGTCCCCGGCGAACCACTCGTTGTCGGTCAACTCGCTGTTCCAGTACTCGCTGTGCAGCTTCAGCTGGGGACGGACGAACCCGTTCAGAGCCTTCCCCGAGATGCCGCGGACGATCGGCTTCATCAGCGCGGGCGCCCGCTCCGGCAGGACGCTGAACACCAGGGCGAGCAACAGGGGCGGCATGGCCGAGCCTTCCGCATAATGCAGCCAGTAGGTGAAGCGCCGCCGCGCCTCGGTGCCCTGGGCGGGCCTGAGGCGGCCGTAGCCGTGGGTGTCCAGCAGGTACTCGACGATGGCCCCGGTCTCGGCGACCTTGACCGCGCCGTCCTCCAGCACCGGCGACTTGCCCAGCGGGTGGACCGCCTTCAGCGCCGGCGGGGCCAGGCGGGTCTTGGGATCGCGTTCATAACGCTTCACCTCATAGGGCAGGCCCAGCTCCTCCAGCAGCCAGAGGACCCGCTGGGAGCGGCTGTCGGCGAGGTGGTGGACGATGATCATGGCGGCGATCCTTCCGTTCCCGGCCATAAGGCCAAGCTGACGCGGCGTTCGTAAAGCCCCTCATTACACCGTGGTGGAACAGACCGGGCGTTGTGCTATGCGAAAAGAATGCAGAGCGCCTCTCCCCGCCGCGGCGGCTTCCTCACGTCGCTGAGTTTTCAGGTCCTTCTGGCCCTGGCGCTCGGCCTGGTCGCGGGCGCCGCCGCTCAGGTCAACGGCCTGCCCGGCGGGGCCGGCACGGCCCAGGCGATCGAAAGTCTCGGCGGCCTGTGGCTGAACGCCCTGCGCATGACGATCGTCCCGCTCGTGTTCTCGCTCCTGGTGGTCGGCATCGCCTCGATCGCGGACGCGGCGGCGTCGGGGCGGATGGCGGTGAAGGCGCTCGTCGTGTTCTTCATCCTGCTGGTGTTCGCCATCGTCTACGCCTTCGCCGCCGGCTTCGGTCTTCTGGCGCTCTGGCCGATCGACGCCGAAGGCGGCCAGGCGCTCGCCGCGGGCGCCGCGGGCGGCGCCGAGGAGGTGCTCAGGAACGTCAACGGCGACGGGCTGACGGCCTTCCTGCAGACGCTGGCCCCCTCCAACCCGATCCGCGCCGCCGCCGACGACGCCATTCTGGGCGTGGTGGTGTTCGCCATCGCCTTCGGCTTCGCCGCCACCCGCCTGCCCAACCGTCTGCGTCAGCCCATGACCGCCTTCTTCGAGGCGGTGTCGGAAACCATGATCGTGATCGTGCACTGGGTGCTGCTGGCCGCGCCGGTCGGTGTGTTCGCCCTGTCGTTCGGCGTGGGCCTGAGGACCGGCCTGGGGGCGGCGGGCACGCTGGGGCACTACATCTCGATCGTGGTCCTGTCCCAGGTCGGGCTCATCCTGCTTCTGTACGTGATCGTGGCGGTGTTCGGCCGGGTTTCGCCGGGCCGGTTCGCTCAAGCCGCCGCCCCCGCGCAGGTGGTCGCCTTCTCCACCCAGAGCTCGCTGGCCAGCCTGCCGGCGATGGTCGACCGGGCGCGGGGCTTCCTCGGCGTCTCGACGGCGACGGCGGGCCTGGTCCTGCCGCTGGCGGTGGCGGTCTTCCGCATGACCAGCCCGGTCGCCAACCTGGCGGTGGTGCTCTATTGCGCCCAGCTGTTCGGGGTCGAGATCAGCCTGACGCAGATGCTGGTGGGCGGCGTCGTGGCGTTCGCGGTGAGCGTCGCCTCGGTCGGCCTGCCGGGTCAGGTCAGCTTCTTCGCCTCGATCGCCCCGATCTGCATCGCCATGGGCGTCCCGGTCGAGCTCCTGCCGCTGCTGCTCGCGGTGGAGGTGATCCCGGACATCTTCCGCACCATCGGCAACGTCACCGCCGACCTCGCCGCCGCCCGCATCGTCGAGGGCGGTGACGCGACCGCCGAAAAGGAGGCGGGGGCGGGGATCTGATCCTCGCCGTGTCCGTCGCGACGGAAAACGGCCCGGCCGACGTGAGACGGTCGAGTGCGAGGGCCGGATGATGCGCGATGTCAGCCGAAGATCACTGTTGAAGGCCGCGCCGGCCGTGATGCTGGCGGCCCCCTCTGTCGCCGTGTCCCGGGATCGTTTCGCCGCCGCGGCCGCCTATTCCGCGGCGTCCAACGGCGTCTCGATGCTGGTGCTGGAAGGCGGGCGGGAAGTCTTTCGCGATCATCCGAGGGGCGCGGAGCGACCCTATGAGCTGGCGAGCGGGACCAAGAGTTTCTCGGGCGTCCTGGCCGCGGCGATGGTGCAGGACGGCCTGCTTTCGCTCGACGAGCGCTGCGCCGACACCCTTCCGGAGTGGCGAGACGAGGAGGTTCTCGGGTCGGCCACGGTCCGCGCGTTGCTGCAGCTCTCCTCCGGCGTCGGCGGCGGACCCATCGGGCGTCCGCCGAGCTACGGCGACGCCGTCGCACAACCTCCGGCCGGGGCCGCGGGCGTGTTCCGCTACGGGCCCGCCCCATTCCAGGTCTTCGGCGAGATCGTCCGGCGCAAGCTGGTCGCGGCCGGACAGCCGGACGATGTCCTCGCCCATCTTCGCGTCCGCCTGCTGGACCCCGTCGGCGTGGAGATCGGAGGGTGGCGACGTCAGGAGGGGCAGCCGAACCTGCCGTCCGGCGCGCAGCTGACGGCGACCGCCTGGGCCCGTTTCGGCCAGTGCGTGCTCGAGGGAGGGCGTGGTCTCGTGGACCCCGCGGCTCTGGACGAATGCTTCCGGCCCTCGGCCTCGAACCCGGGATACGGTCTCACCTGGTGGTTGCTGCGCCCGGGGCTCGTTCCGCCGGGAGCGCGGTCGGGCATCGATCCGGACGCCTTCCACCGGCTGGGCGGCCTCGACGTCCGGATGGCGGCCGGCGCCGGCAACCAGCGCCTCTATCTGATCCCCGACCGCGAGTTGGTCGTGGTGCGCCAGGCGGATCGCCTGGGTCAGGCCCTGATGGGCCGGGGGCCGGCGTGGTCCGACGTGGAGTTCCTGACGCGGCTGCTGGGCCCTTCCTGATCGATCAGGCGTACGCCTGCACCGGCTTCACATCCAGTTCGCCGGCCTTGATGGCGGCGATGGCGCGGGCGGCGGCGTCGGCCCCGGAGGCGGTGGTGTAGTAGGGGATCTTCATCATCAGGGCCGTGCGCCGGATGGAGAAGCTGTCCGACAGGGACTGTTTGCCCTCGGTGGTGTTGAAGACCAACTGCACCTCGCCGTTCTTCATGGCGTCGACGATGTGCGGGCGGCCCTCCAGCACCTTCTTGACCAGCCCGACCTCGAGCCCCTGCGCCGTCAGCCAGGCATGGGTGCCCGCGGTGGCGATCAGGCTGAAGCCCTGGGCCAGCAGGGTGCGGGCGGCGTCCAGCACGAACGGCTTGTCGTCGTCCTTGACCGAGATGAAGGCGCAGCCCTCGGTCGGCAGCTTCGTGCCGCCGCCGATCTGGCTCTTCGCGAAGGCGCGGGCGAAGGCGGGCTGAAGGTCCGCCTCTCCGTCCCGGCGAAAGTCGAGGCCCATGACCTCGCCGGTGGAGCGCATCTCCGGGCCCAGGACCGTGTCGACATTGGCGAAGCGGGCGAAGGGGAAGACCGCCTCCTTGACCGCGATGTGGTCCAGCGTGCGGTCCTGGAGGCCGAAGGACGCCAGGGGCTCGCCGGCCATGACCTTGGCCGCGATGGCGGCGACCGGCGCGCCCATGGTCTTGGCGACGAACGGCACGGTGCGGCTGGCGCGCGGATTGACCTCCAGCACGAAGATGCGCGGGGCGTCGGAGTGCGGCTCCTCGATGGCGAACTGCACGTTCATCAGGCCGCGCACCTTCAGCGCCTTCGCCATTTCGGTGGTCTGGCGCTTCAGCTCCGTGATCACGTCCGGCCGCAGCGAGTGCGGCGGCATGGAGCAGGCGCTGTCGCCGGAGTGCACGCCCGCCTCCTCGATATGCTCCAGCACGCCGGCCACGAACACCGTCTGGTCGTCGCACAGGGCGTCGATGTCCACCTCGGTGGCGCGGTTCAGATAGTGGTCGATCAGCACCGGATCGTCGCCGGACACCTGCATCGCCTCATGGACGTAGCGGTCCAGCTGCTCGCGATCGTGGACGATCTGCATGCCGCGCCCGCCCAGCACATAGGAGGGGCGCAGCACCACCGGATAGCCGACCTGATCGGCCTTCTCGGCGGCTTCCTCGGCGGAGCGGGCCAGCGCGTTCGGCGGCTGCTTCAGGCCGATCTCGGTCAGCATGCGCTGGAACCGCTCGCGGTCCTCGGCGAGGTCGATGGAATCGACGCTGGTGCCCAGGATCGGCACGCCGTCGGCTTCCAGCGCGTGGCTCAGCTTCAGCGGCGTCTGACCGCCGAACTGCACCACGACGCCCAGGAGCTGGCCCTTCGACCGCTCGACATCGATCAGCTCCAGCACGTCCTCGGCCGTCAGCGGCTCGAAATAGAGGCGGTCCGAGGTGTCGTAATCGGTCGAGACCGTCTCCGGGTTGCAGTTCACCATGATCGACTCCACCCCGATGTCGGCGAAGGCGAAGGCGGCGTGGCAGCAGCAGTAGTCGAACTCAATCCCCTGGCCGATGCGGTTCGGGCCGCCGCCGAGGATGACAGCCTTGCGCCGGTCCGACGGGTCCGCCTCGCAGGCCGGGACCTGACCCAGCGCGCCGGTCTCGTAGGTCGAGTACATGTAGGCGGTGGCCGAGGCGAACTCGGCGGCGCAGGTGTCGATGCGCTTGAAGACGGGGCGGACGTTCAGGCCGCGTCGCAGCTTGCGGACCTCGGCCTCGGTCGAACCGGTCAGCTTCGCGATGCGCGCGTCGGAGAAGCCCTTAGCCTTTAGACGCCGGAACTCGCGGGCCTCGCCGGGCAGGCCCTTGACCTTCAGATGGCCCTCTTCGCGGACAAGGTCGGCGATCTGGCGCAGAAACCAGGGCTCGTAGGCGCAGGCCGCGGCGACCTCCTCGACCGTCAGCCCGTGGCGGAAGGCCTGGGCGATCACGCGGATGCGGTCCGGCGTCGGCTGGCCCAGCGCGCGGATGACGGCGGCGCGGGCCGAGGCGTCGTCCTCGGCGCCGGCCACGCCCTCGATCTCGATCTCGTCGAAGCCGGTCAGACCGGTCTCCAGGCCGCGCAGGGCTTTCTGCATGGACTCCTGGAAGGTGCGGCCGATGGCCATGACCTCGCCGACCGACTTCATCGAGGTGGTCAGATAGGGCTCCGAGCCGGGATACTTCTCGAAGGCGAAACGCGGGATCTTCGTCACCACATAGTCGATCGACGGCTCGAAGCTGGCCGGGGTGACCTTGGTGATGTCGTTCTGAAGCTCATCCAGCGTGTAGCCGACGGCCAGGCGCGCCGCGACCTTGGCGATCGGGAAGCCGGTGGCCTTGGACGCCAGCGCCGAGGAGCGCGACACCCGCGGGTTCATCTCGATCACGACCATGCGGCCGTCGGCGGGGTTGATCGCCCACTGGACGTTCGACCCGCCGGTCTCGACCCCGATCTCGCGCAGCACGGCGATCGACCCGGTGCGCATGCGCTGGTATTCCTTGTCGGTCAGCGTCAGGGCCGGGGCGACGGTGATCGAATCGCCGGTGTGGACGCCCATGGGGTCCACGTTCTCGATGGAGCAGACGATGATGCAGTTGTCCGCCCGGTCGCGGACCACCTCCATCTCGTACTCCTTCCAGCCGAGGACCGATTCCTCGACCAGCACCTCGGTGGTCGGCGACAGGTCCAGGCCCCGCTCCACGATCTCGCGGAATTCCTCCACGTTGTAAGCGATGCCGCCGCCGGTGCCGGCCAGCGTGAAGGACGGGCGGATGATGGCGGGCAGGCCGACGAACTCCAGCGCCTCCATGCCTTCTTCAAGCGTGTGACAGGCCCGAGAGCGCGGGCTCTCCAGGCCGATGGCGTCCATGGCGTCCCGGAACTTCTGCCGGTCCTCCGCCTTGTCGATGACCTCGGCCTTGGCCCCGATCATCTCGACCCCGTGCCGCGCCAGCGCGCCCGAAGCCTCAAGCGCCAGCGCCGTATTCAGCGCCGTCTGACCGCCCATGGTGGGCAGAAGGGCGTCGGGCTTCTCCTTGGCGATGATCTTCTCGACGATCTCCGGCGTGATCGGCTCGATGTAGGTGGCGTCCGCGATCTCCGGGTCGGTCATGATCGTCGCCGGGTTCGAGTTGACCAGGATGACCCGATAGCCCTCGGCCTTCAGCGCCTTGCACGCCTGAACCCCGGAATAGTCGAACTCGCACGCCTGGCCGATGACGATGGGGCCCGCGCCGATGATCAGGATGGAGGAGATGTCCGTACGCCTGGGCATGGTCCTGATCTCTCGTCGCGCGCGTCATCCCGGCTCGCGAGGGGAGGCGCGATCCGGGGGCGGATGGGTTGTCGGTTAAGCGGCCCGTTTAGAGGCAACCGCACGCGTCCACAAGCGGGCTCGCGGGCGGGTTCAGACGACAAGTTTCCGCACTGTCGGATGTCGTCAATGTGACGGAGACGCGTCGCAAATTTGCAACCATCGGCTCCGACCGCCCATGCGCATGCCAGATTTCGGTTTCGCGGGCGACGCGGGTCGCCCTAAAGAAGCCGTCACCTGAACACCATGCGCGGCGATCGTTTCGGCGATCGTCGTTCTCCGAGTTAGAAGGACGCTTCCCTTGAGACGTAACCTGCTCCTCCGCGGCACGGCGCTGAGCGCCGCCACCTCGATGCTGATGATCGCCGTTCCCGCCCTGGCGCAGGACCAGGCCGCCGATCCCCGCGAGCAGGAGGCGACCGAGGTTGAAGAGATCGTCGTCACCGGCAGCCGCATCCCGCGCAACGAGTTCACCAGCGCCGACCCGATCCAGGTCCTGACCGCCGAGCGCGCTGAACAGCGCGGCCTCAGCGACACGGCCCAGCTGCTGCAGAGCTCGACCATCGCCGCGGGCTCGCCGCAGGTGAACGCCACCATCTCTTCGGCCTTCGTGACCGACGGCGGTCCGGGCTCGTCGACCATCTCGCTGCGCGGCCTGGGCGCGAACCGCACCCTGGTGCTGCTGAACGGCCGCCGCGCCGGTCCGGCCGGTACGCGGGGCGGCGTCTCGGCGTTCGACCTGAACGTCATTCCGCAATCCTCCATCAACCGCATCGACGTCCTGAAGGACGGCGCCTCGTCGATCTACGGCTCGGACGCCGTCGCCGGCGTGGTGAATCTGATCACCGAGCGCGGTCGCGACGGGGGCGAGATGTCGGTCTTCGCCTCGCTGCCGGTCGAGGGCGGCGGCGAGCAGTACAACATCAACGGCGCGTTCGGCCGTACGTTCGACCGCGGCTACATCAACATCTCGGCGGACTACTACCTGCAGGAAACCCTGCGGGCCGGCGACCGCGACTACCTGAACTGCCGCAACCAGTACGTCTTCGAGCCCGGCACCCGCACGCGCGCGGACCGGATCGATCCGCGCACCGGCGAGCCGCAGTGCACCGACTTGGCCTGGGGCCAGGTGTATGTCTACGGCCCGGACTTCTCCGGCCGCGCCGGCCGCTTCCAGTTCGACTATGACGGCGACCTGGGCCAGTACATCCCCGCGCGCCCGACCAATCCTGCCGTGGCCGCCACCTATCCGAACGCGCCGGCCGGCTTCTATCTGGTCAACTACGACACGCCGTCGCGTGCGGTGACCAACAACCTCAGCCCGTTCGCCCTGGAAGAGTCGATCGTCCCGGAGATCGAGCGCTATACGGTCTTCGTCGACGGCGCCTACGAGCTGGGCAACGGCGTCGAAGCCTACGCCGAGCTGCTTCTGAACCGTCGCGAAAGCCGCACGGACAGCTACCGTCAGTTCTGGAACTACACCTACACCGCCGATTTCCTGGACTTCTACTACGGTCCTGGCGCGGGCGGCGACCCGGTGACGGGCTTCACGGGCCTGAACCTGCTCAGCGCCACGCCGATCACCGACCACTTCGATGCTGAACAGATCGTCGACTACGGCCGTGTCGTGGCCGGCCTGCGCGGCAACTTCGGCAACTGGAGCTGGGATGTCTTCGCCCAGTACAGCCGTTCGGACGGCGACTACACCTCGGACGTCATCCTGCAGGATGCGGTCGACTCCACCAGCTTCAAGACGAGCTCGTGCGTCGGCACCAACCTGCCGGTCAGCGGCCGTCCGTGCATCGACGTCGATTTCACCGACCCGCAGTTCCTCGCCGGAAACCTGACGCCGGAAGAGCGGGCGTTCCTGTTCGACACCGAGACCGGGAACACCCTCTACGAGCAGACCTATGTGGAAGGCTCGATCGCCGGCAGCGTCTTCGACCTGCCCGCCGGTCCGCTGGGCGTCGCCGTCGGCTTCCACCTGCGCCGCGACGAAATCCGCGACGTTCCGGGTGAAGTGACCCTGGCCGACAACAGCTGGGGCCTGTCGGGCGCCGGGATCACCGAAGGCTCGGAAGAGACGAACGAGGCCTACCTCGAGCTGGCGGTCCCGCTGCTGCGCGACCTGCCATTCGTGCAGGAGCTCGATCTGTCCCTGTCGGGCCGCTACACCGACACCAAGACGTCGGGCGACGCCACCACCTACAAGGTGGGCCTGAACTGGGCGCTGACCGATTCGGTCCGCTTCCGCGCCACCCACGGCACGTCGTTCCGCGCCCCGGCCCTGTTCGAGCTGTACCTGGCCGACCAGACCAGCTTCATCGGCCAGCGGAACATCGACCCCTGCCTGAACCTGGACCAGCGCGTGGCCGACGGCTCTCTGGAACAGCAGTCGCAGCTCTACCAGAACTGCACCAATCCGGCCGGTCCGGGCGGCGGCGTGGCCGGTGACTTCACCGGCGGCGTGTCCTCGGCCGAAGTCGTGACCGGCGGCGGTCTGGGCGTGCTGGAGCCGGAAACCTCGACGGCCACCGTGCTCGGCGTGATCCTGACGCCGACCAACAGCAACCTCAGCCTCGCGATCGACTACTTCGACATCAAGATCGAGGATCAGGTCGACGTCCTGGGCGCCGGCGGCATCCTGCAGGCCTGCTACCTGTCGGACAACTTCCCGAACGATCCGATCTGCGACCAGTTCGATCGTGACCCGGCGCTGGACGGCAGCATCACCCAGGTCCGCGACAGCTACCTGAACATCGCGGAACAGAACAACCGCGGCCTCGACTTCACGGCGCGGTGGTACCACGACTTCTCGTTCGGCACCCTGACGATCGACAGCCAGACCACGTGGACGCTGGAGAACAACCAAGCGACCTTCGCGGACTTCGGCGACGACTTCCTGGGCGAGATCGGCTACCCGGAACTGGTCGGCAACTTCAACGTCAGCCTGAACCGCGGTCCGTGGACGGCCTTCTGGGGTCTGGACTGGATCGGTAACCAGGACGACCGCTACGAGCGCGTGACGAACGGGGGCTCGCTGTTCCAGACGATCGACGGGCGCCGGACCGAGATCAAGGCGGAAGCCGAGTTCACCAGCTTCCACAGCCTGTCGCTGACCTATGACGCGGAAGGCTGGACCGTGTCGGGCGGCGTCGCCAACGTCTTCGACGAGCTGCCGCCGGCGGCCTCGGCGGTGGCGGTCGGCACCCAGGGCAACTCGATCCTGGCGTCGCAGTACACCGAGGCCTACTACGGCCGTCGCGCCTTCCTGCGGCTGTCGAAGTCGTTCTAAGGCGTAATCCGGACTAGAACTCTGGGGGCGGCGGAGCGATCCGCCGCCCTTCGTTCGTTTGCGACGTGGAGAGGACGACCCATGGCCATCATCCGCGGGATGACCGACACGCTCGATGCGGAGGTCCGCCGCTTCGAGCAGACGCCGCTACGGCAGCCGCTTCTGGTGAACAGCGTGCCCAAGGGCGGCACCCACCTGCTGCGCAACATCCTGCGGATGTTCGTGCCGGTCGAGCAGCATCACGACCGGGACTTCATCCAGATCCCGAACATGCACCTGCATCTGGACGCACTGGATCCGAACCGGCCCAAGCTGGCCGCGGCGCACCTGCTGTTCAGCGACCAGTCGGTGGCCAACGTGCGCCATGCGCGTCACCTGCTGCTGGTCAGGGATCCCTACGACTGGGTGCTGGCGCGGGCGCGCTTCTTCGTGTCGGAGGAGTTCGACCAGGAGAACATCCGGCACCTGAAGACGCCCGGCCTGTTCTCGGCCGAGGTGCTGTTGAACATGATGATCTTCGGCATTCACCAGAAGTCGCCGGCGCTCATCGACATCTTCACGCACAACGCCGCCGCCTGGCTCGGCACGGGCGTGCATCTCGTGCGCTACGAGGAGGTCGTCGGCGCGCTGAAGCGGCTCGAATCCGCCGAAGCCGAGGCGTACTTCCGCACTCTGCTGGGGGCGGCCGGAATCGACATGCCGGGCGACTGGCGCGAACGGATCAAGGTCGGTTCGGACCGCAAGCTGAGCCGGACGGCCCGCGAGAATCTCAAGCTGCCCGAGGGTCTGGTCTTCCCGGACTCGCTGCCCGACACGCAGAAGCGGCTGGTCGACCTTCACGCCCCCGGCCTGAGGGCGGCCCTGGGCTACAGCTGACCGCCGGGAGGCGACGTCAATCGATCGCCGCGAGCCAAGCTGGAAGATCCGATATGGTCTCGAGCGCTCCGAATCGGTCGTGGCCCACCGGCGCCTCGGCGACCTCGTGAGCCCAGGTGACGGCATAGGGGATATGGACCGCCCAGGCGCCCGCCTCCAACGCCGGAAGGACATCCGAGCGCATGGAGTTGCCGGCCATCACCGCCTCCCGCGGGCCCGTGCCGTGGCGGTTGAAGACCCGCTCATAGGTGTCGCGATCCTTCTCAGAGACGATCTCCACGGCGGCGAACAGTTCGCCCAGCCCGGACGCGGCCAGCTTCCGCTCCTGATCCAGAAGGTCGCCCTTGGTGATCAGCACGAGCCTGTAGCGGGTCGACAGTTCGTTCAGCGCGTCGTCGACGCCCGGCAGGGGCTCGACCGGATGGCCCAGCATGTCGCGGCCGGCCGCCAGGATTTCGCGGATGACGGACGACGCCACACGCCCGTCGGTCAGCTCCATGGCCGTCTCGATCATCGACAGGGTGAACCCCTTCACGCCGTAGCCGTAGAGCCGGAGATTGCGCGCCTCGACCTCCGCCAGACGCGCGTCGATCATCACGGCGTCGGCGTAGTCCGACAGCAGGCTCGCGAAGCGGTCGTGCGTCAGACGGAAGATGGTCTCGTTGTGCCAGAGGGTGTCGTCGGCATCGAGCCCGACGGTGGTGATCGGCATGGGCGGCTCCTGGAGGTGAGGGGCGTGGTCGCGTGGGACCGGCCTGGGGTCAAGCCGGGGCGTTCGGCCGCGTTGCAAGGACGCTCCTGCGGCCGCTAGGTGCGCCCCATGGAGGCGACCATGACGACAGGCGCGGCGCTGGTGATCGGATCGTCGGGAGGTGTCGGCGCGGCCGTGCTGGACCGCCTTCGGAGCTCCGGACGTTTCGCTGAGGTCCTGGGCGTCTCCCGTCGGTCGGACGGACTGGACATCACCGACGAGGCCTCGGTCGCCGCGCTGGCGGAACGTGTCGGCGGCGGCACGCCGCTGGACCTGGTGTTCGTCGCGACGGGCGTCCTGCACCACGGCGAAGAGCCGGAGCGCAGCTTCAAGGCCATGACCGCCGAGCACCTGCTTCGCGATTTCCGGGTCAACGCCGTCGGACCGGCGCTTCTGGCCAAACACCTGATCCCGCTGATGCCGCGGGATCGTCGGGCGGTGTTCGCGGCCCTGTCGGCCCGGGTCGGCTCGATCGGGGACAACCGGCTGGGCGGCTGGCACAGCTATCGGGCGTCCAAGGCCGCGCTGAACATGATCCTGAAGACCCTGTCCGTGGAGCTCGCTCGCACCCACCCGCAGGCGGTGGTGGCGGGGTTGCATCCGGGCACCGTCGACAGCGCCCTGTCCAAGCCGTTCCAGCGGGGCGTGCCGCCCGAGAAGCTGTTCACGCCCGGCGATTCCGCCGGCCGCCTGCTGGCGGTTCTTTACCGCCTGACGCCCGCAGACAGCGGCGGCGTCTTCGCCTGGGACGGCGCCCGCATACCGGAATGACGCTGGCGCGTTGACCTGAGGGGCGGGCGCCTGTAGCGCAGCGACCGTTTGCCCGCCGCGACCAAAACGAGGATCCCGCCGATGACCGCCAAGCTGATCGAAGGCGCCACGGGCGTCCTGGCCCTCGCCGATGGCACCGTTTTCCAAGGGATCGGGGTCGGCGCCGAGGGCAGCGCGCTGGGCGAGGTCGTCTTCAACACCGCGATGACGGGCTACCAGGAGATCCTGACCGACCCCTCCTACATGAGCCAGATCCTGGCCTTCACCTTTCCGCATGTCGGAAACGTCGGCGTGAACGTGGAGGACGTCGAACAGATGGGCGGCGGCTCCGACACCTCGGCGCGGGGAGCGATCTTCCGCGACGTGCCGACCGAGGCGGCGAACTGGCGCGCCGACGACGGGTTCGACGCCTGGATGAAGCGCCGGGGCGTGGTGGGCTTGGCCGGGATCGACACGCGCGCCCTGACCCAGGCGATCCGTGACAGGGGCGCGCCCCACGCGGTGATCGCCCACCACCCGGACGGTCGCTTCGACCTCGACGCTCTGGTCGCAGAGGCGCGGGCCTGGACCGGGCTGGTCGGTCTGGACCTGGCGAAACCCGCCTCCACCCTGCAAAGCTTCGAGTGGGATCAGGGCCTGTGGGATTGGCCCGAGGGCTATCCCCGCGTCGATGCGTCGGACAAGTCGGTGGTCGTCGTCGACTACGGCGTGAAGCGCAACATCCTGCGGGCGCTGGCCTCCACCGGCGCCAGGATCACCGTCGTGCCGGCGACGACCTCGGCCGAGGACATCCTGGCGCGAAACCCGGACGGCGTGGTTTTGTCGAACGGTCCGGGCGATCCGGCCGCGACCGGCGAATACGCCGTGCCGGAAATCCGGAAGCTGGTCGACAGCGGCAAGCCGATCTTCGGCATCTGCCTGGGCCACCAGATGCTGGCGCTGGCGCTGGGCGCCCGGACCGTGAAGATGGACCAGGGCCACCACGGCGCGAACCATCCGGTGAAGGACCTGACTACCGGCAAGGTGGAGATCGTGTCCATGAACCACGGCTTCACCGTCGATCGCGACAGCCTGCCGGACGCGGTCATGGAGACCCACGTCAGCCTGTTCGACGGCACCAACTGCGGCATCGCGTTGAAGGATCGACCGGTGTTCAGCGTGCAGCATCACCCCGAGGCGTCGCCGGGGCCGACGGATAGCCTGTATCTGTTTCAGAGGTTCGCCGACACGATGAGAGGCTGAACCAGCCTGCCGCGAGAGCCTTGATCTGATACTGTGGCCCGGCCAGGCTCGCCCAGCGTCGGAGGCCCGCATGCCGAAGTCCCTCACGATCGCCGCCATCGCGGCCGGCGGGCTTCTGCTGGCGGGTTGCGCCGGGATGGCGCGGGACGACTTCGCGCTGGAGGACCGCTCCGGCGCCGCGCCGACCGGTTTCAGGCTCGACGCCGATCCCCCCCTTCGGTTCTTCATCGACGACGGCCGGCGGATCGCCTTCTTCGAGAACGAAATCCGCTCCGGGCTGAAGGTCGGACCCGACGGACGGTTCGACATTCTGGCCCTGTCCGGCGGCGGGGCGAACGGCGCCTTCGCCGCGGGCCTGGTCAAGGGCTGGACCCAGCGCGGCGACCGGCCGGACTTCGAGGTGGTGACGGGCGTCTCCACAGGCGCCCTGGCGGCGCCCTTCGTCTTCCTCGGCCCCGACTGGGACGATGAGCTCGAGGAGGCCTATGTCGGCGGCGCCGCCGACGGCCTGTTGAGACCGCAAGGGCTGGGAGTCTTCTTCGGCTCCGGCCTGTTTCAGGACGCGCCGCTGAGGCGGCTCGTCGAGCGGTACGTGGACGAGCGCATGCTCGCGGCCGTCGCGGCGGAGCATGCGAAGGGCAGGGTGCTGCTGGTCGCCACGACCGATCTGGACGCTCAGCGAGGCGTCAGTTGGGACATGGGCGTGATCGCCGCCCGAGGCGGGCCGGAGGCGGTGCGGCTGTTTCGCGACGTGCTCGTGGCCTCCGCCAGCGTGCCCGGGGTGTTCCCGCCGGTGCTGATCGAGTCGCGCAACGGCGCGGCGACCTTTCGCGAGATGCATGTCGACGGCGGGGTGACGACCCCCTTCCTGGCGTTGCCCGAGGACCTCTGGACCTTCAGTGATCCGTCCGGCCACCTGCGCGGCGCGCGTCTGCACGTCGTCGTCAACGGCAAGCTGGAGCCCGGCTTTGGCGTGACGCCCGACACGGCTCAGAGCGTCCTCGGCCGCAGCGTCGAGGTCCTGCTGCGCGGCTCCCTGGTCAGCGCGATCGCCGGAAATCGGGCCTTCGCGCGAAGCAACGGGGTCGAGTTCCGTTATGCGGCCCTGCCGAGCGATGTCGAGGCTCCCGCTCTGAGCTTCCAGACCGAAACCATGCGGCGGGTTTACGAGATCGGCCGGCTCGGCGCGGCCAGCGGCGACATCTGGCGCTAGGAGGCCGCCCGGATGGGATGTAGGGAGAGGGGCCACGGGAGGTCCCCGTGTCTTCAGCGATCAGACGCATGTTCGCGGCGGGTGTCGTGCTGCCGGCCACGCCGTCTGCCGCTCAGGACGCTAGGTCGGCTCGCGCGCGCGAACACCCCTGCGAACCGTGCGCGCGGCCATGAGCAGCTACATGTTCAGCGTCGATGGCGCGCGTTCGCTGCGGGCCCAGCGCGAGCCATGGAACTAGGGCAGGACCGCCAGGCCGGCCGTCCGCCTGAGATCGGAGGCCTTGCGGACCGCCAGCGGCGCCGCGTGCAGCCAGTAGTCGGCGTCCTCATGCCGCTGGGCCACACGCCGCTCCAGGCCGCGCAATCGGCGAAGCGCCGCATTGGCGAGCAGCCGCGCGTGGACCGCTCGGGGCGTTTCTTGAGCAATGAAGGGGGCGAAGGGGGTGGCGACGGCGTCGGGGCCTTGAGGCTCCACCGCCGGCCGGGCGATGGTCATGAACATGGAATGATCGTCGTGTCTGGGCGACGCCTTCTGCGCCCGGATGCGTGTGGTTAATCCACACGAGCTGTGGATAGTTCCGTCATCTGACCAAAAAGAGGCGTGAGAACAGTCTCTTGAGCCTCAATCTCGCCCACACAGTTAATGCGTCGCGCGACGCCGGGCGCGGAGCGATTCGCGCTATGAAGGCGCGTGCGGTTCGACGAGCGATACATCGAGGAGCTGAAGACGCGGCTCAGGCCGTCCGATGTCATCGGTCGCACGGTGAAGCTCAAGCGACAGGGCCGGGAGTGGGTGGGCCTGAGCCCTTTCACCAAGGAGAAGTCGCCCAGCTTCTTCGTCAACGACGACAAGGGCTTCTTCCACGACTTCTCGTCGGGCAAGCATGGCGACGTCATCAGCTTCCTGCAGGAGACCGAGCGGCTCAGCTTCGTCGAAGCGGTGACCCGGCTGGCGGGCGAGGCGGGCATGGCCCTGCCCGCCGAGGATCCCCAGGCCGCCGAGCGCGAGAAGAAGCGCCAGGGGCTGTCGGACTGGATGGACCTGGCCCAGAAGTGGTTCGCCGCCAACCTGCGTCGCTCGGTCGGCCAGGCGACGCGAGACTATCTGGCAAGGCGCGGCCTGCCTGAGGATCAGTGGGACCGCTTCGGGCTGGGTTATGCGCCCAACGACCGCGAGGGGCTGAAGAACGCGCTGGTCCAGCGCGGCGCGCGGCCCGGCGAGCTGGTCGAGGCGGGCCTGCTGATCGCGCCGGAAGGGGGCGGTCAGCCCTACGACCGGTTTCGCGACCGGCTGATCTTTCCGATCCTGGACGCGCGGGGGCGCATCGTCAGCTTCGGCGGCCGGGCCATGAACCCGGACGACCGGGCCAAGTATCTGAACGGCCCGGAGAGCCCGCTCTTTCACAAGGGCTCGACGCTCTACGGCCTGCCGGAGGCGCGGCGCATCCTGGGGGCGGCGTCGAACAGCGATCAGAGCCTGATCGTGGTCGAGGGCTACATGGACGTCATCGCCTGCCAGCGGGCGGGGTTGCCGGCGGTCGCGCCGATGGGCACGGCCCTGACCGAAGAGCAGATGGCGGTGCTGTGGCGGGTCAGTTCGGAGCCGGTGCTGTGCTTCGACGGGGACGCGGCAGGCTTGCGCGCCGCCTATCGCGCGGTGGAGCGGGCGTTGCCGCTGCTGAAGCCCGGGCGCTCGTTCAGATTCGCCTTGCTGTCCGGGGGCAAGGATCCCGACGACATCCTGCGCGACGCGGGCGCGCCGGCGCTGCGTCAGGCGGTGGGCGAAACCCGCGCCTTTTCCGAGGTGCTGTTCCAGCGCGAGCAGGCGGCCGAGCCCCTGGACACGCCAGAGCGCCGCGCGGGGTTGAAGGCGCGGTTGCGTCAGGCGGCCCAGGCCATTCAGGACCGTGATCTGGCGGAGCAGTATCGCGCCGACCTTTTCGACCGTTTCGACGCCCTGTTTCCGCGCCGCGCGCCCGCCCCGGTCGCGCCGCGTCAGGGACGGGGCCGCTTCGGCCCGCCGCCGGTGCTCGGCCAGACGCCCGAGGGCGCCGAGGCGATGCAGGCGCTGAGCCGTGCGCTGGAGCCGATGGCCGCCGCGATCGCCCATGGGGCGCTCGACGATCCCGAGCGCATGGACGATCATCTGGAGGCGATCGCCTCGCATGGCTTCGGCGACCCTCAGCTCGAACCTCTGGCCCAGGCCATGGTCGGGGTGCGGTTCTCGGGCCAATCGCTTGACTCTTCAGCCCTGCGTCGCCATCTGGCGACCTCGGGTCATAGCGTTCTGTTGCGCGAGGTCGAGAAGGCGGCGGCGAAGTCCGGCGCGCCTTTCCTGGCTATGGACAAGCCCCTCGGTGAGGCGCGGACCCTTTGGTCGCAGGCGTTCGACGCGTTGACGCGCGTCGCGGCGCTGGAGTCGGCCCTGGACGCGGCGAAGGCCGCGCCGGGCCAGGACGAGACGTTCCGACGGCTGAAGGCCGAGCGGGACGCGCTTCGCCGTGCGATCAAAGCCGGAGAGATTTGGGATCAACCCGCGAGCCGATGATCCATCGCTCGCGTCACGAGTTGCATAGGCGGACGCAGGTCCGCTTGGAGACGAAGACCGAATGAACGCCCAGCCTGAGACGCAGGAAGTCGAAACCTCGCAAGACGGGCCGCTGCTCGACCTGACCGACGCCGGCGTCAAGAAGTTCATCAAGCAGGCCAAGGCCCGCGGCTACGTCACGATGGACGAGCTGAACAAGGTCATGCCGTCCGAGGAGGTCACGCCCGACCAGATCGAGGACACGCTGGCCATGCTGTCCGAGATGGGCGTGAACGTCGTCGAGGCCGAGGAGGACGCCCAGGAGGCGCAATCCACCGAGGTCGCCGAGCGCGCCGAGACCGCGGTGGCGGAAACCGAGTCCAAGCCGGCCTACGACCGCACCGACGACCCGGTGCGCATGTACCTGCGCGAGATGGGATCGGTCGAGCTGCTGAGCCGCGAGGGCGAGATCGCCATCGCCAAGCGCATCGAGGCCGGCCGCGACGCCATGATCTCAGGGCTCTGTGAAAGCGCCCTGACGTTCGAGGCCATCATGGTGTGGCGCGACGAGCTGGCGAACAACCGCATCCTGCTGCGCGAGGTCATCGACCTGGACGCCACCTACGGGGTCATGAACCCCACGGCGCCGCCCGCCGAGGGCGAGGAGGCCGAGGAAGAGGAGCCCGCCGAGGCCGAGGACGAGAAGCCGGAGTCCGACGAGGACGACGACGATTTCGACGACGGCGGCGGCCTGTCGATCTCGGCCATGGAGGCGGAGCTGCGCGACGGGGTGATGGAGATCCTCGACGCCGTGGCCGCCGACTTCGGCGCCTTCCGCAAGCTGCAGGACAAGCTGGTCGAGGCGCGGCTGAAGGGCGAGGCGCTCTCGGCCAAGGACCAGAAGGCCTATGACGCGCTGACCAAGTCGATCTCGGATCGGCTGAAGACGCTGAAACTCAACAACAACCGCATCGAGGCGCTGGTCGAGCAGCTGTACGCCATCAACAAGCGGCTGATCGGGCTGGAAGGCCGTTTGCTGCGCCTGGCCGACAGCTACGGCATCTCGCGGCCCGAGTTCCTGAACGCCTACTTCGGCTCCGAGCTGGACCCCGCCTGGACCGACCGGGTCAAGGAAATGGGCGTGCGCTGGACCAAGTTCGCCGAGAACGAGGCCGGCCAGATCGGCGACATCCGCGCCGACGTCGCCGCCGTGGCCACCGAGGCCGGCCTGCCGATCGACGACTACCGCCGCATCGTCCAGAAGGTTCAGAAGGGCGAGCGCGAGGCCCGTCAGGCCAAGAAGGAGATGGTCGAGGCCAACCTGCGCCTCGTGATCTCCATCGCCAAGAAGTACACCAACCGCGGCCTGCAGTTCCTTGATTTGATTCAAGAAGGGAACATCGGTCTCATGAAGGCGGTCGACAAGTTCGAGTACCGCCGAGGCTACAAGTTCTCGACCTACGCCACCTGGTGGATCCGTCAGGCGATCACCCGCTCGATCGCCGACCAGGCGCGGACCATCCGCATCCCGGTCCACATGATCGAGACGATCAACAAGATCGTCCGCACCTCGCGCCAGATGCTGCACGAGATCGGCCGCGAGCCGACCCCGGAAGAGCTGGCTGAAAAGCTGGCCATGCCGCTGGAGAAGGTCCGCAAGGTCCTGAAGATCGCCAAGGAGCCGATCAGCCTCGAGACGCCGATCGGCGACGAGGAGGACAGCCACCTGGGCGACTTCATCGAGGACAAGAACGCGGTCCTGCCGATCGACGCGGCCATCCAGTCCAACCTGCGCGAGACCACGACGCGGGTGCTGGCCAGCCTGACGCCGCGCGAGGAGCGGGTGCTGCGCATGCGCTTCGGCATCGGCATGAACACCGACCACACCCTGGAGGAGGTCGGCCAGCAATTCAGCGTGACCCGCGAACGCATCCGCCAGATCGAGGCCAAGGCGCTGAGGAAGCTCAAGCACCCCAGCCGCAGCCGCAAGCTGCGCAGCTTCCTGGACAGCTGACACGAGGCCCGGCGGAGACGCCGGGCCTTTTTCTCAGGCGCGCGTGTCCAGCAGCGTGCCCATCATCTCATCGGCGGCCTTGACCACGGTGACATTGGCCTCGACCTCGCGTCGTGCGATCAGGCGCTCGACATGCTCCTCCGCGAGGTTGTCGAGCGGCGCCTGGGCGGTGCGGCGCGCGCTCTCGTCGAAGCGGGCGATGGCGCTCTGGATCCCGGCGGCGGCGATGTTGACGCTGTTCATGACGCCAGCCTCGCACGGCCAGGGTCAACCGCCCGTGCACGAAGATGGCGAACGAACGCGGTTAGCCGCGGAGCCCCGGCGTGTCGCCCTCCTAGTCGATCCAGGCGGCGCCGCCGATCGCCGGGCCCAGCAGGACGGCGTTGATCAGCAGCGGCTTCAGTCCCTCCAGATAGCCGCGCGTGGTCGGGTCTTGGGTGAAGACGACGATGGCGCCGCGCCCCAGCGGCGTGACCATCACGGCGGGCTTGAAGGCGAGCGCGCGGCGGTTCTCGTCCCACAGCTGGCCCGACGCCAGAAGCTCGTCGGGACCTAGGAAGCGGACGACGTTCGCGCCCTGGCCCCGCGTCAGCGGCGCGAAGGTGTCGTCGCCCTGAACCAGCAGCGTCAGTTCGGAAGCGATGCCGGCCGAGAGCCAGTGGTCGGGATCGACACGCCCCCGGATCAGGGCCCCGGCGACCGACGACCGGCGCTCCTCGCCCAGCACGGCGTCGCGGTAGGCGGCTTCGGTCTCGATCAGCGCGCGCTCGGTCCCGGCGGTCCCGGGCTCGGGCGCCGTCTCCAGCCTGGCGGCGCTCAGCCGGGCGTCCGGCGCGGCCACGAAGCGCGAAGGGCCCGCGCCCAGGGTGATCAGGGTGCCGCCCCGCTCGACCCAGGCGCGCAGGTTGTTCAGCCCCCGCTCGCCCAGCCGGGCCTGGTAGCCGTTTCCGTCGGGCAGCACGATCACCGGATAGCGCGACAGGTCGGCGCCGGCGATCAGGCGGGTGCGGGCGGCGGTGACCGGCAGGCCGAACTCGCGCTCCAGCACATAGCGCGCGGCGCCCGCGGCGGTGGGATCGGTGGGTTCGTCCCAGGCCAGGAGCACGCGCGGGCTCCGCAGCAGGGCCGCCTCCTCCGAGCCGAAGCTCGGCCCTTCGGTGGTCCAGCTCTCATCCACGCCGACGACGCGGGCGCCGGTCTCGGCGGCCGCCGCCTGAAGCCGGGCGGCGAGATCCGCCGGCTGGCCCGCGCGGGGAATCAGCACCGTCCCGGACGGCCAGACGCCCGAGGCGTGGGTGAAGCCCTCGGTGAACGCACGGGCGGTCACGCCGGCCCGCAGCAGGTCGATGACCAGCTTCTGCCCCGCCGCGCCCGGATGGACCAGGAAGCCGTAGCGCGCGTCCGGATTCACGATCTCCGCCGGACGCACCAGTTCCCGGCCGACGGCCGTCGTCTGGACGTTGGGCCGGCTGTCGCAGACGGCCGACGGCGTGTTGAACATCAGCGGCAGCGACCAGGCGGTGACATCGTACAGCTGATCGCCGAGCCCGCGCTGGCGCCGCGCTTCCTGCTCGGCCATGAAGTCGGCGGGCACCGGCACGTCGCGGGTCAGCAGCACCTCGACCATGCGGCGCAACGGCTGGGCGCGGTTCACGACCAGCGAGCCCGCCGGCCACGACCGGCCGCAGGCGGTGAAGCCGCTCTCGGCCCGGCCGACCTCGATCCCGGAACGGACCAGCAGTCCGCCGAGCTTGTCCACCGCCGTGGGATCGGCCGGGTTCGGCGCGATGACGTAGGCGCCGCGCCCCCCTTCCAAGCCGTCCCGGGCGAAGGCCCAGCGGTCGCGCCACAGCCGCTCGCGGTTCGCGGCCGCCGCCTCGATGGTCGACAGGGACGCCACCAAGTGGTTCCGCACGCCGTCGCGATAGGTCAGCAGGTCGCCGCTCGAGCGACGGGCCACCAGACCGCGCGGCGAGCCCTGCTCATAGGTCATCGACACCGCCCCCAGGTAGGCGGGCCAGCCGTCGCCGTAGCCGGGATAGAAGGCGTCATAGACCTGGCGGTTGAAGTAGGGCTCGCCGATCGCGTCGAAGCGGCGGCCGGTGTTGCGTCCGATCGTCTCCCGCATCGCCAGCGTCGAGGACGGCAGGAGCGGGTTCAGGGGGTCGGCTTCGGGCGGGAAGAAGAAGCTCTCGTCCGTGCCCATCTCATGGGCGTCCACCAGCACATGGGGCCGCCAGTCGAGCACCAGGGCGGCGTGTCCCCGGGTCTCCGGCTGGGTCTGGATGAACCAGTCGCGGTTCAGGTCGAACAGGTCGTGATTGAAACGGCCGCCCGGCCAGGGCTGAGCCCGCTCGGCCGAGAGGGGATCGGGATTGGGCTCCACGCCGAGCCCCGCGGTGAAGCTGTCGATGAAGCGCTCGCGCCCGTCGGGGTTCTGGGTCGGCACGAAGATCACCACCGTCCGCTCCAGCCATCCCGCGACCGCCGGATCGCGAGAGGCCAGCAGGTGGTGGGCCGCCGCCGCCGCCGCATCGGCGGGGGTGATCTCGTCGCCGTGGACCGAATACGCCAGCCAGACGATCGCGGGCATATCGGCGATGATGCGCTCCGCCTCGGCCGCGCTGGTGATGCGGGGGTCCGAGACGGCCTGCGAGGCCGCCTTGATGGCGTCGAGTCTGGCGATGTTCGCCGGCGATCCCACCACGGCCCACCAGAGAGGCCGTCCCTCGTGGCTGCGGCCGTACTCGCCGATCCGGACGCGGTCCGGCGAATGCGCCGCCAAGGCGTCGAAGTAGCGGCGCAGGTCGGCGGGACGGCTGATGACCTCTCCCGGGTCCCAGCCGAGCACCGAGCGAAGCGCGGGGACGGCGGGGTCGTGGCTCGCGCCCTCGATCAGCGGCCCCGTGCGGGATTGAGCCGCGGCCGGTCCGGCCGATGCGAGGAGAAGCCCCGCCAACGCTGCGGCGACGACGCGGAAATTCATGCGACCCCCCATGAAACCACGCCAGCCTAGCGCGTCGCCTCACGCAGGCAACGGCGTTCAGCCGAGCGCCGGGCGCAGATCACGGTTATGCGACTGGACGTGCCGCGCGGGTTGCCCGAACGTCGGTCCGGGGCGTCGGGGACACGGGACATGATCGATCTGGCACATCTCAAGCGCCGCATGGGCCAGTACGGCGCACTGTGGCTGTTCGGCTTCGCGGGGGCGATGGCCGCGATCCTCGTGCTGGGTGTGTTCGGCGCGGACATGATGGCGGCTGCGGATTTGGCGCTGCCGGTGCTTTGGGTCGCGCTGGGGCTGGCCGTCGTGGTCGGCCTGGGGCTGACCTGGGCGAGGGGGCCGAGCCTGGGGACCAGCCTGGCGCTGACCCTGCTCGGGCTCATCCTCGTGTTGCCGCTGATGTGGGCGCCGGTGTCGGCGGCTGTCGTGATCGCCTTCTTCGCGGATCGCTCCATCGAGTATTCCGCGGCCTACGCCGGGTTCCGCATCGGCGTGAGCCGCCTGCTTCATCCGTTGTCCGAGGCGGTTTTCGGGCCGGGGCTGATCCAGCTCATGTGGTCGGCCTTCCAGGTGGCGGCGAGCGTCGTGGGCTTCCTGTCGGCCCTGGCCAATCTGTGGCCCCGCCTGCGCCGGCTCCTTGGGCCGGAGCCGGCGCAGGTCTGAGCGGCGTCAGCTCTGGAATATCCGGGCGAAGCCGCCCCACATCATCCGCTTGCCGTCGAACGGCATGTCCATCGCCTGCCAGGCCGGATCGGTGTCCATGGTGGCGTAACAGGCGTCGGCGGTCGCCTTGTCGGGCCACCTGATCCAGGACAGGACGACCACCTCGTCGTCCTGCTTCTTCACCGCCATCGGAAAGCTGGTCACTTGCCCGTCGGGGACGTCGTCGCCCCAGGTCTCGACCTGCTCGAGCGCCCCGTAGCGCTGGAAATGCGGCCACGCCGCCTGGGCGGAGGCGATGTAGCGGTTCTTGTCGGCGGCTTTCACCGGAAGCAGGAAGCCTGTGTAGTAGGTCATGGGGGTCTCCTTCGTGGGGCCCTATCGCTCGCGACGCGGTCGCTCGCTGCTTGAGGGCTCATGGGTGGGTGGGGCCCTGTCGCTCGCGCCGCGGTCGCCAGCGGCGCGAGGGGCGGTCAGCGGACGGCGGCGGCGACCGCGCGGTCGAGCGCGGCGATGTCGATCCTGGTCATGGTCATCATGGCCTCGAACCCGGCTTTCGCCGTCGCCGGATCGGGGGAGGTCACCAGCTCGATCAGCCGGCGCGGCGTGATCTGCCAGTTCACACCCCACCGGTCCTTGCACCAGCCGCAGGCGCTCTCAGCGCCGCCATTGGAGACAATGGCGTCCCACAGCCGGTCGGTCTCCGCCTGGTCGTCGGTCAGGATGGTGAAGGACATCGCCTCCGTGTGCGGGAAGATCGGGCCCCCGGCGAGGGCCACGAAGGACCGTCCGGCCAGGGTGAAGGCGACCGTCAGCTCCTCACCCGTCGCGTGGCCGCTGTGGGGATTGTCGGCGGGGCTGGTGTTCACCTGGTCGATGCGGCTGTCGAGCAGGCCCAGCGACATGTAGAACTGGACGGCCTTCAGGGCCTGGCCCCGGTCGTACCAGAGGCAGGGGACGATCTTGTCGGTCAGGAGCGGGCCTCCTCGGCCAGGGTGTGCGCGACCAGGGCTTTGGCGTGGCCGTGGCCCAGGCCGTGGTCCGACTTCAGCATCGCCACCAGCTCCATGTGCCTGGCGGGCCTGCCCGCGCGGATGATCTCCTTCCAGTGGGCGATGGGCTTGCCGTAGGTCTTCTCGATAGACGGGAAGTAGGATTTGGGACCCTTGACCACGGGCTTGTCGGTCATGATCCCCGCTCCAGACGTTCGGCGACCTCGGCCAGTTGATCGGCGGCGGCGCCCCAGCCGGGTTCGAAGCCCATCTCCGCGTGTTTCGCCGCAGCGGCCTCGTCCCAGTGGCGCGCGCGGGCGGTGTAGCGCGTGCCGTCGCCCTCGGGTTCGAAGGTGTCGATACGGACGAAGTTCATGTCGCCGGGCTGGGGCACGAAGCCTTCGGTCATGGCTCCGGTGGTGACGAGGCGCCGGCCGGGCTCCACCAGCAGCACGACGCCGCGATAGGCGTGCTGTTCGCCCTCGGGGGACTGCATGACGACATCGGCGCGACCGCCGGGCGCCAGGCCATAATCGACGCTGACGGTGCTCCAGGGCCGGGGAGTGAACCACTCGGTCGCGTGGTCGATGAAGGCGGTCCACCCCGTCTCCGGTCCGGCGGCGATGAAGCGGGTCACGCTGAGCTCGTGGGGAACGGACATCAGGCGGGTTCCATCTCGGCGGCGAAGGCCTCGGGGCCCTTCTCGGCGGCGGCGGGGTCCATCCACATGACCTCCCAGATATGGCCGTCCGGGTCCTCGAAGCTGCGACCGTACATGAAGCCGTAGTCCTGGGGCGCGATAGGGTCCATGCGACCGCCCGCGTTCCAGGCGGCCTCGGCCATGGCGTCCACGGCCTCGCGACTGTCCGCCGAGAGGCACAACAAAACCTCGGCGGTCTCGCGTGACGGGATCGGCCGGGGCGAGAAGCCCGAGAACTTCTCGTGGGTCAGCAGCATGACGTGGATGTGCTCGGAGAAGGTCATGCAGGCGGCGGTGTCATCGGTGAAGCGTGGGTCGTTCACCGCGCCGACGCTCGCGTAGAAGGTCTTGGCGGCGGCGAGGTCGTCGACCGGCAGGTTGATGAAGATCATGCGGGACATTTGTCCCCTCCCTTGGAACGGCGAAGGCGCGCCGGTTCCCTCCCTGCGGCGCCTCCGGATTGAACGCGTCTGAAGCGCGTTCGACGCTTCGACGTTGCACAGCGTCGTCTAAAGAGTTATCTTTGTCAACGATGAAGTCAAAAAAAATAACTTACTTGGTCGGAGGGCGGCCGCGCTGGTATGAGGACGCCTGCGGGACGGCTCACGCGATGGAACTGGTGGGTGAGCGGTGGTCCCTGATGATCGTGCGAGAGCTGATGTTCGGGCCACGCCGGTTCAGCGACATCCGTTCGGCCCTGCCGGGGATCAGCGCCAACGTGCTGACGCAGCGGCTGGAGACGCTCGAGGCCCACGGCGTGGTCGAGCGGACTCGCCTGCCGCCGCCGGCGTCGGTCCAGGTCTATGGCCTCACCCCCTGGGGCTACGAGGCCGACGAGATGATCATGGCGCTGGGCCGCTGGGCGGCGCGGTCGCCGGACCATGATCCGAGCCTGCCGTTGTCGAACACGTCGCTGATGATGTCGTTTCGGACGATGTTCGATCCGGGCAAGGCGGCGGGGGATGGCGGTCGGTTCGGCTTCCGGCTGGGCGAGGAGACCTTCGTCGTCACCGTCGCCGATGGACGGCTGACGGCGGCGCGGGCCCCGGCCGAGAGCGTCGACGTCGTCTTCGTCGGCGCGCCGGAACCGATCGCGGGCTTCGTCTATGAGAATGTCCCGCTGGAGGCCCTGGGCGATGCGCTCGAACTGGAAGGCGACGCCGCGCGAGCATTGGCCTTCCAGTCCTGGTTCAAGCTGCCGCCGAAGGCGACGAAGCCTCAACCGCCGGAATAGCCGCCGATGATCGGCAGGATCTCGCCGGTGATGAAGCTCGACATCTGGGGCGAGGCCAGGAAGACGAAGGCGGGGGCGATCTCCTCCGGCTGGGCGGGGCGCTTCATCACCGTCTGCGCCCCGAACTGAGCCACATCCTCGGCCGACCGGTCGGCGGGGTTCAGCGGGGTCCAGACCGGGCCGGGCGCCACGACATTCACACGGATGCCGCGGGGCGCCAGGTGCGTGCCCAACGAGCGGGCGAAGGCGTGGATGCCGCCCTTGGTCATCGAATAGTCGAGCAGCTGCTTGTTCCCCATCAGGCCCGTGACCGAGCCGGTCATGACGATGGCGCCGCCGGTCTTCATGTGCGGGACCGCC
This sequence comes from Brevundimonas balnearis, assembly GCF_042434805.1. Taxonomy (NCBI): domain Bacteria; kingdom Pseudomonadati; phylum Pseudomonadota; class Alphaproteobacteria; order Caulobacterales; family Caulobacteraceae; genus Brevundimonas; species Brevundimonas balnearis. The sequence goes on along the minus strand of NZ_JBHLSW010000003.1, from coordinate 735,045 downwards.
GCCTGGGTCAGGTTGAAGTAGCCGTAGAGATTGGTCTTCAGCGTCCGATCGAAGTGTTCGAAGGTCAGGTCCTCGAACCGCTCCACATGCTCCTGGAAGGCGGCGTTCGGCACCAGCACGTCCAGCCGGCCGAAGGCGTCCAGCGTCGCCTTCACCGCCGCCTTGCAGAACGCCGGGTCCGCCACGTCGCCCTGGAGCACGATGGCCCGGCGGCCTTCGGCCTCGACCGCGCGCTTCGTGTGCTCGGCGTCGCCGTCCTCGTCGAGATGGCAGATGGCGACGTCGCAGCCCTCGCGCGCGAACAGCACGGCCACCGCGCGGCCGATGCCGGAGTCCGCGCCGGTGATCAGGGCGGCGAAGCCTTCCAGCTTGCCCGAGCCCTTCCAGAAAGGGGCGTCATACATGGGCGCGGGGTCAAGCGCCGCCTCGTCGCCGGGCTTGATCTGATGCTGCTGCGGCAGGGGCGGTTCGGGATAGCGCCGGGCCCCCGCCTGGACCGCGCCGCCGCCGGCCTCGTCGGACGAGCCCTCCTTGGCGTCGATTCCGGCCTGGATGTCGCGCTGGGCGTCGGCGACGTCCTCGGCGGCGGGTTCGAAGCGGGCGGTGCGGTCGTCAGCGGCCATCGGCGGAGCTCTCCTGTTGGCGGTCGATCACGGTCTGGTCGCCCTGATAGGCGTCGCCCGTCGGGTCGACGCCGGGGGCGGGCGTGTTGTTCGGGTCGGCGGGAACGGCGACGGGCGCGCCCGAGGGCAGGGGCGCGGGATCGGGCGCGTCGGCGGTCAGGCCGTGGCGCGCCGCGCCGCCCTCGCGGATGTAGAGCCAGCCGATCAGGGCGGCGAGGACGAAGGCCAGGACGATCCCGCCGACGATCAGGCCTGCGCCGGGCCCTGGCTTGCGGGTCGGAGGAGGGGGCGTGGCGGTCATGCCCGTCTCAATCGCCGAGGCGCTCGGACGTTCCCGAAGCGCGCTCAGCGAACGCGGCAGCAGCCACTCGTCAACGCTGCCAACAAACTGATCTGGAACGAGAAATTCATTGAGCGGTCATCTTCGTCGCGGCAGGCTCAGGCGTCGGCGATCCCTCGCGCCGAGTCGTGAGATGAGGCCGGGGCGGCCGTCGGCCACGTGCAGACACAACCGCATCGAGGGGATGCCATGGCGAGCATCGAGTTCCAGCGTCAGCTTCAGGGCTACGGCCTGACCACCGCGCACATCTTCTATCACCTGCCCGACCATCCCCGGATCCTGCAGAGCTATGTCTGGCAGGACTACGACCTGGCGCCGGACTTCCCGGTGCTGGAGAAGTTCCTGGCCTTCTGGCGCGAGACCCTGGACGGCCCGCTGCACTCGATCCAGGTGGCGCACCGGCGCCTGATCGGGCCCAACGAGTGGCGCAAGGTCGACGCCGACTTCCGCCTCAACTGACCCGCGTCAGGTCGAGCGCGCGACGATCAGCTTGATCGTCTCGGCCTTGGAGGGCAGGTCCTCGGCCAGGCGCGAGGCGATCTCGCGCGCGCCGACGGGATAGGCGTCCCCGCCCTCGGCGACCTCGCGCGCCAGGGCGGCGGCCTGGATCAGCGCCGTCTCCAGCGCCTCCACCTGCTCGAGCGCGAGCGCGCGGGCCTCGCGCTGCAGGCGCCGGACCCGCTCGGCAGTGGTCTCGGGGGGCTTCATGAACTCATACACCTCGGACTGGACCAGCCGGAGGTCGGGGCGGGCGGGGGGATCGGACTTCCTGGGCATGACTCTGGACAAGCTGGACAGACACATCGCCAAGCTGCCCGCGCGGCGAAGGTTCCCCGATTGAGGCCGAAAGGGGGCGGGGCGTCGTCGCTTCGCCGCCGGGTGTCGCGCCGATGTCACATCCGAGGGTCGCGGACCGGCCGGGGCCGCCGTCTATCGCGACGGGGGCGCCGGATTCGGGGGCGTCTCGTTCGTGGGCGCCTCGGCCGGCGACGGGGGGGCCGCGTGCGGCGGGCAGGTGGGTACCGTGTCGGCCGAGGGCTCCAGGCCGCCGACGACGATCTGGATCACCGGCTCGGGCCAGTGTTCGAACGTCGTCATGCCGGCGGGCACGGTGCAGACCGACGTCGCCTCGGGCCCCCGCGCCCGTCCGCCCAAGTACCGCACGACGAAGCCGCCGTACTTCAGGCCGGTGTCCTGGCCGTTCTCCACCTTCAGCAGCGAGCCCACGTCCTGGCGCCCGTGCAGGCCGAAGCGCAGGGTGCCCGGCGCGGCGCCGTTCAGCTCGGCGGCGGGGCTGCCGTCCCGGGGCGGCAGCACGTCCTCCACCCGAATGGCGTCGACGGCGATCAGGTCATAGGTCCCGTCGGCGTTGCGCCGCAGCGTCGCCCGCTCGCCCACCGCGACGTTCAGCGTGCCCTGGACGAAGGCCGACCGGCGGCCCTCGATCTGCTGCGGCGTCTGGGGATGGGGCGTCGCCGCCGGGGGCGTCTGCGGCGCGCCCTGCAGGAGTCCGGACAGAAGCAGGGTCGCCAGCATGGGTACGCTCCGAGGGCACTGCGGCCACCGGACCCCGGATGGAGGGCGAGGTCAAGCGGAGCCGTGAAAAGCGGAGGCCGAAACCGGGCCCGGCCGCCGCCTGGCCGCCGTCCCCAGGTATGTTCTTCTTATGTTCTTGATCGCCGCCGGGGCCCGGGGCAGGGTCGCGGCCGGGTCGGTGAGCGGATGTTGAACGAAGGACTTGAGCGCCCCCCATGCCCCCTGCCTGGCCCCCTGCCATGCCCCTGCCGATTTCCGACGCCGAGCCCTGTGCTGAGCCCCCGCCGCGACCCGCCACGTCCCTCGCGCGGGGCGAGCCGGGCGAGGACCGGGCGCTGCGCCTGCTGCGCGACGCCGGCTACCTGGCGGCGCAAGGGGCGGCCGGCCGCGCGGGCATCTCCACCCTGCTGGCCGAGATCGAACGCCGCCACCCCGGCGAAATCGCCCGCATGGCCGCGACGCTGGAGCTGAGGCGGTTGGGCCTGCGGGCATGAGCCTTGTTCGGCCCCCCTACGGCCAGTCGGGCGCCGCCCACTCCGGCAGCTTCTCCCGCGCCCGCCAGTCGGCGCGATACAGCCGCGCCAGCGCCCGGGTCATGGTCTCCAGCGAACCCATCCGTCCCTCGGCGTCCCAGATCACCGCCGCCCAGGCCTGGTCGAGGTTGCGGGCCCGGTCGTCGGCGGCGACCTCGGGGCCCAGGTGCTCGGCCCGCCACTGCATGACGAACGGCAGGTGCCACAGGGGCACGTCCTCCGGCCGCTTGCCGACCAGCGCTGCCGCCAGCGCCCGGGCCAGGTCCCGCTCCTCCGCCAGCCGCGCCGAAAAGGCGTCCCAGCGGGCCGCCGCATAGCCGGACCAGCCCTCCGCCGGCTCGACCGGGCCGAACACCGGGTCCGGCCGCTTCCAGGCCTCCGCCTCGCGCCGCTTCCACAGGGCGTGCACCCCGACGTCATAGCGCTTCGCCACCGACCGCGCCGTCTCCCCGCCCTCCCACGCCTTGCGCACCTCGGCCCAGACGGCGTCTGGGCGGATACGGCGGCGGGACGGGGTCTCGGTCATGGGCGGGGAGGCTAGGGCCTCGCTGCGTCAGGGGCGGACGTGGGGGGATCGATTGCTCTCTGCGCGGGGAGACGGGGGCAGCGAGCGATCACGTCCGCCGATACGTTCCCCGTCCGTTGAACGCCAGCCAGCCCCGGTCGCGGAGGACCTGGAGCTGCTGCCTGATCTTGGGGCGGACGTTGCGGTTGCCGGGGTAGAGGGCCGAGAGGGCGGCCTCGTGGGCGTAGACGTCGTCGAGGGTGAACTCCGGGCGGCCCACCGCCTCCACCGCCCGCATGACGGCGAGCAGCCAGCCGCGCGCGTTCAGGCTGGCGTCCTTCAGGAACAGGGTGGAGCGCCAGCGGTCCACGACCTCGGCGCGCGGGGTAACCGCGCCGCCGGTGATCAGGGGGATGCGGCCGGATGCGGGCACGTCGCCGATCAGGATGTTGCAGCCCTGCCATCCGGCGCGGCGGGCGGTTGGGCCGAGCGGTTTTCGCGGCTCGATCAGGTCCGCGGTGAAGAAGTGGCGGGGCACGACGATCAGGTCGGTGACGCGGGCGCGGCCCGGATCGTAACTCATGACCATCAGGCTGGGGTTGTTCCGCGCCTTCAGCCGCGCGGTCATCGCGCCATAGGCGCCGTCCATGATCCGCCGCTTGATCGGCCCGCGCTGGGCCTTGAGCTCATATTCCTCGGCGCAGGTGGAGCAGTGAAAGTCCGCCACGGGGGAGTTGGCCTTGAAGGCGGCCAGAGGCTCCGCGCCGCAGGAGGGGCAGAAGCCGTGCATCGCCATCCAGCCCTCCGACAGGACGCGGACGTTCTGCGATGCGCTTGCGAAGACGGCGGCGTCCTCGGCGAAGCCGAGATTGCGGAAAGGTTCGTCGTCGGCGGCCATGCCGCAACATGACGGCGGCTTGGCTAATCAGGCCTTACCGCGAGTGTAGTCGTCGATGTCGTTCCAGTCCTCGTCGATGGCGGACATGCGGACCGCGTCGAACTCGGTCACGCCGTGGTTCTCCCAGGCGACCTTGACGTGGCCTTCGTAGACGAGATCGACGGCCTCCTCGGCGGAGTCGGCTTCAACCTCGCAGGTGTAGTCGACGTAGGCGTCGACGCGGGAAAGGATGCGGAAGATCGGCATGGCAGTGGCTCCCTGATCCGGAATCAGGGATCCACAACAATGGGTTGGGTGCAAGCGAGATTGCTCTCCTTACTCGTCGTCCTCGGCCGCAGCCTTCGAATTTTTGGTCCTTATCGGCGGAGATGGCTCTGGATAGAAGGGCAGCATTTCCAGCGTTTCCATTAGCATCATTTCGAGCATTTTCGCGCTGTCGTAGTTTCGTTCTAGGAACGGGCTACGTCGAAGGACCATCAACGCTTCGCGGAAGCGGTCCGCCGATTCTCTCCCCGCCTCAGCGTTGCCGTCGCGGACACAACGGTAGGTTTCCAAGGCGAGCTCGTAGAGCCAAGGGAAATCATCGCGCAGAAGCCCCGCGAACATAAGCAGTTGGAGAGGGTCACCTGGACCTCGGCCAACCCTGTGAGCCAACTCCATCATCATGCCTGGAGGAACCCGTCTGCGATTGCGCCGTCGGCCGGATGGATCGTCATCCATCACGTCACGAAATTTCATTTCCACAGAACGAACACTCGCCACAAGTTCTTCAAGAATCTCGCCTTGGGTGCGCGTCTTCTTCGGGGCCGATCCCGAAGCAGGAATTTTTTCGACTTTCCCTTTGAGGTCTGGCCACATCGGCTCGAAGAGGCGGACGAGACGCTCTTCCGCAATCGGCACGGGCGCACATTTATTGAGGCTGAAAATGAGCCGCTTGATGCCATCGTCGTCGGCCTTCTCTGACTGAAACTGGGTCAGCGGGCCGGAGATTTCACTGACATCGAGGTCAAGACGAAGCGGAATGACACGGCCGTCTTCCATTGATTTGGCCAGCGCGCCTGACTCGAATAGCAGCCAAGGCGCTTCTAGGTTGTCTTTCGTCACGCATATGATCCCGAAGTTGGAATCTTGTAGACCTTTGGCGATCTCGTTTCCCCACCGATCACCTGACTTGATGTCTGACGTCGATAGCCACGGCTCCGCGTAGTGAAGCACCAGGGGCAACCAGTCGCGCAATGCGAGCGCCAGAGTTTGGCTTCGTTGGCCACTCCAGCTGATGAATATCTTCACGGCATCCCCTCAGATCACAACGGATTCCCTAACCCGCCCGACCGGCCTCCGCAATGCAACCGTTGGGTACAGCCCTCACCGCCCCTTCCTGAACCGCTCCGCCTTCTCCGCATTGGCCTCCGCGCGCCAGCGCTTGGGCGCGGCGGTGTCGACCGCCTCGCCTTCGCCGGTCAGGACCACGTTGGCGAACGCCGGGTCCATGGGCGTCTTGCCCTATCCCCGGAGCCGCGCGGGAAGGTCCATCCGCTCGTCCAGAACACGCACGACGCGCAGGGTGTCGCCCGAGAGGCGGAAGGCGATCAGGTGGCGAGGTTGGCCGACACGGTCGGCGGGCGCGAGGCGCGTGCGGCTGTGGCGGAGCGGATAGAGCCGCAGGTCGGATCGGTCGCTGTCGTGGCGTCGAACGCCGGTCCGGTCCGGCTCGGCGCACAGGTCGGCGAGCGCCTGGTCGATCAGCAAGGTGTATCGATCCACGGCCTGCGGGCCAAAGGTTTTATGGCTGGTTCGCAAGGCGCGGGCGATGTCGTCCCTGGCTCGCGCCGAGATGTCCAGCCGCATCAACGCGGTTCGGCCTTGACCTCGCGTCCGAGCCCGTCGAGCCAGGCCCTGGTGTCGGTGACCGTCTCATACCGCCCGGCGTCGAGGTCATCGAGGCCCTCCTGGATCAGGCGATTGAAGCGCGCCTCGCGGGCCGCGTCGTCTTCCGCATTCGCCAGGCGTTCGAGGGCCTCTTCGATGACGGCCTCGGCGTCGGGGTAGGCGCCCGAGGCGACCTGATCGTCGACGAACCGCTGATGATCCGGAGACAGGGAAAGGGCGCGGCTGGGCATGAAGGGAGATTAGCAGATTGGGGGTGGGGCAAGAACCCCTCCGTCTCTCCGCTGCGCTCCGAGCCACCTCCCCATCGCTCCGCGATGGGGAGGAGACGGTGGGTTACCGCCCCTTCCTGAACCGCTCCGCCTTCTCCGCATTGGCCTCCGCGCGCCAGCGCTTGGGCGCGGCGGTGTCGACCGCCTCGCCTTCGCCGGTCAGGACCTCGTTGGCGAACTCCAGGTCCATGAGCTTCATCCGCTTGATCTCGTCGCGCAGGCGGGCGGCTTCCTCGAACTCCAGGTTGGCGGCGGCGTCGCGCATGCGGGTCTCCAGGTCCTTGAGGGCGGCCTGGAAGTTGGAGCCGACGAAGGGCTTGGCGTCCTCGCGCACGCCGGGCGCGGTGAGGCTGTCCAGGGCGCGGGACTCATAGGGGCTGGCCAGGATCTCCTTGATGTCGCGCTTGACGCTCTCGGGCGTGATGCCGTGGGCGGTGTTGTAGGCGATCTGCTTCTCGCGCCGGCGCTGGGTTTCGGCCATGGCGCGCTCCATCGAGCCGGTGATCCGGTCGGCGTAGAGGATGACGCGGCCGTCCACGTTGCGCGCCGCGCGGCCGATGGTCTGGACCAGGCTGGTTTCGGACCGCAGGAAGCCCTCCTTGTCCGCATCCAGGATGGCGACCAGGCCGCATTCGGGGATGTCGAGCCCCTCGCGCAGCAGGTTGATGCCGATCAGGACGTCGAAGGCGCCGAGCCTGAGGTCGCGGATGATCTCGATGCGCTCGATGGTGTCGACGTCGGAGTGCATATAGCGCACGCGCACCCCCTGTTCGTGCATGTACTCGGTCAGGTCCTCGGCCATCTTCTTGGTCAGAACGGTGACGAGCGAGCGGTAGCCGGCGCGGGCCGTGTCCTTCACCTCGGCGATGACGTCGTCGACCTGGTTGCGCGTGGTTCCCGTGACCGGGCGCACCTCGACCGGCGGGTCGATCAGGCCGGTGGGGCGGATGACCTGCTCGGTGAAGACGCCGCCGGTGCGCTCCATCTCCCACGACCCCGGGGTGGCGGAGACATGGATGGTCTGGGGCCGCATGGCGTCCCACTCGTCGAACTTCAGCGGGCGGTTGTCGATGCAGGAGGGCAGGCGGAAGCCGTATTCGGCGAGCGTGGACTTCCGCCGGTAGTCGCCCCGGAACATGCCGCCGATCTGGCCGATGGTGACGTGGCTCTCGTCCACGAACAGGAGCGCATTGTCGGGGATGTATTCGAAGAAGGTGGGCGGGGGCTCGCCGGGCGCGCGGCCGGTCAGCCAGCGGGAGTAGTTCTCGATGCCGGCGCAGGAGCCGGTCGCCTCCATCATCTCGATGTCGAAGCGGGTGCGTTGTTCGAGGCGCTGGGCCTCGAGCAGCTTGCCGTTCTCGACCATCCAGTCGAGCGTCTCCTTCAGCTCGGCCTTGATGCCGGTGATGGCCTGGTTGAGCGTCGGGCGGGGCGTGACGTAGTGGCTGGCGGCGTAGACGGTGACCTCGGTCAGGTCCGCGGTCTTGGCGCCGGTCAGGGGGTCGAACTCGGCGATGGCCTCGATCTCGTCACCGAACAGGCTGACGCGCCAGGCGCGGTCCTCCTGGTGGACGGGGAAGATCTCCAGCGTGTCGCCGCGCTTCCTGAACATGCCGCGCTCGAAGGCGGCGTCGTTGCGCTTGTACTGCAGCGCGATCAGGTCGGCCCGCAGCTTCGCCTCGTCGATCGTGTCGCCGACCTTCAGGGTGAAGGTCATGGCGGTGTAGGTCTCCACCGAACCGATGCCGTAGATGCAGCTGACCGAGGCGACCACGATGACGTCGTCCCGCTCCAGGATCGCCCGCGTCGCGGCGTGCCGCATCCGGTCGATCTGCTCGTTTATGCTGGAGTCTTTTTCAATATAAGTGTCAGTGCGCGGAACATAGGCTTCCGGCTGGTAGTAGTCGTAGTAGCTGACGAAGTATTCGACCGCGTTGTCGGGGAAGAAGGCCTTGAACTCCGAGTAGAGTTGTGCGGCCAAAGTCTTGTTCGGCGCAAGTATAAGCGCCGGGCGCTGGGTCTGTTCGATGACCTTGGCCATGGTGAAGGTCTTGCCCGAGCCGGTGACGCCGAGCAGGACCTGGTCGCGCTCGCCGGCCTTGGCCGTCTCGACCAGCTCGGCGATGGCGGCGGGCTGGTCGCCGGCGGGGGTGTAGGACGACACCAGGCGGAACGGCTTGCGGATGCGCGCGTCCGGCCGCGAGGGGCGGTGCGGGGACCAGTCCTGGGCGGCGCCCGGCGCCTCCTCCGGCGTCAGGCGGGGGCCGACAACGGGCGCGAACATCGGCATCCTCGCCATAGGATCGGCGCCGGCGGGCACGAAGGTCGCGGGCGCCTCGGCGACGCCGGAGGCGGAAGACTTGCGGGGAGAACGAGCCATGAACGCCAAGATAGGACGGGGCGAAGATATGCGCCATAGAACGTCCGGCCAGGCCGCGCGTTCAGCGGCCGCGCTGGCCCTGCTGCTGGCGCTGGCGTCGTGCGGGCGAGCGAACCCGCCGCCGCCGGGCTGGCCCGGCGCGCCGGGAAATCCCACGCCCTATCCGACGGTGACGCGGGCGACGGCGGCGTTCGAGGCCTGCGTCGCCGAGCTGACGGCGCTGGACGTGCGCTTCTCGCCCACGCCGGACCGGATCGACAGCGAGGCCTGCCGGGTGGAGGGCGCGGGCGCCCTGGTCGCCGACATGGCGGTGCGCAACAGCCTGTCGCCGGGCCGACCCGTCATGACCTGCCGCCTGGCCGGCGACCTGACCGCCTGGCGGCGCGACCTGGACGCGATCGCGCGGGAGATCCTGGCCGCGGAGGTGCAGACCATCGACCACTACGGCGTCTACGCTTGCCGCACGGTCAGCAACCGGCCGGGCGCGCGCATGAGCGCCCACGCGCGGGCCGAGGCGATCGACATCGCCGGCTTCCGCCTGACCGACGGGCGTCGCATCACGGTGGCGGCGGACTGGTCGGGCGAGGGGCCGGGCGGAGACGAGGGGGCGCGGTTCCTGCGGGCCGTGCGGGACGCGGGCTGCCGCCGCTTCGGCACGGTGCTGAGCCCCGACTACGACGCGGCGCACGAGGACCATCTGCATCTGGAGCCCGGCGGACGGCTGTGCCGCTGAGCCGTCAGCGGTCGCGCGGGGCAGGCGTGTCCTCGTCGCCGGTCTCGGCCTCCGGCGGCAGCGGCGACAGCAACTCGGCGGCGGCGTCGTTCTCCGATCCGGCCGAGGCTTCGGGCGCGCGGGCTTCCCTGCGGCGACCGCGCGGCTCGAGGCCCATGAGCTCGGCCGCCTCGTCGCCCTCGCGGCCGAAGATGGAGCGCAGGCGCAGGTCGGTCTGGGGGAAGGGGATCTCGATCCCCGCCTCGTCCAGCGCCTCGGCGATGGCCCAGGTGTAGGCCGCGTGCATGGCCGCCGGGCGCTTGACCGCGTCCTGGGTCGGCCAGACCAGCAGCTCGAAATCCAGCCCGGACTCGCCGAAGCCGACCAGCCAGACCTGGCACTTGCGGGTCTCGGTCTCGGGCAGGGTGAAGGGGATGTCGCGCGCCGCCTTCAGCACCGCGTCGCGCACCCTGGCCCGGTCCGCGCCATAGGCCACCGCGAAGGGCACGTGGATGCGGCGGGTGTCGCCCTTCAGCGTCCAGTTGGTGACCGGCTTCTCGATCAGCTGGCTGTTGGGCACCAGGATGTTGATGTTGTCGTTGGTGCGGATGCGGCTGGCGCGCGGGCCGATCTCGACGATCATGCCGCGGGCGCCGTCCTCCAGCTCGATGTAGTCGCCGACCGAGACCATGCGGTCGAAGATCAGGAACAGGCCGGAGACGAACTCCTTGACCACCCCCTGGAGGCCCAGGCCCACGCCGATGCCGATGGCCCCGGCGAACACCGCCAGCGACGACAGGTTCAGCCCCGCCGCCGACAGCGCCATGAAGACGCCGGCGGTCAGGATGCCGTAGCCGGTCAGCTTCTCGAACAGATACAGCATCTGCGCGTGACGGCCGGGCCGACGTTCTCGCGCCCGGCGCAGCGCCCGGGTGGCCAGCCAGGACAGGGCGGCGGCCACGGCGATCACGATCAGCGCCGAAACGATCTCGCCCAGCGTCAGGGCGGCGCCTCCGAGACGAACCAGGCGCGCGTCCTCGATCTGGGACAGCTGTGCGGGAAGGACCATGGGGGAGCTTACGCGCGGGGGGACGCGGGGGTTCCGTTGCACGGCGTGATGGCGGCGCGCCTTGACCTCGGCCCCGCCGGCCTCTCCTGTTGCCGAAAACAAGGGAGGTTGCGATGCGGGCGATGATGATGGCGGCGGCCATGCTGCTGGCCGCGGGGACGGCGAGCGCGCAGGGTTTTCCGCCGGGCGGGCCGAACGTCGGGATCACCAACGCCACGGCGGATCCGGCCTTCCAGCCGCGGCCCCTGGTGACGATCCAGCACCCGGAATGGACCCGCGACGCGGCGATCTATCAGCTGAACACCCGCCAGTTCACGCCGGAGGGCACGTTCCGGGCGGCGCAGGAGCAATTGCCCCGGCTGAAAGACCTCGGCGTCGACATCATCTGGCTGATGCCGATCCATCCGATCGGCGAGGTGGAGCGGAAAGGGACGCTGGGCAGCCCCTATTCGGTGCGGGATTATTTCGCGGTCAATCCGGAGTTCGGGACCTTCGAGGACCTGAAGGCCTTCGTCGACGCGGCGCATGCGCAGGACATGCATGTGATCCTGGACTGGGTGGCCAACCACACCGCCTGGGACAACCCGCTCGTGACCGCCCATCCGGAGTGGTACGAGCGCGACCTGGACGGCGACTTCCGCCCCACGCCGTGGTGGGACTGGTCCGACATCATCAACCTGGACTACCGCAACGCGGGCCTTCGTCAGTACATGACCGAGGCGCTGGAGTTCTGGGTGCGCGAGGCCGGGATCGACGGCTATCGCGCCGATGTGGCGGGCTTCGTGCCGCTGGACTTCTGGAACACGGTCCGGGCGCGGCTGGACGCCATCAAGCCGGTCTTCATGCTGGCGGAGTGGGAGATGCGCGACATGCACTACGCCGCCTTCGACGCCACCTACGCCTGGACCTGGAAGGACGCGATGCAGGCGATCGCCGCCGGCCGTGCCGACACCGGGGCGCTATACGGCTTCTACAGCTGGAACGAGAGCGCCTATCCGCGCGAGGCCATGCGGATGACCTACACCTCCAACCACGACCAGAACGCCTGGGAGGGGACCGAGTACGAGAAGTATGGTCCCATGCGCGAGGCCGCCATCGTCCTGTCGGTCACGGGCGAGGGCATCCCCCTGATCTACAACGGCCAGGAGGTCGGCAATCAGAAGCGGCTGGAGTTCTTCGAGAAGGACCCGATCGCCTGGCCCGAGAACTATGAGCTGGACAGCCAGGGCCGCCTGTACCGCGACCTGTTCGCGCTGAAGGCGCGGAACGCCGCCCTGTGGAACGGCCAGTGGGGCGGGCGGATGTATCAGGTCATCAACACGAGCCCGCAAGCTGTGTTCAGCTTCTTCCGCGAGCGGGACGGCGACAAGGTGTTCGTGGCCCTGAACCTGTCGGCGGAGGAGCGGACGGTGACCTTCACCGGCCCCCACCACCACGGCGACTACCGCGACTTCACCACCGGCGAGGCGGTCAGCGTGGGCGAGGACACGCGGATGACCCTGCCGGCCTGGGGCTGGCGCGTGCTGACGCGGGAGTAAGGGGCCCTTCGGGGCGCCGTGACCCTCGGGCTCGACCCGAGGGTCGGACCGTCCGCCGCGTGTCCGAGACCGATGAGGCGCCGCGCTCTCAGGGCGACGCCTTCGTGCGCTTGCGGGCCCATCTCCCATCCTCGAGTCGGGCCCAAGGATGGCGAGTGAAGGAGGCCGCGCCCCGCCTTCCATCGACTCCCTTGACTCCCTCACACAGTATGCCGCATACACTGTGCGCCACACACTATGTGGCGCCAGAGGAGCCGGGATGGGCGCGGGCGACGAGCTGTTCGAGAGTCTGAGGCTGGAGCTTCGGCGGGGGTCGCTGATCCTGGCGGTGCTCGCGCGGCTCAGGGTCGAGCGGTACGGCTATTCGCTGCGCGTCGCCCTGGCCGAGGACGGGGTCGAGATGGAGGAGAGCACCCTCTATCCGCTGCTGCGCCGGCTGGAGGGGCAGGGGCTGCTGACCTCGGAATGGCGTGAGGAGGAGAAGCGCCGGAAGCGCTTCTACCGGCTGTCGGCCGCGGGCGAGACGATGCTGGCGCGGCTGATGGAGGAATGGCGCGGCATCTCCGCGTCGCTGGATCGAATCCTGAACGAAGGGGGGGGCGGGCGATGAGCTCGGGTGATCGCAAGGCGCTGGTCGGGCGCTATCTGAAGGTGGTGGCCGCGCACCTGCCGGCGACGCAGCGGGACGACGTGGTCGCCGAGCTGAGGGACGAGATCGAGAGCCGCCTGGACGACCGGGTCGAGGCGCTGGGCCGCGACCTGAGCGAGGACGAGATCGAGCAGGTGCTGCGCGAGGTGGGGCACCCCTTGAGCGTGGCCGCGCGCTATCGCCCAGGGCCGAGCCACGTGGTGGGACCCGAGCTCTATCCCTACTGGCGGTTCGCGATCCGGGCGGGGCTCCTGGTGCTGTTGATCCTGGCCGGGCTGGGACTGGTGGCCCGGGTGGCGAGCGGCGACCCGGACGTGGGGGAGGTGCTGGTCGACAGCCTGACCGGGCTGTTCAGCGGGGCGATCACCCTGGTCGGGATCGCGACCCTGGTCGCCTATATGATCGAGCGCCAGTCCGAGCGGCCGCGCTGGCTGCACGACTGGAAGGTCAAGGATCTGGGCCTGTACGAGTTCGGGGTCAGCGACGACTGGCTGGACAACCTGACCCGCACGGGCGGGGCGTCGAAGACCGAGCAGACCGCGAAGCGACGCCGCTCCGAGACCGGCGAGGCGCTGAGCAACGTGATCGCCTGGACCGTGGTCCTGCTGTGGTGGACGGGCACGTTCCGCATCCCGGGCCTGCACCCGATGGAGTGGGAGTACGTCCGCGCGGGCGTCGACTGGGGGGCGATGACGCGCGAGACCTATCAGTGGCTGTACTTCCCCGTGATCGCGTTCGGCCTGACGCGGGTCGCCTTCGACCTGGGACGGGCGGCGTGGCCGGGGGCGTGGCTCTACGCCGGCGTCGGCGGGGCGGCCTTCGCCCTGGGGCGGGTCGCGCTGGCCGCCTGGCTGTGGCTGGCCTCGCCCTTCTCGGCGGCGATCGCGGTCCAGACCTGGCCCGAGTTCGTGGATCGGGCGCGGGCGGCGTTTCACCCCGGCTATGACACCGCCGGCATCGTCATGCTGATCGTGGCCTTCATCGCCGTGGAAGGTGTCTTCACCGTCGTGGGCTCTCTGGCCCGGATGGGGCGGGCCGCGCGCTGACGCCGAACGAGGGTCGCCTGACGACGGGGGGTCTGGCAGGATGGCCCCATGCTGGACCGTCGCGCCCTGCTCGCCGCCGCCGTCGCCGCCTTCCCCGCCGCCGCCCGGGCCCGGGACGCGGCGCCTGATCCGAACGCCGCGCGCGAGGCCGCCGGGGTCCCGGCGCTGGGCGGGGTCTGGATCGAAGGCGGGGAGGTGCGCTGGCTCGAGGCGGTCGGCCTGCGCGCCCTGGGCGCCGACGCGGCCGTGACGACGGCCGACCCCTGGCACCTGGGCTCGAACACCAAGGCGATGACGGCGGCGCTGTTCGCGCGCCTGGTGGAGGCGGGACGGACGGACTGGGACGCCGGGGTCGTCGACCTGCTGCCCGGCGTGGCGGCGGACCCCGCCTGGGCCGGGACGCGGCTGACGGAGCTGATGGCGCATCGGGCCGGACTGCTGGATCAGGGATTGCTGGACGTCGCCTGGCTGAACGCGGCGCGCGCCGATACACGCACAATGGTCGAGCAGCGGCGGGCGTTGGCGGCGCGGGCGCTGGCGACGCCGCCGGCGGGCGAGGTCGGGGCCTTCGCCTATGGCAACGCCAACTACATCGTCGTCGGCGCGGCCCTGGAGGCCCTGACCGGGCAGCCGTGGGAAGCGCTGATGCGGCGCGAGGTGTTCGGGCCTCTGGGGATGGGCTCGGCGGGCTTCGGGCCGCCGACGGGCGAGGCGCCGCTGGGCCACGCGGGGGTCTTCGGCCAGCTGTCGGCGATGACGCCCGAGACGCCCGGCGCGGACAATCCCCAGGCGTTGGGCCCGGCGGGGACCGTTCACGCGAGCCTGGCGGATTACGCAAGATTTCTCAGGGCGTTCACGGGGTGGGAGCACGGCTGGCTGAGCGCGGACTCGATCCGACGGCTGATGTCGCCCTCAGGGGCGGACGGCGCCTATGCGCTGGGCTGGGGCGTCGTGCGGCAGGGATGGGCGGCGGGGCCGGTTCTGGCGCATGAGGGTTCGAACACCCGGTGGCACGCCCTGGCCCTGGTGGATCCGGCGGGCGGCAGGGCCCTGGCGACGGTCAGCAACGGCGGCCCGCGCGGGGGCCCGGCGTGTCAGACGCTGGCCGGCGAGATGATCCGCGCCTTCGCCGCATGAAGCGCGACTTCGCCGATTTCTGGAACCTGCTGTGGGAGGCGGGACTGGCGATCTGCGGGGTGTTCGCCCTGCTGAACGCCTTCGCGCCGCCGCAGGACCTGCCGTGGCGGCCGCTGGACCTGAGCCAGCCGGTCGGTCAGGCGACCAAGGCCAAGGTGGCCGACTTCGAGGTCAGCCGGGACCGCCCGCCCCCCGCCGAAGAGCTGACGGCCGTGACCGAGGCCTGCATGCAGGTGCTGCGCGAGGCGGGGGTCGAGGTCGAGCGGGCCGAGGATCGGGACGACGGCGGCTTCTGCATCGTGCGCGGCGCGGTCAGGATCACCGGCGGGGCGGTGACGCCGCTCCGGCCCGACGGCCTTGTCATGCAGTGCCCCATGGCCATCCGGTACGTCATCTGGGACCGGCAGGTGCTGAGGCCCGCCGCGCGCGAGGTGCTGGGCTCGGAGGTGGCGTCGGTCGACAACTTCGGGACCTACGCCTGTCGCCGGATCTACGGGTCCGAGGAGGCGACCGCTCGGCCGAGCGAGCACGCGCGGGCCAACGCCCTGGACGTCGGCGGCGTGACGCTGGAGGACGGGCGGCGGATCAGCGTGCTGGCGGACTGGGAGGCCGAGGGCCCGCAAGACGAGGACGAGGCGGCCTTCCTGAAGCGCCTGCGGGACGGCGCCTGCGAGGTGTTCGCCACCGTCCTGAGCCCCGATTACAACGCCCAGCACGCCGATCACCTGCATCTGGACGGAGCGCCGCGCGGGCTGTGCTCCTGAGCGGAAGCGACGGCGGCGAATCGCTTTTTCTTGACCGTTCGCCCCGGACGCGAGACAAACCCGGCGCAGTCCGGATTTTCGCTGGGGTCCAAACCCGCGTGTCGCTCCTTCGCCTGAACGAGCTCGTCCAGATGGGCTGACGGCGTTCCCGAACGGGAGCGCTGCCTGGAAAGCGCGTTTACGGAGAGCGCACAATGGCGACCGGTACGGTCAAGTGGTTCAACCCCACGAAGGGCTTCGGCTTCATCCAGCCCGAGAACGGCGGCAATGACGTGTTCGTGCACATCACCGCGGTTCAGAAGGCGGGTCTCGCCGGCCTGAACGAGAACGCCCGCGTCGAGTACGAGCTGGAATCCCAGCGCGGCAAGACGGCGGCGGTGAACCTCAAGCTTCTCTAACCTCTAGAGAATTCAGGTTTCGGCGGGCGCGGGGGCTGTGGTCTCCGCGCCCGTTTTCCTTTGGGCGCCGGTCCATTGGGCGATGGCCACCGCAGCCAGCACGAGAACCCCGCCCAGCGCCTGGATGACGGTCAGCGTCTCGGCGAACAGCAGCCAGCCGAACAGGGCGGCGACCAGCGGCTGGATCAGGATGACCAGCGCGGTCAGCCCGGCCGGGAGACGACCCAGCGCCCAGGTGACGCCGGTCTGACCCGCGACGTGCACCAGGGCGAACAGGCCGCAGAACAGCCAGCCGATCGGCGCGACCGGCAGGATGTCCTCGCCGAACAGGACCGCCGCGACGAGCATCAGGGGCGCCCCGGCGGCGGTGGACCAGAGCATGACCTTCAGCGCCGAGGCCGTCTTGCGCGCCGCCTTCACCGCCAGGAAGTAGCCCGCGTACCAGAAGGAGACGGCCAGGCTGAGCAGGTCGCCCAGCAGCGGCCGGCGGCCCTGAGCCGGGTCCGCGCCCGCCGCCATGGCGAAGGCGCCCGCCAGCGCCACGGCCAGCGCGATCAGGAAGCCGCCCCCCGGCCGCTCACGGAACGCGATCCAGGCGACGGCCGTCACGACCACCGGAGTCAGGTTGCACAGCACCGTGGCGTTGGCGACCGAAGTCAGGGTGATGCCGTAGTGCCAGAAGCCGAGGTCCAGGGCGAAGAAGCCGCCCGCCAGGAACATCCAGCGGTTGGGGGCCAGGTCCGATCCCGAGGTCTCGCTGTCGCGGCGGGCGAAGGCCAGGTTCAGCGCCAGCAGCAGCGGCAGGGCCAGGAACAGCCGCCAGAACCCTGCGGCCGCCGGACCCGTCTCGGTCAGACGCACGAGGATGGGCGCCAGCCCCAGGACGCAGGCCGCCGCCGTCAGGACCAGGAGGGGCAGCGCCGCGGGCCGCGTCACGCCGCGGGCCGGTCCTTCAGCCACTCTTTCAGCGACACGCGCGCGGGCGGCGTGCGGTCGGGTCGGGCGAGCTCGACGATCAGCGGGCCGATGTCGGACGCGGGCGGGACGCTCATGGGATCCTCGCCCGGATAGGCCTGACCCCGCAGCTGGGTCCGCAGGCGGCCGGGGTCCAGGATGGTGGCGCGGATCGGGGTGTTCTCGATCTCGTCGGCCCAGCAGCCGATCAGCGCCTCGGCCCCCGCCTTGGTGGCGGCGTAGGCGCCCCAGAAGGCGCGGGGATTGGTGGCCAGACTGGTCGTCAGGTGGATCATGCGGCCGGCGTCGGAGACCCGCAGCAGCGGCTCCAGCGAGCGGATCAGGCGGTAGACGCCGGTGAAGTTGACCCGCTCGATCCTGGCGAACTCGCGCGGGTCGGCGTGGGACACCGGCGTGAGGCCCGACGGCCCCATGGTCGCCGCCGCCTGGACCCAGACGTCCAGCCGGCCGAAGCGCTGGTGGATGGCGCCGCCCAGCCGGTCGATGCCGCCGCCGTCCACCAGGTCGAAGGGCACGAGCGTCGCGTGACAGCCGGTCGCGGCGTAGACGGCGTCGTCCAGCGCCTCCAGTCCGCCCTCGGTTCGCGCGGTGGCGATGACGTGGGCGCCGGCCTTGGCCAGGGCGAGCGCGCTCTCGTATCCGATGCCGCGCGAGGCCCCGACGACGAGGGCGATGCGATCGGAAAGCGGGCTGGCGTCAGTCATGGCGCTTGATAGCGCCGCGCCGCCTCAACACAAGGCCGTAAGCCGTCTCAGTATCCCTCGGCCGGCGTCCACAGGCTGAAGCTGACGCCCTGGTCGTCCTCGCAGGTGACGGAACGGCCTGACGGGCTGTCGGACGGCACCGCGGCCTTCCCGCCGAGTTCTGCGATGCGGGCGCAGAGCGCATCGACGTCATCCACGCGGAAGTAGAGGTGGCTGAAATCCTTGCGCTCACCCTTGGTGATGCCGAAGGCGGGGGCGCTGTCGGCCACGTGGGCGTAGGTCTGATGCGACCCGGCCTCGTCGAAGGTCCAGCCGAACAGAGCGCCGTAGAAGGCGCGGGCCTTGTCGAGATCGGGCGTGGCGAGGGTGAAGTAGCCGAGCTGGATCATGCGCCGTTAAGCGCTGACGAGCAGGGAAAGTTGCCGCGCGGCCTCCTCGCGGCCGCCCTCCTCGATCTCGCGGTCCAGCAGGCGGGTCGGATAGTCGCCGGTGAAGTAGTGGTCGGTGAACTGTGGGTGGCGCGGATCGCGCGGCCCGGCGCCCATCGCCTCGTAAAGGCCATCGACCGACAGGAAGCCCAGCGAATCGACCTCGAGGTACTGGCGCATCTCCTCAAGCGACTTGTTGGCGGCCAGCAGCTGGTCGCGAGACGGCATGTCGATGCCGTAGAAGTCGGGATAGAGGATCGGCGGGGAGGCCGAGCGCAGGTGGATCTCCTTGGCGCCCGCAGCGCGCACGGCGCGCACCAGCTTCACCGAGGTGGTGCCGCGCACGATGGAGTCGTCGATCAGGATGACCCGCTTGCCCTCGATGACGCTGCGGTTCGGGCTGTGCTTCATGCGCACGCCCTTCTGCCGGGCGCCCTGGCTGGGCTGGATGAAGGTGCGGCCCAGATAGTGGCTGCGGATGATGCCCATCTCGTAGGGCACGCCGGATTCCTGGGCGAAGCCCATGGCGGCGGGGACGCCGGAGTCGGGCACCGGCACCACCACGTCGGCCTCGGCCGGATGCTCGCGGGCCAGGATGCGGCCCATGGCCTTGCGCACGCCATAGACCGAACGGCCGTTCACCACGCTGTCGGGGCGGGAGAAGTAGACGTACTCGAACAGGCAGGGCCGGGCCGGGCGCTCGGGGAAGGGCTTGAGGGACTTGAGGCCCTCGTGGTCGATGACGATGACCTCGCCGTTCTCCACGTCGCGGACGAACTCGGCGCCGATGGTGTCCAGCGCGCAGGTCTCGGACGCCAGCACCCAGGCCTCGCCGAGACGGCCGAGCACCAGCGGCCGGATGCCCAGAGGATCGCGCGCGCCGATCATCTTGGACCGGGTCTGGCAGACCAGGGCGTAACCGCCCTCGATCCGACCGATGGCGTCGATGAAGCGATCGACGATCTTGGCCTTACGGCTGCGGGCGATGAGGTGCAGGATCACCTCGGAGTCCGAGGTCGACTGGAAGATCGCGCCCTCGCCGACCAGGATCTTCCGCAGGTGGTGGAAGTTGGTCAGGTTGCCGTTGTGGGCGATGGCGATGCCGCCGGAGTCCAGGTCGGCGAACATCGGCTGGATGTTGCGCGCGAAGCCGCCGCCGGCGGTGGAGTAGCGCGTGTGGCCGATCGCGGCCGAGCCAGGCAGGCGCTGGGACAGGTCCGAGCCGCCGAAGGCGTCGCCGACCAGGCCCTGGTGCCGTTCGGTGTGAAAGCGGGCCTGGTGCACCGAGGCGATGCCGCAGGCCTCCTGGCCGCGATGCTGGAGCGCGTGCAGGCCCAGGGCGACGATGGAGGCGCCGTCGGTGTCGGCCGCCCCCCAGACGCCGCAGACGCCGCACTCCAGACGGGGCTGGTCGTCCTCGGGATCGCGCCAGTGCGCGCGATGGACCACCGGATCGGCGATCGCGTGGGCGGTGCGGCTCATCGTCGGGGCTCCGATGATCGGCGGGGTCAGGGATCGGTGGGCGAAGTAGGCTCGGTTTGCGGCGGGGGCAAGGCGTCGTCGCCGGAGAACCCTCTGCGGACGGACGAGTCCAGCGCGGGCGTGACCGCGTCGACACTCTGGCCGATGCCGGGGAGAATCCACTGGATCGTCCGCGCCGAGCCGGCGCTGAGGTCGTAGAGCGCGGCCTCGGACAGCCAGCGCGGCGTGCGCTCGCCCGGCAGGGCGGCGGCGATCACCAGGTGCACCGCGCCCACCAGAACCAGGGCCCGACCCGCGCCGACGACGACGCCGAGCGCCCGGTCGACGCCGCTGAGCTGGGGATGGGCCTGGGCGCGCCTGGACAGGGTCGAGCCGAAGATGCGGATGCCGAAGTAAATCGCCATGAAGCTGACGATCGCCGCCAGGATCGAGCCGGCCCAGTCGGGATCGACCAGCGCCCGGCCCAGGGGCGCGGTGAAGGGCAGGGCGATGAGGGCGACGAAGGCCGCGAGGACGAAGCTGAGCAGCGTGATGATCTCGCGCACGCCGCCGCGCACGCCCCCGGCCGCCGCCGAGGCCAGCACCACGAGAATGACGAAGACGTCGTAGCCGGTCATTCGCTCCACCTTCTCGTCCCCATTCGTCGCACGAACGGGGACGAGACAGATCCCTAATACCGGTTCGTCGAGATTCGTTCGACCGCTTCCGCGAGTCGGTTGACGGCGGTGAGGCCGACGGCCTCGCTCCTGGCGGCGCCTCCCCTCGCGGGCCCCGGGGCGCACAGGGCCTGGTCGAAGCCCAGCTTGGCGGCCTCGCGCAGGCGGGCCTCGGCGCGACCGACGGCGCGAACCTCGCCCGACAGGCTGACCTCGCCGAAGACGACGCAGCCCTGCGGCAGGGGCATGTCGGTGGCGGATGAAATCAGGGCGGCGGCCGCCGCGAGATCCGCCGCGGGTTCGGTGACGCGAAGGCCGCCGGCGACGTTCAGATAGACGTCGCGGTCGCCGAAGCCGAGGCCGCAGCGGGCCTCGAGCACCGCCAGCACCATGGCCAGGCGCCCGGAGTCCCAGCCGACCACCGCGCGCCGGGGCGTGCCGTAGGCGGACGGCGCGACCAGGGCCTGGACCTCGACCAGAACCGGGCGCGAGCCCTCGATGCCGGCGAAGACGGCCGCGCCTGGGGCCCGGTCCTTCCCCTCGCCCAGGAACAGGGCCGACGGGTTGGCGACTTCGCGCAGGCCCGCGTCGCCCATCTCGAACACGCCGATCTCGTCGGTGGCGCCGAAGCGGTTCTTGCCCGCGCGCAGGATGCGGAAGGGATAGCCGCGCTCGCCCTCGAAGCTGAGGACGGCGTCGACCATGTGCTCGACCACGCGAGGCCCGGCGATCTGGCCGTCCTTGGTGACGTGGCCGACAAGGATGACCGCCGGGCCGCCCGCCTTGGCGAGGCGCACCAGTTCGGCGGCGCACGCGCGAACCTGGACGATGGAGCCGGGCCCCGCGTCGTGCACGTCGCTCCACAGCGTCTGAATGGAGTCGATGACGACGATGTCGAACCGCTCGCGCTTGAGCGTCGTCAGGATGTCCCGGAGCGAGGTGGCGGAGGCCAGCTCGACGGGCGCGTCGGCCACGCCCATGCGGCGCGCCCGGGCGCGGATCTGCTCGATCGCCTCCTCGCCGGAGATGTAGGCGGTGCGGGCGCCCGCACGGGCGGCCTTGGCCAGCACCTCGAGCAGCAGGGTGGATTTGCCGACGCCGGGGTCGCCGCCGAGCAGCAGGGCCGAGCCCGGCACGACCCCGCCGCCGCAGACGCGGTCGAACTCGGCCACCCCGGTCAGGATGCGCGGCGGCTCGGGCGTCTCGGAGGTCAGGCTCTCGAAGGTCAGGCCGCGGCCGCGGGCGGTGGCCGCGGGCTTCATCGCGCCGGGCGGGGCGGACTTGGTCTCCTCGACCAGGGTGTTCCAGGACTGGCAGGCCGAGCATTGGCCGGCCCATTTCGAATGAACCGCCCCACAGGACTGGCAGACATAGAGAGCGCCGTCGCGAGCCATGACGCGGTCCTTAGCAGAGCGCGCCGATTCCCTGGCGCGCGATGTGGATGACCGGCGGATGCGTCATTGGCGGACGTGGACTGAACCCGAGGGTCGCTGCGGCGTTCGGTCAAGGCAACGCTTGAAAAAGGAAGCTGGAATGAAGATCACCGCCGCCCTCCTCGCCGCCGCCGCCGCCGCCGTGTCGCTGGCCGCCTGCAGCGATCCCGTGGAAGAGGCCGCCGACGCCCAGGCCGAGGCGGTCGAGGCCGCCGGCGAAGCCGACGCCGCCGTGCTCGAGGCCCAGGCCGACCAGGCCCCCACCGACGCCGCCGAGGAGGCGCTCGAAGCCCAGGCCGATCAGGTGCGTGAACAGGCGGAGGAGCGCGCCGACGTGATCGAGGAGCAGGACGCCCCGGTCACCGGCGACGCGGGCTGACGTCTAGCGGTAGCGCCTCGGCACGCGCGCCGTGACCGAGGTCTGCAGCTCATAGGCGATCGTGCCGGCGGCCGAGGCCTGGTCGTCGATCCGGCGGCGGGGCCCGAACAGCTCCGCGCGGTCGCCGACGGCGACGTCAAGGCCGGTCACGTCGACCGCGCAGACGTCCATGGAGACGCGCCCCAGCAAGGGGCGCGTTTCGCCGTTCAGGACGACCTGGCCACGGGGCGAATAGCTGCGCAGCACGCCGTCGGCGTAGCCGGCGCCGACGGTCGCGACCCTGACGGGCCGATCGGCGACGAAGCCGCGCGAATAGCCGACGCTCTCGCCCGCGGGCACCTCGCGCACCTGGAGCACCGGCGCCGAGAAGATCGCGACGGCCTTCAGCCGGTCGTCGGGGCGGCCCTCGGGCCCGCCGCCATAGAGGCTGACGCCGGGGCGCACGGCGTCGAAGGCGAAGTCCGGGCCCAGGAAGACGCCCCCTGAGTTGGCGAACGAGCGCACCGCCCCCGGGTAGCGCGTCGCCACCGCGGCGAAAGCGTCACGCTGGCGACGGTTCATGGGATGAGACGGCTCGTCGGCGCAGGCGAGGTGGCTCATCACCAGTTCAAGCCCGGCGAAGGGGCCCGGCGCGTCCTCCGGGCGCAGGCCCAGGCGGTTCATGCCGGTGTCGATCTGGAGTCCGCAGGGGCCGCCGCCGGAGCCCAGCCAGTCGGCGATCTGGCCGGGCTGGTTCAGCACCGGGCGCAGGCCGGACGCCCGAAGCGCCGTCGCCGCGCCCGGCGGGCATCCGTCCAGAACGTAGATCACCGGTTCGGCGCCCAGGGCGGCCCGCAGGACTTCGCCTTCGGTCACGCGGGCGACGAAGAAGATGCGCGCGCCCTCGGCCAGCAGCGCCTTGGCCACGGGCGCCGCGCCCAGGCCGTAGGCGTCGGCCTTCACCACCGGGTGCGCCGGCGCGCCGGCGACCGCTTCCAGGGCATGGAAGTTGTGCGCGAGGGCCGAAAGATCGACGTCGAGGACCGCGTTGAGGCTCATCCGGCCCTTATGCCGAAAGTTCTGTGCGGGGGAAGGGCGTTGAACCCTTCTCCCCTCGTGGGAGAAGGTGGCATGCGGAGCATGACGGATGAGGGGGATGTGTGCGCCACCTCATCCGTCTGACATCTCGCGAACTGAACGAGCCCCCTCATCCGAGCGCCTCCGGCGCCCACCTTCTCCCACGAGGGGAGAAGGGAGGTTAGTCATACCCGCTGTAGCGGCCGTCGCGGGCGAGGTTGCCGAAGCGGGTGGTGTCCTCGTCGAAGCTGAGCTTGACGATGCCGATGGGGCCGTGACGCTGCTTGCCGATGACGACCTCGGCCTGGTGGCGCAGGCGATCCATGTCCTCCTGCCACTTCAGGTGCTCCTCGGTGCCCTCCTTGGGCTCGGTGCGGCCCAGGTAGTAGCTCTCGCGGTACACGAACATGACCACGTCGGCGTCCTGCTCGATCGAGCCGGATTCGCGCAGGTCCGACAGCTGGGGCCGCTTGTCCTCGCGCGCCTCGACCTGACGCGAGAGCTGCGACAGGGCGATGATCGGAACGTTCAGCTCCTTCGCCAGAGCCTTGAGGCCGCCGGTGATCTCGCTGATCTCCTGCACCCGGTTCTTCTGGCCCCCGGAATCGCCCGTGGTGACCAGCTGGAGGTAGTCGACGATGATCACGTCCAGGCCGTGCTCGGCGCGCTTCAGGCGACGGGCCCGGGCGGCGAGCTTGGAGATCGACAGGCCGCCGGTGGCGTCGATGAACAGGGGGCTCTCGCCGATCTCGATGGCGGCGTCGCGCACCTTGCCGTAATCGGCGGCGTCGATCTCGCCTTTGCGCAGGCGGTCGGAGGAGACGCCCGAGGCGTCGGCCAGGATACGCATGGCCAGCTGCTCGGCGCTCATTTCCAGCGAGTAGAAGGCGACCACGCCCCCCGAAACCGTCTTTCGCCCCTCCGGCGTGATCTCGTAGCGGTAGTTGCGCGCGATGTTGAAGGCGATGTTGGTCGCCAGCGCGGTCTTGCCCATGGACGGGCGGCCCGCGAGGATCAGCAGGTCCGACGGATAGAGGCCGCCCAGCTTCTGATCGAGGTCATCCAGGTGGGTGGCGAGACCGGCCAGCTTGCCCTCGCGCTGGTACGCCTCGCCCGCCATCTGCACGGCGCCCTTCAGGGCCTCGGCGAAGCTGACGAAGCCGGAGGAGGGCTTGCCGGTCTCCGCCAGGGAATAAAGCGACTGTTCGGCCTGCTCGATCTGGTCGATGGCGGGGCGCTCGGGTTCGGGCGCCTCACGGATGATGTCGCCGCCGATGCGGATCAGCTCGCGCCGCAGGGCGAGGTCGTAGACGACTCGGGCGTAGTCCGGCGCGTTGGCCGCAGGCGGGGCGCGATCGACGAGGTCGGCGAGATAGCGAAGGCCCCCGAACTCCTGGAAGGCGGGATCCTGCTTGAAGCGCTCCATCAGGATGGTCGGCTCGGCGAGCAGCCCCTGGCGGATATGGTCCTCAATCGACTCGTACAGGCGCTGGTGGAACGGCTCGTAGAAGTGGCTTCCGCGCAGTCGGTCGCTGAGGCGCTCGAAGGCGCCGTTGTCGAACATCAGACAGCCCAGAAGCGCCTGTTCGGCCTCCAGGTTGTGCGGCATGGCGGCGACGGCGGGGCTTGGAAAGGGGGCGATCGCGTTCATCATCATGGGATACCCATGACGCCCGGCCGCGTCAGGAGCGGTCGCCCCCGAGACGGTTCATAACCTTCGCCGGTCTGTGGACCTTTGGGAAATCCTCAGGCGCCGCAGGGATAGCGCCCGGCCATCCAGTGCTGCAGCCCGTCCGGCACGCTCATGCTGGCGCGGCGCGCCTGCGGGATGGCGTTGAGTTCGGCCAGCAGTTCGCGCGGGTTCAGCTGGATGCGTTCCGGCGGACAGGCGGCCGGCGTGCGGCCGGCGGCCCGGTCGGCCTCGATGCGAGCGGACACCACGCCCATGCTGGTGGAGAACTCGCGCATCAGGCGGCGGGCGTCCGCCCTGAGCGCCGAGGTGGGATTGAGGGGCACCCGGTTGGCCTCGGTCACGAACTGGTCGAGCGTCCGGGTCGTCTGGGCCGATGCCGGGGCGGCCAGGAGCAGCACGGCGGCGGCGATGATCAGGCGCATGATGGGGTCCCTCCGTCGCGCGAAGCTCGCCGCGCCAGGCTGAACCGAAGCTGAACAGTTCGGCGGAAAGGCGGCGGAGAGGACCTCCTCCCCCGCGTGAGCGGGGGAGGAGGGCGGGTGTCACCAGCTGAGGCTCAGCCGGGCGTAGGCGTAGCGGCCGTTGAAGCCGAAGGGCGAATAGAAGGGGAAGCCCAGGACGCCGTTCGAGTTCAGATTGGCCGGGGTGAAGTCCGGATACTCGTCGAACACGTTGTCGACGCCGAGCGTGACGCCGACGCGATCGGTGATCTGGTAGCTGCCGGACAGGTCGATCACCGTCTTGTCGCCGGTGAAGTAGTCGTTGGCCGCCGTCGTGCCCGGCTGGGTCACGCTGGCGTAGTAGGTGGCCCGCGCCGAGGCGCCCCACCTGCCGTAGTCCCAGTCCACCGAACCGGCGACCTTGGTGTCCGGCGTGCCTTCCTCGAAGGTCAGGATGCGCTGGCGGTTGAACAGCGTCGGCGCCGGGTTGAGCACCGAGGTGGTGGTCGGCACCTCGGTCACGGTCACGTCGTTGAAATTGGCGGCGACGGTGAAGTCGAACTCACCCAGGGTGTCGGTGTTCAGCCGGTAGCGGCCGACGATGTCCACGCCCTCGGTTTCGGTCTCCACGCCGTTGATGAAGAAGCGGGCGGCCTGGATCCCCAGCGGATCGAGCAGCGCCGCGACCTGCGGGCTGAAGGTCCGGGTGATGTTCTCCGACAGCGCGATCTGGTCCTCGATCTCGATGCGATAGGCGTCGATGGTCAGGTCGAAGTCGCCCAGGCGGATGACGGTCCCGAGCGAGTAGTTCGTCGAGCGCTCCGCCTCGAGGGGCTCGGCGCCGAGGATGCGCGCCACGCTGCTGGTGGCGGGGAAGGTGCCGGTCTCGACCACCTGGCCGTTCTGGATGACCGAGGAGGTGGCGGTGTAGAAGCTCTGCTGCAGCGACGGCGCGCGGAAGCCGGTGGAGATCGAGCCCCTGATCGCGAAGGCCGGGCTGAAGTCGTAGCGGGCCGAGAGCTTGCCGGTCTGGCTGTCCCCGAAGTCCGAATAGTCCTCGACGCGCACCGCGCCCTGCACCGTCAGCTTGTCGGTTAGCGGCAGTTCGGCTTCGGCGTAGACGCCGACGGCGTCGCGGTCCTCGTCGACCTCGTTGGACGGCTGGAAGCCGACGAAGCCCTGGGCCCCGCCCGCCAGCGCGGTGTTCCCTCCGAGCGGGCCGCGGTTGTAGCTCTCGGGCTGGCCGGCCTTGATCTCATAGGTCTCGCGTCGGGCCTCCAGACCCCAAGCCAGGGTCAGGGGACCGGACAGGCCGACCTCGAACCCGCGCACGAAGTCGGCGCCGAAGACGAGCTGGTCATAGATGGTCTCGCCCGAGTCGAAGCTGGTCGGGGAGTCGGCGCCGTAGGTCGAGTTCAGCGAGTTCTCGGTGCGGTACTCAAGGGCGTTGCGGCCATAGACCAGGCTGAAGTCCGCCTCCCAGCCTCCGATCTGACCGCGTAGGCCGCCGGCGAGCGAGGCGTCCTGGGAGTTGATGGCGATCAGGGGCAGGAAACCGTCGGGGTAGATGGCGGCGACGTTGTTCACGTTGTCCGACAGGCGCGGGAAGGCGGCGCTTTCGCTGTCGCGCTCCTGGTAGCCGGCCCAGCCGTAGACGTCCCAGGCGGCGTTCAGGGCGGCGCCCGCGTTGGCGAAGACGGTGATCTGCTCGACCTCGGGGTCGCCCAGGCGGGCGGTCACGGCGCCGCCGGCGGCGGGACGCGGATCGAAGTCCGAGCGACCGGTCGGGTCGCGCTGGAGATACTCCGCCGATAGGGTCAGGAAGCCGTCGGCGCCGAGGCCGAAGCCCTGCCAGCCGGAGACGGTCAGGGTCTGGCCGTCCTCCTCGTCGCGGCTGCCGCGCGCGGTCTCCACCTCGGTGAAGTACTGGCCGTAGGTGACGTTCAGGCCGCCGCCGGAGCGGGCCTCCTTGAGCCGCAGGTTGACGACGCCGGCGATGGCGTCGGAGCCGTACTGGGCCGAGGCGCCGTCGCGCAGCACCTCGATGCGGTCCAGAGCGCCGGTCGGGATGGCGTTGAGGTCCACCGAGGCCGCGCCCCGGCCGACCGAGCCGTTGACGTTGACGAGCGCCGAGGCGTGGCGGCGCGTGCCGTTGACCAGCACCAGCGTCTGGTCCGGCTGCAGGCCGCGCAGGGTCGCCGGACGGATGGAGTCGGTGCCGTCGGTCACGGACGGGCGCGGGAAGGTGAGGGAGGGCACCGTCTGGGCGAGCGCCGCGGCGAGCTCGGTGGTGCCGCGGTTCTCGAGGGTCTCGGCGGTGACGACGTCGACGGGCGCGAGGGTGTCGAGACGCGAGCGATTGGCCACGCGCGTGCCGGTGACGACGATCTCCTCGACCTCGGTCGCCTGGGGGTCGGGGGCGGACTGGGCGAGGGCGCCGCCGGCGCTGAGCGCCAGGGCGGAGACCGCGAGCGTGAGGACGCTACGGGTGTTGCGGATCATGGATGTCATCCTTCGATGAGACGAGCCGCCGGCGTCAGGACCGGTCGGGCGTTCGGGGAGGGATGAAGGACGCGTCCCGCGATCGGCGCAGCATAGGGTCGGGTCATGGCGGTCGCCTCCTTCAACGCATCGAGGCTCGCCGCGTGACGGAGGTGCGAATACGGACCACGAGCAGGTTCCGCACCGCCCATCTGTCGCAAGACCCGAAGGTCTACGCAGGAGTTGGCACCTTGCGGTTTCCCGTAGGTTGCCCCGGCGTCCAAGGGCCTGTCCCTCAGCCGGTCTCGATGAGCATGGCCATATTGCGGTGCGAAATGCGGCGCGCAAGAGGAATCTGTGACGCTCGGATGACCGGCGGACGTCAGATGAGTGTTCGGCGCCACAGGATCATGGATGTGACCGCGACCGCTACTCGCGACGGCGGCCCGTGTCGGACGCCGCCCATGTCGGGCCGGAGATATTGTTTTAGGTTCTCTCGAGCGGACGCTCTTTTCCAGAGGTCGATGACATGCGCGACGAGGCGCGATGCCTTGAGATTCAGGGGATTACTGTGACGCCGCGGGCGGGCGGCGCGGCGATCTCGTTCGACCTGGCGGTCTCCAGCCCCTACCGCCGGCCGGATTTCGACGCCTGGGCCTGCGACGTGATCTGGTCCCGCGAGGACTGGCGCGACCACCCGATCTTCGGGGCCACGCCGTTCCAGGCCGTGCAGCTCGCCGTGCGGTTCGCGGAGACGCGGCTTCGGCACGAACTCGACCGGGCCGAAGTGACCGTCGACGGCGCGCCCGCCGTCTTCGACGAGGTCGTCTAGCCTCGCTCCCGACAAAAAAGGGCGCGGCCGTTTCCGACCGCGCCCTGATCTTCAGGCCGTCACGAAGGGACCGATCAGGCCTCTTCGGCGAAGGCTTCCTGCTGGCCGGCGCCGCCTTCGATGAGCTCCTGGGCGGCCTGTTCGGCGGCCAGACGCTCGTCGGAGAACTGCGAGGCGATGACGTCCTCGCCCCTGGCCTGACGCTCGGCCTCGTCGGCGGAGCGGGCCACGTTCACCTTGACGGTGGCGCGGACCTCGGCGTGCAGGCGCACCAGCACCTCATGGACGCCCAGGGTCTTGATCGGGATGTGCAGGATGACCTGCGACTTCTCGACCTTGCCGCCCTCGGCCTGGATCGCCTCGGCGACGTCGCGACCGGCGACCGAGCCGTAAAGCTGGCCGGTTTCGCCGGCCTGACGGATCATGACGTAGGTCTGACCGTCGATCTTGTCGGCGATCTTCTGGGCCTCGGCCTTGTTCTTCTCGTTGCGCTGCTCGATGGCGGCGCGTTCGACTTCGAAGGCCTTGAGGTTGGCGGACGTGGCCCGGCGCGCCTTGTCGCGCGGCAGGAGGAAGTTGCGGGCGAAGCCGTCCTTGACGGTGACGACGTCGCCGATGGCGCCGAGGTTCTCGACGCGTTCGAGCAGAACGACCTTCATCTTACTTCACCACGTACGGCAGGAGGGCGAGGTAGCGGGCGCGCTTGATCGCCTTGGCCAGCTCGCGCTGCTTCTTCTGGGAGACGGCGGTGATGCGCGAGGGCACGATCTTGCCGCGTTCGGAGACGTATCGCTGGAGCAGCTTCACGTCCTTGTAGTCGATCTTCGGCGCGTTGGCGCCCGAGAACGGGCACACCTTGCGGCGACGATAGAAGGGGCGACGGGCCGGGCCGGAGCCGACCGGAGTGCCGGGGGTCGTGTCGGTCATGATCGGTGTCCTTCCTTAGGCCGCGGCGTCTTCGTCGAAGCCCGGACGCGGGCCGCGTTCACGCTCGCGCTCGCGTTCGCGCTCACGACGCGCGAGCAGCGGCGACAGCTCGAGGTCGAGCTCCTCGACGCGGACCGTCAGCCAGCGCAGCACGTCCTCGTTGATCGAAAGCTGACGCTCGACCTCGGCCATGGCGGCCGGCGGGGCGTCGATGGCGAGGAGCGAGTAGTGCGCCTTGCGGTTCTTCTTCACCCGATAGGTCAGGTTGCGCAGACCCCAGTACTCGATCTTGGCGACGGAGCCGCCGTTCTCTTCGATCAGAGCCTTGATGGTGTCGTTCAGCGCTTCGGCCTGCTGCGCGCTGATGTCCTGGCGCGACATGACCGTGTGCTCGTAAAGAGCCATGCAGTCTTCTCCCGTGTGCGGAAGGCGGCGCCGGCGGGCCGGGAAGCCCGTCGACGATGGCTCTGATCGCGGCGAACGGGGCGATCCCGTTCCTTTGGCGTTCCGCGAAAAGACCGCCGTCCTGGAAAGCGCGGGCTGATACAGGAAAGCGGGCGGGGCGGCAAGCGCGCGTCGGTCTATTCCTCCCCCTCGCGAGGGGGAGGGGGACCGCGAAGCGGTGGAGGGGGCGAGACCAGAACGCCGGCGCTTGGGGTCGCCCCCTCCACCCCGCTGCGCGCGGTGCCCCGCCCCCGTTGCTCGGGCGAGGAATTTGTCGATCTCAGCGCCTCGATGCGGGCTCGCGCGGCGGCGGCGACGTCGTCGGACAGCCGCTGGTTCTCGACATGGGTCTGGCGAAGGGACTCGACGCGGACGCGCTCGCGTTCGCCGGGGCTGAAGGGGCGGCCGAAGCGGTCCTGCGCGGCGATGGGCGTGGCCCCGGCGAGGGCGATCAGAAGGACGAGCATGCGGGTCATGCCCCACCCTATGACGCATCCGGTCGCAGGCCCAAGCGGGGCCGCAACCCGGCGGCGGGGGCCGCGTTGGTCCTCATGACCCCCAAAGCCCAAAGGAGAGTCCCCATGTCCGAACAGCTGAACGGCAAGACGATCGCCATCCTGGCCACCGACGGTTTCGAACAGGTCGAGCTGACCGAGCCGATGAAGGCGCTGAAGGACGCCGGCGCAGAGGTGCACGTGGTGTCGCCGAAGTCCGGCTCGATCCAGGGCTTCAA
The DNA here is from genome assembly GCF_042434805.1 of Brevundimonas balnearis. Classification (NCBI taxonomy): domain Bacteria; kingdom Pseudomonadati; phylum Pseudomonadota; class Alphaproteobacteria; order Caulobacterales; family Caulobacteraceae; genus Brevundimonas; species Brevundimonas balnearis. Next base: position 704,095 of record NZ_JBHLSW010000003.1, on the reverse strand, counting down.
CCATTTCGACAAGGGCGATGCGGTCCCCGTCGACAAGACGCTGAGCGAGACCGACCCCTCCATCTATCAGGGACTGGTGCTGCCCGGCGGGGCGCACAATCCCGACGCGCTGCGGATCGACGACGACGCCCTGGCCTTCGTGCGGGCCTTCTTCGACGCGGGCAAGCCGGTGGCCGCCATCTGCCACGCGCCCTGGATCCTGATCGACGCGGGCGTGGTCGAAGGGCGTCGTCTGACCAGCTACAAGACCATCCGCACCGACCTGAGGAACGCCGGGGCCGAGGTGGTGGACGAGGAGGTCGTGACCGACCAGGGGCTGGTCAGCAGCCGCGATCCGGACGACCTGCCGGCCTTCCGCGCCAAGATGATCGAGGAGTTCGCCGAAGGCCGCCACGCGGAGCAGGCGGAGGCCGCTCAGGAGGCGCCGCGCCCCGTCGCTCATTGAGCCTGGGGCCGGACGGCCGGGGCGGCCTCTTGCCAGCTCAGGCCGTCGGGCGCATCGTCCGCGGATGACACAAGCGCCCGCAGAAGACCGGCGATACGCTTCGTTCGCCGAGTTCTATCCCTACTACATCCATGAGCACTCCAACCGGACGTGCCGGAGGATCCATGTGGTCGGATCGGCGCTGGTGCTGGCGGTGCTCGTCGTCGCGATCGTGACGCTCAATCCGTGGTGGCTCCTGGTCATGCCCGTGGTCGGCTACGGCTTCGCCTGGGTCGGGCACTTCTTCTTCGAGAAGAACAGGCCCGCCACATTCAAATACCCGCTGTGGAGCCTGATGGGCGACTGGCGGATGTTCTTCGAGACGGTGTCGGGCAAGCGGAAGTTCTGAAGCCTGGCCGCACAGGCGGGATCAGTCGTAATCCTGCCCGGCCGTCCGCTCCCCGCGGGCGAGGGCGAAGACGACACCGGACAGGGCCGCCAACGCCACGAGGTTCGGCAGGGCCATGGCCGCGTTGGCGATGTCGCCCATCCGCCAGACGAACTCGATCTGCTGGAAGGCCCCGACGACGATCATCACCACCCAGAGCAGACGCCACGGAATGGCGACCCGCTGGCCGAACAGATAGGTCGCGGCCCGCTCGCCGTAGTAGCTCCAGGTGATCAGGGTGGTGAAGACGAACAGGATCAGGGCCACCGACGCGACCAGCGCGCCGAGGGACTGACCAAGCACCATCTGCGGGAAGGCGGCGGAGTAGGCGGCCAGCGTCATCTCGAACCCGCGCAGGTCCGAGTTCCACACGTGCTCGACCGTGCCGCCCCCGGCCGGGAACGAACCCTGGACGGTCAGCAGGACCAGACCCGTCATGGTGCAGATGATGATGGTGTCGATGAAGGTGCCCATCATGGCGAAGCGGCCCTGACGCGCCGGGTCGTCGGTGCGGGCGACGGCGTGAGCCATCGGGGTCGAGCCCTGGCCGGCCTCGTTGGAGAACAGGCCGCGGGCCACGCCGGCGCGGATCGCCAGCATGATGCCCGCGCCGACGAAGCCGCCGGTCGCGGCCGTGCCGGAGAAGGCGCCCTGGAAGATCAGGCCGAAGGTTTCGGGAATGTCCTTGATATTCAGGATGATGGCGATCAGCGCCATGACGATGTAGGCGATCGCCATCACCGGCACGACCTTCTCGGCCACGTTGCCGATCGACTTGATGCCGCCGATGATCACCACGAAGACAGCCGCCGCGACGATGACGCCGGCGATCCACTCCTCGACGCCGGACAGGGCGCTGATGGAGTCGGCGATCGAGTTGGACTGGATCATGTTGCCGGTGGCGATCGACGAGAACAGGGTGCCGATGCAGAAGAGGACCGCGAGCCAGCCCCAGGACTTCCCGAGACCCTTGCGGATGTAGCTCATCGGACCGCCGCGCCACTGCCCGTTGTCATCGCGGTCGCGGAAGCGGATGGCCAGCGAGCCCTCTGCGAAGGCGAGCGCCATGCCGATCAGGGCCGTCACCCACATCCAGAACAGCGCACCGGGGCCGCCCAGCGTGATGGCGGTGGCCACGCCCGCCAGATTGCCGGTGCCGACTTGGCCCGACAGGGCGGTGGACAAGGCCGCGAAGGGCGAAATCTCGCCCGAGCCCGACTTGTCTTTCTTGAACAGACCCGCGAACGCCTCGCCCAGCTTCAGCAGCGGATAGAAGCGCAGGCCGATCATCATCCACAGGCCGACGCCGAGCAGGACGATGACCATCGGCGGGAAGGGCAGCACCTGCGCCCCATTCCAGGTCCCGCCCCAGATGAAGTCGCTGACGTTGGTGACCTGGGCGTAGAAGGCTTCCACGCCCTGTGGCGCTGCGGGTGTCGTGGTCATGGTCGGCGTCCCCTCCGATACTCGGCGCGGCAACCTAGACAGGGATGGGACGAGTTGGAAACCCCGAAGGGTCTGAACGCTCGAGGCGTTTCAGCGTCGAAGCTCCTGAACAAATGAACGATCCGGCGCGTTAAGCGACGCTGGAGGAAACGAACATGGCGCCCCGTCCGACCTGGTCCGGCCATCTGAGGCTGTCGCTGGTGACCTGTCCGGTGGCGCTGTACACCGGCACGAGCCGCACGAACGACGTGTCGTTCCACCTGATCAATCCCAAGACCAACAACCGCATCCGCATGGTCACGACCGACCCCGAGACCGGGCCGATCGAGCGCTCGGACCTGGTCAAGGGCTATGAGTTCGAGAAGGGCCGCTACGTCCTGCTGGAGCCCGAGGAGATCAACGCGGTCCGCATCGAAAGCACCAAGGTGCTGGACATCGAGACCTTCGTGGACGCGGCCGACATCGATCGCACCTACTGGGACGAACCCTATTTCCTGCGCCCGGACGGCAAGCTGGCCGCCGAGCCGTTCGCGGTGATCCGCGAGGCGATGCGCCGGTCCGACAAGATCGCCCTGTCGCGCCTGGTGATGCACGGACGCGAGCGGCTGATGGCGCTGGAGCCGCGCGACGACGGCATCCTGGCCTATACGCTGAGGACGAAGGGCGAAGTCAGGGACGCGGCCGCCGTGTTCGAGGACATCCCGTCGGTGAAGCCCGACAAGGCCATGCTCGAGATCGCCGAGAAGATCATCGAGCAGAAGGCCGGCCCATTCGATCCCTCGACCTTCGAGGACCGCTACGAGACCGCGCTCAAGGACCTGATCCAGTCCAAGCTGGAGGGCAAGAAGGTGGTGTCGGCGCCGGAGCCGGAGGACACGCCGGTCACCGACCTCATGGCGGCGCTGCGCGAGAGCCTGAAGCGGTCGTCGGGGGGCGAGCGTCGCCCGCCCGCCCGTGCGGCGCAGACGGGGCGGCGTGCCCCGGCCAAGAAGAGAACTCCGGCGAAGAAGCGGGCCTGACCGCGTTCAGGCGGCCTGCAGCTCGCGGGCCTTCCGCTCGGCGCGACGGCGCTCGATCCGCGCCCAGACGCGGTCGTGCAGGGTGAAGAACACCGTCTGGACCAGGGGCTCCAGCGTGCCGACGGCCAGGGCCACGCGCCAGTCGCCGCTGAGCGCGAAGGCGACCAGCACCGCCACCGTGAAGTGCATGACGCCGTAGGTCACCGTCTTCCACGCCAGCGTCCGGAAGGACGTCGGCAGCGTGTGGTTGCAGGCGTGGTGGTCGTGGAAGCCCAGACGACCCTCGACCGCCTCGGCGGTTTCCTGGAGCGGATCGAGGAACCGGCGCCGCTCGATGCGGTGCCAGACCCGGTCATGGGCGGCGAAGGCGAAGGTCTGCACGATCGGCTCGACCATCCCGATGGCGAGCGCCAGGGTCCAGTCGCGGGTGATGGCGTAGGCCACCAGAATGGCCACGATCAGGTGCATGGTGGCGTAGCTGGCGATCTTCAGCGCCAGGGCCCGCACCGTGCGAATGACCATCTCGACCATGCGGGCTTAAGTGGCGGCCCCGTGTGAAGGTTGCAACCGCAATTCTCTTTATCGGCGGGATAGGTTGGGCTCGCTCTTGCGGCGCCGCGAAAAGCCGGTCTATACGCGGCCCGCAAAACGGAGGCTCCTCATGGAGATTCGCGAAGGGCTCACCTTCGACGATGTTTTGCTCGAACCGGCCGCATCCGACGTCATGCCCGCAGAGGTGGATGTCTCGACGCGACTGACCCGCGACATCACGCTGAACATCCCGCTGCTGTCGTCCGCCATGGACACGGTGACCGAGAGCCGGCTGGCCATCGCCATGGCCCAGGCGGGCGGTCTGGGGGTCATCCACCGCAACATGACCACCGACGAACAGGCCGATCAGGTCCGGGCGGTGAAGCGGTACGAGAGCGGGATGGTGGTCAATCCGGTCACCGTCTTCCCCGACACCACGCTGGGCGAGGTCCGCGAGATCGTGGAGCGGAAGCGCATCACCGGCTTCCCGGTGGTCGATCGCGAGAGCGGGCGGCTGGTGGGGATGCTGACCAACCGCGACATGCGCTTCGAGCGCGACCCGAACATGAGGGCCGCGGACCTGATGACCACCGGCGAGCTGGTCACGGTGCGCGAGGGCGCCGGTCGCGACGAGGCGCGCCACCTGCTGCGCACGCGAAAGATCGAGCGGGTGATCGTGGTGGACGAGGCCTATCGCGCGGTCGGCCTGATCACGATGAAGGACATCGAGAAGGCGCAGGCCTTCCCGAACGCCGCCAAGGACGAGCAGGGCCGCCTGCTGGTCGGGGCCGCCTCCACCGTCGGGGACGCCGGGTACGAGCGCGCCATGGCCCTGGCCGAGGCCGGAGCCGACGTGGTGGTGATCGACACCGCCCACGGCCACTCCTCGTCGGTCGCCAGGGTGGTCGAGCGCATCAAGCGCGAGAGCAACCGCATCCAGATCATCGCCGGCAACGTCGCCACCTATGAGGCCACCCGCGCCCTGATCGACGCGGGCGCGGACGCGGTGAAAGTGGGCATCGGGCCGGGCTCGATCTGCACCACCCGCATCGTGGCGGGCGTCGGCGTGCCGCAGCTGACGGCGGTTCTTGACGCGGCCCGCGCGGCGAAGGACTCCGGGGCCCCGGTCATCGCCGACGGCGGCATCAAGTATTCCGGCGACCTGTCCAAGGCCATCGCCGCGGGCGCCTCGGTCGCCATGATGGGCTCGATGTTCGCCGGCACGGACGAGAGCCCGGGCGAGGTGTTCCTGTACCAGGGCCGTTCCTACAAGAGTTATCGCGGCATGGGCTCGGTGGGGGCGATGGCGCGCGGCTCGGCGGACCGCTACTTCCAGAAGGAAGTGTCGTCCGAGAAGCTGGTGCCGGAGGGCATCGAAGGGCAGACCCCCTACAAGGGCCCGATCGCGCCGGTGATCCACCAGCTGGTCGGCGGGCTTCGCGCCTCCATGGGCTATGTCGGCGCCGCCTCGATCGCCGAGTTCCAGGCGCGGGCGAAGTTCGTGCGGATCACCAACGCGGGCCTGCGCGAAAGCCACGTCCACGACGTGATGATCACGCGCGAGGCGCCGAACTACAGGCAGGGATGACGCTCATGACCTGGCCCGTCGCGGGATCGCCCGAACTGACCATGCTGGCGGCGACGCTGGTGCTCGCCTTCGTCTCGATCTTTCCGCCCGCGCATGGGCGGACGAAGGCGAACGGCCTGAAGTGGAACGCCGGCCCGCGCGACGTGACGCCGAACGCGCCCGACCTCGTGACCGAGCGTCTGGCCCGGGCCCAGGCGAACCTGATGGAGACCCTGCCGCTGTTCGTCGGCGCGGTGCTGATCGCGGTGGTGGCCGACAAGACCGGGCCGCTGACCTTCTGGGGGACGCAAGCCTTCTTCTGGGCGCGGCTGGCGTACATCCCGCTGTATGCGGCGGGCGTGCCCTATGTCCGGGGCGTGGTCTGGATGGCGGCCATGCTGGGCTTCCTCGCGGTGGTCGCCGCCCTGTTCCTGCCGTGACGCCCGCCGCCCGTCTCGCCGCCGCCGCCGCCATCCTGGACTCGATCGCGCAGGGGCGTCAGCCGGCCGAGGCCGTGCTGAAGGCTTGGGGCCAGCAGAACCGGTTCGCCGGATCGAAGGACCGGCGCGCCATCGCCGACCGCGTCTACAAGGTGCTGCGGGCGCGCGGGCGGCTGAGCTGGATCATGGGAGGGCGCGAGGACGGGCGGGCGCTGGTGATCGGTTCGCTGGCGGCGCTGGACGGGCTGGCGCTGGAGGATATCGAGGCCCTGCATTCCGGCGAGGGCTATGGGCCGAATCCATTGTCCAAGCAGGAGCGCGCGCGGATTTCGGCGGGCGAAGGCGAGCTGCCGGGCTGGGTCGCGGCGGGCCTGCCGGAGTTCGTGGTGGCGGATTTCCAGAAGACGTTCGGGGATCGCTGGGCCGACGAAGCCGCCGCCCTGATGCAGCCGCGCGCGCCGATCGACCTGCGGGTCAATACGGCCAAGGCGACGGTGGATGAGGTCGAGGCCGAGCTGCGCGAGGCGGGACTGGCGCCCGAGCGGACGCTGCGGTCGCCAGTGGGGCTGAGGCTGGCGGCCGAGCCGCCGCCGAATGTGCAGGCGCTGGAGGCCTTCAAGGACGGTCGCGTCGAGATCCAGGACGAGGGCAGCCAGGTGGCCTGCGCCCTAGCGGGGGCCGCGCCGGGGATGACTGTGGTCGACTACTGCGCCGGCGGCGGCGGCAAGACGCTGGGGCTCGCGGCGGCGATGCGGGGCCAAGGGACGCTGGTCGCCTCCGACGTGGTCGCAAAGCGGCTGGAGAACATCAGACCCCGGCTGGCGCGGGCGGGCGTGGAGGCGGAGCTTCGCCTGATCGGCCAGAACGGCGGCGGCATGGAGGATTTGAACGATCGGGCCGACCTCGTCTTCGTCGACGCGCCGTGCAGTGGATCGGGCACATGGCGGCGCCGCCCCGAGGACGCCTGGCGGCTGACCGCGGAAGAGGTCGAGCGGCTGCACGCGCTGCAGGTGCGGATTCTCGGTCAGGCGGCGAAGCTGGTGAAGCCGGGCGGGCGGCTGGCCTATGTCACCTGTTCGATGCTGAGCCGCGAGAACGAAGCCAGCGCCGACGCCTTCGAGGCGTCGCATCCGGGATTCCGGCCGGTGTCTCTCCTCCCACAAACGCTTCGCTATGGGGGAGCAGAGTCCTCCCGCCTGCGCCTGTCGCCCGCCTCGACCAACACCGACGGATTCTTCTTCGCCCTTTACGAACGCACGCCATGACCCAGCACCAGAAAGTCCTCATCGTCGACTTCGGCAGCCAGGTGACCCAGCTGATCGCTCGGCGCCTGCGCGAGGCGAACGTCTATTGCGAGATCCATCCCTACGCGAAGGCCGAGGCGGCGATGGCGGCCATGAGCCCGGCGGCGATCATCCTGTCGGGCGGGCCAGAGAGCGTGCACGAGGAGGGCAGCCCGCGCGCGCCCCAGGCCGTGTTCGAGGCCGGCGTGCCGGTGCTGGGCATCTGCTACGGCGAGATGACCATGTGCGAACAGCTGGGCGGCAAGGTCGAGGGAGGCCACACCCGTGAGTTCGGCCGGGCGGAGATCACCGTCGAGAGGGCGTCGCCGCTGCTGGATGGGCTGGCGGGCGTCGGCGAAGACGAGACGGTGTGGATGAGCCACGGCGACAAGATCGTCGCCATCCCCGAGGGCTTCGACGTCGTCGCCTCCTCGGCCGGGTCGCCCTATGCGGTGATCGCCGACGAGAGCCGCCGCTTCTATGGCGTGCAGTTCCATCCGGAGGTGATGCACACGCCGCGTGGCCATCAGATGCTGAGGAACTTCACCCACGGCATCGCGGGGCTGAAGGGCGACTGGACCATGGCCGCCTATCGTGACGAGAAGATCGCCCAGATCCGCGAACAGGTCGGGTCGGCCAAGGTCATCTGCGGCCTGTCGGGCGGGGTGGATTCATCGGTCGCGGCGGTGCTGATCCACGAGGCGATCGGGGACCAGTTGACCTGCGTTTTCGTGGATACCGGCCTGCTGAGGAAGGACGAGGCCAAACAGGTGACGACCCTGTTCCGCGAGCACTACAACATCCCCCTGATCCATGTGGACGCCTCGGCGGAGTTCCTCGGCGCCCTGGCCGGTCAGTCGGACCCGGAGACCAAGAGGAAGACCATCGGCCGCGTCTTCATCGAGGTGTTCGACCGCGAGGCCGCCAAGATCGAGGGCGCGGAGTTCCTGGCCCAAGGCACGCTCTATCCCGACGTGATCGAGAGCGTATCGTCGTCCAGCGGCAAGGCGCACGTGATCAAGAGCCACCACAACGTCGGCGGCCTGCCCGACTATATGAAGCTGAAGTTGGTCGAGCCCCTGCGCGAACTGTTCAAGGACGAGGTCCGCGCGCTGGGGCGCGAGCTGGGCCTGACCGACGCCTTCGTGGGCCGCCATCCTTTCCCGGGGCCGGGCCTGGCCATCCGCATCCCCGGCGAGATCACGCCGGACGCCGTGGCGACGCTGCAGGAGGCGGACGCCATCTATCTGGAGGAGATCCGGAAGGCCGGGCTGTACGACCAGATCTGGCAGGCGTTCGCCGTGCTGTTGCCGGTCAAGACGGTGGGCGTGATGGGCGATGCCCGCACCTATGAGAAGGTGCTGGCGCTCAGGGCCGTGACCTCCACCGACGGCATGACGGCGGACTTCTATCAATTCCCCTGGGACGTCCTGGCGCGCACCGCGACGCGGATCATCAACGAGGTCCGGGGCGTCAACCGGGTCGTCTATGACGTGACATCCAAGCCGCCGGGAACAATAGAGTGGGAGTGACCGTCACTCAGCGCGCCAGACCCTGACCCAGTCGATCTCGAAGCGCTGGGGGAAGGCGCCGTCGTCCACCGCGCCGCCCAATCCGCCCCCGATCGCGAGGTTCAGCAGAAGCCCGAACGGCTGGTCGAACGGCCATGTCGGCTTGGCGCCCGCGCCGTCGTTGCCGAAGCGGAAGAAGGTCCGTCCATCGACGGCGAAGTCGATACCGTCGGCGGTCCAGTTCGCCTCATAGACATGGAAGGCGTCGCAGGCGTCGGCGACGACGATCTCGCCGCCTCTCTGGGTGCCGGCCACATGGTTGTAAGCGCCGGTGTGGACGGTGCCGAGCACGACGCCGGGCCGGTTGCCGACGTGCTCCATGATGTCGATCTCGCCGTCGATCGGCCAGGACTCGAGGTCGGCCGGCAGCATCCAGATCGCGGGCCAGGTCCCGCCGCCGCAGGGTAGTCGCGCCCGGACCTGAATGACGCCGTAGGTCCAGGCCTGACGACTGATCATCCGGGCCGAGGTGTAGTCCTGACCGCCGAAGTCCGCAGCCTGCTCCAGGCGCTCGCGTCGCGCCTCGATGACCAGCACGCCGTCCTCGACCCGCGCGTTCTCCGGGCGATCGGCGGCGTAGTACTGCCGCTCGTCATTGTACCAGCCGGTGCGGTTGGCGTGGGTGTCGTAGCGCCACCTGGCCAGGTCGGGCGGGCCGTCGCGGTCGAACTCGTCGGACCAGACGAGGCGGTGACCCGCCGGGCCGTCCTGGGCCGCGAGCGGAGTGGCGGCGAAGAGCATGGCGAGGGTGAGGGCGAGGACGGGGACGGGGACGGGGACGGGGGTGCGCGTCATGGCGCCAGTAAGGCACATCGACGGGCGCGGTGGAACGGTCCGGGGCCTCAGGAGGCCGGCGGGGCGTCGGAATGGCGCGTCACCAGGGTGAAGCTCATCAGCTCGCCCTTCAGCTCGGAGGGGGCGCCCTCGGCGCGGTGGCGGATGGCCTCGGCCAGCAGGCTGACCGCGTGGCGGGCCATCTCGGCCACGGGCTGGCGGATCGTGGTCAGCGGCGGCCAGATGGTTGTGGCCATGGCCGTGTCGTCGAAGCCGACGACCGTCAGATCGCGCGGGACGTCGAGCCCCTGGCGATGGGCGACCGCGACGGCGGCGGCGGCCATGTCGTCGTTGCTGGCGAAGATCGCGGTCGGACGCGGCTCGAGCGTCAGCAGCGCGGCCGCGGCGTCGAGGCCGGAATGGTAGGTGAAATAGCCCTGGGCCACGATCGTCGGATCCGACGCGATCCCGCCCGCCCTCAGGGCGCGGAGGTAGCCCTGGTGGCGCAGGCCGCTGGCGGTCTGATTGGGGTGGCCCAAGATGAAGCCGATGCGGCGGTGCCCGAGCGCGATCAGGTGCCGGGTCATGGCCTCGGCCGCCGCCAGGTCGTCGATGCGGATCGCCGACACGGAGGGCAGCGGGGCGCCGGAGGCCACGGCCACGACCGGGAGACCGGCTTCGTCGAGGCGTTCGATGACGGCGCGGGAGTCGCAGAGCGGCGGCGGCAGCAGCACACCGTCCACGGCGCTGGCCACCATGTGCTCGACCGCCTGGGCCTCGTCCTCGGGTTCGCACTTCTGCACGACCAGCTGGATGCCGGACCGGCTGCACTGGTCCAGCCCGCCGAGCAGGAACTCGCTGAGATAGGCGGCCGAGGGGTTGCTGTAGAGCAGCCCGATCTTGAGGGACTGGGCGCTGGCCAGGCTGCGGGCGGCGGGATTGGGCGCATAGCCGAGCTCGCGGATCGCCTCGATCACGCGGGCCCGGGTCGTTTCGCGGACGTTGCGCTCGCCGTTGATGACGCGCGAGACGGTCATGGGGGAGACGTCGGCCCGCCGGGCCACGTCCATGATGGTGTGGCCGGCGCCCTTTCGACGTGTGGACCTGGGTTTCAAGCCGCCCCTCCGAGAACCGCCGATCCGGCGCGTCCGCCTTCGCTCTAGCCCCGTTCGCGGGATCGCGCGAGCGGGGGCGGGCTGCGCGCGTCCCTGTCGATCCGACCCTTGCCCCGACGCGAGCGGCTGCCATGATAGCGCTATCAGATTTCGCCGCGAACGGTCGGACCGGTCGCAGAGCGGACGCGAGGGACGGAGGCGGTGTTGAACGTGAGAGGCGGATATGCCGGGGCGTGGCTCGCGGCGCTCGGGCTTCTGATCGCGACGGTCTGGCTCGGCCCGGCCAGGGCCGAGGACGGCTATGATCTCTGGCTGCGCTACAGGCCGATGCCCGCCGAGGCGCGGGCGAGCTACGGCGACACCCTCCGGTCGCTGACGCCGGGCGGCGACAGCCCGACCCTGATGCGGGTCACCGCCGAACTGACGCGCGGCCTGTCGGGCCTGACGGGTCGGAACGCGCCGATCACGGACAGGCCGGGGGAGGGGGCGGTGCTCTACGGCACGCCCGCGACTTCGGCGCTGATCGCGGCTCTGGACCTGCCCCTGTCCGACCTCGGCGAGGAGGGCTATCTGCTGCGGTCCGTGCGGATCGATGGCCGCCCCGTGACGGTGATCGCGGGCAACACCGACGTCGGCGTGCTGTACGGCGCCTTCGAGCTGCTGCGGCGGATGCAGACGCGACAGCCCATCGCGGCGCTGGACGTGCGCTCACGCCCGGCGATGCGCCTGCGGGTGCTGAACCACTGGGACAACCTGGACCGGACGGTGGAGCGCGGCTACGCGGGCCAGTCGATCTGGGACTGGCACAAGCTGCCGGACTTCAGGCCCCGGCTCTATGAGGACTACGCCCGCGCCAACGCCTCGATCGGGGTGAACGGCACGGTGCTGAACAACGTCAACAGCAACGCGCGCAGCCTGACGCCCGAATACATCGCGAAGACGGCGGCGCTGGCCGAGGTGTTCAGGCCCTACGGGATCCGCGTCTATCTATCGGCCCGGTTCAGCGCGCCCATGGAGATCGGAGGCCTGCCGACCGCCGATCCGATGGACCCACGCGTGCGCGCCTGGTGGCGGGCCAAGGCCGAAGAGATCTACGCCGCGATCCCGGACTTCGGCGGCTTTCTGGTCAAGGCGAACTCCGAGGGCCAGCCCGGACCGCAGGACTTCGGCCGTACCCATGCGGACGGCGCCAACATGTTGGCCGAGGCGCTGGCGCCCCACGGCGGCGTCGTCATGTGGAGGGCCTTCGTCTATGCGGCCGAAAACCCGGAGGACCGGCACAAGCAGGCGAACCTGGAGTTCGAACCTCTGGACGGCGAGTTCGCGGAAAATGTGCTGGTCCAGGTCAAGAACGGGGCCATCGACTTCCAGCCCCGCGAGCCGTTCCATCCCCTGTTCGGGGCCATGCCGCGGACGCCCCTGATGCTCGAGCTGCAGATCACCAAGGAGTACCTGGGGTTCGCCACCCACCTGGCCTACCTCGGGACGATGTGGGAGGAGGTGTTGCGAGCCGACACCTGGTGTCCGAGCCAGGGCTCCACGGTCGCGAAGGTGATCGACGGGACCGCCTTCGGCCACCGGCTTACGGGCATGGCCGGGGTGGCCAACATCGGCTCTGACCGGAACTGGTCCGGCAGCCACTTCGACCAGGCCAACTGGTACGCCTTCGGCCGCATGGCCTGGGACCCTCAGGCGGCCGACGCCGAGACGATCGCCCGTGAATGGGCCGCGATGACCTTCACGCCCGATCCGCGTTTCGTGGAGCCGGCGGTGACGATGATGATGGGGTCGCGCCAGGCGGTGGTGGACTACATGACGCCGCTGGGGCTGCACCACCTGATGGCGACCGGACATCACTATGGGCCGGGGCCCTGGGTCGACGATCTGGCGCGGCCGGAGTGGAACCCCGTCTACTATCACCGGGCGAATGCGGAAGGAATCGGCTTCGACCGGACGGCGAGCGGGTCGAACGCCGTGGCGCAGTACGCGCCGGAGGTGGCGGCGCGGTTCGGCGATCCCGACGTGGTCGAGGAGGACCTGCTGCTGTGGTTCCACCATGTCCCCTGGGACCGGCGGATGCGGTCCGGCCGGACGCTGTGGGAGGAGCTGGTCGGCCGCTACGATCGCGGCGTGGCGACGGTCGGCGAGATGCAGGACACCTGGGCGCGCCTGAGGCCCTTCGTCGACGACCAGCGTTTCGAGGAGGTCGCGGCCTTCCTATCGATCCAGAAAGAGGAGGCCCGGTGGTGGCGCGACGCCTCCATCGCCTATTTCCGCGTCTTCGCGGATCGGCCGTTGCCGGAGGGCGCGCGGGAGCCTGAGCACGGCCTGGACCACTACCGGGCGCTCAGCTTCCCGGAGGCGCCCGGTCACTGGTGACCGCCTCGACGCGCATCGACATGGCGAGGGTCTCCCCCGGAGCGAGGGACATCAGGCCGGACGCCTCCCCGGCCGGGGCGTTGACCGCGTCCGGGCGGTGGGTGACAGGCTCGACGCAGACGAAGTCCTCGCCCGCCGGGGTGAAGACGTGGACCCAGGCCGCGTTCGGCGAGGCGGAGAGGCGCAGGCGGCGGTGGGGCTCGATCAGCTCGGCCGGGCCCGTCCAGTTCGCATAGGCGTGGTCGATCGGCGGGACGTCGGCGAGGCGCGGGCGGGCGGACCAGTCGACGAGCTCGGCCGAGGGGGCCAGTCTTCGCGGGATCAAAGTGGGGTCGCTGAGCCAGACCTCGGGCGCACGCAGTCCGAGACGCGTCTCGGCGGTTCGCACGAAGTACGGATGAAGCCCGAGCCCCGCCGGCGCCGACTGGTCGGCCCGGTTGGTCAGGGCGAGCTGGATCGAGAGCCCGGCCTCGTCCACGGCGAACACCTGACGCGCGGTGAAGGCCCAGGGCCAGTCATCGTCGGCGACGTGGTCGAAGGTGAGCGCGACTTGATGACCGTCGCCCGCCTCGACGGTCCAGGGGGTGCGCCAGCCGACGCCATGCAGGGCGTGCGGCTCGAAGCCGGGGCTGGGCCGCAGGCTGATGGACCGTCCCCGCCAGGCGAAGGCCGCCTCGGCGATGCGGTTGGCGTAGGGCAGGAGCGGGAAGCAGGCGGTCCGCAGCACGTCGGCGGCGTCATCCGGCGTCGGCCGCAGCACCGGCTCGCCGCGCCAGGTCAGACCGGCCACCGCCCCGCCCAGGTCCGGCCTGAGCGTCAGGCGCCAGTCGCCGCAGGCGCGCGCGATCAAAGCCGGATCAGGTTTTGGGGCAGGCCCGGGGTGTCGACCCGCAGGCGGAACAGTCCGCCGGCGCTGGGGCTGCGCGCGCGGCCCTCGGCGTCCAGGCCCATCCAGGCGCTGGTGCAGTAGAGATCCTTCAGGTCGTCGCCGGCGAAGGCGGCCTTGGTCACGTTCGGCACGGGCAGCTTGATCTTCTCCAGCCGGGTTCCGTCCGGCGCGTAGCGGTCCACACCCCAGCCGCCGTAGAGGCCGATATGCAGCGTGCCCTCGGCGTCGACGCTCGGGCCGTCCGGATAGCCGTCCTCGGTGGTGCAGAACAGGCGCCGGTTGCTGATCCGGCCATCGGCGTGGTCGAAGGCCCAGACCGTCTTCTCCAGCGTGTCGTGGTGGTAGAGGGTCTTGCCCTCGGGACACAGGGCCGGTCCGTTGGTGACGCCCCAGCCGTCGTCCATTCGCTGAAGCTCGCCCCGGAACCAGCGGTAGACGGCGCCGGTGCGCGCCGCCTCCGCGTCGTCCATCGACCCGAACCACAGGGCCCCGTCCGGCGACACGAAGCCGTCGTTCAGCCGGTTGCCGGGGCGCTCCGCCTCAACAGGCTGGAACAGGGAGAAGGTCCCGTCCTCGGCGGTGAAGCGGTGGAGGCCGCCGCGCACGCCGCAGATCAGCGAGCCGTCCTCGGCCGGCAGGGCGAAGCCGATCTGGTCGGGCGCGTCCCAGCTGGTCCGGGACGCGTCGTCGACGCCGTAGCGGTGCAGGCGCCGACCCTTGATGTCGACGAACCAGACAGCGCGGTCCGACGCCACCCAGACCGGGCCTTCGCCCAGTTCGCAGCGGACGTCCCAGACGAGCTCGGGTGGGGTCATGCGGGCCTAGCTCGCCGAGTAGCTGGTCTTGGTCAAGGTGAAGAACTCCTGCGCCGCGAATCCCTGCTCGCGCGGCCCGTATGAGGAGGCCTTCGTGCCGCCGAACGGCACATGGTAGTCGACGCCGGCGGTGGGCAGGTTGACCATGGTCATGCCCGCCTTGGCCAGCCGCTGGAACTCGCGGGCGTGCTTCAGCGACTGGGTGACGATGCCGGCGGACAGGCCGAACTCGACGCCGTTGGCGATCTCCAGCGCCTCCTCAAACGACTTGACGCGGATCGTGGAGGCGACCGGGCCGAACACCTCCTCGCGGTTGATGCGCGAGGTGGCGTG
Organism: Brevundimonas balnearis; assembly: GCF_042434805.1. Taxonomy (NCBI): domain Bacteria; kingdom Pseudomonadati; phylum Pseudomonadota; class Alphaproteobacteria; order Caulobacterales; family Caulobacteraceae; genus Brevundimonas; species Brevundimonas balnearis. The sequence goes on along the minus strand of NZ_JBHLSW010000003.1, from coordinate 689,061 downwards.
CGTGTCGGCGATCAGGGTCGGCTCGACGTACCAGCCGGGCTTGTCGAGGTTCAGACGACCGCCGCCGGTGACGATCCGGCCGCCTTCCTCGCGCGCCACGTCGATGTAGCGATAGGAGGTCTCGCGCTGGTCCTCGGACACCGCCGGACCGATGTTGGTCGTGCTGTCCAGCGCGTCGCCGACCTTCAGCCCCTTCACCTTCTCGGCCAGGGCTTCGACGAAGCGGTCGTGAATGCCGTCCTGGACGATCAGGCGGCTGGAGGCGGTGCACCGCTGTCCGGTGGCGAAGAAGCTGCCGTCCAGCGCGACGGCCACGGCGCGGTCGAGGTCGGCGTCGTCCATGACGATCAGCGGATTCTTGCCGCCCATCTCCAGCTGCACCCGGGCCTGACGCTTGACCGCGCCGGCGGCGACGCCCGCCCCGACCCCTTGCGAGCCGGTGAAGCTGACGCCGTCCACGCCGGGGTGGTCGACGATGGCCTGGCCCACGCGGCCCCGGCCGATGACCATGTTGAGCACGCCCTTGGGCAGGCCGGCCTCATGCAGGATGGCGACCAGCGCCTCGGCGGTGGCCGGGGTCGGACCGGCGGGCTTCAGGACCACGGTGTTGCCGAAGGCCAGCGCGGGCGCCGCCTTCCAGGCCGGAATGGCGATGGGGAAGTTCCACGGCGTGATCAGGCCGTAGACGCCGACGGCCTGGCGATAGGTCTGGATCTCCACGCCGGGACGGACGGAGGGCAGGTTCTGGCCGTGCAGGCGCAGAGCTTCGCCGGCGAAATACTTGAGGATGCGGGCCGCGCGCATCGTCTCGCCGATGCCTTCGGGAAGGGTCTTGCCCTCTTCGCGCGACAGCAGACGGCCGACGGCCTCACGGCGCTCCATCAAGAGGTTCGACGCGCGGTCCAGGATGTCGGAGCGCACCTCGGGCGAGGCCTGCGACCAGGCGGGGAAGGCGTCGCGGGCGGCCTGGACGGCGGCGTCGACGTCGCTCTCGGAGCCGTCCGGCGTGCGGGCCACCACGTCACGCGTATCGGACGGGTTCAGGCTCTCGGCGGGGCGGTCGCCGCCGACCTTCTCGCCGTTGATCCAGTGGGAAAGCTCCAGCGTCTCGGCCATAGCGGGTCTCCTGATGTGACGAAGGCGGCGGGGGAGCGCCGCCTTCCGGGAATTGTCTGACTAATCCAACTTAGGATCAGCCGGTCATGTCTTCCAGTTCCTTGCCCTTGGTTTCCTGGATGAAGGAGCGGACGAGGAAGAAGCTGACGACCGCGGCGGCGGTGTACATCGCATAGGTCGCCGCCAGGCCCAGCCCGTCGGCCATAGCCGGGAAGCTCTGCACCACCAGATAGTTCGCGCCCCATTGGGCCAGACCCGCGATGGCCAGGGCCGAGCCGCGCATCTGGTTGGGGAACATCTCGCCCAGCATGACCCACATGACCGGGCCCCAGCTGAAGTTGAAGAAGATGACGTAGAGGTTGGCGGCGACGAGCGCCGTCAGGCCGGCGGTCTCGTTCAGCGCGAGGTTGCCGGCCGCGTCCTGGCTTGCGCCCGAGAAGGCCCAGGTCATGGCGCCGAGCGACAGGGCCATGCCGACCGAGCCGATCATCAGGAGGGGTTTCCGGCCGACCTTGTCGATGACGGCCAGGGCCGCGAACACCGCCGCGATCGAGACGGCGCCGGAAATGATGTTGCGCTCCAGGGCCACGGCCTCGGAAACGCCGGCGAGCCGCCACAGGGTCTCGCCGTAGTAAAAGATGATGTTGATGCCGACGAACTGCTGGAAGGTCGCCAGCATGATGCCGGCCCAGACGATGGGCCGGAACACCGTGCCCTTGGCGGCGATGTCGGCGAAGCTGGGGCGGTGGTCCTGGGAGAAGCTGGCGCGGATCTCGACCAGCTTGCGGTCCGCCGCCTCGGCCCCGAACAGCCGGGTAAGGACGGCGCGGGCCTGGTCCTCGCGACGGCGGCTGACGAGGTAGCGAGGGCTCTCGGGGATGAAGAACAGGGCGACCAGGAAGACCACGGCCGGCGCGGCCTGGGCCAGGTACATCCAGCGCCAGGCCTCGGTGCCCGCGATCTGGCCCAGCGAGGTGCCGGCCTGGCGGGCCAGGAAGTAGTTGACCACGAAGGCGGCGGTCAGGCCGGTGATGATCATCACCTGCTGGACCGTGCTCATCCGGCCGCGGATGCGGGCGGGGGCCACCTCGGAGATGTAGAGCGGGGACAGCACGCTGGCGGCGCCCACGGCCATGCCGCCGGCGAAGCGCGCGGCGACGAACAGCTCGTGCACGTCGGTCAGCCCCTGAATGAGGGCGCCGGCCACGAACAGGATGGCGGCCAGGATCATGACCGTGCGGCGGCCGACGGCGTCGGCCAGACGCCCGGCGAAGAAGGCCCCCGCCGCGCAGCCGATCAGCAGCGAGCCGACGGTGAAGCCGAGGCTGGTCGAGTCGAGTCCGAACGCCTTCGTCAGGCCCGCCTGGGTGCCGTTGACCGCGCCGCTGTCGTAGCCGAACAGAAGCCCGCCGATGGTCGCCACCGCCACGATGGCGACGATGAAGCCCATGTTGACGCGGTCCGAGCCCGCGATGTCGGGGCTGGAAGCCCCTGTTGGTCCAGCCATTTCACATCCTCCCAAGGGGTTCTTGAGCGACCCCGGTTGACCCCCGCCGCCTATCTCCAGCCGGCGTCGACGAAAAACTCATGCCCGGTGACGAAGCGCGCGTCGTCCGAGGCCAGGAACAGACCCAGCGACGCCACGTCGGCGGGCTGGATGCGGCCCTTCAGGCACTGGGCGGCGACGATCTCGGCTTCCCCTTCCGGGGTGTACCATTTCATCTGTCGCGGCGTTTGAACATTGCCCGGCACGATGCAGCAGACGCGGACCCCGTCGGCCCCGAGCTCCCGCGCCAGGGCCCGGGTCATGCCCTCGATCCCGGCCTTGGCGGTCTCGTAGATCGATAGGTCCGGCAGTCCGAGATGCCAGGAGATGGAGCCGAGGTTCAGGATCACGCCCTTGCCGCGCGCCCGCATGCCCGGCGCCACGGCCTGGGTGGCGAAGTAGAGGTGGCGCAGGTTCACCGCGATGCGGTCGTCCCAGTATTCGGGCGTGACCTCGGCCAGCGCATGACGGTCGTCGTTGGCGGCGTTGTTGACCAGCACGTCGGGCGTGCCGTGCACCGCGCCGATGTCCGCCAGACAGGTCTTGAGCCGCTTGAGGTCGGTCAGGTCGCATTGGACGAAGCCGGGCGGCGCGGGCAGGTGCTTCAGCGACGCCTCCAGCGCGCGGGACTCCGCCTCCATGACGTCGAGGAAGAAGACCTTCGCGCCCTGTCGGGCGAAGGCCTCGGTGAAGGCGGCCCCGATTCCGGACCCTCCCCCCGTGACGACGACGAGCTTGTCCTTAAGCGATGGATAGACGGCGTTCATGCGGTCGCTCCTCAAGAAGGCCGCGACCGGCCAGATTGTACATCAGATCCACCAGGCCGAAGCGCCACGGAGGGGCCTTGTCGCTGGTGGTCACGCGGTTGCGCAGCGTCCCCAGCCGCTCCGAGGATACGGTGACGAGATCGCCGGTCTTGTGGGTGAAGCCCTGGCCCGGCGCGTCGCGGTCCTGGATCGGCGCGAACATGGTCCCGAGGTAAAGGGCGAAGCCGTCGGGATACTGGTGGTTTTCGTTCAGCGTCTGGCCGACGAGGTCCAGCGGATCGCGGCTGATGAGGCGCATGGAGGAGGCGCCCTCCAGCACGAAGCCGTCCTCGCCCTCGACCCGCAGCGCCACCTTCGCGTCGCGCACGTCGTCGAGGGTGAAGCCGCCGTCGAACAGGCGGATGAAGGGGCCCAGCGCGGCCGAGGCGTTGTTGTCCTTGGCCTTGCCGAGCAGCAGCGCAGAACGGCCTTCGATGTCGCGCAGGTTCACGTCGTTGCCCAGCGTCGCGCCGATGACGCGACCGGTCGGGTCGACCACGACCACCACCTCGGGCTCGGGGTTGTTCCAGACGCTGTCGGGGCGCACGCCGACCCAGTCGCCCCAGCCGACCGAGGACAGCACCGGCGCCTTGGTGAAGATCTCGGCGTCCTTGCCGATCGCGACCTCGAGGTACTGGGACCACAGTCCGTCGGCGATCAGCGCGTCCTTCAGGGCGAACGCCTGATCGGAGCCCGGCCTGACGGCGGACAGGTCGGCGCCGACGCGGTCGGCCAGCGCCGCGCGGATGGCCTGGGCCTTGTCCGCGTCGCCGCGCGCCCGCTCCTCGATGACGCGCTCGACGGCCGACACCGCGAAGGTGACGCCCGACGCCTTCACGCACTGCAGGTCGAGGGGCGACAACAGGCGAGGCGACCGATCGGGCGCCTGATAGGCGGCGCTCAGGCCGAGCGCGTCAAGATCGCCGAGATCGCGGCCGGTGGCGGTTGCGAGGTCCTCCCGCGCGCCGGCCTGGGCCGAGGTCGGCGCCCATCCGCTGATGTCGATCACACGCCCGTCGCGCACCAGCACCGGCGTCGGGCCCTCGGGCAGGGCCAGGCGGCCCAGAAACACGCCCTCCCGCCAATCGGCCGGAAGGTCATTCACCAATGTCGTCATTCGCCCCCGGAGCCCCCTATCAAGCCGCGACCGTCAGGGTGGCGGTCTTCAGATCGACCGAGTTGGGGCCGGCCATCAGGGTGAAGGTCCCTGGCTCGACCACCCGTTCCATGTCGACGTTCCAGAACCAAAGGTCCTTCGGGCCCACCTCGAAGGTGACGGTCGTCGCGGCGCCCGGCTCCAGCGTGACGCGCTGGAAGTGCTTCAGCTCCTTGACCGGCCGCGTGACCGAGGCGTGGTCGTCGCGCACGTAGAGCTGGACCACCTCGTCTCCGCGCACACGGCCGGTGTTGCGCACGTCCACCTCGACCCGGACCGTCTCGCCGTTGCGGATCGTGGCGCGCGCCAGCCGGGGGGCCGACATCTCGAAGGTGGTGTAGGACAGGCCGAAGCCGAAGGGGAACAGGGGCGAGGTGTCGCCGAACAGATAGCCCCGGCGCGACGTCGGCTTGTGGTTGTAGAACATCGGCAGCTGGCCGACGCCGCGGGGGATGGTGACCGGCAGCTTGCCACCCGGATTGACGCGCCCGAGCAGGACGTCGGCGACGGCGTGACCGGTCTCCTGGCCCAGATACCAGCCCTCGATCAGGGCGTCGGCGCGTTCCGCCAGCTCGGTCACCGCCAGCGGGCGGCCGTTCAGCAGCAGCACGACCGTGGGCTTGTTCAGGGCGAAGACGGCGCGCGCCAGATCCATCTGCTGGCCGAACAGCTCGAGCGTGTCGCGGTCGCCGAGGTGGGCGTCGGCCCAGGCCTCGCGGCTGAGCTGTTCGTTCTCGCCCAGCACCATGAGGATCACGTCGGCGTCGCGGGCGTCGGCGACGGCCTGTTCGATGAGGCGGGCGTTGACCTCGGGCTCGACGGGTTCGACCAGGTCGGCGGCCCAGACCCGGCTCTTGGTCAGGCGAACGCCCTCGGAATAGACCACGTCGAAGCGGTCGCCGGCCGCGGCCTCCAGCCCCTCGACCACGCTGACCACGTGGCGCGGCACGTCCGAATAGCCGCCGATCGGCGTGTCGCGCGCGTGGGTGCCGAGCACCGCGAGCTTGCGCAGGCGCGCCGGGTTCAGGGGCAGGACGCCGTCGTTCTTGAGCAGGATCATCGCCCGGCCGGCCGCCTCGCGCGCCAGGGCCACGGCGTCCGGGGTCGCGGTGAGGGACTCAGCCGCGTCCGGGTCCGCGTAGGGCTGTTCGAACACGCCCGACAGGAACTTCATCGTCAGCAGACGGCGGACGGCGTCGTCGATCTGGGCCTCCGTCACGCGGCCGGACCGCACCAGCTCGGGGAGATGGACGTAGCCCTCGCCGTCGGGCAGCTCGATGTCCACGCCCGCGTCCAGCGCCCGGACGGCGGCCTCTTCGATCGTGCGGAACATGCGGTGGCGCGTGTTCAGCTCACGGATGGCGAAGTAGTCCGAGACCACCGCGCCCTTGAAGCCCCACTCCTGGCGCAGAACGTCGTGCAGCAGCCAGCGGTTGGCGTGGGACGGCAGGCCGTCGATCTCGTTGTAGGAGGCCATCACCGACATGACCGGCAGCTCGGTCACGGCGCGCTCGAACGGCGGGAAGAAGTTCTCGCGCAGCGTCCGCTCGGAGATGTTGGCCGGGCCGACGTTGGTGCCGTTCTCCGGCTGACCGTGGCCGGTCATGTGCTTCAGCGTGACCAGCACCTTGTCCGGGGCCAGCGGCAGGGTCTCGCCCTGGTAGCCGCGGATGGCGGCCAGGCCGATCTCGGAGACCAGGTGCGGGTCCTCGCCGTAGGTCTCCTCGATGCGGCCCCAGCGCGGGTCGCGGGCGACGTCGACCACCGGAGCCAGCGCCAGCTGGGCGCCCCGGGCGCGCATCTCCCGCGCGGCGACGGAGAAAACGCGGGTGACGAGGGCCGGGTCCCAGGTCGAGGCGAGGGCTATGGATTGCGGAAAGCTGGTCGCGCCGCGGGCGGTGTAGCCGTGCAGGGCCTCCTCATGCATCAGGATGGGGATGCCCAGCCGGGTCTGCTCGATGGCCCAGCGCTGGGCCGCGTTGATGTAGTCGACCGTCTGCGGGCCGTCGCGATTGACCGCGTCGCCGGCGGCGCCGGCCGCGCCGTTGACCGAAGGATCGACGCCGCGGAAGTCCGACGGTCGCGAGATCTGGCCGAGGCCGTGGGGGTGGGCGGCGGACGCCCTGGCCGGCGAGAAGTCGCCGTTCGGCTCCTGGATGTCGCCCTTCTTCTCCCAGATGCCGACCATCTGGGCGACCTTCTCCTCCAGCGTCATGCGCCGCAGCAGGTCCTCGACGCGGGCGGCCACAGGCTGGGAGGCGTCGCGATACAGCGCCCCCGCTTCCGGTCGGGCGGCCTGGGCGCGAGCGACGCCGGCCAGCGGCGCGGCGGCGACGGCTCCGAGGAGGCCGGTCACGAAGGTGCGGCGCGCGAGCGTGATGGTTCGGCCGTTGGCGATGGTCATGCAGTCCTCCCGTCAACCCGCTGGTTCGACCGAGGTCGTCCAGCGATGATAGCGCTATCATCACGATGATGCGGCTCGCCGCCGCCGTCAACCGACTCCCGACGCCCATCAAGTGGTAGTATTCGCCCGCGCCCCTGAGGGCGGCCTCGGACGATTCGACGCATGCCGGATTCTTCTTCAGCCTTTTCAACCCGTTCGCGCACCCGCGAAGGCGGCAAGCAGAGGCTGCACGGCTCGATCGCCCACGATCTGGGCGTGGCGATCACATCCGGCCGGCACAAGCCCGGCGAGATCCTGAGCAACGAGATCGAGTTCAGCGAGCGGTTGAAGGTGTCGCGCAGCGCCTACCGGGAGGCGGTGCGAATCCTGGCGGCGAAGGGACTGGTCGAGAGCCGGCCGCGGGTGGGCACACGGGTCACGGAGATGACGCGCTGGAACCTGCTCGATCCCGATGTCCTGGCCTGGTTCTTCGAGGCGGAGCCGTCGCGCGAGGTGGTCGACGGGCTGTTCGAGCTGCGGATGATTATCGAACCCGCGGCGGCCGCTCTGGCGGCCGCACGCCGCAGCGAGGTCCAGCTGGCGACCATGCGCCGGGCGCTGGAGGACATGCAGCGGCTGACGCTCAAGACCGAGGCGGGGCAGGCGGCCGACCGGGACTTCCACCAGGCGGTGCTGGACGCGACCGGCAATCCGCCCCTGGCGAGCCTCGCCTCGACGATCGGGGCGGGGGTGCGCTGGACCACCTTCTACAAGGGCCGCAAGCACAAGCTGCCGCCGGACCCCATGCCCGAGCACTGGGCGGTGTTTGACGCCATCGAGGCGCGGGACGCCGACACCGCCCGCCGCGCCATGGAGGTGCTGGTGGCCAACGCCCTGTCGCAGACGGCGGAGGCGTTGGCCGAGCGCTGAGGCGCATTGCCAAGTCGGAGAGGCGACGGCTATTTGTCGGAGTAATTAAACCGACGAGTCCCGCATGACACGCCGCCTCCGCTCCCGCGCCTGGTTCGACAATCCCGACAATCCGGACATGACGGCGCTCTATCTGGAGCGGTATCTGAACTACGGCCTGACTCTGGAGGAGCTGCGCTCGGGCAAGCCGATCATCGGCATCGCTCAGACGGGGTCGGACCTGTCGCCCTGCAACCGTCACCACATCGAGCTGGCCAAGCGGGTGCGCGAGGGCATCCGCGAGACCGGCGGCGTCGCGCTGGAGTTTCCCGTCCACCCGATCCAGGAGACGGGCAAGCGGCCGACCGCCGGGCTGGACCGGAACCTGGCCTATCTGGGTCTGGTCGAGCTGCTGTACGGCTATCCGCTCGACGGGGTGGTGCTGACCATCGGCTGCGACAAGACCACCCCGGCCTGTCTGATGGCGGCGGCGACCGTGGACATCCCGGCCATCGCCCTGTCGGTCGGGCCGATGCTGAACGGCTGGCACAGGGGCGAGCGCGTCGGCTCAGGCACCATCATCTGGAAGGCCCGCGAGATGATGGCGGCCGGCGAGCTGGACTATGACGGCTTCATCGACCTGGTGGCCACCTCGGCGCCGTCGGTCGGCTACTGCAACACCATGGGCACGGCCACGACGATGAACAGCCTGGCCGAGGCGCTGGGCATGTCGCTGCCCGGCTCGGCCGCGATCCCGGCCCCCTACCGCGAGCGTCCGCAGGTCGCCTACCAGACCGGCAAGCGGATCGTGGAGATGGTGCACGAGGATCTGCGCCCGTCCCGCATCCTGACCCGCGAGGCGTTCGAGAACGCCATCGTCGTCAACTCCGCCATCGGCGGATCGACCAACGCGCCGATCCACCTCACCGCGCTGGCGCGCCACGCGGGCGTGGAGCTGCCGATCCAGGACTTCGAGGCGGTGGGGCACCGGGTGCCCTTGCTGGTCAACCTGCAGCCGGCCGGCAAATATCTGGGCGAGGACTACCACCAGGCGGGCGGGGTCCCGGCGGTGGTGGCCCAGCTGATCAAGCACGGCCTGATCCACGAGGACGCCCTGACGGTGAACGGCCGCACCATGGGCGAGAACTGCCGCGACGCCGAGATCGTGCTGCCGGACGTGATCCGGACCTTCGAGGACGCGCTGGTGGAGGACGCCGGGTTCCTGGTGATGTCCGGCAACCTGTTCGACAGCGCCCTGATGAAGACCAGCGTCATCAGCCCGGACTTCCGCGCGCGCTACCTGTCCAATCCCGCCGATCCGGACGCCTTCGAAGGCCCGGTGGCGGTGTTCGACGGCTCGGAGGACTATCACCACCGCATCGACGATCCGGCGCAGGACATCACCGCCGAGACCATCCTGGTGATGCGGGGGGCCGGGCCGGTGGGGCATCCCGGATCGGCGGAGGTGGTCAACATGCGGCCGCCGGCGCACCTGATCAGACAGGGCATCACCGCCCTGCCGTGCGTGGGGGACGGGCGCCAGTCGGGCACCTCCGGCAGTCCCTCGATCCTGAACGCCTCGCCCGAGGCGGCCACGGGCGGAAACCTGGCGCTGCTCAGGAACGGCGACCGGGTGCGGATCGATCTGAAGACCCGGCGCGTCGACGTGCTGCTGGACGATGCGGAGCTGGCGCGCCGTCGCGAGGCGCTGGAGGCGGCGGGCGGCTATCGCTATCCGGTCTCGCAGACGCCCTGGCAGGAGATCCAGCGGTACATGGTGACGGAACTGGAGACCGGCGCGGTGCTGGAGCCGGCGGTGAGATACCACCGCATCATCGACACCATGGGCCTGCCGCGCGACAACCACTGAGGCGAGGGACACGGGCATGGCGGAACGGGCGGGCGTGCGCAGGGTCGTCATCGTCGGCGGCGGCGCCGCCGGCTGGATGACCGCCGCCGCGCTGGGTCGCCTGATCGCGCCGACCGGGGTCGAGGTCCTGCTGATCGAGTCCGAGGAGATCGGCACGGTCGGCGTCGGCGAATCGACCCTGCCGCACATCCGCGAGTTCAACGCCCGGCTCGGCATCGACGAGGCCGAGTTCATGCGGGCCACGCGGGCGACCTTCAAGCTGGCGATCGAGTTCCGGGACTGGGACCGGGTCGGCGACAGCTACATGCACCCCTTCGGCGACTTCGGCGCGCCGGGCGGCGGGGTTCCCTTTCACCAGTACTGGCTGGCCGGCCGGGCCCACGGCGACGTGGGCGAGCTGGACGAGTACGCCGCGCCGATCGTCGCGGCCCGCGCCGCGCGGTTCGGGCCGCCGTCGTCGGACGGCCGCTCGATCCTGTCGACCTGGGACTACGCCTATCAGCTGGACGCGAGCCTGTACGCCCGCTTCCTGCGCGCCTTCGCCGAAAAGCTGGGCGTGCGCCGCGTCGAAGGGCGGATCGTCGATGTGACGCAGGACCCCGCCAGTGGGCTGATCCGCTCGGTGCGGCTGGAGCGCGGAGAGGTCGTCGAGGGCGACCTGTTCATCGACTGCTCCGGCTTCCGTGGGCTGCTGATCGAGCAGACGCTGAAGTCGGGCTACACCGACTGGTCCCACTGGCTGCCGTGCGATCGCGCGGTGGCGACGCCGTGCCGAGGCTTGGGCCGGACCGAGCCTTACACCCGCGCCACGGCGATGGAGGCGGGATGGCGCTTCCGCATTCCCCTGCAGCACCGGGTCGGCAACGGATATGTCTACTGCAGCGCCTTCCTGGAGCCGGAGGCGGCGGAGCGGGCGCTGATGGAGGCGCTGGAGGGCGAGCCGATCGCGGGGCCGAACCACCTGCGCTTCACCGCCGGGCAGAGGACCCGCAACTGGGTCGCCAACTGCGTGTCGGTGGGGCTGGCGTCGGGCTTCATCGAACCGCTGGAGTCCACCAGCATCTATCTGATCCAGGCGGCGATCACGAAGCTGATCGAGCTGTGGCCGGTTCACGCCGGGGACCCGCGCACGGCGGCGGAATTCAACCGCCAGATGGACCTGCAGTACGAGCGTATCCGCGACTTCATCATCCTGCACTACAAGGCCACCCGGCGCGACGACTCGCCCTTCTGGCGGCAGGTGCGGGAGATGGACGTGCCCGACAGTCTGGCGGCGCGGATCGAGCTGTTCCGCGAGACCGGCGTGGTGGCGGACTATCGCGACGGCCTGTTCCAGCATCCGTCGTGGGTGGCGGTGCTGGTGGGGCAGGGGATCACGCCGCCGGTCGCGCACCCGCTGGCCCGGGCCGAGGCGCCCGAGCGGCTGGTCGCCGGGCTGAACCGGCTGCGGGCGACCATCGCCGAGGCGGCGGCGCGGCTGCCGTTGCAGGACGACTACATCGCGAGGCACTGCGCCTATGAGGGCGGCGCTCAGTCCGCCGCCTGAAGGTCGGGCTGAGGCGCGGGATCCACGAAGGCGGCGACCCAGACCAGGGGCGCGTTCCAGTTGATCGCCACCTCGTTCAGCGCATAGGACCTGAGGTCGTCGGCCCAGCAGCGCAGAGGCGCGCAGCGCCCCGCCATCCCGCGCGCCACGTCGTCGGCCATCCCGGTGTTGTTGGGGCCGCCCGACAGGGCGCCGGCCGGGGGGCGCGGATAGGCCGGATCGGCGGAATGCGCCCAGAAGCGGTGGTGCGGATTGAGCATCGGCCGGGCGCCCCAGCCGCTGACGAACGATCGGTCCAGGGGGTTGCGTCCGAGGATGAAGTCGAGCGCGGAGATCGCGCCGTCCCGGAACGCGGCCTCGCCGGTGAAGTCGTGGGCGAGCCCCAGGATCATCGCCCGGTTCATGAGCGTGCCGTTCGAGCCCCACTCGAACCGGGTTCCGGCGCGCGGGAAGCCGTAGCCCTGGGTCCGCGCCTCGGCGAGATAGGTCCGGGCGCTCGCGACCAGATTGGCGCGGGCGGCGTCGCGGTCGGCCGTAGACAGTTCGGGCGCCTCGGTCGCGAGGGTGATGGTCCCGAGCGCGGCGGTCTCGGGCCAGGCCGGGTCGCCGGTCGGCGCGCCGCCCGTGCTCGGCCCCGCCAGCCAGTAGGGGGAGCCGCGCGCGTCCCGAAGGAAGTCCTCCTCTCCGGTCGTGGCGTAGAGCTCTGCGGCGGCCCAGTAGAACTCGTCGGTCAGCTTGGCGTCGCCATAGCCGCCGCCGCCCTCGAAGGCGCCCAGCGCCTGGATGTCGGAGTGGCGCTCAGCCGCCGCATAGGCCCGGCGCCCGGCGGTGAGGCAGCGCTCGGCGAAGGCGGGATCGATGTCGCGCCAGACGCGGGCGCACTGGGCGGCGACGGCTGCGAGGTTCAGCGTGGCGGCCGTCGACGGCGGGTAGAGCAGGCGCTCCTCGGGGGCGTCGGCGGGGGCGGTCGGCAGGGCCGTCCAGGCGCGGTCGTGCACCTTGTGGTGCGCCATGCCGCCGGCGTCGATCTCGACAAGACGATAGCGGCCGTTCGGCAGCGCCTCGACCGCCACCCAGGCGCGGGCGCCGTCGGGAATCTGCATCCTGAGCAGGAACTCGAGCTGGTAGCGCGCCTCGTCGAGGAGGTCGTCGACGCCGTTGCCCGCCTCGGGAATGTCGGCCTGTCCGTCGGCGAAGGGGGCGAGGCCCCGGCGCTCGGCGCGCTCGTAGGCGTTGACCAGGGTCCAGACCGAGATGCCGCCGTTGACGACGTACTTGCCGTGGTCGCCCGCGTCATACCAGCCGCCGGAGACGTCCAGCGTGTGGTCGCAGCCGGGCCAGACCGTCCCGCGCGGATCGGTTCCGGAAAAGCAGGTCGCCCGCTCGTTCACATGCCCCGCCGGCCGCGCGAGCTCGGGCCGGTCGACGTGCTCGGCCAGGATCGGGACGCCGGCGCGGTTCTGGTAGAAGTAGGCCAGCGCATCGGCCTTCAGGGCCGCGAAAGGTCGGTCGGCGATCGCGAAGGAACGGCTCTCGGCCTCGCCGACGCGCAGCCGATAGTCGCCCGGCTGGTTCAGCGAGGAAAAGTCGATCCGCTGAACCGTGTCGCCCGAGGCGGCGTCCGCTCCGAAGGGCCGGGTCACGCCTTCCGCCGCGACGGCGCCGGACGCGTCGATCACCCGCCAGGGCAGGGGGCCGGCGGCGTCGGTGACCACGGTCGCCGCCTTGGGGCCGTAGGTCTCGAACCCGACCTGGTTGAGCCTGATCTCCTGGGCCTGGGCGGCGGCCGCCGCGAGCAGGGCCAGCGACGAGAGCCCGAGGGCGCGGCGGATCACCGCTCGTTCCTGGGCAGTCGCGCGGCGTCGTAGTTCTGGCCGAAGTTGAGCAGCAGGGCGGGACCCAGGTCCACTGTGTGGTCCGCTGTCGCCAGGTGCACGGCCAGGTTGGAGGCGCCGGCGGGATAGTCGGCCTGGGCCACGCCCGAGGCGTAGACCAGCTTCCACTCGGGGCCGACCTCGGCGGTCTCCTGGGCGATGGCGGCGTAGGGGGCGGTCGCCTGCTGAACCCTCAGCGGCAGGTCGGTGGTGGTCCGGCCCGGCGGCGGGGTCTCCACCCGGGCCCAGACCGCCAGCAGGATGGTGTCGCCCCGGTTGATGGCGCCGGGGATCGTCATCTGGGCGGCGGTGTCCCAGGGCTGAGCGGACCGGCGTGCGGCGACGCGGACGGCGCGTTCGCCGAGCACGCCCTCGGATCGCTGCGGCCGGGGCGGGCGGGTGACGCCGATCACCTGCCAGGACTCCACCCGCGGATTGTTGATGACGTACTGCATGATGTCGCCGTCCTGGCTCTGGACGGTCGAGGCCGGCGCTGTCGCGGTGAGCAGCGCCACGGCGGCGGCGAGAACCAGCGGTCTCATGATGTCTCTCCCAGACCCTGGATCTGCGCCCAGGTCCGGCAATACTCAGACAAATTCCGCGCCGGTGGCAAGGGTCGACGTCGTCAGCGACGCGTGAGGCCGTTGACGAGGAATCGCCGGATCCGGTCGAAGCCGGGCACGTCGAGCTCCCCCAGCACGCTGCGTGCATGGGACGGGATGTGCGCGTGCCGGTCCGGATCTGCGTCGAAGACATAGTGGTCGAACGCCGCGCGCCAGGCCTCGCGGCGCTCGGGCGGCAGGCTGCCGACCGCGGCCAGCGCATGGACCAGACTGTCGAACGGAGAGAGGGCGCCGGGTCGGACCTCGTCCCACCAATAGTTCACCAGCACGTTCAACCGGCCCTCGGACCGCACATGGTGCCACCACATCGGCGGGATATAGATGGCGTCGCCGGGCTGAAGCGTCGCGCTCAGCGCCGCCGCGCGGGCCTTTGCGAAACGGGGAAAGCGGGTCTCGTCCACGCCCTGGTCGAACTGCACCAGGCTGACCGGCTGGCCGGCCGGATTGAAGTCCAGCGGACCGACGTAGAGGTTCGCCACCTGTTCGGGTGGGAACAGGGTGAAGGTCCGGCGCCCGACCGCCACGCAGGCCACGTTGTCCGACATGTCGTAATGGGTCTGGATGGTCACCGCGCCGCCGATCCAGAGACGGGGCGCGGCGTCGTGGGGAAGTCCCGGGGCGGGGTGGCTCGCCGCGAAGCCGGGCGCGACCTGGTCGGCGGGCGCCGAACCCATGTAGATCATCGCCGGTTCGTCGTCCGGCTCCCGCGCCAACCGGTCCAGCACCTGACCAACGCTCGCGGCCTCCCGTCGGAAGTTAAGGCCGGTGAGGTCCGCGTTGTAGAAGGGCCGCCCGCCGATCGCCGCCGGGGCGGTCATGACGGGAGCCGGCCGCCCGCTGTCCATCGCGCGAAGCTCGGCCGAGGGGTCCGTGGACCGGACCAGGGGCCAGTCGCGGACCAGTCCCCTCAGCACCACCGGCCGGGCGGAACGTCGCGATGGCTCCAGATCGGCCGGCCCGGCGTTCGCGACCTCGGGCAAGGGGCGGCCGAAGGTCATGCGGCGCAGGTCTTGCGGATGAAGTCGGCATGACCCGGCATCTGGTCGGCGCAGGTGCGCATCACGCGGCGGATCTCGTGGAGGCGCCGGGTCGTCTCCTCGCGGCTCAGCAGGTCGGCGACGGGGTCGTAGCGCTTCGGCTTCAGGCCCTGTCCGATCATGACGGCGAACCAGCTGGTGTCGTTGAACAGCTCGTCGTCCTCGCGGAAGATCCGGCCCGTGGTCTCGAAGAGCCGGTACTTCTCCTTCAGGGTGTCGGGCACGTCCATGTCGCGGCAGCGCCGCCAGAAGGCCGTGTCGTCCCGTTCACTGACGTTGTAGTGCAGGATGATGAAGTCGCGGACCTGCTCCATCTCGCGGGCGGTCATCCGGTTGAAGCGGTCGCGGTCCGCGGCGGGGAACTCCCTGTCCGGGAACATCTGCAGCAGCTTGGCGATGCCGCTCTGGATCAGGTGGATGCTGGTGGACTCCAGCGGTTCGATGAAGCCGGCGGACAGGCCGATGGCGACGACGTTCTTGACCCAGGCCTGCTTGCGGCGGCCGGTGACGAACCGCAGGAAGCGAGGGTCGGCGAGCGGAGCCCCGTCGAGGTTGGCGAGCAGGGTCGCGGCCGCCTCGTCGTCCGAGATGTGGTCGCTGGAATAGACGTAGCCGTTGCCGATCCGATGCTGCAGCGGGATGCGCCACTGCCAGCCGGCGTCGCGCGCCGTGGAGCGGGTGTAGGGGGTCAGCGGCTCGACGCTCTCGCAGGGGACGGCGACCGCGCGATCGCAGGGCAGCCACCGCGTCCAGTCCTCGTATCCCGCCTTCAGCGTCTGCTCGATCAGCAGGCCCCGGAAGCCGGAGCAGTCGATGAACAGCTCGCCGTCGATCCGCTCGCCGCTTTCCAGCACCACCGCGTCGATGAACCCGTCCGCCGGGCGCCGGGAGACCTCGACGATCTTGCCCTCCCGGCGCACCACGCCGTCCGCCTCGGCGCGGCCGCGCAGGAAGCGGGCGTAAAGGCCGGCGTCGAAATGGAAGGCGTAGGCGATGTTCGACAGCGGCGAGCGCCCGGCGTCGATCGAGCGCATGAACCGGTTCTCGGCGGCCGCCATCGACTGCAGCGAATAGTCCGTCACCGGGTGCGGGTCGCCGCCCTGGGCCAGCCGCAGCCAGTAGGCGTGGAAGGAGACGCCCTCCATGTCGACGCCGAAGGGTCCGAAGGGGTGGAAGTACCTGTGGCCCTTGCGGCCCCAGTCGACGAACTGGATGCCCAGCTTGAAGCTGCCCTTGGTGCGGCGGACGAACTCGTTCTCGTCGAGGTCGAGCAGGCGGTTGAAGATGCCGATCTGGGGGATGGTCGCCTCGCCGACGCCGACGATGCCGATCTCGTCGGACTCCACGAGCACGATCTCGGCGTAGTCGCGGCCCAGCACCTTGCCGAGGGCGGCGGCGGTCATCCAGCCGGCGGTCCCGCCGCCGACGATGACGATCTTGCGGATGCGGGCGTCCATCAGGCGGCCTCCGGCGCGGCGCAGAAGCGGGCGATGACGTCGGACTGGCTTGGCATGGCGTCCACTGTCCGGCGGATTCCGCCGCGAACCTCCTCCAGGGCGGCGCGCAGATCGGGCTCGGGCAGGGCGTCGGCGAGCGGGTCGTGGCCCTGCGGCGTCACGCCCTGGCCGAGGAGGACGGCCAGCCAGCTCGACTCGGCGAACAGCTCGTCCTCGTGCCGGAAGAAGCGGCCGCGATGCCGGAACAGGTCCATGCGGCGCTGGAGCGCCTCTGGGACCTCCATCGCGCGGCAGGCGTCCCACAGCGGTTCGCCGACGCGGCCGTTCGCCTTGTAGTGCAGGATGATGAAGTCGCGGATCTGCTCGGTCTGCATGTCGGTCAGCCGGTTGTACTCGTCGATTTCGCGGGGCTCGAACCCGCGCTCGGGAAAGAGCGCCAGCAGCTTGGTGATCCCCGCCTGGATCATGTGGATGCTGGTGGACTCCAGCGGCTCGAGGAAGCCGGAGGCGAGACCGAGGGAGACGCAGTTCTTCACCCAGGCCCGGCGTCGGCGGCCGGCCGTGAACCGGAGGGGGCGGGGGTCGCCGAGCGCGGCGCCGTCGAGGCCGGCCAGCAGGGTCGCGGCCGCCTCGTCGTCCGAGAGGTGATGGCTGCAATAGACATAGCCGTTGCCGATGCGGTGCTGGAGCGGGATGCGCCAGCGCCAGCCCCCGCGCTCGGCGGTCGCGCGCGTGTAGGGCGTCAGGGGGCCCTGTCCGTGGGCGCAGGGGACGGCGACGGCCCGGTCGCACGGCAGCCAGCGGCTCCAGTCCTCGAAGCCGGCCTGCAGCGTCTGTTCGATGAGCAGGCCGCGAAATCCGGTGCAGTCGACGAAGAGGTCGCCCGAGACGCGCGCGCCGTCCTCCAGGCGCACGGCGTCGATGAACCCCGTCTCAGCGTCCTGAACCACCTCGACGATACGGCCCTCGCGCCGGACGACGCCACGCCCCTCCGCATAGGCGCGCAGGTAGCGGGCGTAGAGCGCCGCGTCGAAGTGGTAGGCCCAGGTCATGCGGGTGAAGGGCAGGCGCGGATCGCCGGGGCCGAACCGATCGGCCAGCGCCGCCGTCTCGCAGATGTTGTAGGCGCCGAAGACATCGGCGTGCCCCAGGTCGCGCATCCGCCGCCACGCCTGGTGGAACTTCACCCCCTGGATATCGGCGCCGAACGCGCCGAAGGGATGCATGTAGCGGTCGGCCGGAGCGCCCCATCCGACGAACTGGATCCCCAGCTTGAACGTCCCCTGGGTGTTGCGGATGAAGTCCTGCTCGTCGATGCCGAGCATGGCGTTGAAGGTGCGGATCGGCGGGATGGTGGCCTCGCCGACGCCGACCGTGCCGATCGCGTCCGACTCGACGACCGTGACGCGGGTCGTGCCCCCGAGGGCCCGGGCGAGGGCGGCCGCCGCCATCCAGCCGGCCGTGCCGCCGCCCACGACGACCACGTCACCCACCCGATTCCCGCCCATTCGTCCTCCCAGACGCCGTCGGCGCGGCGCTTCAGGCCTTGAGCCTGCCTGTTTCAGCTTCACGAATCCACGGGCTTGCGAAGGCCCGTTACGTGCGTTACCGTCATAACTCAGACATTTCCACGCTATGCAATGATAGCGCTAACAAGGAAATGCTGCAGGGATAGGGAGGGGAGTAAATGAGCGTCAACAAGCCCGAGGTCCGTCTGTCGGCGGCCCAGCGCGCGCTGCTTCGCGGCGGGGTTTCTCTGGTCGCCGTCGCCGCCGTGATGGCCGCGACGCCGGTCCTGGCCCAGGAGGCCGATCCGGAGGCCACCGAGGTCGAGGAGATCGTCGTCACCGGCATCCGGGCCAGTCTGCAGAACGCCCAGGCGATCAAGCAGGACTCTGAGGTCTTCGTTGACTCGATCACCGCCGAGGACATCGGCGCGCTGCCGGACCGCTCGGTCACCGAGGCGCTCCAGCGGGTGCCCGGCGTGGCCATCGACCGTTTCGCCGCCGGCGTGGACCCGGACCACTTCTCGGTCGAGGGCTCGGGCGTCGTGGTGCGCGGCCTGACCTTCGTTCGCTCCGAGCTGAACGGACGCGACACCTTCACCGCCAACAACGGCCGCGCGCTGAGCTTCGCCGACGTGCCGCCCGAGCTGATGGGCGGCGTGGACGTCTTCAAGAGCCCGTCGGCCGACATGATCGAGGGCGGCATCGCCGGCACCGTCAACCTGCGCACCCGCGTGCCGTTCGACGCGCCGGGCCGGGTCATCGCCGCGTCGGCCGAGGCCAGCTACGGCGACTTCGCCGAAGAGGTGACGCCGACCTTCTCCGCCCTGATCAGCGACCGCTGGGAGAACGGGGCGGGTGAGTTCGGCATCATGCTGAACGCCGTCTACTCGCAGCTGATCTCGCGCGGCGACGGGCAGCAGATCTCGAACTACGGGCCGCGCACCCTGTACTCCAACGGGGACGTCGTCGCGACGCCCGGCGCGACAGCCGTGGGCGATGTGTGGTTCCCGCGCGGCGCGGCCTTCCGCTCGCAGGAGTTCGATCGCGAGCGTCGCGGCTACGCCGGCGCCTTCCAGTGGCGCAGCCATGACCGCCGCTGGCAGGCCACGGCCCAGTTCCTGCGCTCGGACTCGAGCCAGGCGTGGACCGAACACGCCATGGAGATCGCCACGGACAACGTCACGAGCAACGGCGACTCCCAGGCCCAGGTCGGCACCACGCTCGACTTCGGCCCCGACGGACTGTTCACCTCCGGCATCATCACCGGCACCACCGGTTGGCGCGCCGACCAGAACCAGGTCGACCCGCGCACGCCCATCAACGGCCTGCAGAGCAACAACATCCGTCGCGACGTGGAGCAGCAGGCGGTCACGACCGACTACGGCTTCAATCTGAGATGGACGCCGACCGACCGCCTCGGGCTGAGCTTCGACTACCAGCACGTGGACTCCACCGTCGACGTTCTCGACGCCGGCCTGTGGAACTCGACCTACCAGAACGCCAGCATCGAGATCCGCGGCAGCGACATCCCCGTTGTGACCTTCCTGCCGCCGTTCCTGGATGGGACGCCCTGCGTCGGCGCGCCGTCGGCGACCTGCCCGGGCTACTATCGCAACGGGAACGACAACTTCTCTTCGCCCTACAACACCTTCTCCCGCGCGGCGATGGACCACAAGGAGATGAGCGAAGGCACGCTGGACGCTTTCCGCATCGACGGGGAGTACAGCTTCGACGACAGCTGGGTCCGCTCGCTGCGCTTCGGGGTTCGCCACGCCATCCGGGACCAGACGACGCGATTCACCTCGTACAACTGGGGCGTGCTGACCGAGCAATGGGGCGACAACGGTCCCGTCTGGCTGAGCGACAACGTCGACGGAATCCCGAACGCCGGCGGGGCGCCGGGCGGTCCTGGCTTCCTGGCCGCGGACTTCCACGAGACCTATGCGTTCGACAACTTCATGCGCGGCCAGGTTCCCGTTCCGACGGGCGCTCAGCCTCGCCTGTTCTTCAACCAGAACATCATCGACAACTACGACGTCTACAGCGCCTACGGCCTGGCCGTGGGTGACGAGTGGCGGGCGCGGTTGAATGCGGCCGGGTGCCAGCAGAACTGGGTGCCTCTGGCGCTCCGCTGCAACGCTGACGCCGACGGCTTCCTGCCGCAGGAGATCAACCCGGTCGAGGAAGAGACGAGCGCCGCCTACTTCATGGTCCGCTACGGCCATGAGTTCGCCAATGGCTGGAACCTGAGCGGCAACCTCGGCTTGCGCTACACCAAGACGGACCGCGCGGCGGAAGGCTTCCAGGCGTTCAACCTCGGCAGCTTCCCGACCGAGGCGACCTGCGCCGAGCCGGTGCCGCCGGGCCAGGAGCCCTCGCCGTTCTGCGGCCTGGCGCCGGAGGTGCGCGCCCAGGCCCGGGCCTATGCCGACGGGGCGATCACGCCCTTCACGGCCGAGACGGACTTCGACTACTGGCTGCCCAGCTTCAACGCGAAGCTGGAGGTGGGCAACGGGCTGCAGTTCCGCCTGGGCTTGTCGCGCACGATCACGCCGCCGGACATCGGTCTGACCCGCGCCTACTACAACATCAGTCTGTCGACGCTCGCGCAGGACATCATCGACGGGCGGCCGACCGGTCGCTTCACCGTCGGAAATCCGTATCTGCGCCCGATCAGCGCCGACAATCTGGATCTGTCCGCCGAGTGGTACTTCGACGATGTCGGCCAGCTGACGCTCTCGCTCTTCTACAAGGAGCTGAACGACGTCATCACCAACGGCACCGAGCGGCTGGCCTTCACCAATAACGGCGCGACCTTCGACGCCGTGGTGACCACGCCGGTCAACTCCGAGGACCAGGGCACCATCCGCGGCTTTGAGATCGCGTACCAGCAGACCTATGACTTCCTGCCGGCGCCGTTCGACGGATTGGGCCTGAGCGCCAACTACACCTTCATCGACTCCGAAGGCGTGGCGCAGAGCACCCTGTCCTCGACCGACCCGGACGTGGCCGCCGGCCGCGTGGCGAACATCGACACGAGCCTGCTGCCGCTGCAGAACCTGTCGGAGCACACGGTCAACGTCGCGACCTTCTATGAGAAGGGGCCGTGGTCGGCGCGCCTGGCCTACGCTTGGCGGTCGGAGTTCCTGATCACGCCGCGGGACGTCATCGTTCCCTACGCGCCGATCATGAACGAGGACACCGGTCAGCTGGACGGGTCGTTCTTCTACACGCTGAACGAGAACTGGAAGATCGGCGTGCAGGCGGTGAACCTCACCAACGAGATCACGCGCACCAGCCAGATCCTGAACAACGATCTGCTGCGCGCGCCGCGATCCTGGTTCATGAACGACCGCCGCTTCACCCTGGTGATGCGCGCCACCTTCTAAACCTCCCTGAGACGGGGCGCGTCGCATGTCGGCGCGCCCCCTTTTTTTGGGTTCGGAGCTTCATGATCACGCGCCGACAGTCCCTGATGATGGCGGGAGCCGGCCTGGTCGCCGGCTGCGCCACCATGCCGCCTCGTCCGGAAGGGCCGAGCCTCAACGCCCTGGCCGCCCGGTCAGGCCGCAGGTTCGGCAGCGCCGTCGGGGCCGGGCGTCCGGGGACACTGACCGCGTCCTTCGACAACCGCGCCTACCGTCGCCTGCTGGAGTGGGAGTGCGGGGTCCTGGTCCATGAGAACGAGCTGAAGTGGTACGCCCTTCGTCCCGACGCCTCGACCTTCACCTATGAACCCGCCGATCGCATCGCGTCGTTCGCGGCCGAACGCGGCATGGGCCTGAGGGGCCACACCCTGATCTGGCACCACCCGCAGTGGTTCCCGGCCTGGACTTCAAGCCATGATTATGGGGCGCGGCCAGCGGCGGAGGTCGAGCGGCTGGTGGTCGAGCACATCGACGCGATCGTCGATCGCTACGGCATGATCGACTCCTGGGACGTCATCAACGAAGCCGTCGACGCCGACACTGGCGAGCTGCGCGTCACCCCGTTCTCGGAGCGGATGGGCGGACCCGAGGCGGTGATGGACCTGGCCTTCCGTCGCACCCGCGAGCGCGCGCCGATGGCCCAGCTGGTCTACAACGACTACATGAGCTGGGAGGCGGGACACGAGGCCCACCAGAACGGCGTGCTGCGCCTGCTGGAAGGCTTCAGGGCGCGGGGCGTGCCGGTCGACGCCCTGGGCGTGCAGAGCCACATCGGCTCGGGCAACTCGGACAACTCGGTCGGCTTCGACACCGCGCGGGAGACGAACTGGCGCCGCTTCCTCGATGAGGTGGTGGGCATGGGCTACGACCTCGTGATCACCGAGTTCGACGTGCACGACAAGAACCTGCCCGCCGACTTCGCCCAGCGCGACGCCGCCGTGGCGGAGCTGGGCCGGCGATACCTGGATCTGATGCTCAGCTATCCGCAGATGGGCGACATCCTGTGCTGGGGCCTGTCCGACAGCCACACCTGGCTGCAGGGGCGCTGGTATCGGGAGGACGGCCTGCCCAAGCGGCCCACCCCGTATGACGCCCAGTATCGCGCCAAGCCGCTGCGTCAGGCGATCGCCGACGCCCTGATCGCCGCGCCGCCCCGACGGTCCGCCTGAGGTCGCGGCCGATCCCAGCCCTTTCGAGGTCCCCATGACGCGCCTCTTCGCCACTGTCTCCGCCGTCGCCGTCGCGGCTTGCATGGTCACGGCGCCGGACCGGGGGGAGGCGCAGGTGATCGATGTCCCGGCGGCGGCGCGGGCCGACCCCTCGATCTGGCCGCGGGCGGCGTCGCCCGCCGCGATCACCGACGCGGAGGCGCAGGCCTTCGTGTCCGACCTGATGTCGCGCATGACGCTGGAGGAGAAGGTCGGCCAGCTGATCCAGGCCGACATCTCCGCCATCGCGCCCGAGGATCTGCTGACCTATCCGCTAGGCTCGATCCTGGCGGGTGGGAGCTCGGGGCCGTTCGGCGACGACAAGGCGTCGGCGCAGCGCTGGCTCGATCTGGCGCTCGCCTTTCGCGAGGCCAACGCCCGGCGGGGCGGGACCTTTGTGCCGCTGATCTATGGCGTCGACGCCGTGCACGGGCACAACAACGTGCCGGGCGCGACGATCTTTCCGCACAACATCGGACTGGGCGCCGCGCGCGACCCGGACCTCATCCATCGCGTCGGCGTGGCCACCGCGCTCGAGGCGGCGGTCACCGGCGTGGACTGGACATTCGGCCCCACCCTGGCCGTGCCGCGCGACGACCGATGGGGCCGCACCTACGAGGGCTATTCCGAAGACCCGGAAATCCAGCGCGCCTATGCGGGGCCCATGACCCTGGGCCTGCAGGGTGAACTCCATCCCGGGCGGCCCCTCGCGCCGGGCCGCATCGCAGGGTCGGCCAAGCATTTCCTCGCCGACGGCGGCACCACCGACGGCGTCGATCAGGGCGACTTCGCCGGGACCGAGCGGGAACTGATCGACGTCCATCTGGGCGGCTACGTCCAGGCGATCGACGCCGGCGTGCTTTCGATCATGGCCAGCTTCTCCAGCTGGAACGGCGTCAAGCATTCGGGCAACCCCACTATCCTGACGGACGTGCTGCGCGGCCCGCTGGGGTTTCAGGGCTTCGTGGTCTCCGACTGGAACGCCCACGGTCAGCTGCCGGGCTGCACCAATGAAAGCTGCGCCCTGGCGGTGAACGCGGGCATCGACATGCTGATGGCGCCCGACAGCTGGCGCGCGCTCTATCAGAACACCCTGGCTCAGGCGCGGTCCGGGGAGATCCCGGCGGCTCGCATCGACGAGGCCGTACGCCGCATCCTGACCGCCAAGGTCAAGGCCGGCCTGTTCGAGGCGGATCGCCCGCTGGAAGGCCGCTTCGAGCACCTGGCCTCTGCGGACCACCGCGCCCTCGCGCGGGAGGCCGTCCGGAAGTCGCTGGTGCTGCTGAAGAACGCGGGCGGGGTGCTGCCCATCCGGTCCGACGCCCGGGTGCTGGTGACGGGCGACGCCGCCGACGACATCGGCCAGGCGGCCGGCGGCTGGACGCTCAGCTGGCAAGGCACCGGCAACACCAACGCCGACTTCCCGCAGGGTCAGTCGATCTGGGCCGGCCTGCGCGAGGCGATCGAGGCCGGC
The DNA here is from genome assembly GCF_042434805.1 of Brevundimonas balnearis. NCBI lineage: Bacteria > Pseudomonadati > Pseudomonadota > Alphaproteobacteria > Caulobacterales > Caulobacteraceae > Brevundimonas > Brevundimonas balnearis. The sequence continues at coordinate 665,120 of NZ_JBHLSW010000003.1, read as the reverse complement.
GGCGGGCAGGCGACGCTGAGCCCGGACGGAACGTTCGACCAGGCCCCGGACGTCGCCGTCGTGGTGTTCGGCGAGACGCCCTACGCCGAATTTCAGGGGGACCTGGAGACCCTGGACTTCGCCCCGACCGGACCGCTGGAGACCCTGCGGCGGCTGAGGGCGGCAGGGGTGCCGACGGTGGCGGTGTTCCTGTCCGGACGGCCGATGTGGACGAACCCCGAGATCAACGCGTCGGACGCCTTCGTCGCCGCCTGGCTCCCGGGGACCGAGGGCGGGGGCATCGCGGACGTGCTGGTCGGCGACGCCACGGGCGCGCCCCGCCACGACTTCACCGGCCGGCTGTCCTTCAGCTGGCCCAAGGACGCGACCGGCGCGCCGCTGAATGTCGGTCAGCCGGGTTACGATCCCCAATTCGCCTACGGCTATGGCCTGAGCTACGCCGGGCCGGGCGAGGTCGGGGTCCTGTCGGAAGAGAGCGGCGTGTCCGGCGAGGGCGCCAACCTGGACCGCTACTTCGTCGAAGGGCGTTTCCCGGCGCCCTGGGGCCTGAGCCTTCAGGACGGCGGCGGCGAGCTTCGTCTCGGCGACGCGCGCGAGGGCAGGAGCGCCCGGGGCGGGATCGCGGTGCGACCCGCCGACGGGCAGACCCAGGAGTCGGCCCGCACGTTCGTCTTCAGCGGCGACGGCGGCCAGGCCTTCATCGGGGGGCCGGCGGTGGACCTGACCCGCCAGTCGAACGGCGAGCTGACCCTGGCCTTCCGCTATCGGGTGGACCAGGCGCCGGACGGCCGCGTGGCCCTGGTCCTCGGCGCGGGGCGGGTGGATCTGACCGACCTCCTCAACGCAGCGCCCCCCGGCGAGTGGCGCGGTCTCAACGTCCGCCTGTCGTGTCTGGCGCAGGCGGGGGCGGACGTCGCCGCCGTCGACCGGCCCTGGGGCCTGATCTCGACCGGCGCGGCGACGATCTCGGTCGAGACGATCCGGCTCCAGCCGAATGACGGTCAGGCGGTTTGTCCGCCCGCCGCGCGATGAGCCCGCGGGCGCGCGTCGTCGCGGCCCTGTGCGCGGTCGCCGCGACGCTGACGGCGACGGGCGCTTCCGCCCAGGCGCCGACGCTGTCGGACCTGTTCAGCGACCATGCCGTCCTCCAGCGCGACCGGCCCATCCCGGTCTGGGGGCAGGGCAGGCCGGGGGACCGGCTGACCGTGTCGCTGGGTGAGGCGCGTGTCGCCGTGACGGTCAACGAGGACGGCCGCTGGCGCGCACGCCTCCCGGCGCGAGGGGCGGGCGGGCCGCTCACACTGACGGTGTCGGACGGCGACGGCGGCGAAGACGTCGCGCGAGACGTGATGGTCGGCGACGTCTGGCTGTGTTCGGGGCAGTCGAACATGGAGCTGCCGGTCAACCGTGCGCTGAACGCGCCCGCCGTCATCGGCGCCTCGTCGGACGACGGCCTGCGCCTGCTGACCGTGGCCAAGGACTACGACGCCGACGTCCAGGCGGACTTCCGCAATCCCGTGGCCTGGGCGCCGGCGGGGCCGGACAGCGTGGCGGAATTCTCGGCGGCCTGCTTCTTCTTCGCCCAGGAGCTGCGGCGCGATCACGACGTGCCCATGGGCCTGATCAACGCCAGCTGGGGCGGGTCGCGCATCGAGGCCTGGATGAGCCGCGACGCCTTGGTCCGGCAGGGAGCGGGCGAGGGCGTGGCCGCGCTCGACCGGCTCTCCGACGACCCGATGGCCGCCCAGCGGCTGTGGGGCGAACAATGGCAGGCGTGGTGGGCCGGCCGGTCCGGGGACGCGCCGTGGTCGCCCGAGGACGGCGGCGAGTGGCGGCCGGTTCCGGCGATGACGCCGTGGGAAGGCTGGGGCGTGCCGGAGCTGGCGGCCTACAACGGCATGGTCTGGTACCGGGTCGATGTGGAGCTGACCGAGGCGCAGGCGCGGGCGGCGAACCGGCTTTCGCTGGGCGCCATCGACGAGGCGGACCAGACCTGGGTGAACGGGGTCGCCGTGGGGGCGTCGGGATCGGGCGAGCGGGTCTATGATCTGCCCGAAGGACTGCTGCGCGCCGGCCGAAACACGGTCGTGGTCAATGTGCTGGACACCTGGCAGGCGGGCGGCCTGTATGGCCCGGCGGACCGGCGGGCGCTGCTGACCGCCGGCGGCGAGGCCATCCCGCTGGACCCGGGCGGCTGGCGCTGGCGGCGCGCGACGGTCGGGGAGACGCCGCCCCGCGCGCCCTGGTCGTCGACCTCGGGGCTGACCACCATCGGCAACGCCATGATCGCGCCGCTGCATGACTACGGCTTGAGGGGCGCCCTCTGGTACCAGGGGGAGTCGAATACGGGCGAGGCGGAGCGCTATCGCGACCTCCTGACCGGCCTGATGGCCGACTGGCGCGACCAGTTCGACGCGCCGGAGCTGCCGTTCCTCGTGGTGCAGCTGGCCAACTTCGGCGCTCCGAACCATGAGCCGCGGCCCTCGGGGTGGGCGGAGCTGCGCGAGAGCCAGCGGCTGGCGGTGGATGCGGACCCTCACGCCGCGCTGGCGGTGGCGATCGACCTCGGCGACCGCTGGGACATCCATCCGGCCCAGAAGGAGGAGCTGGGCCGACGCCTCGCCCGCGCCGCGCGGCATGCGGTGTACGGAGAGGACATCCCGCCGTCGGGTCCGGCGCCGGCCGGCGTCACGCGCCAGGGCCCGAACCTGCGCGTGGCCTTCGGCGATGTGACCGGCGAATTGCGCAGCCACGGGGGCGCGCAGGTGATCGGCTTCGAGCTTTGCGCCGCCGACGCCTGTCGCTACGTCGCGGCCGTCGCCCGGGGATCGGTCGTCGAGCTGACGGTTCCGGACGGATTCCGGCCGGACGAGATCCGGTTCTGCTGGGCCGACAATCCGACGTGCAACCTGTTCGACGACGCCGGGCTCCCGGCGGGACCCTTCCGCCTGAGATTGAGCTGAACGCTTGCCCGTTCAGGTCAGGCGGCTAAACCGGTCGGCCTCATCGGGAGGTCGGCTTGGCGGGAACGGATCATGACGTCGTCATTCTGGGCGGCGGCCACAACGGGCTGGTCTGCGCCTTCTATCTGGCGCGCGCCGGGCTGAAGGTCGTCGTGCTGGAGCGCCGCCATGTCGTCGGCGGCGCGGCGGTGACGGAGGCGTTCCACCCCGGCTTCCGCAACTCCACGGCCAGCTACACAGTCAGTCTGCTGAACCCGACGGTGATCGCCGAGATGGAGCTGGCGCGCCATGGCCTGCGGGTCGTCGAGCGGCGCATGTCGAACTTCCTGCCGCTGTCGCAGACCGAGCGGTTTTTCGCCGGGCCGGGGCTGACCCAAGCGGAGGTGGCGCGGTTCTCGGTGCGGGACGCCGAGCGTCTGCCCGAATACGAGCGACGTCTCGAGACGGTGGCGGGCGTTTTGCGCGCGCTGATCCTGACCGTGCCGCCGAACGTCGTCGAGGGCGGGTGGCGCGAGGCCCTGTCGGAGCTGCTCAAGTCGGCCGGACTGGCGCGCCGCATCGGCGGCCTGTCGACCGAGGCGCGGCGGGACCTGCTGGACCTGTTCACCAAATCGGCCGGCGACTGGCTGGACGGCTGGTTCGAGAGCGATCCGGTCAAGGCCCTGTTCGGCTTCGACAGCGTGGTCGGCAACTACGCCAGCCCCTACACGCCGGGCTCGGCCTATGTGCTGCTGCATCACGTCTTCGGCGAGGTGAACGGCAAGCGCGGCGCCTGGGGCCATGCGATCGGGGGCATGGGAGCCATCACCCAGGCCATGGCCAGCGCGTGCGCAGCGGTCGGGGTCGAGCTCCGCACCGACAGCCCCGTGGCCCAGGTGCTGACGCAAGGGGGCAGGGCCGTCGGCGCCGTCACGGAAGCGGGCGAGACCTTCCGGGCGCGCGCGGTGGCGTCGAACCTGCACCCGCGCCTGCTGTTCGACCGGCTGGTCGATCCGGCGGTCACGCCGCCGGACTTCCGCGAGCGGATCGGCCGCTACGTCTCCGGATCGGGCACGTTCCGCATGAATGTCGCTCTTTCGGACCTGCCCCGGTTCTCTTGCGAGCCTGGGCCTGGCGATCACCTGACCGCCGGGATCATCGTTGCGCCGAGCCTGGACTACATGGACCGCGCCCACGCCGAGGCGCGCCTGAACGGATGGTCGTCCCGACCGGTCGTGGAGATGCTGATCCCCTCGACGCTGGACGACAGCCTGGCCCCGCCGGGCGCGCATGTGGCCAGCCTGTTCTGCCAGCATGTGGCGCCGACCCTGCCGGGCGGGCGAAGCTGGGACGAGGCGCGAGAGACGGTCGCGGACCTCATGATCGAGACGGTCGATCGGCTTGCGCCCGGATTCAAGGCCTCGGTCGTCGGCCGAGTGAGCCTGTCGCCGCTGGATCTGGAGCGACGCTTCGGCCTGGTGGGCGGCGACATCTTCCACGGGCGCCTGACGCTGGACCAGCTGTTCAGCGCACGGCCGGTGCTGGGTCACGCGGATCACCGCATGCCCGTGCCGGGGCTCTATCTCTGCGGGTCGGGGGCGCATCCCGGCGGCGGCGTGACCGGAGCGCCGGGGCGCAACGCCGCAGGGGTCATCCTGAAGGACCTGAAGCGTCAGACCTCGGCCACGCCCATGGCGCGGAACAGCGCCTGACGCAGGCCGGCCTCGGTGAAGGGTTTCTGCACCGTGGGGCGATCGCGCCAGCGGTCGGGCAGACCGCCCTCGCCATAGCCGGTCGAGAAGACGACCGGCACGCCCCTGGCCTCCAGCGCCTCGGCGACCGGGAACACCTGGCGGCCCGCCAGGTTCACATCCAGCAGGGCGGCGTCCAGATCATCGCCGCCGTCGAGATGGCCCAGCGCCTCGTCGATCGTCGACATCGGCCCGATGGTCTCACATCCCAGATCCTCGAGGATCGTTTCGATCAGCATGGCGACAAGCGACTCGTCCTCGACGATCAGCACCTTGCGCCCGTTCAGCCCCGCACTCATTCCGTCTGCTCCAGCGCGAAGGGGATCACGATCTCCGCCACAAGTCCTTCCGGCTGGTAGCTGAACGACAGCTCGCCCGCCAGATCGTGTTTCACGTTGCGTTCCATGAGGCGCGCGCCGAAGCCGCGACGGGTCGGCGCCCGCGCCGGCGGCCCGCCGCGCTCCTGCCAGGTGATGCGCAGCTTGCGGTCGGCCTGGTCCTGGAAGGCCCAGTCCACGAACACCCGTCCCGCCGGGCTGGACAGGGCGCCGTACTTGGCGGCGTTGGTCGCCAGTTCATGGAAGATCATCCCGAGCGACAGGGCCGTCGGCGGCGGCAGATCGACGACGGGCCCGTTCAGCAGGATGCGGGTCGCCCCATGGGCCTCGGTCTCGTGGAGCAGGACGTCGCGAAGGGACGCCCCCTCCCAGTGGCTCCGGGTCAGAAGGTCGTGGGTGTGCGACAGAGCCAGCAGGCGGGCCTGGAAGGTCTCGGCGAAGCTGCGCGGGTCGTCATGGGATCGCGCGGTCTGGACCGCGATCGATTGCACGGTGGCGAGGGTGTTCTTCACGCGGTGGTTCAGCTCGTCGATCATCAGCCGCTGGCGCTGGGCGGCCAGGACGGCGTCCGTGACCTCATGGCCCTGCACCAGAATGCCGATGACCGCGCCCGCGTCGTCGCGGATCGGCTGGTAGACGAAGTCCACATACAGACGCTCCATCGCGCCGTCGTGGCCACGCCTCAGCGAGACCTCGGTGCTACGCCCCTCGTAGCGTTCGCCCGTGCGGAACACGTGGTTCAGCAGATCGAGGACCCCCTGCTCGACGACCTCCGGCAGGGCGTCGCGCAGAGGCAGGCCGATGAGCGCGCGCCCACGGCCGACGAGCCGAGCGTAGGCTTCGTTGGCCAACTCGAAGACGTGGTCGCCGCCGCGCAGCACCGCCATGAACCCGGGCGTCTGGTCGAACAGCTCCATCAGGCGGTCGCGTTCCGTCTCCAGGCGTCGGTTGTCGGCCTGAACGTGCTCGGCGCGCCGCAGCACTTCGCCGCCGATGGAGTCGAGAACCGCGTCAGCGTTGCGCTCGCCCTCCGCCACCCGGCGCCTGAGCAACACGAGCTCTGTCACGTCGTTGGCGTGCTGGAGAATGTAGGCCAGCGACCCGTCGGCGGCGTGGATCGGCGTGTGGGTCGCGCTCCAGAACTTCTCCTGCATCCGCTCCACGCCGTCCTGGCCCTTCACCGGTATGGCGTAGCGGATGAGGGCGAGGTGATCCGGCTGACCGGTCGACGCGACCTTCTCGAAACTGGTCCGCAGCTGTCGCTGGTTATCCTGACCCTCGGGGGTCGGGTCCGACGTGAAGACGTCGAAGATCGGGCGGCCCACCAGCTGTTCCCGCGTCGCGCCGACCGCGTCGAGGTAAGCCTTGTTCATGCCGGCGTAGCGCAGGTCGGGCGTCAGCAACATGTAGGGGTTCGGCGAGGCGTCGAAGACGAGCGCAAGCTCCGCGTCCAGCGCGCCGGATTTCGCCAGTTCCCGCAATCCACCCCTCCCTCGAACTTTCGAAAACGCCCAAGCGGAGCCTTGGTTCATGCTAGCCACGAAAATTCAGCACGCTAGGGTGGAGACATGTTGATCCAGGGACTTCTCGCCGCCGCGCTCATGATCGCCATCCCGCAAGCCGCCGACTCGCCGCCTCGGGTCGAGGTCCGTCAGGGTACGCTTGAGGGCAAGCGGGGGCACGACGTAGCCGCCTTCATGAACATCCCCTACGCGGCCCCGCCGGTCGGAGCCCTGCGGTGGCGGCCGCCGCAGCCGGCGGTCGCCTGGTCGGGCGTCCGCGACGCCTCCGAGCGGGGCCCGATCTGCATCCAGCCGCCCGCCAACGGCGACAACGGCGTCGGCCCCCTGCCCATGAGCGAGGACTGCCTGCAGCTGAACGTCTTCGCGCCGGTCGAGCGGGAGACCCCGCTGCCGGTGATGTTCTGGATCCACGGCGGCGGTTATGTGAACGGGTCGGCGACCGCGGACCTATATGACGGTTCGGCGCTGGCGCGGCGCGGCGTCGTGGTGGTCACGGTGAACTATCGCCTCGGCCGGCTGGGCTTCTTCGATCACCCCGCCCTGGCGGCCGAGCGGCCGGAGGGCGAGCCCGCCGGCAACTATGGCGTCATGGACATCATCGCGGCCCTGGAGTGGGTCCGCGACAACATCGGGGCCTTCGGCGGCGATCCTGGCCAGGTCATGATCTTCGGCGAGTCCGCCGGGGCGCAGGCGGTTCTGCAGCTGATGGTGTCGCCGCCCGCGCGCGGCCTGTTCCACCGCGCCGCGGTCCAGAGCGGCCTGCCGAGGCTGCCGGCCTCGAGGCTCGACGCGCCCGGCGAGGAGGGCGCGCCGGCCGTTCGGGACGCGGCCGTGGCGTGGACGCGGGCGGCCGGGCTGGACGCGCGGGACGCTTCGGACCTGCGCGCGATCCCGGCCGAGACCTTCCTTCGGCCGGCGCCGAGTCTGAGGCTCGGAGCGCTGAACATCGTCGACGGCGACATCGTGCCGGAACCGATCATGGACGCCTTCGAGGCCGGGCGGCAGGCCAGGGTCCCGCTGATCGTCGGGGCCAACTCGGCCGAGTTCTTCTGGGTGACGGCCGACAATCCGACCGACGGCGCCCTGGACGACGGCTTCAGCGAGGCCGAACGCGCCGAGCTGATCACGGCCTACGGCGGGGCGCAGGCCTATCGCGCGCAGGTGATCTCGGACCTGCTGTTCGTCGAGCCGGCGCGGCAGGTCGCGCGTCTGCACGCCCGGTCGGGCGCGCCGACGTGGCTCTACCGATTCGACATCGTCTCGGCGGCCGCGCCGCAGGAGCCGGGCGGGGCGGGCCACGCCTGGGACCGGCAGTATGTGTTCGACACCCTGAACGCCTCGCCCTGGCCGACTGACGACATGGACCGTCGGGCCGCCGACCTGATCAGCGGCTATTGGGCGAGCTTCGCCCGGATCGGCGATCCGAACGGTCAGGGCCGCCCGGAGTGGCCGCGCGTTCGCGACGACCTGACCACCATGCAGTTCAGCAACGATCATCCCCACGTCGTCACCGATCCGCGTGGAGAGCGATTGGAGATCATCGCGAGAATTCTGGACGGCGACTGAACTGTCGCCGAAGCGTCAAGCGTGACGGCTAGACAGGCGACGATCGGGGGCTTCCATGCGTACGATTCTGATGACGACGGCCGCGATGCTGGCGGCGGGCGCGGCCTGGGCCCAGGAGCCGACGGCGATCGACGGGCGCGTCGTGGACGCCGGTCCCTCGGCCGGCGTGACGGCGCGGGCGGGAGAAGCGCTCGTCCCGGTCAGGGCCAGGATCGACGAGGACGCCAACGCCCTGGTCGTCGACGTCGCGGGGCGGGCCGGGACGCGGCCGCTGGACTTCGCCGGCGAGAACGTCTGCCTGATCGCGGGCGCGCGCGACGGCCTGCCCTACGCCTTCGTGGTCGGGGACGGCGGGGAGATCCAGCAGTTCCTGATCGGCCGGGACGGCTCCATCGCCCCGGTGCGCCGGCTGAACGTGCCGACCACCGCCACCCAGTGCGCGGCCGACAGCGCGACCGGCGACCTGTATGTGGCGGAGGAGGCCGTCGGCGTCTGGCGGTTCAATGCGGACGCGGAGGCCGATCCCTCGCCGCAGATCGTGGATGCGCCCCGGCTGGGCCGCCTGACGGGCGAGACCAAGGGTGTTGCGCTCCACGGACCCTGGCTGATCGTGGCCGATTCCGAGACGGGCGGGCTGAACCTCTACGACCGCCGCGCCGACCACGCCTTCGTCGGCCGCGTGGCGGTCGTCGGGGACGGGGCCCCGGTCGCCGAAACCGGCTGGCTGTACGCCGAGGGCGAGCGCCTGCGGGTTCAGGACGACGCCGCCGACCGCTGGATCGAGGTCGAGGTCGCCGCGATCGCCGCCGCGCTCGGCGTCGAGGCGGGGGCGCCTGCGCCCACGGCGGCGCCGGAGCCGGACTTTGCCGTCGTGGTGGCGACGGTCGAAACCCCGCCGATGCCCAGCTTCGGTGACGCCGCGGACGACCCGGCCATCTGGGCCAACCCGACCGACCCGGCGGCCAGCCTGGTGATCGGCACGGACAAGAAGGGCGGCTTGGGCCTCTACGACATGGCCGGGCGCGAGCTGCAGTATCTGCCGGTCGGCAACGTCAACAATGTGGATTTGCGCGCGGGATTCCGCCTGGGCGGCGAGGAGATCGTGCTGGTCGCGGCCAGCAACCGGACGGACCAGACGATCGGCCTCTACCGGCTGGATGTCGAGGCGCGGCGCCTGGTCGACGTCGCCGACGGGCCCCAGGCGACCGGGCAGGGCGATCCCTACGGCCTGTGCCTGTACCGCTCGCCTCGCGACGGCGCGACCTATGTGTTCATCAATGATTCCAACGGCGAGATGCGCCAGTGGCGGCTGACCGAGCAAGGCGGTCGGGTCCGGGCGGACGTGGTTCGCGACTTCGCCTTCGCCACCCAGGCCGAGGGCTGCGTGGCCGACGACGTGCACGGGGTGATCTACGTCGGCGAGGAGGACGTGGGGCTGTGGCGTCTGTCGGCCGAGCCCGACGGCGGCGGCGAGATGACCGCCGTGGCCCGCGTCGCCGACAACCCCGCGCTGAAGGACGACATCGAGGGCGTGGCCATCTACGACCTCGGAGACGGCGACGGCTATCTGGTCGCCTCCAGCCAGGGTAACGACAGCTATGCGGTGTTCGAGCGCCGCGCGCCGAACCGTTATCTCGGCTCGTTCGCCGTCGTGGCGAACGCGGCGGCCGGGATCGACGGCGCGTCCGAGACCGACGGGCTGGACGTCTCCAGCGCCGACCTCGGACCGGGGTTCGAGGCGGGCGCGATCGTGGTCCAGGACGGGCGGAACGTGCTTCCCAGCCAGAACCAGAACTTCAAGTACGTGCCCTGGTCAGCGGTCGCCGCGGCGCTCGGCCTGCGCACCCGTTGAGGGTTCCGGCGCCGCGCCGCCGGCGCTGACGTGATGCTCCGGCCGGGTGTCGAACTCGGCCCGGGCGAAAACCTCCTCCTGCCCGTCGATGAGCAGCTCCTCGGCTGCGGCGCGATCCACGTCGGCCTGAGCCTCCTCGGCCACGATCCGCAACGCCTCGGCTTCGTCCTCGGCCGACACCAGACGACGTCGCAGCGGCGTCGCGTCCGGGTGGTCGCCCAGGCGCGTCTCGATCAGCCAGTTCGCAGGCATGGCGCAGCCTCCTGACACGGGTCAGGACAAGGCGTTCAGGGGCAGGAAGGTTCCGGGAGGAAGATGGTGGATGCGACAGGGATTGAACCTGTGACCCCCTCGGTGTGAACGAGGTGCTCTCCCGCTGAGCTACGCATCCATCTCGGTCGGGGAGCGCGGACATAGCCCGCGTCGCCCGGCGGGGCAAGCCCCGTGATCAGCCGTTCAGCACGCGCTTGAGCTGGGGGTGGAGATCGGGGTTGGACGCCAGGATCGAGGCGCCCGAGCGGGGGTGGCCCTGGTCGTCGATGGTGGTCACCACGCCGCCGGCCTCGGTGACGAACAGAAGGCCCGCCGCCACGTCCCAGGGCTTGAGGTTCCGCTCGAAGTAGGCGTCGTAGCGGCCGGCCGCGACCCAGGCGAAGTCCAGCGCCGCCGAGCCCAGGCGTCGGATGCCGGCGACCCGCTGGCCCACCGCGTGGATGTCCTTGATGGCCTGGGCGTGGCCGGTCTTGCCGATGAAGGGCAGGCCGGTGGCCACGAGGCTTTCGGACAGGTCCTTCCGGCCCGCGACCCGGATGCGGCTGTCGTTGAGGTAGCAGCCCTTGCCCTTCTCGGCCCAGAACATCTCGTTCAGGATCGGATTGTAGGTCACTCCGGCGACGATCTCGGCCGAGCCGTCCGGATGGGTCCGCTCCAGCGCCACGGTGATGGCGAAGTGCGGCATGGCGTGCATGAAGTTCGTCGTGCCGTCGATCGGATCGACGATCCAGGTGTGGGTCTTGTCCGTGCCCTCGACCAGGCCCCGCTCCTCGCCCAGGAAGCCGTAGCCCGGCCGGGCCTTGGTCAGCAGCTCGAACAGGGTCTGCTCGGCCTTGATGTCGGCCGCGGTGACGAAGTCGCCGGGGCCCTTGCGCGACACCTGCAGCTGCGACACCTCGCCGAAGTCGCGCATGATCGGCCGAGCGGTCTTGCGAACCGCGTCGATGATCACCTGGAGCAGGGAGGAGGCGAGGGCCATGGTGGATCTCCTGATCCGCAGGTCCTGAAAAGGCGCTCTGGCCCGGAGATGCGGAGAAGTTCGAGTGAAGAGCGCCAGTGAGCAAGGGGTGAGCGAGAGGGAGCCGGGCTCACCTCTCGCTCACTAGCACCCCTTGCTCACCCGAAGTTAGTCAGCGCGGCGCACGTACTCGCCGGTGGCGGTGTCGACGACGATCTTCTCGCCCGCGCTCATATAGGGCGGGATCATGATGCGGATGCCGTTCGACGCCGTGGCGGGCTTGTAGGACGAAGAGGCGGTCTGGCCCTTCACCGTCGGCTCGGTCTCGGCGATCTCCAACACCACCTGGTCGGGCAGCGACAGGCCGATCGGGCGGCCCTCGTGGCTCTCGATCACCACCTTCATGCCGTCCTGCAGGTAGGGAATGCGGTCCTCGCCGACCCAGTCCTTCTGCAGCTCGATCTGTTCGTAGGAGGCGTCGTCCATGAAGACCAGGCTGTCGCCGTTGTCGAACAGGAAGGAATAGTCCTTCTGCTCCAGCGTCACGCGCTCGACCTTGTCGTCCGAGCGGAAGCGCTCGTTCAGCTTGGAGCCGGTCTCGAGGTTCTTGGCCTCGACCTGGGCGAAGGCGCCGCCCTTGCCGGGCTTGACGTGGTTGGTCTTGGTGACGACCCAAAGGCCGCCCTCGTGCTGCAGGACCATGCCGGGCTTGATGGTGTTGCCGTTGATCTTCATCGGATGCTCGGATTAGCGGGCGCCGGGGCCGGAAAGGCCGCGCCAAATCGGGCCCCGCCTCTAGACGAGCGGGGCGACGAGGGCAAGGCGAGCGGGCTTCAGCGTGGATCCACCGACTGTCCGATGCTCTCGGCGAGCGCCTGATCGGGGCCGGACAGGGTCGCGACCATGACGTGGATTTCGCGCGGGGTCATGCCGTCCCGCTCGAAGAGGTGCTCGAGCGCCCGCCGGGCGGTCCCCTCGGTGACGACCACCGTGGAGCGGCCATTCAGGGTGCGGATCTCGCCGCCGTAGACGGGAAACTGAGACGCGGGGCCGGCGTAGAGGCGCACCAGCGTGGTCTCGCCCCGGCGCACGGCCCAGGTGTCGAAGCTGGGACCGGAAGGCGTCTCCACGATTTCGGTTCCGGCGGGCAGGGCCAGGGTGAAGGGAAGGCGCGCGCGGGCCGCCGCGTCCAACGGTATGGGGCCCGGCGCGGCGGGCTCCGCCGCGGGCGCCTCGGCTTCGGGCGCGAGGCGGCCGTTCCCCGGCGGGAGGTTCGGCGGCCGGCCCACCAGCCTGATTTCGTCCGGCGGGCTCGTCGGAGCCGTCGTCGAGGAGGTCGGCGCGGGCGGCGTCTCGGCCGCCGTCGCGGCCGGCGTCGCGGCGGGCCGCTGAACCGGCGGGGCGACGAACGGCGGGCCGCTGTTCAGGTCGCGGGTCAGTTCTTCGGCGGTACGGCTCGAGCCGGCGGGCGGCGTCTGGGCGGCGGCGACGGCCGGAAGGCCGGCCATGAGGACGGCGGCGAACAGGATGCGGGTCATGGACCGACCATCGCCCCTCAGCCCATGAACGGCAAGGCCCGCAGGGTGTAGGCGACCACGGCCGTCACGGCGGCCGCGGCCAGGGACAGCCCTGCGAACCAGGCGAGCCGTCGCCACAGCGGGCCCGGCTGAACGCCCGGTTCGGCGGGCGGGCGAGGTTCAATGATATCCCGAATCCTCATCGATCTTGCCTCTGAAGACCCAATAGACCCAGGCGGTGTAGGCCAGGATCATGGGCACGATGAACGCCGCCCCAGCCAGCATAAGCCCCAGCGCGTTGTCGGGCGCGGCGGCGACACGGAAATCGACGGCGTAGGGCACGACGTAGGGGGCGAAGCCCACGGCCAGTCCGAGGTAGCCGGACAGGAAGACGACGAGCGCCCCGATAAAGGGCCGGCTGTGCGAGCCCCTGCGGACGCCGTCCAGGATCAGGAACAGACCCGCCGTGCCGATCAGCGGAATGATCAGCAGCGGCGTCAGCACGCTCCAGTCGACGCCGGCGCTCGCCCCCAGGTTCAGCCCCCAGCGATCGGCGACGCGGGGGTGCGCGAACAGGGTGGCGACGCTGACGGCGCCCAGCAGGACCGCCGTGGCGAAGGCGGACCAGCCGGTCCAGCGCCGGGCGTCGCCGTGCAGGTTGTCCTTGGTCTTGAGCATCAGCCAGGCGGCGCCCAGCAGCGCGTAGCCGGCGAGCAGGCCGGCGGCGACGAGCATCGTGTACGGCGTCAGCCAGTCGTACGGGCCGCCGGCGAAGCGGTCGTCGCGAACGGTCACCCCCTGGATGAAGCCGCCGAGGATCAGCCCCTGGGCGAAGGTGGTCAGGATTGATCCGCCCGAGAACATCTGTGTCCAGAAGGCGCGACCGCGCTGACGCGCCCGGAACCTGAACTCGAACGCCACACCCCTGAGGATCAGGCCGCCGAGCATCAACAGCACCGGGAGATAGAGCGCCGGCATCAGGATGGAATAGGCCAGCGGGAAGGCGGCCAGAAGCCCGCCGCCGCCCAGCACCAGCCAGGTCTCATTGCCGTCCCACACCGGCGCGACGGTGTTCATCATCACGTCCCGTTCCTCCTTCGATCGCGCGAAGGGGAAGAGGATGCCGATGCCCAGGTCGAAGCCGTCGAGGATCACGTACATCAGCACCGCGAAGGCGATGATCCCGGCCCAGATCAGCGGGAGGTCCAGGCTCATGACGGATCTCCTGGCGTGTCCTCTGGAGCGTGGGACAAGGCCCAGCCGGGCGGGCGGTCCTGGCGCGGCGCGGGTTCGGTGGCGGCGGCGACCGGACCCTCGTGCATCAGCCTGAGGATGAACAGGGCGCCGGCCGTGAAGACGATGGCGTAGACCACGATGTAAGTCAGGAGCGACGTCGCCACCTGGCTGGCCAACACCGCGGACACCGCGTCGGACGTGCGCAGAACGCCGTAGACGACCCAAGGCTGGCGTCCGACCTCGGTCACCATCCAGCCGGCCAGCACGGCGATGAAGCCCGCCGGTCCCATGGCTACGGCGAAGCGCATGAACCATGGGCTCTCGAACAGGCGTCGCCGCCAGACCAGCCAGGCGCCCCACAGCCCCAGGCCGATCATCAGCAGGCCCAGGCCCACCATGATCCTGAAGCCGAAGAAGGGGATGACCGGCGGCGGCTGATCCTCCGGCGCGAACTGGTCCAGGCCGGTGATCGGCTCGTCGCGCGGCACGCCCTGGATCATGTTGCCCACGCCGGGGATGGAGACCTCGAACCGATTGCCCTGGATCGAGCGGTCGGGGATGGCGAACAGGTGTAGCGGCTGGTCCGGACGGGTCTCCCAGTAGCCCTCGATGGCGGCGAGCTTGGACGGCTGATGCTCGTGCGCCACCTCGCCGGACCAGTGGCCGGCCCAGAGCTGCAGCGGGGCGGCGACGGCGATCAGGCCGACCGCCATGGTCAGGGCAACTCGACTTTCGGGCAGGCCCGGCCGGGCGGGGTCCTTGCGGCCCTTCAGCAGATGCCAGGCCGACACCGCGCCGACCACCAGCGCCGTGGTCAGATAGGCCGCCAGCATCATGTGCACGAAACGCGACGGGAAGCTGGGGTTGAAGATCACCTGCCAGTAGTCGGTGGCGGCGAAGCGGCCGTCGGGGAGGATCTCGTAACCGACCGGCGTCTGCATCCAGCTGTTGGCGGCCAGGATCCAGAAGGCGGAGATGGCGGTGCCGACGGCGACCAGCACCGTGGCGACGAAATGCAGCCGATTGCCGACCTTGCTCCAGCCGAACAGCATGACGCCGAGGAACGAGGCCTCCAGGAAGAAGGCGGTCAGCACCTCATAGGCCATGAGGGGGCCGATGACGCCGCCGGTCAGCCGGATGAACTCCGACCAGTTGGTGCCGAACTGGTAGCTGAGCACCACGCCCGAGACGACGCCCATGCCGAAGCTGAGCGCGAAGATCTTCACCCAGAAAAGGTAGAGGGTCTTGAAGACGTCCTTCTTGGTTCGGAGCCACAGACCCTCCAGCACGGCGAGATAGCTCGCCAGCCCGATGGTGAAGGCGGGGAACAGGATGTGGAACGCCACGGTGAAGGCGAACTGCATCCGCGACAGCAGGAGGGCGTCGAAGTCCATCGCTCGGCCTCAAAAAATCATCAGATGCTGAATTAGCATATCGAGAGGGCCGCAGGACCCTGCTCCGACGATCGGTCGCGCGGCGGCTCGCCGCACCAACGGCTCAGGCGGCGGGAAGTTCGACCCAGAACGTGGCCCCCTGGCCCGGTGCGGACGTCACGCCGATGCGGCCGTGCTGCAGTTCGACCAGCCGGCGCGCCAGCGCCAGGCCGATGCCGTGGCCTTCGATGGTCGAGCGCTCCAGACCCAGACGGTTGAACGGCTCGAACAGTTGGGTCTGCTTCTCGGGCGACAGGCCCGGTCCGCGGTCGCGGACCTCGATCCGCACGACGTCGGGGGTGCTCGTTAGGACATAGCGGACCTCACCCCCTGAAGCGCCGTACTTCACGGCGTTGGAGGTGAGATTGTCCAGCACCTGGGCCAGCCGCTGGCTGTCGGCCTGGGCCACCAGCGTCTTGTGCTCGGCGTCCACCTCCAGCTTGATCGCGCCGGTCTCGGGGCGGACCGCCCATGATCGCCGGAGGTCCTGAACGATGCCCACAACGTCGGTCGGGCGAAGCTGGACGGAGACGGCGCCGGCCTCGGCGCGCGCCACGTCAAGAAGGTCATGCGCCAGCGCCTCGACCTGACGCGCGGTCTTGACCAGCATGGTGGCCATCTCGGCCTGGGTGGGGGTGACCGGACCCAGCTGGCCCGACGACCACAGGTCGCCAATGCCGATCACGCCCCCGATCGGGCTCTTGATCTCGTGCGCGACGTTGGCGAGCAGCCGCGACTTGGCGCCCGAGGCGGCCTCGGCGCGACGCCGGCCGGCCTCCGCCGCCTGGGCCAGCCGGTCCCGTTCCTCCAGCACGGATGAGACCAACAGGGTCGGCAGACAGCCCAGCACGACGAACAGCTGACACACCATGACCTGCTCGGATCGGGTCAGGCCGCCGTCGATGGTGAAGGGGCCGTGGCCGTGCATCGTCAGCCCGACCGCGATGATGGCCACCATGGCCAGGGCGAAGGTGGCGCCCAGCAGGCGCAGGCGGACGGCGGCGAGGATCAGCAGAGGGGTCAGCAGGAAGCTGATCGGCGCCTGGCTTTGCCAGAACAGGGTCACCGTCGCGGCGCCGAGCCCGATCTGGAGCGCGATGGTCTCCAGCAGACGCAGCGGACGTCGCAGCGTCCGCAGGCGCTGGCGCGTGAGGCTCATGGCGAACGGCGTCAAGATCGCGAAGCCCAGGGCGTGGCCGAACCACCAAGTCTGGAACGTCTCCGCGAAGGCCTGACCCTGGACGTAGGTCAGATAGGTGGTCGCGAACAGACCGGCGGGAATCGGCGCCAGCACGGCGGCGCACAGGAGGAAGCGGCTCGCGCCCTCGACGGTGCTGAACGGGTCCAGGCTGGAGAAGCGCCGGATCAGCACCAGGGCGGTGACGATCTCGATCAGCTGCGCCGTGGTGAACATCAGCGTGAGCGCCGCGTCGTTCCCGGCCATCAGCTCGCCGGCGGCGACCCCGACGGTGATCAGCCCACCGAAGGCCAGGTCGAAGGCGCGACCCTTGCCGCCCCGCAGCCAGCACGCCACGGCGAACGCCGACGCGCCCCACAGCGCCGCGACCAGACCGGCCGACCGCGCGAGGGTGATGCCGAAGAACACGAGCGCGGCGAGGGTGAGGACGATCAGCAGCGGCGTGGTCGGCCGCGCGAACATCTCCATGCCCTCGGGAAGGCGCGGCGCGGCCCTGACGGGCCGTTCGAGCGGTCGGCTCACCGGCATCGTTTCGAGGTCGAGCGTACGGGGCGAACGCATGGGAGGTTCCTGAACTCCCCTGGTCGTTAGCGCGCCTCTCCTAACATCCGCTGAAGGACATCTACCCTAGGTGGACATCAGTCTGCCAAAGGCCTCGACCGCCGCGGCCGGTCCTTCCGGGTGGGTCCAGACCCCGGCGCTGACGGCCAGGAAATCCGCGCCGGCCTCGATCAGAACGGGCGCGTTCGCGACGGTGACGCCGCCGATCGCGACCGACGGAATCTCCATGGTCTCGCGCCAGATGGTCAGGATCTCCGGGTCGGGCCTGTGGCTCGTCGCCTTGGTCGAGGTGGGGAAGAAGGCGCCGAAGGCGATGTAGTCCGCCCCGGCTTCCCCCGCCTCCATGGCCAGGTGCCGGCTGTCGTGACATGTCGCGCCGATCATGAAGCCCCGGCCGAGGATCCGGCGCGCCTGGGCCACCGGCATGTCGTCCTGACCGAGATGAACCCCGTCGCAGCCGGTCTGCTGGGCGAGGTCGGGGCGGTCGTTGAGGATCACGGCCACGCCCCGGTCCTGGGCGATCGGCCGCAGCAGATCGACGGCACGGCGCAGGGTGTCGTCGTCGGCCGGCTTGAGGCGGATCTGCAGCGCCGCCACGGGGCCCGCGTCCAGCGCGGCCCTCAGCGACTCCGCGAAGTCGGCCGGGTTACGCAGCGACGGCGGCGTGACGAGATAGAGCTGGCAGCGCGGGTCCGACATGCCCCTGCCGTGCGCGGTCGTTCGGCACGGGTCAAGAGCCAAGCCCTTGCGCGGTCGCCGCTTCTCTGACGTGATCCGCGGCCTTCGGCGTCGGTGAAGGAGCGTTGCGCATGGCGGTGGTCGAACTCTCGGGGGTCAGCAAGCGCTTCGGCGAGACCGCGGTGCTGGACCGCGTCGACCTTCGCGTCGAGGACGGCGAGGCGGTGGTGTTCGTGGGCCCCTCCGGCTGTGGGAAGTCGACGCTGCTGCGCCTGATCGCGGGCCTGGACGACCCCACCGACGGGGCGATCGCCATCGGGGGACGGGACGTATCGGACGTCAGCCCGGCGGAGCGCGGCGTGGCGATGGTGTTCCAGTCCTACGCGCTCTACCCGCACCTCAGCGTCTACGAGAACATGGCGTTCGCGCTGCGTCTGGCGAAGCGGCCGCAGGCGGAGGTCGATCAGGCGGTGAGGGCGGCCGCGGAGGTGCTGTCGATCTCGCACCTGCTCGACCGCAAGCCGAAAGCCCTGTCTGGCGGCCAGCGCCAGCGGGTGGCGATCGGCCGGGCCATCGTGCGCAGCCCCGAGGTGTTCCTGTTCGACGAGCCGCTGTCGAACCTGGACGCCGAGCTGCGCGGCCGGATGCGCTATGAGTTCGCGCGCCTGCACCAGCAGCTGGGCCGCACCATGATCTACGTCACCCACGACCAGGTCGAGGCGATGACCCTGGCGGACCGCATCGTGGTCCTGTCCGGCGGGCGGGTGCAGCAGGTCGGCGCGCCCATGGAGCTGTACCAGCGGCCGGTGAACCGGTTCGTCGCCGGCTTCATCGGCAATCCGGCCATGAACATGCTGCCGGGTCGGCTGGTCGAGGCGACCGCGGACCTGGCGACCGTCGAGCTGGACGGCGGCGTCCGGGTCACGGCGGCGGTCGATGCGCACGCCGCGTCGCGCGGCGACGAGGTCACCCTGGGCGTGCGGCCCGAAGCCTGGGCGATCGGGGAGGGGGAGAACGCCCTGACCCTGCCGGTGCGATTCGTCGAGGCGCTGGGCGGCGCGACCTATGCCTATCTGGACGCGGGCGACGGCGAGGGGCGGCTGGTGGTGCAGGCGCCGGCCGACGCGCGCATCGTCGCCGCGGAGCCGTTGACGGTGAGATTTTCGTCGGCCGACGCCCATCTGTTCGGACGCGACGATCTCGCCTTCCCGCGCCGTCTGAATCACTAAGCCAAGGAAAGCTTTGCTGTAATTGCGGCGGGGGTGCGGCGGAATAGGCCCTTGCCGAAAACGGTTACATCGGTCATGTAACCGCTTACTCGCGACAAAAGACCGGCCAAAAAGGCTGGCGGCGCAACTGGGGAGAGGCGAAATTGCGGCAGTCCAAGGGTGCGCAGGGCGTTGACGGCGCGTCGGCCAAGGCGCCCACGATCCGCGACGTGGCCAGGGTGGCCGGCGTGTCCGTGGCGTCGGTGTCGCGCGTGCTCAACGGCCTGGGCCCGGTGACCGAGCACACGCGCCGCAAGGTCTTCGACGCCGCCGCCGAGCTTCGCTACGTGCCCCACAGCGGCGCCCGCAGCCTGTCCACCAGCCGGACCGACACGGTCGGCGTGATCCTGCCGGACCTGTTCGGAGAGTTCTTCTCGGAGCTGATCCGGGGCCTGGACGTCGCCGCGCGCGAACGCGGGCTGCACCTGCTGGTGTCGAGCTCGCACGACCACGCCGACGACGCCGCCGCCGCCGTCAGGAACCTGCGCGGGCGCGTGGACGGGCTGATCGTCATGTCGCCGCACCTGGCGTCCGCCAACCTCGCGGCCAGCCTGGTCGGCAATCTGCCGACCCTGACGCTGAACGGCGCGCTGGACGACGAAACCCAGCCGTCCATCGTGGTCGACAACCACGGCGGGGCCGCGGAGGCGACGCGTCACCTGATCGCCGGCGGCCGTCGCTCCATCGCCCATATCGCCGGCCCGGCAGGCAACCTGGAGGCCGAGGCCCGTCTGGCCGGCTATCTCGAGGCGATGGCCGACGCTGGCCTGCCGTCGCGGGTGATCGACGGCGATTTCGACCAGGCCTCGGGCCACCGCGCCGGGCGCGTGCTGGCGAGCGAGGCCGAACGGCCGGACGCGGTCTTCGCCGGCAACGACATGATGGCGGTGGGCGCGCTCCTGGCGTTCCGGGAGGCCGGGCTGCGCTGCCCCCAGGACGTGGCCCTGTGCGGCTTCGACGACGTGCCGATCGCCGCGCTCGTCAGCCCGGGCCTGACCACCATGAGGATCAGCATCGCCGACGTCGGCCGCCGCGCCCTGGGGCGCCTGGCCGACCGCATCGGCGGCGCTGCGACGGGCCAGCAGCCCATGCGTGAGATCGTGCGGCCGCAGTTGGTCGCACGCGAGTCCAGTCTTTCAGCCGGCGATATCGGGGCGACAGCATCCCGGGCCGCCGATCCAGTCTCTCAGGGAGGAGCAAGATGACCAAGTTCAACGGAAAGGCCGCGCGTCTCGCCTGCGCTTCGGCTCTGGCCGTGGCCGCCTCGATGGCGTTCGCGGGCATGGCGGCGGCGCAAACCGCCACCGGCACCCTCAGGGGTCAGATCACCGAGGGCGGCGTCGCCGAGGCCGGCGGGGTGATCACCGCCACCGAGGTCGCCACCGGCTACGTCTCGCGCAGCAACGTCGACGCCCAGGGCCGCTACGTGCTTCCGGGCCTGCGCCCGGGCACCTACACCGTCAGCGTCACCTCGGGCGACGGCCAGACGGCCAGCCAGACCGTCACGGTCGGCCTGGGCCAGACCGGCACCCTGAACCTCGACGTCGCCGCGGCCTCGACGGCCGACGCCGGCGTGACGACCGTCGACGAGATCATCGTCCGCGCCGAGCGCGTGGTGGAGGTGCGGACCTCGGAGGTGGCCACCAACGTCACCAGACAGCAGATCAACGACCTGCCGCAGATCAACCGTAACTTCCTGAACTTCGCCGCCCTGGCTCCCAGCCTGGTGGTGCGTGAGGACCCGGCTGAGCGGACCATCTACGCCGGCGCCCAGTCGGCCAACGCGGTGAACGTCTTCATCGACGGCGCCAACCAGAAGTCCAACATCCTCGACGGCGGGATCGCCGGTCAGGACGACAACCGCGGCAACCCGTTCCCGCAGGCCGCCGTGGCCGAGTTCCGGGTGCTGAGCCAAAACTTCAAGGCCGAGTACGAACAGGCCGGATCGGCCGTCATCACGTCGGTGACGCGCTCAGGAACAAACGACTTCACCGGCGAGATCTTCGGCTTCTACTCCGATACCGACTGGTACACCCAGAACGTCTTCTCCGAGCGTCGTGGCGAGCCCAAGCCGCAGCTGGACCGCGAGCAGTGGGGCGCCGCGTTCGGCGGGCCGATCATCGAGGACAGGCTCCACTACTTCCTCTCTTACGAGCGCAAGGACGAGACGCGGGCGAGCACCGTCAACCTTAACCAGAACGTGGCGCAGTACACCCCGTTGTTCGAGGACGAGCTCGGCACGTTCGAGGCCCCGTTCGAACAGGATCTCTTCTTCGGCAAGCTGTCCTGGCAGATCGACGACCGCCAGCGCCTTGACCTGAGCGCCACCTACAACAGCGCCACGGATATCCGTGATTTCGGCGGCGTGAACGCGTTCAGCCGCGCCAACGAGGTCAATCAGGACGTCAGCAACGTCGTCCTGCGCCACACCTACCAGGGCGACAACTTCCTGAACGAGTTCTCGATCGACTGGTTCTTCAACGAATACAATCCCCAAGCGGTCAACTTCGATCTCTCGGGCGAGAACTACGTCATCTATCGTGACGCGACGGCCGGCGGCGCCTTCAACTTCGACTACAATCAGGTCCAGGCGACGGTCTTCAACCTGGGCGGCGGTACGAACAATCAGGAAATCCGGGACGAGGCGCTCACCTTCCGCAACGACCTGACCCTCTACGGGCTGGAGTGGAACGGCAGCCACACCATCAAAATGGGCGTGCGCTATTCCGCCCGGGACTACTATGTCCAGAAGTTCTTCAACCGGAACCCGCAGTTCCGCTACGACATCGAGGCCCGCCCGGAAATCTTCGGATCCTCGGCGATCCCGACCCAGGTCTCGCTGAACCTGCCGACCGATCCGGCCGACGTGTCGAACAACACCTTCGGCATCTACATCCAGGACGATTGGCAGATCACCGACAAGCTGGAGCTCAACCTCGGCATCCGCTGGGATTACGAGGACAACGCCGCCAACGCCGACTGGGTCACGCCGGACTCGATCCGCGGCGTGCTGGCCGCTTTCGAGACGGTCGCGGCCTATGATCCGCCGGTCGATGTCAACGACTATATCTCCGACGGCGACCGCGACGCCTTCATGGGGGCCATTCAGCCCCGGGTCGGCTTCAGCTACGACTGGTTCGGCGACGAGAGCACGGTTCTGTTCGGGGGCGCCGGCCGCTACTATGACCGGATCGGCTTCAACTTCGCCTTCTCGGAACGGTTCTCGCCCTTCAACCTGTCGCGGACGATCTACTTCTCGCCCTCCGGCGGGACGTTCGGCGGGCGGACCGATACGGTCGCTTGGGACCCGAGTTATCTGGATCGCGAAAATCTCGACACCCTGCTGGCCGGCACCCAGGGACGTGGCGAAATCTTCCTGGTGAAGAACGACGCGCCGGTGCCCTTCACCGACCAGTTCAACCTTGGCGTTCGTCAGCGGTTCGGCGATATCCAGACGGCGTTGACCTTCGCCTACTCGCACACCCAGGACGAGTTCGGCTGGTACCGTCTGAACGTCAACAGCTCGAACCAGCTCGTCGCCCGTCCGTCGCAGTTCACAAACCCGGCGACGGGCCAGCCCTACGCGTTCAACGACAGCGTCTTCTACTCGGACCACAATCGCGAGCGGAAGTACAAGGCGATCTACCTGACGGTCGACCGTCCGTTCCGCGACGGTTACGGCTTCAACGTGGCCTACACCTACGCCGAGGGCGAGCAGAACGGCAGCCGTGATCAGGGTCTGGGCGCCTTCGACTTCGACTACGCGACCCTGGATCAAAGTCCCTGGTTCAACACGCCGGGTGTCGAGCGTCACCGTATCGTCGCCTCGGGCACCGTGGCGCTGCCGGCGGACTTCCGCCTGTCAGGCATCCTGACCCTGGGTTCTGGACGCCCCTACACGGTGTTCAACTGCCCGACGCCGGCGGCGCCGGGTCCGAACATCTGCTGGTTCGATCAGTTCCCGGAGAAGGAGAACTTCATCATCCCGAACGCCTTCGCCTTCCGCCAGCTGGACCTGCGTCTGACGAAGACGTTCGAGACCTTCGAGGGCCACAACCTCGACCTGATCCTCGACGCCATCAACATCTTCGACTTCAAGAACTACTCCGGCTTCGATCAGAACTTCACCAGCGCCAACTTCGGTCGCCCGACAGCGGTGTTCTCGCCGCAGCGGACGTTCCAGGTGGGCCTGCGCTACAGCTGGTAACCCGCTCCTGAGCCCCTTGGCCGCCCTCGCTCGCGGGGGCGGCCGCCTTTTTTCTGTTCGCTTACCAGAGGCAGGATGCCCTTGATGGACCGCCGCGCCTTCCTTCTTTCCTCCGCCGCCCTCGCGGCCTCCGCCGGCGCCCTGTCGGCCTGCGCGACGAGCGGCGCCTTCGCCGGCGTCGATGTGGATCCCGACGTCCATGAGGTGCAGGAACGCACGTTCCGCTGGATGTGGGACGTCACCCCGCACGAGACCGGCCTGACGCCGGACCGCTGGCCGACCGAGAGCTTCTGCTCCGTCGCCGCCGTGGGTTTCGCCCTGACCTCCTGGCCCGTCGGCGTGGAGCGGGGCTGGATCACGCGCGATCAGGCGCGCGAGCGCACGCTGAACACGCTGCGCTTCTTCCACGACTTGCCCCAGGGACCCGAGCCGACCGGCGTCGGGGGGTACAAGGGCTTCTTCTATCATTTCCTCGACATGAGGACGGGCCATCGCTTCGCCCGCACCGAGCTGTCGACGGTGGACACTGCGCTGCTGATCGGCGGCATGCTGTTCGCCGCGCGCTATTTCGACGGCGCCGACCCTGCCGAGGCCGAGATCCGGCGGCTGGCTCAGGCCATCTACGACCGGGTGGAGTGGGACTGGGTCGTCGTGCGGCCCAACCGCATCTCCATGGGCTGGCATCCGGAGACCGGCTTCATCGAGGCCGACTGGCACGTGTACAACGAGGGCATGATCGTCCTGCTGCTGGCCATGGGCAGCCGCACCCATCCGCTTGGCAAGGCGATCTGGGATGAGTGGTGCTCGGTCTACGATCGCAGCTGGGGCGCCGAATGGGGCGAGCCGCACCTGCAGTTCGCGCCGCTGTTTGGCCACCAGTACAGCCACATGTGGGTCGACTTCCGCGGCATCCGCGACGCCTTCATGCGCGCCAAGTCCGCCGAGCTGGGCGTGGCGTTCGACTACTTCGAGAACAGCCGCCGCGCGACCTACGCCCAGCGCGAGTACGCCATCCAGAACCCCGGCGGCTGGGTGGGCTATTCGGGCGAGGTCTGGGGCTTGACCGCCTGCGACGGGCCGGGGGACTTCCGCCAGACGATCGCCGGGCGCGAGCGGCAGTTCTTCAGCTATTCGGCGCGCGGCCCGGGCGACCGGGACGACGGGACGCTCGCGCCCACGGCCGCGATCGGGGCCATGCCCTTCGCGCCGGAGATCGTCACGCCGTGCCTGAAGGCGATGAAGGCGATCTATCCGGCGGTCTATACCCGCTACGGCTTCCTGGATTCGTTCAATCCGACCCTGACGGAGCGCGAAGGGCCGCTGCTGCACGGGCGCGTCGTGCCGGGGACCGGCTGGATCGACGGCGACTATCTGGGCATCGACCAGGGGCCGATCATCATCATGATCGAGAACCACCGCTCGGACCTGGTCTGGCGGCACATGCGGGGCGAGCCGAACCTGACGCGCGGGCTGAAGGTCGCTGGCTTCACGGGCGGGTGGCTGGACCAGGCATGATCGACGGGCGGCCGCATCGCAGATATGCGCTCGGTCTTCTAGCCGCCGGGGCCACGGCGGCCGCCTGCTCGCCGCGCGCCCGGGACGGGGTCACGCGTCTGAGCTTCTGGGCCATGGGCAACGAGGCGACCAATGTCCCGCAGCTGCTGCCCGAGTTCCACCGGCTGCACCCCGACGTCGAGGTGACGGTGCAGGCCCTGCCGTGGACCGCCGCGCACCAGAAGCTGCTGACCGCCTATGCGGGCGACTCGCTGCCGGACGTGAGCCAGGTGGGCAACACCTGGGTCTCGGAGATGGCCGCGATCGGCGCCATCAGCCCGCTGCCGCGCTCGGCGTCGGACCTGCTGTCGGACCAGTTCGAGGCGGTGCTGGACACCAACACCATCGACGGCCGGCCGGTGGCGACGCCATGGTACGTGGACACGCGCCTGCTGTTCTATCGCACCGATCTGCTGGCCGAGGCGGGCCATGAGGCGCCCGCCGTCACCTGGGCCGACTGGAAGGCGCAGATGCTCGACATCAAGCGCCTGGTCGGGCCTGACCGTTACGCGATCCTGTTGCCGCTCAACGAATTCGAGCAGCTTCTGACGCTGGGGCTTCAGGGAAATCAACCCTTGCTTCGCGACGAGGGCACGCGGGGGAATTTCTCCAGCGCCTCGTTCGTGGCGGCGCTAGCCTTTTACAAGAGCCTGTTCGACGAGGGGCTGGCCCCGGTCGCTTCGGCCAGCCAGATCTCCAACGTCTGGACCGAGTTCCAGCGCGGCTGGTTCAGCTTCTACTTCTCCGGGCCGTGGACCATCGGCGACTTCCGCCGGCGCCTGCCGCCGGAGACGGAATGGATGACCGCCGGCGTGCCCGGGCCGATCGGACCCGGGGCCTCCGCGCCCGGCGGATCGTCGCTGGTGGTCTATCGCTCCTCGCCCAATCAGGACGCGGCCTGGCGGCTGGTGCGCTATCTGTCCGAGCCGTCGGTGCAGGCGCGCTTCAACGGCATCACTGGCAACCTGCCGGCCCGGCAGAGCGCCTGGTCCGCGCCCACGGTGGCGAACGATCCGATGCTCCAGCCCTTCCGCGCACAGCTGGCCCGCGCCGAGGCCGTGCCGAAGGTGCCGGAGTGGGAGCGTATCGTCACCGAGATGCAGATCGTGGCCGAGCGCATGGTGCGGGGCGAGCACACGCCCGAGGCCGCCGCCGCCGAGATCGACCGCCGCACCGACCGCCTGCTGGAAAAGCGCCGCTGGATGCTGGAGCGGGACGCATGAGCGGACTGGTCCTCACCCGACAAAGGGAACGCGCCGCCTGGGGCTTCGTCGCCCCGGCGATGATCGCGATCGGCCTGTTCTTCGTGATCCCGGTCGTTTCGGCGCTGCTGCTCAGCCTGACCGACTTCGACATCTACGCGCTGGCGGATCTGTCGAACCTCAGGTTCGTAGGCCTGCAGAACTATGAGCGGCTGCTCGGCAATCCGCTGTTCTGGGGCGCGCTGCGTAACACGGCGCTGTTCGCGGTGATCGGCGTGCCGCTGACGGTCGGGGCGTCGCTGGTCGCGGCGCTGGCGCTGAACGCGCGGGTGGTGAAGTGGCGCCCGGTCTGGCGGGTGGTGTTCTTCGCGCCCTTCGTGACCACGCTCGTGGCCACGGCGGTGCTGTGGAACTACCTGCTGAACACCCGCTACGGCGTGATCAACTGGGCGATCACCTCGGTCGGTCTGCCCGCCGTCGACTGGCTTGGGAACCCGCAGACGTCGATCCCGGCGATCCTGATGTTCGTGGTGTGGAAGACCTTCGGCTACAACATGCTGATCTTTCTGGCGGTTCTGCAGACCGTGCCGGACGACCTGCACGAGGCGGCGCGCATCGACGGGGCCGGGGCGTGGATGCGCTTCCGCCATGTGACGCTGCCGGCCATCGCGCCGACGTTCCTCCTGGTGTCGATCATCTCGGTGGCGAGCTTCTTCCAGCTGTTCGCCGAGCCCTATGTGATGACCCAAGGCGGGCCGGCCCAGTCCACCGTGACGGTGCTCTACTTCATGTACGAAGAGGGCTTCAAATGGTGGAATCTCGGCTCCGCCTCGGCCGTCGCCTTCATCCTGTTCCTGATCATCCTGGCGGTGACGCTGGTGCAGCTGGCGGTCGCGCGGCGGTTGGGGGCCTACCAATGAAGCCCCGCGCCATCCTGCTGAACCTGGCCGTGGCGGCGATCGGACTGATCGTGCTGTTCCCGCTGGCCTGGATGGTGTCGGTCAGCTTCATGTCCACGGGCGAGGCCGCGACCTTCCCGCCGCCGCTGCTGCCGACGCGCCCGACGCTGGAGCACTATCGCGACCTGTTCGTCACCCGGGGGATGGGGCGCTACCTGTGGAACAGCTTCGCCCTGGCGTCGCTGGCGACGCTTCTGGCGCTCGCCTTCACGGTGCCCGCCGGCTACGCCTTCGCCAAGCTGAGGTTCAGGGGCCGCGAGCGCCTGTTCCAGTTCCTGGTCGCGGCGCTGGTCGTCCCCGCCCAGATCGGCACCCTGCCGCTGTTCCTGATGCTGAAGGGGATGGGGCTGGTGAACACCTACGCCGGCGCGCTGGTGCCGTGGCTGGCGTCGATCTTCGGCCTGTTCCTGATCCGCCAGTACGCCCTGTCGATCCCCGACGAGATGCTGGAGGCCGCCCGTCTGGACGGCGCGACGGAGGGGCAGATCTTCCGCCGGGTGGTGCTGCCGAACCTGACCCCGATCCTCATCACGCTCGCGCTGTTCGTATTCCTGGGCAGCTGGAACGACTTCCTGTGGCCTTTGATCATCCTGACGGACCAGTCGAACTACACCCTGCCGGTGGCCCTGGCGGCCCTGTCGCGCGAGCACGTGCAGGACATCGAGATGATGATGGCGGGCGCGGTGATCACGGTGGCGCCGGTGCTGATCCTCTTCCTGGCCCTGCAGCGTTTCTACATCCGGGGGATGCTGGCGGGGAGCGTGAAAGGATGATGATGCGCGCCCTGGCGATCCTCCTGATCTGGGCCCTGACGGCCCTGCCTTCCGTCGCCCAGACCCGTCTGCTGGACGGGTTCGAGAGCCTGTCGGACTGGCGCGCCGACGCCTCCACCGACGTCAGCTCGGCCATCTCGCAGGTCGGGGGCGCGGATGGTCAGGCGATGCGGCTGACCTATGACTTCAACGGCCGGTCGGGCTACGCCTTCGCGGCGCGACTGATCGACGTGGCTGTGCCGGAGAACTACGAGATCCGGTTCAAGGTGCGTGGCGAGGGCCTGTCGAACACCTTCGAGATCAAGTTCACCGACGCGGGCGCGGAGAACGTCCACTGGCGCCAGATCCGCGACTGGACCCCGCCGTCGGACTGGACCGAGGTGGTCATCCGCCGCCGCCAGATCACCTGGGCCTGGGGGCCCGACCCGGATCGCACCTTCCGGGGCGCGGAGCGGATGGAGTTCGTGGTCGTCGCCGACCAGGGCGGGGCCGGCTTCATCGAGATCGACGACCTGACGATCCGCGAGCTGCCGCCGGAGCCGAGCGTGCCGCCGCGCCCGGTCGCCTCGGCGACGAGCACGGATGGAGACTTCGCGGCGTCGCGCGCCGTCGACGACGATGTCCAGAGCGCCTGGCGATCCGAGGGGCAGGGGGCGCAGAGCCTGACGCTCGACCTGGGTTACGAGCGGGAGTTCGGGGGTCTTACGCTGCAATGGGCGCCGAACGGAGCGGCCTCGGCCTATAGGATCATGGCGTCGTCGGACCGGGAGACCTGGCGCGAGATCGCGCGGGTGCGCGACGGCGACGGCGGGACCGACTGGCTGCGGGCGCCCGATAGCTCGGCCCGCTGGCTGAGGCTGGATCTGGAAAGGGGCCAGGCGGCGCGGGAGGGCCAGCAGATGGGCGCGGGCCAGCGGCTCGGCGCCGGGGCCGACGCGGCCTATGTCCTGCGGGACGTTCGGATCGAGCCGATCGCGTTCGGCGAGACGCCCACGACTTTCATGCTGGAGGTGGCGGCCGATAGCCGGCGGGGGACCTATCCGCGCGGCTTTCACGGGGAGCAGCCCTACTGGACCCTGGTCGGCGTCGACGGGGGCGGGGAGAGCGCCCTGATCGGCGAGGACGGGGTGGTGGAGCTGCGCCGGGCCGGGCCGTCGATCGAGCCCTTCGTCATCGACAACGGGCGGGTCGTCAGCTGGGCCGACGTCGACATCGCGCAGAGCCTGAAGGACGGCGACCTGCCGATCCCGACCGTGACATGGACCGCCGACGACTGGCGTCTGGAGATCACGGCGCTGGCGGACGGGCAGCCGGAGCGGGCGCAACTTTGGACCCGCTATCGCCTGACCAACACGAGCCCCCGGCCGGTCCGGCTGACGCTGGCGCTCGCCGCGCGGCCGTTCCAGGTCAACGGGCCGCGCCAATTCCTGGCCGTTCCGGGAGGGGTCGGGCCGATCGAGCAGATGCAGTGGAACGGCGCGACGCTGATCCTGAACGACGGCATCCGCATCAATCCTCTGGTCGCCCCCGACGGCGTGATCGCCTCGACCTTCGAGGCGGGCGCCGATCCCCAGGCGCTGTTCGCTTCGGCGCGCGTCCGTTCGGCGTCGGAGCCGCTGGTGGAGTCCGACGCCTCCAGCCTGATGGCCGGCGGCCTGACGTTCGACGTGGAGCTTCAGCCCGGCCAGACCCGAACCTTCGGCTTCATGAGCCCGCTGTCGGGCGGCGCGCCGGACATGGTGCCGGTCGGTTCGGTCGAGGCCGCGTGGGACACGGTGGAACAGCGCGTGGCCGCCGAATGGCGGGAGAAACTGGACCGGTTCGACCTGATCTTGCCGCCCCAGGCGCAGCGGATCGAGGACGTCATGCGCTCTTCGCTGGCCCACATGCTGATGTCGCGGCAGGGGCCGGTGCTGCAGCCGGGCACGCGCAGCTACAACCGCTCCTGGATCCGCGACGGGGCCATGATGGCCGAGGGGCTGAACCGGCTGGGCCACGCCGACCTCTCGGCGGCCTATCTGGACTGGTACACGCCCTATCTCTTCGACAACGGCAAGGTGCCCTGCTGCGTGGACCGGCGTGGCGCCGACCCGGTGCCGGAGAACGACAGCCACGGCGAGTATGTGTTCCTGGCGGCCGAAACCTATCGCTACACCGGCGACCGGGAGCTGCTGCGCCGGGCGTGGCCGGGCGTGCAGGGCGCGATCCGCTACATGGACCAGCTGCGCGCCGAAACACGCACGCCTGCGAACCAGACGCCGGAGACGAGACATCTCTACGGGCTTCTGCCGCCGTCGATCAGCCATGAGGGATATTCGGACAAGCCGGCCTATTCGTACTGGGACGACTTCTGGGGCCTGCTCGGCTACCGCGAGGCGATCTATGTCGCCGAACAGCTCGGCGAGACCGACGCGGCCGAGGCGTTCCGCCGCTCCGAGGCGGAGTTCGCCGCCGATGTGATGGCAAGTATCCTGGCCACGGCCGAGCATCACGGCATCGACTGGATCGCTGGCGCCGCCGACCGGGGCGACTTCGACGCCACCTCGACCACCATCGCCCTGTCGCCCGGCGGGCTGCAGGCCGAGCTGCCGCAGGACCTACTGCGGAACACCTTCGACCGCTGGTGGGCCAACTTCGAGGCGCGGCTGTCGAACCGCGCGGAATGGGCCGACTACACGCCTTATGAGCTGAGGAACGTCGGCGCCCTGGTTCGGCTGGGACGGCGGGATCAGGCCGTCGCGGCGCTCGACTTCTATTTCAGCGATATGCGGCCCCGGCCCTGGAACGGCTGGGCCGAGGTGGTGGGACGCCATCTGCGCGAGCCGCGCTTCATCGGCGACATGCCCCACGCCTGGATCAGCTCCGACTACATCCGCTCGGCGCTGGACCTGCTGGTTTACGAGCGCGCGCAGGACCAGGCGCTGGTGCTGGCCGCCGGCGTGCCCGAGGCGTGGCTGGACGGGGAGGGCGTCGGCGTGGAGAACGTACGCACGCCCTATGGTGCGTTGACCTATCGTCTGCGCCGCACCGACGGCGGGCTGGAGCTGACGGTGGAGGGCGCCGCCCCGCCCGGCGGCTTCGTCCTGCCCTGGCCTTTGGAATCCACGGCGCTTTCCGCCACGTTCGACGGACGTCCCCTCAGCCCCAGGGACGGCGCCTTCACCCTTTCGACCCCAGGACGGCTGGTGGTTCTGACCCGATGATCTTCGCCCGAGTGACGCCCATGACCCACGACTGGAGTTCGCCATGCCCGACCGTCCCGCCCTCAACCTCGACCGGCGGAGCGTTCTGATGGGCGCGAGCGCATTGGCCATCGCTATGACCGCGCCCCCCGTCCGGGCCAGCGCGGCGGACGAGGCGCGGATCGAGGACCTGATCCGGCGGATGACGTTGGAGGAGAAGGCCGGTCAGCTGACCATCATGCCCGACCTGTCGCGCGCCGGCGCCTTCGCCAACGCCAATCCCACTCAGTTGGCGGAACGGGCCGAGATCCTGGACCAGGTGCGCGACGGCGAAGTCGGCGGCCTGTTCAACGGGGTCGGCGCGGCGGGTGCGCGCGAGCTGCAGCGGATCGCGGTGGAGGAGAGCCGGCTGAAGATCCCGCTGATCTTCGGGGCCGACATCATCCACGGCTACAAGACCGTGTTCCCGATCCCGCTGGGCGAGAGCGCCAGCTTCGAGCCGGAGTTGGCCGAGCGCACCGCCCGCTACGCGGCGATCGAGGCGTCGGCGGCGGGGTTGCACTGGACCTTCGCGCCCATGGTGGACGTGGCGCGGGACCAGCGCTGGGGCCGGGTTGCCGAGGGCGCCGGCGAGGACGTGCACCTGGGCTGCGTCTTCGCCGCGGCGCGGGTCAAGGGCTTCCAGGGGCCGGACCTGCTGGCCGACGACTCCATGCTGGCCTGCCCGAAGCACTTCGCCGCCTATGGCGCGGTGACCGGCGGCATGGACTACGCCAGCGCCGACATCCCGGAGACGACGCTGCGCGAGGTGCACCTGCCGCCGTTCGTCGCCGCCTTTGAGGCCGGGGCGCTGACGGTGATGAGCGCCTTCAACGACATCGCCGGCGTCCCCGCCAGCGGCAGCCGCAAGCTGATGACCGACATGCTGCGCGGCGAGATGGGCTTCGACGGCTTCGTGGTCTCGGACTACACCGCCGATATGGAGCTGATCGCGCACGGCTATGCCGCCGACGCGCCGGACGCGACGCTGAAGGCCCTCTATGCGGGCGTCGACATGAGCATGGCGTCTGGCTTCTACCGCGACCACGTGCCGGACCTGGTCCGGTCGGGGCGGCTGAGCGAGGCCGTGGTCGACGAGGCGGTGCGGCGGCTGCTGCGCATCAAGGCGGTGATCGGCCTGTTCGACAACCCGTACCGTTCGCTGGACCCGGCGCGGGAGGAGGCGGGCGCCGCCCCCGCCGACATCCGTGCCCTGGGCCGCGAGGCGGGGCGCAAGTCGATCGTGATGCTGAGGAACGAGGGCGACCTGCTGCCCCTTTCCAAGGACCGGCGCCTGGCGTTGATCGGCCCGTTCGGCGCGGACGAGGACAATCTGTTCGGCCCCTGGGCCTGGCTCGGCGGCAAGGAGAACGTGGTCAGCCTCGAGGCCGGCCTGCGCGCGGCCGGCGCCACCTTCACGACAGTGAAGGGTTCCGACGTCGAGGCGCCGATCGACGGCGGGATCGAAGCCGCGGTGCGGGCGGCCCAAGCGGCGGACGTGGTGCTGCTGGCCGTCGGCGAGACCCAGAACATGTCCGGCGAGGCCCAGTCGCGCATCGACATCGGCCTGCCCGCGCCGCAACAGGCGCTGGCGGAAGCCGTGATCGCCACCGGCAAGCCGGTGGTGGTGCTGCTCAGGCACGGACGGGCGCTGGCGATCGAGGGTGCGGTGCGCGAGGCCCAGGCCATTCTGGCGACCTGGTTCCTGGGGTCGGAGACAGGCCATTCCATCGCCGACATCCTTTTCGGCGAGCACGCGCCCAGCGGCCGCCTGCCGGTCAGCTTCCCGCAGGCCTCGGGCCAGCAGCCCTATTTCTACAACCATCGCCGGACCGGCCGCCCGCAGCTGACGCCGGAGGGGGCGGAGTACAAGGCGCGCTATCGCGAGGTCACGCACGAGGCGCTGTATCCGTTCGGCTTCGGCCTGACCTACACCCGCTTCGAGTACGGCCCGGTCGAGCTGAGCGCGGCGCGGATGAACGCCGACGGATCGGTGACGGCGCGCTGCCGGATCACCAATGTGGGCGGGCGCGAGGGCGAGGAAGTCGCCCAGCTCTATGTCCACGACCGGGTCGCGAGCCTGGCCCGGCCGGTGCGCGAGCTGAAGGACTTCCGCAAGGTGCGACTGGCGCCCGGCCAGTCCATCACGGTGGAGTTCACCATCGGCCGCGATCACCTGGCCTTCGTCAATCCGGACCTGCGCCGGGTGGCCGAGCCGGGCGAGTTCGACGTCTGGATCGCGCCCTCCGCCGTGGCGGGCGAGCCGGTCACCCTGACCTTGGCTTGACCGGACGCCGAATGCGATCGACGCGTCCCGGTCGGACATCGGCGGCCATCTGGACGTCGTGAGCCCCAGGCCCCAGCCTGAAACCATGGGCGATTCCCGCGATGCCTGAGGTCTATGAGTTCTTCGCCGGCGGCGGGATGGTTCGCGCCGGGCTGGGTGACGCCTGGCGCTGCGTCTTCGCCAACGACATCGATCCCAAGAAGGCCGAGACCTATCGCGCCAACTGGGGCGACGGCGCGGAGCTGCATGTCGGGGACATCCACGGGATCGAGGTGGCGCGGCTGCCCGGCGTGGCGGACCTGATGTGGGGGTCGTTTCCCTGTCAGGACCTGTCTCTGGCCGGAGCGGGCGCGGGGCTGGCGGGGCAGCGATCGGGCGCCTTTCACGGCTTCTGGCGACTCGTGGACGGGCTGATCGGCGAGGGCCGCGCGCCCCGGATCGTGGCGGTCGAGAACGTCTGCGGGACCCTGACCTCGCGCGGCGGCGCGGATTTCGGGGTGATCTGCCGCGCCTTCGTCGACAGCGGCTATCGCGTCGGGGCCCTGGTCATCAACGCTGACCTGTTCGTGCCGCAGAGCCGCCCGCGCCTGTTCGTCATCGGCGTGCGGGAGGACGCCGACTGGCGGATGGCGGACGCCGGCGGGCCTGAAGCGCCGTTTCACACCCCGGCTCTGGTCAGGGCCGTCGCGGGCTTGCCCCAGTCTCTGCGCGAGCGGATGGCGTGGTGGCGCGTGGCGCCGCCCTCCGACCCTGTCGCTCCGCTGGTCGAGTTGATCGAAGAGGTGCGGGAGCCCGCGCTCTGGCACAGCCAGGCCCGCACCAAGGCGATCCTCGACCTGATGGCGCCGTCACACCTCGAGCAGGTCCGCGCGGCTTTGGCGAAGCCTCAGCGCACGGTGGGGGCGGTGTATCGCCGAACCCGTCCCGACGGGCGAGGCGGACGGATACAGCGGGCCGAGGTGCGCTTCGACGGACGCGCCGGCTGCCTGCGCACTCCGGCCGGCGGTTCGAGTCGCCAGGTCCTGATGGTGGTGGAGCAGCAGCGGGTGCGGACGCGGCTGATGACCCCGCGCGAGACGGCGCGGCTGATGGGACTGGGCGACGACTTCGTGCTGCCGAGGAGCGCCACGGACGCCTACCATGTCACGGGCGATGGCGTGGCGGTCCCGGTGGTGCGGCATCTCGCCCGGGCCCTCTTCGAGCCGCTGCTGAAGGCGCGCCTGAGGCTGAAGGCGGCCTGACCGCCACCCCGCTTGCAAGTGCGAACGGCTTGCAATAAAGCGACGCTCCGTCGTTTTGCGAGTCAATCTCATGAGCCTTCTTGTCACGGTCGCCGCATCCGCCTTGCTGGGCGTGGGAGCCTTGGATCCCGGGGGTCCGGAGGCGACGCAGGTGGCTCCGATCGTCGTGACCGGAGAGCAACGCGGCTATCTGGCGGTCAACACCATCACCGCGACCAAGACGGACACGCCCCTGATCGACGTGCCCCAGAGCGTGACCGTCGTCACGCGCCGCCAGATTCAGGATCAGGCGATGGACAGCCTGGGCGACGTGCTGCGGTATGTGCCCGGCGTCACCGTCGGTCAGGGGGAGGGCAACCGCGACCAGATCACCCTGCGCGGCCAGAACACCACCGCCGACTTCTTCATCGACGGGGTGCGGGACGACGTCCAGTACTACCGGCCGCTCTACAACCTGGAGCGGGTCGAGGTGCTGCGAGGGCCGTACGCGCTGATCTTCGGCCGGGGCGGCGGCGGCGGCATCATCAACCGCGTGCAGAAGGCTCCGAGCGCCGACGCGGCCTTCGGCGGCGGACGGGTCTTCGCCGACAGCTTCGGCGGCTACGGCGTCTGGGCCGACGTGAACCGGCCGCTGAACGACGCCACGGCGCTGCGCCTGAACATGATGGCCGAGCGGAGCGAGAGCTTCCGCGACTTCGTCGAGGGCGAGCGCTTCGCCATCAACCCCTACCTCGCCGCGGAGATCGCGCCGGGTTGGAACGCCGGCCTGTCCTACGAATACATCGACGACGAACGCACGACGGACCGGGGCGTGCCGTCGTTCCAGGGACGTCCCCTGGAAGGTTACGACGAACGCTTCTTCGGCGTGCCGGGCGCCAACGTCACGACGCTGAAGGCCCACATCGCCAAGCTGCGGGTCGAGGGGCGGCTCAGCGACGCGCTCAGCCTGAACGCCACCCTCGTCGGCGCCGACTACGACAAGCTCTACGCCAACGTCTTCCCCGGCGGGCCGGCGACGTCGCCCACGGGCGAGGTGCCGCTGGCCAACTATCTGGACACCACCGACCGCCGCAACTGGCTGTTCCAGTCCAACCTGATCTGGGAACACCTTGGCGGTCCGATCGAGCATCGGGTGATGGTCGGCTTCGAGTACGGCGACCAGGAGACCGATGGCTTGCGCCTGAACGGCGTGCTGTCCGCGCCGACGCTCAGCCTCAGCAACCCGGTCTACCCGACGGTGGAGTTCACCACCCCCTCGCGTGAGACCACCAGCCGGGTGCGCACCACCTCGGTCTACGCCCAGGACCAGATCGGCCTGGGGCGCCATGTCGACCTGATCCTCGGGCTGCGATGGGACCGGTTCGACATCGAGGGCGTCGACTTCCTGCCGAACCCGGATCGCCCGTTCGCCCGGGTCGACGAGGAGGTCTCTCCGCGGGTCGGACTGGTCTACAAGCCGGTCGAGACCGCGTCCCTCTACGCCAGCTACAGCCGGTCCTTCCTGCCCCGCTCGGGGGAGCAGTTCGGCTCGCTGACGCCGACCACCCAGAACCTTGAGCCGGAAGAGTTCGAGAACGTGGAGGTCGGCGCCAAGTGGGACGTGTCTCCGCTGTTCAGCCTGACCGCCGCCCTGTTCGAGCTCCGCCGCACCAACGCCACGACGCCCGATCCGGCGGACCCGACCGTTACGATCAATGTCGGCGAGACGGTGACCCGGGGATTGGAGCTCGGCGTCGCGGGGCGGATCACGGAGCGCTGGACCGTGTCGGGCGGCTACGCCTGGCAAGACGCGCATCTGGAGGGCAACGATCTGATCGACCTTGCCCAGACCCCGAAGACCAGCATCGCCCTCTGGAACCGGTTCGAGGTCAATGAGCGGCTGGGCCTCGGCCTCGGCGTGACCCATCAGTCCGACCAGTGGGCGGCGATCCGGACCACGGCCGCCACCACGCGCCTGCCGGGCTTCACCCGGGTCGACGCGGCGGTCTTCTATGCGCTGACGCCGAGCGTCGATGTGCAGTTGAACGTCGAGAACCTGCTGGACGAGGACTACTGGGCCGATGCGCACAACAACAACAATCTAACCCCGGGCGCGCCCCTGAACGCGCGGCTCACCCTCGCCGCGAGGTTCTGACGCCGCCCGCGACCCCCGCCAGCGTTGCGACCCGTTCTCAGCGCTGGTAGGGCCTTATCTTCGAAGGAGACCTCCATGACCCTGCGCCTCACCCACCTCGCCGCGGCCGCCGTGACCGCGCTCGTGCTCGCGGCCTGCGGACAGAACACCGAGCAGGCGGCCCCGGCCGACGCCGGGGTGGTGAACGTCTATTCCGCTCGCCACTACGACGCCGACGAGGCGCTGTATGAGCGGTTCACCGAGGAGACGGGCATTCGCGTCAATGTGGTCGAGGGCAATCCCGACCAGCTGATCGCGCGGATGCAGGCCGAGGGCCAGGCCAGCCCGGCCGACGTCTTCGTGGCCGCCGACGCCGGCGCTCTGTGGCGGGCCCAGAACGCGGGGCTGTTCCAGCCGACGACGTCGGACACCATCAACGGCCGCATACCCGCGAACCTGCGCGCGCCGAACGGCGAGTGGTTCGGCTTCGCCCGCCGCGCCCGCATCGTCGCCTATGATCCGGCGCGGGTGCGGCCCGAAGAGATCGACACCTATGAGGAGATCGCCTCGCCGCGCTTCCGGGGCCGGCTGTGCGTCCGCTCGTCGGACAGCGTCTACAACCTGTCGCTGGTCGGGGCGCTGATCGAGGCCTGGGGTCCGGAACGGGCGCGTCAGTGGGTCGAGGGCGTGGTCGCCAACATGGCCCGTCCGCCCGAGGGCGGCGACCGCGACCAGATCCGCGCCGTCGCGGCGGGCGTGTGCGAGATCGCCCTGACCAACAGCTACTATTTCATCCGCATGGCCAACGGCGAGGCGGCCGATCAGGAGGTGACCGGCAAGCTGCGTCTGTCGTTCCCGTCGCTGAACGGGCAGGGGGCGCATGTGAACGTGTCGGGCGGCGGGGTGACGGCTAATGCGCCGAACCGCGACAACGCCGTCCGCCTGCTGGAATTCCTGTCGTCGCCGGAGTCCCAGACGCTGGTGTCGCGGATGAACAACGAGTTCCCCGCCAGCCCCGACGTGCCCGCCCCCGCGCCGGTCGACGCCTATGCCGACTTCCAGGCCAATCCGATGGCGGTCTCGACCTATGGCCCGCGTCAGGCCGAGGCGCAGTCGATGATGAGCGCGGCGGGCTGGCGATAAGCGACCTCGCCCTCACCGGCCCGGCGCGCCGCGCGCTCGGGGAGTGGCTGGCCTCGCCGCTGACGTGGCTGGGCCTGCTGGTCACGCTCGCGCTGCTTCTGCCGCTGGGCGGCGTGGTCGCGGCGGCGCTGAGGCCGGGCGCCGCGGACATCGCGGCGGCGGACGTGGCGCGCTATGCGGCGACCTCTGCCGCGCTGGTCGTGCTGGTCGCGGTCATCGCCGGGGGTTTGGGGGCCGTCGCCGCCTGGCTGGTGGCGATGCACCGGTTCCCGGGGCGGGGGCTGTTCACCTGGGCGCTGGCCCTGCCGCTGGCGGCGCCCGCCTTCGCCGTGGCCTATGGCTATGCGGATCTGCTGGACGTGGCGGGCCCGTTCCGGACCTTCCTGAGGGCGGAGGCGGGATTTGATCTGCCGCTGTCCCTGCGATCCTTGTGGGGCGCGGCGTTGGTGCTCGGGCTGGCCTTCTATCCCTACACCTATCTGACGCTGCGCGCGGCTTTGGAAGCCCAGGCGGCGCAGGCCGTTGAGGCGGCGCGCACGCTGGGCGCGGGGCCGTGGCGCGCCTTCGCCGGCGTCGCCCTGCCGATGGCCTGGCCGGCGTTGGCGGCGGGGCTGTCGCTGACGGTGATGGAGACGCTGGCGGACTACGGCGCGGTGCAGTTCCTGAACGTCCAGACCCTGACCACCGGCGTGGTGCGGGCCTGGTCGGTCTATGGCTCGCCGGCCGCCGCCGCCCGCTTCGCCCTGCCGCTTCTGGCGACCGCCGCCCTGCTGATCTGGATCGAGCGGGCGTCGCGGGGCAAGCGCCGCTACGGGCGGGCAGGGCAGCGGCCGTTCCAGCCCGCGCGGCTGACGGGTCTCGCGGCGCTCGCGGCGACCCTGTTCTGCACCCTGCTCCTGGCCTTCGCCCTGCTGATCCCGGCGACCTGGCTGTTCCTCTCGGCCCTGGAGATCGAGCCGGCGTGGAGCCGGCTGGTCCCGGCGGCGGTCCGCACCCTGACGCTCGGCGTCGGCGGCGCGGCGGCGACGGTGCTGCTGGCGACGCTGCTGGCCCTGACGCTGGCGAGGCTGGGACCGGTCGGGCGTGCGGTCAGCCTGGGCTATGCGACGCCGGGCGCCGTGATGGCGATCGGCCTGCTTGCCCCCGCGGCCGTGGTCTGGAGCGTCGCGCCGGGGGCGGCGTCGGGCTTCGGCTGGGGCGTGGCGCTCCTGATCTACGCCTACGCAGCCCGACTGGCCGCCGCCGCGCTCGAGCCGGTCGAGGCTGGCTTGCTGCGGGCCACCCCCTCGATGGTGGGGGCCGCGCGCCTCCTCGGCCGCAGCGAGACGGCGGCCGCCTTCGGAGTGCGCCTGCCCGCCGCGCGCGGGGCCGTCTTCACCGCCCTGATCATCGTCTTCGTCGACGTGCTGAAGGAACTGCCGGCGACCCTGATCCTCCGGCCCTTCGACTTCGACACCCTGGCGGTGCTGGCGTCGAACTACGCCCAGGACGAGCGGCTGGCGCAGGCGGGGCCGCCGTCGCTGATGATCATCCTTCTGGCCTTGCCGGGCGTGATGTGGCTTAGCCGTCGCGTGGCCGCCGGACGGCCGGGACCGACCTAGTGACCGCCGAGCCCCTGATCTGCGAAGACCTGACGCGCCGTTTCGGACGACGCACCGCCGTGGACGGCGTCAGCCTGCGGCTGGAGCCTGGGCGCATCACGGCGCTGCTGGGGCCGTCCGGCTGCGGCAAGAGCACGCTTCTGCGGATGATCGCCGGGCTGGAGCCGCTGGACGGCGGCGTCATTCGCCACGGCGAGACCCTGATCGCTTCGACGCGCCGCGCCGTTCCGCCCGAGCGGCGACGCATCGGGCTGGTGTTCCAGGACCATGCGCTGTTTCCCCATCTGAGCGTCATCGACAATGTGGCGTTCGGCTTGGCGCATCTGCCGCGCGCGGCGCGCCGCGAACAGGCCGCGCACTGGCTGGAGCGGGTCGGCATCGGCGACCGTGGCGGGGACTGGCCGCATCAGCTCTCGGGCGGACAGCAGCAGCGCGTCGCGCTCGCGCGGGCGCTGGCGCCCGAACCGCGCGCGATCCTGCTGGACGAGCCCTTCTCCAGCCTCGACGCCTACCTCCGGGCCGAGGTGCGCGAGGACCTGGCCCGTACGCTGAAGGCCGCCGGGGTCGCCGCCCTGATCGTCACCCACGACGCCCGCGACGCCATGCTGATGGCCGACGACCTCATACTGATGGATCAGGGCAGGGTCTTGCAGGCGGGCTCGCCAGAGGACTGCTACGCGCGCCCTGTGTCGCTTTCGGCGGCGCGCCTGCTGGGCGATGTCGAGGTGGCGATGGGCGACCGTGCCGGCGGGCGGGTGCTCACGCCCTGGGGCGAGGTGGCGTCCGACGGTCCGGAGGGTCCCGCCCATGTGATGTTCCGCCCCGAGGCGTTGAGCTTGTCTGCCGACGGACTGGAGGCTGCGGTCGTGTCTGTCGCCTACGCCGGCGATCAGGCCGAGGTGGATGTAGAGAGGCAGGGCGCGCGCGCGACGCTGCTGGCCGCGCCGGGCGCGGTGCGTGTCGGGGACGCGGTTCGGGTCAGGCTGGATGTCGCCCGCGCCGTCACCCTGGACTGATCAGGCCGCGCCCCGTCCGACGCCGGAGTAGCGGAACCCCCGCGCGGCCATGTCCTCCGGGCGGTAGATGTTCCTGAGATCGACGAGCACGGGCTGCGCCATCAGTCCCTTCAGCCGGTCCAGGTCCAGGGCCCGGAACGGGTCCCATTCGGTGACGATGACGACGGCGTCGGCGCCCTGGGCGGCGTCGTAGGCGTCCGCCTTCATCTCCACGCCGTCCAGCATCTTGGCGGCCTCGTGCATGCCCTCGGGGTCGAAAGCCTGGACCCGGGCGCCGGACGCAATGAGGGCCTTGGCGATATCGAGGCTGGGGGCGTCGCGCATGTCGTCGGTATTGGGCTTGAAGGTCAGACCCAGCAGGGCGACGGTCTTGCCCTTCACCGCCTCGCCCAGCGCCGCCTCGACGCGGCCGGCCATGGCCTTCTTGCGGCTGTCGTTGACCTCCACCGTCGTCTCGATCAGGCGGGTCGGGGCGCCGTACTGCTGGGCCGTCCGGACCAGGGCGATGGTGTCCTTCGGAAAGCAGCTGCCGCCGTAGCCCGGCCCGGCGTGCAGGAACTTGGCGCCGATGCGCTTGTCCAGGCCGATACCGCGAGCGACCTGCTGCACGTCGGCGCCCACCGCCTCGCACAGGTCCGCCATCTCGTTGATGAAGGTGATCTTCATGGCCAGGAAGGCGTTGGCCGCATACTTGATCAGCTCCGAGGTGCGGCGCCCGACGAAGAGCAATGGGCTCTCGTTCAGGTTCAGCGGGCGGTAGAGCTCGTTCATGACGGCCTTCGCGCGCCGGCCGGTCTCGCTGTCGATGTCATTGACGCCCACCACCACCCGGTCGGGACGCTTGAAGTCGCCGATCGCCGCGCCCTCGCGCAGGAACTCCGGATTGGACACCACCGCGAACCGGGCGTCCGGGTTCACGCGACGGATGATGGCCTCGACCTCGTCGCCTGTGCCGACCGGGACGGTCGATTTGGTGACGACGACGGTGAAGCCCTGAATCAGACCCGCGATCTCTTCGGCCGCGGCGTAGACGTAGGACAGGTCCGCATGGCCGTCCCCACGCCGGGACGGCGTGCCGACGGCTATGAACACCGCGTCGGCCTCGCGGATCGCCTCGGCGCCCTCGAGCGTGAAGAACAGTCGACCCTCGCGCACGTTACGCGCCACCAGATCGTCCAGCCCCGGCTCGAAGATCGGGATTTCGCCCCGCTCCAGGCGCTCGATCTTGGAAGGGTCCTTGTCGATGCACGTCACGACATGGCCGAAGTCCGCGAAACAGGCTCCGGACACCAGCCCTACATAGCCGGTCCCGATCATCGCGACGCGCATGGTGAATATCCCCCGGTGACGCCTGTTTCCTTAGAGGCGCGTCCCGATCTCGACAACTCTCGACGCCCCCGTCCGCGCGCGCGGCGCCTCAACCGTGACCGCGCTGCACAATTCCTCCCTTCGTCCGCCGACTACGGTCCAGTCTCGAGTGAGAGCCTGAGCCACGACTCAATCGGAATCGCCAGGCGATTCCACTCAAGCCGATCAGGCTCTAGCGTCAGGCCGTGAGTCGGGGCGCAGCACGGCCGCGACGCGGAGCCTCAGGTCGATGTTGAACGCGCCCTTGCCGCCCTGGCCGAGCTACACGCCGGAAGAGGTCGAGGCCGTGGCCGACGTGCTGCGGTCCAACCGGGTGAACTACTGGACCGGTGAACTGTGCCGGAGGTTCGAGCACGCCTTCGCCGACTGGGTCGGCGTCCGCCACGCCGTGGCGCTGGCCAACGGAACGATCGCCCTGGATCTGGCGCTGAAGGGCCTTGGCATCGGACCGGGCCACGAGGTGGTGACGACGCCGCGCACCTTCGTCGCCTCGGCGTCCTCGATCCTCATGACTGGGGCGAGGCCGGTCTTCGCCGACGTGGATGCGGACAGCCAGAACATCACCGCCGACACGATCCGAGCCGTGCTGACGGAGCGAACCCGGGCCGTCATCTGCGTCCATCTGGGCGGGATGCCGTGCGATATGGACCCGATCCTGGCCCTGGCGGCCGAGCGCGGGCTGAAGGTGATCGAGGACTGCGCCCAAGCCCATGGGGCGCGCTATCGCGGTCGATCGGTCGGCTCCATCGGGCATGTGGGCGCGTGGTCGTTCTGCCAGGACAAGATCATGACCACCGGCGGCGAGGGCGGCATGATCACGACCGACGACGCGGCGCTGTGGGCTCGCGTCTGGTCGCTGAAGGATCACGGCAAGAGCTGGGAGGCTATGTACGAGCGCCCCCACCCGCCCGGCCCTCGGCTGGTCCACGACCATGTCGGCGGCAACGGCCGCATGATCGAGATGCAGGCGGCGATCGGGCTGATCCAGCTGGACCGCATGCCGGCGTGGACGGCGCGCCGCGCCGCGCTGGCGGAGCGGCTGCGCGCGGCCGTCGAGCCTCTGTCGCTGTTTCGGGTTCCCCCGGTGAGCGAGGGCGTGACCCATGCCTGGTACCGGTTCTACGCCTTCGTGCGACCGGAGCGGTTGGCCGAGGGCTGGACCCGCGATCGCCTCATCGAGGAGATCAACGCCAGGGGCGGCTTCTGCGTCCATGGTTCGGCGCCGGAAATCTATCTGGAGGGCGCGTTCGAGGGCGCGCGGCCCGCGGGGCGCCTGCCGACGGCGCGCGCGCTGGGGGAGACGTCGCTGGCGTTCCTGACCCATCCGACCATCACGGACGACGACATGGATCGGGTATGCGCGGCCGTGGTCGAGGCGGCCGGAGCCGCGACGAACGCTGGGACCCGTTGAACGCGGTCGGGGAACGTGGATGATCCCTGGCCGAAATGAACCCGAACCGAGGCTTGGCCGTTTGCGGCGCATGATCCGAACCGCTTTCATCCTGTCGATCTGCCTGGCCGCGCCCCTCGCGCTCGGCGGCTGCGCCGCCATGCGCTCCGCCGGCGAGGGGGCCAGCACGGTGCGGGAGGGTTTCGTGGACGCCGCCGCGGCGCCGCTCGAAGACCTGAACCTGCGTCGCGACGAGATCCCGACCGTCCTGCTCCAGGCCGAGGCCGCGCCTTATGACACCCGCAACCTGACCCGCTGCGCCAGCATCGCGGCGGAGGTCCGGCGGCTGGACGACGCGCTGGGCCCGGACGCGGACGAACAGCCGGCGCCGGACGGCCGATTGATGAGCGAGCGGGCCTCGGACGCCGCCGCCGACGCGACGCTCGAGGCCATTCGCGACACCGCCACGGACTTCATCCCGCTGCGCAGCTGGGTGCGGCGTCTCAGCGGCGCCGAGGCGCACAGCCGCGAGGTTCAGGCGGCGATCCAGGCCGGTCGCCTGCGCCGGGCGTATCTGAAGGGCGTCGGCATGCAGCGGAACTGCGCGCCGCCGGCGGCGCCCAGCTGGTTCCAGCCGGAGCGCCGGCGGCGGGGCTAGGCGCCCTGGCGGGCGTGGAAATCGGCGCGAAAGGCGTCGAAGCGGCCTTGGGCGATCGCTGTGCGCATGGCGCCCGTCAGCGCCTGATAGAAGGCGATGTTGTGCCACGTCAGCAGCGTCTTCCCCAGGATCTCGTCGGCCCGGATCAGGTGGTGCAGATAGGCCCGCGAATAGTCGCGGCTGGCGGGGCACGGGACGGCCTCGTCCAGCGGCGCGTCATCCTCGGCGAAGCGGGCGTTCTTCAGATTGATCGGCCCGGACCAGGTCCAGGCCTGGCCGTGACGCCCCGCGCGGGTCGGCAGCACGCAGTCGAACATGTCCAGCCCGCGCCAGACCGCCTCTACCAGATCGATCGGCTTGCCGACGCCCATCAGATAGCGCGGCCGGTCCTGCGGCAGCATGGCGGGGGCGTAGTCCAGCACCTCGCACATCGCCTGGTGCCCCTCGCCGACCGCCAGCCCGCCGATGGCGTAGCCGTCGAAGCCGATCTCGATCAGCCGCTCGGCGGACTCGCGACGCAGGTCCTCGAAGGTCGAACCCTGCTGGATGCCGAATAGCGCCTGAGCCTCCCGGGCGCCGAACGCCGCCTTGGACCGGGCGCCCCAGCGGGCCGACAGCTTCATGGCCGCGTCCGCCCGGTCGCGCTCGGCGGGCCAGGACACGCATTCGTCCAGCTGCATGACGATATCCGAGCCCAGCCGATCGGCCTGGATCTCGATCGAGCGCTCCGGCGTCAGCACGTGCTTGGAGCCGTCGATGTGGCTGGAGAAGGTCACGGCCTCCTCGGTCACCCTGGAGATGCCCGACAGGCTCATCACCTGGAACCCGCCGGAGTCCGTCAGG
Organism: Brevundimonas balnearis; assembly: GCF_042434805.1. Lineage (NCBI taxonomy): Bacteria > Pseudomonadati > Pseudomonadota > Alphaproteobacteria > Caulobacterales > Caulobacteraceae > Brevundimonas > Brevundimonas balnearis. The sequence goes on along the minus strand of NZ_JBHLSW010000003.1, from coordinate 620,450 downwards.
ATCGGCCTGTCCCAGCGCATGAAGCGATGCAGCCCGCCCAGCCGCTGTATCCGCTCCGGCCCCGGGCGGAGCATGAGGTGGTAGGTGTTCCCCAGGATGATGTCGGCGCCGGTCTGGGCCACCTGATCTACCGTCAGCGCCTTGACCGTGGCGGCGGTGCCCACGGGCATGAAGGCGGGGGTGCGGATCTCGCCGCGCGGCGTGGAGATCACGCCGGTGCGGGCGCGGCCGTCGGTGGCGTGAAGCGTGAATTCGAGACCCATTAGGCGCTCCTGAACAGCAGGGAGCCGTCGCCGTAGGAATAGAAGCGATAGCCGCGTCCCACCGCGTGGGCGTAGGCGGCCTTCATCGTCTCCAGCCCGCAGAAGGCGCTGACCAGCATGAACAGCGTCGACCTCGGCAGGTGGAAGTTGGTCATCAGCACGTCGGCGGCCCGGAAACGATAGCCGGGCGTGATGAAGATCGCCGTGTCTCCGTGGAAGGGGCGGATCACGCCGTCCGCGCCGGTCGCGCTTTCCAGCAGGCGCAGCGAGGTGGTGCCGACGCAGACGATGCGGCCTCCGGCGGCGCGCGCCGCGTTCAGGGCGTCCGCGGTCTCGGGCGAGACCTCACCCCATTCGCTGTGCATGCGGTGGTCGGCGACGTCATCGGCCTTGACCGGCAGGAAGGTGCCCGCGCCCACGTGCAGCGTCACGGCATGGGTCGAGACGCCCCGCGCCTTCAGCGCCTCCAACAGCCCGGGCGTGAAGTGCAGGCCCGCCGTGGGAGCGGCGACGGAGCCGTCGTGGGTGGCGAAGACGGTCTGATAGTCCTCATCGTCCCGCGCGTCTTCCGGTCGGCGCGCGGCGATGTAGGGCGGCAGCGGCATGTGACCGACGGCGCGGATCGCGTCGTCCAGCGCGGGTCCCTGAAGGTCGAAGTCCAGGTCGACCAGGCCGTCCTCGCCCTTGGCCGCGACGGTCGCCGTCAGGGTCTCGAAGCGCACCGTGTCGCCGACCTTCAGCCGCTTGCCGGGCTTCATGAACGCCGACCAGCCGCTTGGCCCGCGCCGCTGGTGCAGCGTCGCCTCGACCTCCACGGTCAGGCCGTCGCGCTCGCGCACCCCGTCCATGCGGGCGGGGATCACCCGCGTGTCATTGAACACCAGGGCGTCGCCGGGCTGGAGCAGGTCCGGAAGGTCGCGCACGACCCGGTCCGACAGGCACCCGTCGCGCACCACCAGCAGGCGGGCGCTGTCGCGGGGCTCGGCCGGGCGCAGCGCGATCCGGTCCTCCGGCAGGTCGAAATCGAAGTCGGCGGTCTTCATCGGGCCGCGCTAAGGGCACGGCGCCGGCCGGGGGTCAAGACAATGACAACGGCCGCGTCCCTCGAGGAAACGCGGCCGCATCAGTCGATCCGTCGGGAGGGGTCAGGATCGATAGTGCTGGATGCGGGTCGTGCGCAGACCCTGCATGCCCCATTTGTCGATGGCCTTCTGCCAGGCGAGGAACTCCTCGGCCGTCAGCCGATAGCGGGCCAGCGCGTCCTCCAGCGACAGCAGCCCGCCGCGCACGGCGGCCACCACCTCGGCCTTGCGGCGGATGACCCAGCGGTCGGTGTTCGGCGGCGGGAGGTCCGCCATCGTCAGAGGCGTGCCCGTCGGTCCGACCACGTACTGTTCGCCTTTGCTGTTCAGGCGTCGCTCTTGCAGCATGGGCTTTTGCCTCATTCACCACCACCGTATGGATCGTGAACGTAGCGGTGTCCGCCTAAGGGCCGTTTAAGCGTCGTGGTGAAGGAACGCCTAAGCCGACGCCTCGGGCGAAGCGAAAGCTTCATTCTGGTTGCGCGACGATTCATGGAGATGAAGTCGGAGTTACTCACCGATCAGCGTTTGATGCGGATGAGTTCTTCAAGCATCTCGTCCGCCGTCGTGATGATTTTGGACGACGCCGAATAGGCGCGCTGGGTCGTGATCAGGCCGGTGAACTCGGACGACAGGTCGACGGTCGAGGCCTCCAGTTGAGAGGCGGCGATGGCCCCGGCTCCGCCCGCGCCCGGGGTCTTCAGATTGAAGGTGCCGGAGCTCTGGCTGACCTGGTAGGCGTTGCCGCCCTGCTGGATCAGGTTGTCCGGGCTGGGGAAGGTGGCGATGGCGACCTGGGCGATGCGGCGGGTCACGCCGTTGTCGAAGATGGCCGTGACGAAGCCCTGGTTGTCGATCTCGATCTCGCTGAGGTTGCCGAAGGCGGTGCCGTTGGTCAGCGTGGCCTGGACGATCGAGGCGCTGTCGTACTGGGTCAGGCCGCCCGCCGCGGCGGCGAGGTCGAACGAGATGTCCTGGGCGGCGATGCCGAGTCCAGAGGCCCAGCGGACGCCGGTGGTGTCGGTCGAGGCGCCGATCGAGATGGTGGTGTCGCCCGCCGCGTAGTCGAAGAGCCAGCCGGGGCCCGAAGCGGACGTGGCGGCCGCCGCCATGCCGTCGGTGTCCAGACGTCCGCTCGGCGTGAAGGCGATCACGCCGGACTGGATCAGCCCGTTGGCGGCCGCCGGCTCGATGTCGGCGGGGTCGGCCGAGCGGATTTCGACGTACCACTCGTTCGGCTGGTCGCTCTTCAGCAGGGACATGATCACGTTGCGCTGTCCGCCCTTGGAGTCGGAGACGGGCACCGAGATCTCGAAGTCGGGAATGAAGGTCCCGTCAGCCATGGCCCCGGCCACATAGGTCCCGATGGCCGGGTTGGCGGGGTTGGCCTCCTGGCTGGACATCAGGTTGGCGTTCAACTGCACGCGGGTCGTCGGCTCCGCCGCGCCGCCGACAGAGCCGACGTTGATCGAGCCCAGACGCGAGAGGTCGGAAGGGTCGTAATCGACGTTGCCGTCGGCATCGACCGGCCAGCCCTGGAGGTAGAGGCCGGCCGAGTTCTTGAGGTAGCCGAGGTTGTCGATCTGGAACGCGCCCGCCCGCGTGAACAGGCGACTGTCTGTGCGGCCGATGTCCTCGGGCCGCTCGGTCACGACGAAGAAGCCCTGCCCGTCGATCGCGAGGTCCGTACCCGACGTGGTGCGCTGCAGCTGGCCCAGCTGGCTGGTGTAGTGCCGGGCCGTCGCCAGCACCCCGCCCGCGGAATAGCCGGTGCCGCGGGTCTGGCTGTTGACGACCGTCTGGAACTCCGCCGCACTGCGCTTGTAGCCGACGGTGTTCACGTTCGCGATGTTCTGAGAGATCGCGGCGAGGGCGGAGGAGTTGGCCGTCAGGCCCGAAACCCCCGCCAGCATGGCGCTGTTGATGCTCATCCGATGGACTCCTTACGAGAAGATCAGGCGTCGTCCTGAGGCGCGCTCAGGGCGATCACGGTGTTGACGGGAAGGATGGAGGCGCCGACGACGAGGTAGGGCTCGCCGTCGTACATCTCGACGCCGCTGACGCGGCCGGTGGTCAGGACCTGGGCGTCGACGGTCTGGCCCGAGGCGGTCTTGGCGGAGACCCTCAGCGAGTAGACGCCGCCGTCCGACGCCTGGCCGCCCGCCGTGGTCCTGCCGTCCCAGGTGAAGCCGTGCAGGCCGCTCTCGGTCTCCGGCGCAGGTCCGGACCAGACCACGCGGCCGGAGCCGTCCAGAACCTCCAGCGTGGTGTTCGAGGCGTCGGCGGCGAGCTCGTAGCTCCAGTTGGCGGCGCCGTCCTCTAGGCGGGTGGCGGACCAGGCCGCCGTCACGTCCTGTCCGAGATAGTTGGCGGCTCCGCCTATGCCCTGCTGGTTCTGGTCGAGCAGGCTGGTGAGCAGGTCGTTGGTCAGCAACTGCTGCTCCACGCCGGCCATCTGGGTCAGCTGGGCGGTGAACTCGTTGGAGTCGAGCGGCGACAGGGGGTCCTGGTTCTTCAACTGCGCGGTCAGCAGCTGAAGGAAGGTCTCGAAGTTGGAGACCAGGCTGGTGCGGCCGGAAGACACCCGACTGGCGGCGTCGCTCGTGGTGACGGCGTCAACCATTGATCAGACCCTCAGATCGACGCCGCGCGGCGTCATGGATGATTGGTAGGCGGGCGGCGCGTCGATCTCGGCGGCCAGTTCGACGGCGCCCGCGAAGGCGCGGGACCCGCGACGGTCGAAGCGCTGAGAGCCGTCGCCGTCACGGCGCTCGGTGAATTCCAGGGCGTCGCGCGCCAGCTGAAGTCCGGCGGACTCCAGTTCGCGCCGCAGCTGGTCCGCCTGGCCGCGCAGCTCGGCGGCGGCGGCGGGATTGTCGAAGGCCAGACGGGCGACCAGCGAGCCTTCGGCGTCGATCTCAAGACTGACGTCGACGCGTCCGAGATCCTCCGGCGTCAGCGCGACCTCGAAGCGGGTCGCGTTCCCCTCGATGCGGCGCAGTATCTGCGCCGAGATCTGGGCGATGGCGTTGAGGCGGCCGTGCAGGCCGGGGTCCGCCACGCGGGCGTCCGGCGCGTGAACGTCGCCTGGAGCGCTGCTTTCGCCGTCGAGCGAACCGCTCGCGGCGGCCTCATCGGCTGATGTCTCGAGCGCGGCCGGGTCGAGCGGCGATGCGGCCTCGACCGGGGCCTGGGCCCGCTGGCCGTCGATCGCGCCGGGGGCGGATCCGGCCGGGCCGGCGGGACCGGCGGAAGGCGCCGCGACGGCGTTCGCGAGCGAGGCCGTCTCACCCATACCGGCGGATGACGAACCCTGCGCGGCCCGGCGCACGGACGGTCGCTTGTCGTCTGCAGACAGCGCTTCGGACGCACGATCCGCGCCCTTGGTCGAAAGCGCGCCGAGCGACGCCGCGTCGGCGGAGCGACGACCCGTCGGGGCCGTCGACGCCACGACCGAAGACAAGCCGGCGCCAGGCGAGATCGGGGTCGCGGGGCGGGGCGTCTCCTCGAGCGTCTGAAGGGCGGCCGCCTCGGCCGGCCCGTCCGTGGGGAGCGCCTGGGTCCGGGGCGCCTGGGCCAGGGCTTCCGGAGCCGGCTGGCCGGGCGCGCCTGTCCCAGCCGGCGTGACGGATGCGGCGGGGGCGGGACGCGGCTCAGGCGCCGGCCGCGGTCCCACCTGCGTCTGGCTGGCGAGAGCGCCGTCGCCGGCCTGGTCGAGCGCGACGGTGTCGGCCAGGGACGTCGAGATGGGATCGGGTGTCTCTTCCGCGTCCGCGATCGACGACTTCACCCCGCCGGAGACGGGGGTCTCGATCGGCGCTGTCGCCTGCGCGACTGGAGCGGCCGGCGCCGTCGCCTCCGCGAAGGCCGCGGGGGAGGCGCGCCCAGGGACGGACGGCTTTCCGGGAGGGGCCGACGGCGCGGCGGAAGCGCGAGCCGCGGGCGCGACCTGCGTCGGCCCGCCGACCGTCCCCCCGACCAGCGCGCCGACGTTCAGCGATCCGGTCTGGGCCGCGAGCGCCGAGGCGAAGGCGCCGGCCGCGCCCTCGGCGTCCGCAGACGCCGTCGCCCACGCGCCGGGCGGTCCGGCGCCGGGAAGCAGGGTCTGTAGGGCGAAGGCGACGTCGGACATGACGCGGTTGAACCGTCAGGCAAGGGGAAGGCGCCTGCTGCGCCGCGATGTTCGAGCCCTCCACGCAAGGCGCGGGCCATGGCTAACCCGTTGAAAACATGAAGGCCGTTTCAGCTCGCCCGGCAGCGTTGGTCCGGGCCTTGGTCTTTTTTGCCGCGCTGGGGCGGGCACGGCGGCCGTGGCCCGCCGCTTGCCTCTCGACGTTCAGGGTTCGCGAGGTTTCTGGCCCATGCGTAATGAATTCAAGATGTTGGCGCGGTCCAGCCTGGCCGCAGCCCGGCAAGATCCGCCGTGCGCCGCGCAACGCCTGCCGGGCGGAGCTGTCTGATGTCGCTCAGCCTCATCATGAACACCTCGACGAGCGGCATGATGGCCGCTCAGACCCAGCTGCGGGTGGTTTCGGACAACGTCGCCAACGTCAACACGCCCGGCTACGTCCGCAAGATCGCGGACCAGGTGTCGGTGACGACCCAGGGGATCGGCACGGGCGCCGACATCGCGCGCGTCCGGCTGGCGACCGACAAGTTCCTACAGGCCGCGTCTCTGAACGCCAGTTCTGAGGCGGCGCGGCAGGGCGTGCGCTACGAACTCTACGACCGTATCCAGTCCCTGTTCGGCGACCCGGGCGGCACGTCGAGCTTCTTCGCCCAGGTGGACGACGTGTTCGCCGCCTTCACCAGCCTGGCGGAAGAGCCGACCTCCACGCCACGTCGGCAGGACGCGCTGTACAAGGCCCAGGCTGTGTTCGACGAGGCCTCGCGCATCTCGACCCAGATCCAGGCCGCGCGCGCGGACGCCGACCAGCGGCTCCACGGGGCGGTGGACGAGGTCAACGACCTGCTGAAGCAGATCGAGGCGCTGAACGACGAGATCGCCAAGTCCAAGGCGGTCAGCGGCGACGCCTCCGGCGCGGAGAGCGCCCAGGCCGCCCTGCTGGGCCAGCTGGGCGAGCTGATGGACATCCGCATCTCGGTGCGGGACCTGGGCGGGGTGACGGTCCGCACGGGCGCGGGGACGGTGCTGGCGGGACAGGGCTACGCCACGCTGGAGTACGGCTATTCCGGCGACATCCAGCCGGAGACGACCTTCGGCGACATCTACATTACTGAGCCGCGTGGGGTGCGACGCACCCTTATGGACGACCTGAACTCGGGCGAGATGAAGGGTCTGATCGAGCTCAGGGACTCCGACGCCCCGGCGGCGGCGGAGCGGCTCGCCGAACTGATGTCGAAGGTGGCGGACGAGCTGAACCGGGCGCACAACGCCAACACCGCCGCGCCGCCGCCGAAGACGCTCACCGGCAAGAACGTCGGCCAGACCTTCGAAAGCGCGATCGCGGGCTTCACCGGCGCTTCGAGCGTGGTCGTGACCAACGGCTCCGGGGTCGTCCAGGCGAGGGCGGACATCGTCTTCTCGGGTGGCACGATGACGGTCAACGGCGTCGCCGCGACCCCCGCGACCTTCCTGGCGACGCTGAACGCCCAGCTGGGCGGAGCCGCCACGGCGAGCTTCACCAACGGCGCGCTGACGCTCGAGGCCGCCGGCGCCAACGGCGTCGCGGTGGTCGATGACGCCACGACGCCGTCGAACAAGGTCGGGCGAGGCTTCTCGCACTTCTTCGGCCTGAACGACCTGGTCAGCACGACCGCGCCCTCGGTCTACGACACCGGCCTGACGTCGGCCTCGGCTCACGGCTTCCCGGCGGGCGAGACGATCACCTTCCGCTTCAACGCCGAGAACGGCGCCCTGCTGAGGGACGTCGAGGTGTCGATCCCGGCCGGCGGCGACATGGCCAGCCTGCTCGCCCAGCTGAACAGCCCGGTGACCGGCGTGGGGCGGTTCGGCAGCTTCAGCCTTGACGCCAACGGCGCGCTCAGCTTCACGCCGCAGCCCGGCGCGAGTTACCGGCTCTCGGTCGCCCAGGACCGGACCGAACAGGTCCCGTCGGGGGTCTCGCTGTCCGCCCTTTTCGGCATCGGCGGCGGGACGCGGGCGTCGCGCGCGGACAGCTTTTCCGTCCGTGCCGACATCCTGAGGAATCCCGCCTCGCTGGCGCTCGCGGAGATGGATCCGGCGGCGGGCGTGGGCGCCCTCGCGGTCAGCGCCGGGGACGGACGCGGGGCCCAGCGGCTGTCCCAGGCCAGCCAGAACAACATCCGCTTCGATGCGGCGGGCGGCTCGGTCGGCGGGGTGCTGTCGGTCTCCCGCTACGCCTCGGAGCTGTCGGGGGACATCGGCGGTCGCGCCGCCTCGATGAAGCGGCAGAGCGAGGCGGCGGCCGCCGTCTTCGACGAGGCAAAGTCCCGTCAGGTGGCCCAGGAGGGCGTGAACCTGGACGAGGAGCTGGTGCTGCTGACGACCTATCAACAGGCCTTCAACGCTTCAGCGCGGATGATCCAGGCCGCGCGTGAGATGTACGACACGCTTCTGGGGATGGTGTGATGAGCCGCGTTTCGACCTACGGCAACTATCAGTCGGCCCTGCTGGACCTGATGGCGGCGCAGCAGCGCCAGCTCGAGGCCAACCAGCGCGTGTCCAGCCAGAAGGTGGCGACGAACCTGGAGGGGTTCGGGCGCGGCGCGGAGACCCTCACCGCCCTGAAGTCGGCGGAGGCGCGGGTGCAGGGCTTCATCGACACCGCCGAGGCGACCGCCGCCCGGCTGACGGCGCAGGATCTGGCGATGGAGCGCATCGGCGACGGCGTTCTGGGCGCGCGCGAGGCGATCGCCAACGCCCTGGCGTCTGGCCGATTGGAGGGGCTGATGCAGGAGATGCAGACCTACTTCCAGATCACCCAGGACGGTCTCAACTCCAAGCACCAGGGGCGCTATCTGTTCTCGGGCGGATCGGTGAACACCGCGCCCGTGAACACCGCCACGCTATCGGACCTCACGGTCGTGCCGGCGGCGGCCGACGCCTTCGACAACGACACCCTGCGCACCCAGTCGCGCCTGGACGAGGGCACCGCCATCCAGACCAACTTCCTGGCGGACGAACTGGGGCTCGAGAGCTTCGAGATCTTCCGAGACATCCAGGCCTACCACGAGGCGACACCCCTCACGGGTCAGACCGACGCCACGGTTGAGACCTTCCTGAAGGACGTCATGTCGCGCCTCGACGCCGCCTATGAAGGCCTCACCAACCACGCGGCGCGCAACGGCGGCATCCAGAACCGGGTGGACCAGATCCTGAAGGGACAACAGGATCAGCTCGACGCCCTGAACGAGCTGGTGGGCAAGCGCACCGATGCGGACATGGCCAAGGCGATCACCGACCTCGAGGCGGCCCAGATCGCGATCCAGGCCTCGGCGCAGGTGATCTCCGGACTGCGCGACACTTCGCTGCTGAACTTCCTGCGCTGATCGCCGCGCTCGCCACGGCTCCGCTGGACGCCTGATCCAGACTGGAACATAAAGCGAACATGGCCCAGTTGGATTTGCGTCAGAAACTGTCGATCCTCGCCGACGCGGCGAAGTACGACGCCTCCTGCGCCTCGTCGGGGGCCAGCAAGCGGAATTCGGTCGGCGGCAAGGGCGTCGGTTCGACCGAAGGCATGGGCATCTGCCACGCCTATACGCCGGACGGGCGCTGCGTCAGCCTGCTGAAGATCCTGCTGACGAACCTGTGCATCTACGACTGCGCCTATTGCATCAACCGGGCCAGCTCGAACGTGCGGCGGGCGCGGTTCACGGTGGATGAGGTCGTCGACCTGACCCTCGCCTTCTACAAGCGGAACTATATCGAGGGGCTGTTCCTGTCGTCGGGCATCATCCGCTCCGGCGACTACACCATGGAGCAACTGGTCGAGGTGGCCAGGAAGCTGCGCGAGGAGCACGACTTTCGCGGCTATATCCACCTCAAGCTGATCCCCGAGGCCGATCCGAAGCTGGTGGAGCTGGCGGGCCTATACGCGGACCGGCTGTCGGCGAACATCGAGCTGCCCCGCGAGGAGGCGCTGGAGCGGTTCGCGCCGCAGAAGGACCTGCGGGTCATCAAGTCGGCGATGGGACGGGTCCGACTGAAGTCGCTGGAGGCGAAGCCGGACAGGCGTGCGAAGGCGAAACCGCCGAAGTTCGCGCCCGCCGGCCAAAGCACCCAGCTTATCGTCGGCGCCGACGGCGCGCCCGACGCGGAGATCCTGGAGCGCAGCGCGTCGCTGTATGGCGGCTATGGCCTGCGCCGCGTCTACTACTCCGCCTTCAGCCCCATCCCGGACGCCAGCGCCGCGCTGCCGCTGTCAAAGCCGCCGCTGATGCGGGAGCATCGGCTCTACCAGGCGGACTGGCTGATGCGGTTCTACGGCTTCTCCGCGCCGGAGATCGCCGAGGCGTCGCCCGGCGGGATGCTGGACCTGGCGATCGATCCGAAACTGGCGTGGGCGCTGGGCCGGCGCGACCTGTTCCCCGTCGATGTGAACCGGGCGGATCGGGAAATGCTGCTGAGGGTGCCGGGCCTTGGGGTGAAGTCGGTCAATCGCATCATCCAGGTGCGCCGCTGGCGGACCCTGCGACTGGAGGACGTCGCGCGCCTGACCCGGTCGCTGGACAAGGTGCGGCCCTTCATCGCCGCGCTGGACTGGACGCCCGGCGGCCTGACCGACGCGACCGACCTGCGCGCCCGGATCGCGCCCGGGCCCGCGCCGGAACAGCTGAGCCTGTTCTGATGCGGCGCGTCGTGCTGGCTCACGAGACGGACTTCGACGGCTGGCGCGAGGCCGCGCGGTCCCTGCGCGCTCAGGGTGTCAGGCCCGGCGAGGTGAGCTTCTCCGTCGGCTCGGGCGGGCAGGGCGGGCTGTTCGACGACGTCGCCGCGCCGTCAGGGGAGCCGCCTGCGACCTTCGCCACGCCGCGCGCCTTCGTCGATCTGGCGAAAGAGGTAGTGCTCCACCGGTCCGGCGATCGCTTCGATCTCATGTACCGGCTGCTGTGGCGGCTGAAGGACGAACCGGATCTGATGCGCGTGGTCTCCGACCGGGACGTCGCGGACGCCTTCGAGCGCGCCAAGAACGTCTCGCGCGCCAGCCACAAGATGAAGGCCTTCGTCCGCTTCCGCCGGGTCGAGTCCGAGGCGGGAGAGGCCTGGATCGCCTGGTTCGAGCCGGCGCACCGGGTGGTGGAGAAGACCGCGCCCTTCTTCGCGCGGCGCTTCACCAATCTGGACTGGACGATCCTGACGCCCGACGGCTCCGCGCGGTGGGACGGCGCGGCGCTGAGCTTCGGGCCGGCCGCCACCGCCGATATGGCGCCCCGGGACGACGAGGTGGAGGACTTCTGGCGCACCTACTACGCCTCGACCTTCAATCCGGCGCGGCTGCGGACGAAGGCTATGCAGGGCGAGATGCCCAAGCGTTACTGGAAGAACCTGCCGGAGGCCTCGCTGATCCCGGAACTGGTGGCGCGGTCGTCGGTTCGGACCGAGGAAATGGTCTGCGCCCCCGCGCCCGAACCCAACGCCAAGCTGGCGCGCGCCGTGCCCGCCCCCGCGCGCGGCCCCGACCCGTCCGACCGCGCCCCCGAGACCATCGATGGGCTCGCGGCCGCCGTTCAGGGATGCCGCCGCTGCCCCCTGTGGCGGGACGCGACCCAAGGGGTGGCGGGCGAGGGGCCGGCGGCGGCGCGCCTGATGATCGTGGGCGAGCAGCCGGGCGACCAGGAGGATCTGGCCGGTCAGCCTTTCGTGGGACCGGCGGGCAAGGTGCTTGACGGCGCGCTTCAGGAGGCCGGCATCGACCGGCGCGACGTCTACGTGACCAATGCGGTCAAGCACTTCAAACACGAGCCGACCGGCAAGCGGCGTCTGCACAAGACCCCCAACGCCGGAGAGGTGACCGCCTGTCGCTGGTGGCTGGATCATGAGCGGCGGCTGGTGAAGCCACGGGTGGTTCTGGCCTTGGGCGCCACGGCCGGCCTGGCGGTGCTCGGGCGCAAGCCGGCGGTTCAGAGGGAGCGCGGCGCGCCGATCGCTCTGCAGGACGGCGGCGTGGCGATGTTGACGGTGCATCCCTCCTATCTGCTGCGGTTGCCGGACGCTGAAGGTAAGGCGCGAGAGCGCGCCGCCTTCGTGGAGGACCTGCGACGAGCCAAGGCGCTGCTCGACGCGGCCGGGTGAACCTTCGCCATTCTTGCGCTTTTCTCCTTGTGCGTCGCAAACTTGCGATAGGCATGCGCCGCCGCGACGCTAAGGTGGGGGCATGAGGCCAGCCGATTTCGAGATCGCGGACGCCGGTGAAGACGCCGTGCGCCTTCGCCTGATCGGCGACTGGACGACCGGGTCGCTGGGTCGCGCCGCCGCGCGACTGGACGCGGCCACCCACGGCCGCGCGGTCGAGGCCGTGGATATCTCCGACATGGGTCGGCTCGACACGGCAGGGGCCCTGGTTCTGGTTCAGGCCTCCCACTTCACCATCGCGCCCGAGACATGGGCGGAGCGTCCGGAGGCCGGGCGCGTCTACGCCATGGTCGAGCGTCTGGAGCGCCAGACCGCGCCGCCGCCGAAACGGCCCGACGCCGTCACCCGGACGTTCGCCAAGATCGGCCACGGCGTGATCGACGCGGGCCACGAGGCCCTACTGTCGCTCGCTTTTCTCGGACGCCTGATCGTGGCGGTGGGCCGCGCCGCCGTACGACCGGACAAGATCCGCTGGCCCGCCTGGTTCAGCCAGGCCGACCGGGCGGGCCTGGACGCCCTGCCCATCGTGGTCGTCACCAGCTTCTTCATCGGGGCGGTCGTGGCGTTCCTGGGGGCCGACCTGCTGGCGGACTTCGGCGCGGCGGTGTTCACCGTCGAGCTGATCGCCGTGGCTGTGCTGCGCGAGTTCGCGGTGGTGATCACGGCGGTGCTCCTGGCCGGTCGCTCGGCCTCCGCCTTCGCCGCCGAGGTCGGGGCGATGCGGATGAACCAGGAGGTCGACGCGATGGAGGTGATGGGCGTCAACCCGTTCCAGGCGCTGGTCATCCCCCGTCTGGCCGCGCTGCTGCTGATGCTGCCGCTCCTGACCTTCGCGGCGATGGTGGCGGGCCTGTTCGGCGGCATGCTGGTGTGCTGGAGCCAGCTGAACCTGGGGCCGGCCTTCTATCTGGACCGCATCTCCAACACGCCGGACGTGGCGAACCATCTCGTGGTGGGCCTGTCCAAGGCGCCGGTTTTCGCCCTGGTGGTGGCCGCGATCGGCTGCCGGCAGGGCATGGCGGTGGCCGGAGACGTGGAGAGCCTGGGGCAGCGCGTGACGGCGGCGGTCGTGCAGGCGATCTTCGCCATCATCTTCCTGGACGCCGTGTTCGCGCTCCTGTTCCTGGAGTTGAACTATTGACCCGGTCGGCGGCGAGCGAGGCCCCAGAAACACCCGAGGTCCTGATCGAGGTCCGCGGTCTGCTGAGCCAGTTCGGCGAGCGGACCATCCACGAGAATCTGGACCTCGACGTGCTGCGCGGCGAGGTGCTGGGCGTGGTCGGCGGGTCGGGCACGGGCAAGACCGTGCTTCTGAACTCCATCCTCGGTCTGAAGGAGCCCGAGGGCGGGACCATTCGGGTCTTCGGCCACGACGTGTCCGACATGACCTCCGCCCAGGCCGCCGAGGTCGAGCGCAGGTCGGGCGTGCTGTTCCAGGCCGGAGCGCTGTTCTCGTCGCTCAGCGTGCTCGAGAACGTCGCCTCGCCGCTGGTCGAGCATACGAAGCTGAGCCGCCGGGTGATCCGGGACATCGCGGAGATGAAGATCGCCATGGTCGGGCTGGGACCGGAGTCCCATCACCTGAAGCCGGCCGAGCTGTCGGGCGGCATGAAGAAGCGCGTCGGCCTGGCGCGCGCGCTCGCCCTGGATCCGGACCTGCTCTATCTGGACGAACCCACCGCCGGGCTCGATCCGATCGGAGCGGCCGCCTTCGACGAACTGATCCGTGGTCTGTCCGATGATCTCGGATTGACGGTTTTCATGATCACCCACGACTTGGACAGCCTATACGCCATCTGCGACAAGGTCGCCGTGCTCGCCGACAAGCGGGTCGTCGCCAAGGCGCCGGTGGCGGAGCTCGAGACATCGGACCACCCCTGGATCCGGGAATATTTCCTGGGTCCCCGCGGCCGCGCCGCGCACAAGGCCGCCTGAGGAGCGCGGACATGGAAAGAGACGCCCACTACGCCACCGTCGGCATCGCCACAGTCGCCCTGATCGCGGCGCTGGCGGTGTTCGCCATCTGGCTGGCCCGGCTGCAGTTCAACAACGACTACGACCTCTACGACATCGTCTTCTATGGACCCGTGCGCGGTCTGTCCGAGGGGGGCGAGGTGCACTTCAACGGCATCCGCGTCGGTGAGGTGACGGCGCTGAACCTCGATCCCGAGAAGGGCGACCAGGTCATCGCGCGGGTTCGGCTGGACGGCCAGACGCCCGTGCGCGTGACCAGCCGGGCGCAACTGGAGCCGCAGGGCATCACGGGCCTGAATTACATTCAGATCACCGCCGGCAATCCGGAGAGCGCCCTGCTGAAGGCGCAGTATCCGGAGGGCGTGGTGCCCGTCATCCAGAGCCAGCCCAGTCCCCTGGCGGAGCTGCTGAGCGGATCCGGCACCCTGCTGGCCCAGGCGGTGGACGCCCTGAACCGGGTGAACCGGGTGCTGTCCGACGACAACATCCGCAGCTTCTCGACCACCCTGGCCAATGTCGAGGAGGTCTCGGCGGAGCTTCAGGCGCGCAAGGGGATGCTGGCGGAGCTGGAGGAGGCCCTGCAGAACGCCAACAACGCCATCCTCGAGTACCAGAGGGTCGCGCAGACGACGAACCAACTGATCGACACCGACGCGCGTGAGGCGATCGCCAACATCAACGCGGCGTCGGCCGAGGCCCAGGCGGCGATGGAGTCGCTGAACCGAACGGTCTCCGGCCTGGAACGGCCGGTCGGAGACTTCGCCCAGACCGGGCTGCCGCAGCTCACGGAGACGGTGCAGAGCCTGCAGGAAGCCACCGAGTCCCTGGAGAGCCTGCTGGAGGAGGTGCGGTCCAGCCCGCGCGACTTCATCTCCAGGCCGGCGTCGCAAGAGTTGGAGGTTCAGCCATGATCCGTTTCGCGCGCGTGACGCTCGCGGTCGTCCTTACGGCGGCTCTGTCCGGCTGTGCCCTGCTGTCGAGCCCCGACCCGGTGCAGCTGTACCGCTTCGGGGCCAGCGATCCCGAGCGGGCCGTCACGCCGGGCGCGGCGACGCAGCTGCAGTTGCGGCGGGTGCAGTTCACCGAGGCGGCGGCTGATGACCGCATCCTGGGCGTCACGGGGTCCGAGGCGGCCTACATCGCCGGGGCGCGCTGGATCGAACGCGCGGAAACGCTCTACCAGGAAGCCATCGAGAACACCTTCGCGGCCCAGGCCACGCGGGTGCGCCTGGCCGGCAGGCGTGAGCTGTCGCCCTCGCCGCGTATCCTGGATTTGGACGTCCGCACCTTCGAGGCCCGCTACTCGGCGCCGGGCGCCGCGCCGACCGTGAGGGTGGCCGTTCGCGCCCGCATGATCAGCCGGGCGGATCGCGGCGTGGTCGCCGAAGAGGTTTTCACGGTCGATCAGCCGGCCGACCAGAACCGCGTCTCGTCCATCGTGGCCGCCTTCGACGCCGCGGCGGCGGAGGTGAACGGCGAGATTGTGCGGTGGGCCGAGGCTCACGCGGGCGGTTAGTCCCGGCGAGCCCAATCGCCTCAGCGCAGCGCGCCGGCCAGGCCTTCAGCCGTGACGGCCGCCCAGCAGGCGTAGCCGGCGTCGTTCAGATGCAGCTCGTCCGGCCCCACGCCGCCGCCCGGCAGACCGCTCCACCCCTGCATGGCCGCGAACCGGTGCGACGCCGCATAGCCCACCCGTCCGGCCTCGAGCGCGATCAGGCGGGAGGCCTCCGCCAGCGCCGGATTGCGTCCCGCGAAGTTCGGGTTCCGCGCCGCGTCCGGCAGCTTCTGCGGATCGATGACCATGACGTCGACGTCCGCGGCGTCCAGGATCGCCTGTCCCCGGCGATAGTCGGCGAAGATGTCGTCCATCGACCGGTCCAGCAGCACGTCGTTCGTGCCCAGCTGCCAGATCACGAGATGCGGCGAGGCGGCTTCGATCTCGCGGGCCATCCGGTCGGCGGTGTCCTTCGCGGTCTCGCCGCCGATTCCGCGATTGACGACGGTGACGTCGACGCCGGGCAGGCGCTGCTCCAGTCCGGTCTCGAGCAGGGGCGTGAAGCCGAGCTCTTGCCGACTGGCTCCCACCCCTTCGATGGAGGAGGATCCGACCGCCAGGATTCGCAACTCGCCGGCGGCGGCGGCGGCCCGCGCGCGCTCCAGCCCCCCGTTGGCCGTCACGTGATCGGGGGTGACGGGACAGGCGGCGGGAACCGCCTGCATGGGCGAGGACATGGCGGCGAGTGCGACGGCGAGCGCGGTCCGGGTCAAGGGTTGGGTTCTCCGGTGGCGGGGTCGGTCAGGGTCTCGCCGCTATTGCTGGAGTCCTCGCCCCGGCGCGGCTCCTGCGCCGGATGCGGGGGTTCGCCGTCGCGGACGGGCTTCTCTTCTTCATACTCGTTCTGGCGACCGGGAGCACGGGGTTCGGACATGACGGGTCTCGCGTTTCAGGTCCAACGGCAACGCCTGCCGCCGCGCTGAGGTTTCGTTCACCATCCCCCTAAACCGCGTCGCAAGCGGGGGCGCCTAGGCTGGCGACGGTCTTGCACGCGGCGGGCCCCAGGAGCGGCGCATGTCCCATCCCCTGACGGTCGACATCATCAAGCCGGACGATCTGGACGAGGGTCTGGTCGCGACCTGGCGCGCCCTGCTGGCGGCGAACCCTGTGTTGACCTCGCCCTACTTCCAGCCTGAGTTCACGATCCTCGGCGGTGCGGTGACGCCGGGGGCCGCGGTGGCCGTGTTCCACCGACGCGGCGAGGTCGTCGGCTTCTTTCCGCACCAGCGGCGGGGCTCGGCGATGCAGCCGCTGGCGGCGCCGCTGAACGACTACCACGGCGTGATCGCCCGTCCCGGCGAGGCGCCGGACCTGTCGGACGTGGCGCGGTTGCTCAAGGCCGGTCGGCTGAACGTCGGGGGCTGGGTCGGCCCCGCGACGGGCGGCCAGGCGCGCGAGACGGTGCAGGCCGTCATGCCCGACGGCTACGACGCCTGGTACGCCGAACGGCGGGCCGCCTTCGGCAAATATTTCAAGGACAAGGAGCGGGCGCGCCGCAGCCTGGAGGCCGAGCTCGGCCCCATCCGCGTCGAGGTCGGTCTGCGCGACGCCGGCCTGCTGGACCACCTGATCGATCTGAAGCGCGAGCAGTACCGCCGCACCGGCCGCCACGACGTCTTCGCCTGCGGCTGGACGCGGGATCTTCTGCACGCCCTGATGGCCGCGCCGACCGGCCGGTTCGGCGTGTCGCTGGGCGCGTTGTGGGGCGGGGACAAGCTGGCCGCGATCGAGGCCTCGCTGCACGGCGGCGACGAGTACCATTTCTGGTTCCCGGCCTATGAGCCCAGGTGGGCGCGCTGCTCGCCCGGCATCCTCCTGAGCCTGGACACCATGCGCCAGGCCTCGGCCGAGGGCTACCGGACCTTCGACTACGGATTCCAGGGCGAGGGCTACAAGAAGTACTTCTGCGACGGGCGTCGCCAGGTCGCCGAGGCCGTGATCGTGCGGCCCGGCCTGGCGTCGGCGGTCAGCGGCGCGGCGGTCGGCCTGCTGAACCTGGCCGGCGAGGGCCGGGGCGAACGCCTTCGCGCCAGCGTGCGGCGCCGCTGGGCCGTCATCGAGGCCTGTGAGCCCACGCCCGCCGCCCAACTGCGCGGCGCCCTCGACGCCGTCCGCGCCGCCGCCGCCAAGCTGAAGCCGCCTCAGACCGCGAGAGCCTGACCCCCAATGAGCCCACGCACCCGCTACGCCGGTCCGATCCAGAAGGCGCAGGTCCATCCGCATGGCCTGGTCCAGCGCGGCTTCGCCGAGGACGCCTGGCTGGCCGAGGTGCTGGACCGCTATCCGGCCGAGCTGTTCGACATCAACCTGTACGACTTCGCCGACGACGGTCAGGTCTCGCTGCGCACCGGCGCGCGCGGCGAGCTGTCGGGCGCCGAGCTGCTGGAGGCGATCAAGGCCGGGCGGCTGTGGGTCAATCTGCGCTCGGTCGAGCGGGGGTGCCCGGATCTGTGGGCGGCGGCGATGTCAGAGTTCCGCGTCATCGAGGCGCGCTATCCGGGCCTGAAGACGGTTACCAACGCCGGTCAGCTGATCCTGTCCTCGCCGAAGTCGGGCGCGCCCTATCACTTCGACGCCGCCGGGGTGGTGCTGTTCCACCTGAGGGGACGCAAGCGCGTGTTCGTCTATCCGGGCGACGAGGCGCATCTGCCCGAGCGGGACATGGAGCAGGTGGTCGCGCGACAGACGACCGAGGAGATCCCCTACAGCCCGGACTTCGAGGCGGACGCGCAGGTGATCGACCTGGAGCCCGGGCAGGCCCTGACCTGGCCGCTGTATGCGCCCCACCGGGTGCGCAACACCGAGGCCTTCTGCGTCTCCCTGTCAATGGACTTCCAGACCTGGGACAGCCGCCTGCGCAACGGGGCCCTGTTCACCAACGCCGTGCTGAGAAGCCGCGGCGTCAGCCCGAGATCGACCGATCGCATGCGCCGCCCTGAACTGGCGGCGCGGTGGGCCGCGTCCGTCGCGCTGAAGAAGGCCGGCGTCATGCCCAGCCGGCTGGCCGGCTTCCGGCGCGACTTTACGCCCATGGTCGGGGCGCCGGACGGCGCCGGGACCTTGCAGGCCGAAGCTTAAATCGGCGTCATGACCTCGAGTTAAAGTGACTTCCTGGCCTGGGGTCCGCACCTTCCGCGCCAGGCAGGAGGAGCAACCCATGACCCGCATCGCCATGCTTGGCGCCGCCACGGCCGCCCTGTTCGCCGCAGGCGCCGCGAACGCTCAGGAAGCCCGGATCGAGGACGCGGTGGCCCGCGTCATCGTCATCGTCGAGGATCGCAGTGACATCGGCGTCGAGATCACGCCGGGCGCGAGCGGCGTCCTGCCGCTGACGCTGGAGCGGCGCGGGGCCGATGTCGTCATCCGGGGCGATGTGGACCAACGCGACCTCAGGAACTGCTCCTCGACCCGGACCAATGCGACCCAGCCCGGCGACGGAGCGACGGTGGAGCTGCGCGGGCGCGGCCGCGTCGCGCTGAACGACGCGCCGCTGGTGGTGCTCAGGACGCCGCGCGCGGTGAAGGTGGAGGCGGACAGGGCCGTCTATGGCGCGATCGGACGGGGCGCGAGCTCGGTGGACCTGGCCTCGGCCGGATGCGGGGACTGGACCGTGGCGGACGTCCAAGGCGGGCTGAAGGCCGCCATGGCCGGGTCCGGAGAGCTGGCCGCCGGGCGGGCGGCCGAGCTCGACCTTTCCCTGGCCGGCTCGGGCGACATCATCGCGGGCGCCAGTCGGGTGGCGGAGGTGAGCCTTGCCGGCTCCGGCGACGTCAGGCTGGCCGCGGTGTCCGGAGAGCTCGATCTCTCGCTCCGCGGATCGGGCGACGTCATCGTCGCGTCCGTGGGCGGCCCCGTAAACGCCTCCATGGCGGGCAGCGGCTCCCTGGTGGTCCGGGGCGGCCGGTCGGGGGACCTCAACGCAAACATCGTGGGGTCCGGCGACGTTCGTCACGAGGGCGAGGTCGGCGCGGTCCAAGCCAACATCGCCGGTTCGGGCGACATCTCAGTAGCGCGCGCCCGGGGCGAGGTGACCCGTCGGGTGATGGGCTCGGGCTCCATCCGCGTGGGGAGCTGATCGAGGTTCCGGGCCGCCAGTCCCGGACACGCGAAGGCCCGGGACGGGACCCCCGGGCCTTCGTCATATCCGGCGCTTGACGAGAGCGGAATCGGAGGTCATAAGCCCCACCTCTTGTTGGGCCGGCTGTGCGCTTTCGGGCGCAGACGCGGTCCGCAGGAACGACCTGAGTATCTGTTCTTTGCAGCGCTCCAGGGATTTGCGGCCTTCGCGGGCATCCGCGTGGGCCGATCGTTTTTGCGGACGTGCGTACCCTGAGGGCTTCGGCCCGAAGGCTCCGGTCTTTGAAATGGTTCACAGGGACGCGGGTTCCGACCTGCTTGGGAATAGCTAGAGATATGGATCAAAGCATCCGCATCAGGCTGAAGGCCTTCGATCACCGCGTCCTGGACCATTCCACGCGCGAGATCGTCAACACGGCCAAGCGGACGGGCGCGCAGGTGCGCGGGCCGATCCCGCTGCCGACCCTGATCGAAAAGTTCACCGTGAACCGCTCGCCGCACGTCGACAAGAAGTCGCGCGAGCAGTTCGAAATCCGCACGCACAAGCGCGTGCTCGACATCGTCGACCCCACCCCGCAGACCGTGGACGCGCTGATGAAGCTCGACCTGTCCGCCGGCGTGGACGTCGAGATCAAGATTTAATCGAGGAGAGGCGGGATCCGATGCGCGACGCAGCGCTACGAACGGGCGTGATCGCCAAGAAGCTGGGCATGACCCGCGTGTTCGCCGATGACGGCGCCCACGTGCCGGTCACCGTGCTCCAGCTCGACAAATGCCAAGTGGTGGGTCAACGCACCCGCGAGCGTGACGGCTACGTCGCGCTTCAGCTGGGCGCCGGGGCCGTCAAGGCCAAGAACACGCCGAAGCCGCAACGCGAGGCGTTCGCCAAGCTCGAAGTCGAGCCCAAGGCCTATGTCGCGGAGTTCCGCGTGGCCGAGGACGCGATGCTGGACGTCGGCGCCGAGCTGACGGCGGACCACTTCGTCCCGGGCCAGAAGGTCGACATCCAGGGCGAGACCATCGGCAAGGGCTTCGCCGGCGCCATGAAGCGGTGGAACTTCGGCGGCCTGCGCGCCACCCACGGCGTCTCGGTCTCGCACCGCTCGCACGGTTCGACCGGTAACCGTCAGGATCCGGGCCGGACGTTCCCGGGCAAGAAGATGGCCGGTCACCTGGGTCAGGAAGTGGTGACCCAGCAGAACCTCACCATCGTGCGCGTCGACGCCGAGCGCGGCCTGATCCTGGTCAAGGGCGCCGTCCCCGGCCACGAGGGCAGCTACGTCAAGGTTCGCGACTCCATCAAGAAGGCCCGCCCGGCGGACGCTCCGTATCCGGGCGCGATCAAGTCGGCGAAGGCCGAGGCTGCTCAACCCGCTGAGACGCCGGCTGAAGAAGCGCAAGTTTCTGAAGACGTGGCGGCCGAAGCGACCGAAGGCGGTGAAGCGTAATGAAACTCTCGGTCATCAAGCTCGACGGCAAGGCGGCCGGCGACGTGGAAGTGTCGGACGCCGTCTTCGGCATCGACACCATCCGCGGCGACCTGCTGGCCCGCACCGTCAACTGGCAGCTGGCCAAGCGCCGCGCCGGCACGCACAAGGTCCAGACCCGCAACGAGAACTCTCGTACGGGCAAGAAGATGTACAAGCAGAAGGGCACCGGCGGCGCCCGTCACGGTTCGCGCCGTGCGCCGCAGTTCGTCGGCGGTTCGCGCGCCTTCGGTCCGGTCGTCCGCGACCACGGCTTCTCGCTGCCGAAGAAGATCCGCGCCCTGGCCCTGAAGCACGCCCTGTCGTCCAAGGTGAAGGCGGGCGAGCTGGTCGTGGTCGACAGCCTGTCGGTCAAGGACGCCAAGACCGCGGCGCTGCGCGAGACCTTCGGCAAGCTGGGCTGGACCAAGGCCCTGATCATCGCCGGTCCGGAGGTCGAGACCAACTTCGGCCTGGCCGCGCGCAACATCCCGCACGTGGACGTGCTGCCGAACGCCGGCCTGAACGTCTACGACATCCTGCGGGCGGACAAGCTGGTGCTGACCAAGGCCGCCGTCGAGGCGATCGAGGCGCGCTTCTCTGAAACCGCTTCTGGGAAGGAGGCCGCGTGATGGCCGGCGCTCAACCCACCGCCAAGCACTACGACACGATCCTGGCTCCGGTGATCACCGAGAAGTCCACGATCCTGTCCGAGCAGAACAAGGTCGTCTTCCGCGTCGCCGACACCGCGACCAAGGACGAGATCGCCGCGGCGGTCGAAAGCCTGTTCAAGGTCAACGTCGTGAAGGTCAACACCCTGGTGCAGAAGGGCAAGACCAAGCGGTTCCGGGGCATCCTGGGTCGCCGCGTCGACATCAAGAAAGCGATCGTGACGCTGGCCGACGGCCAGTCGATCGACGTCACCACGGGGCTCTGATCCGATGGCTCTGAAGACTTACAATCCGACCTCGCCGGGCCGTCGCGCCCTGGTGCTGGTCGACCGCTCCGAGCTCCACAAGGGCCGTCCGGAGAAGTCGCTCGTCGAGGGTCTGACCAAGTCGGGCGGTCGCGGGCAGGGCGGTCGCGTGGCCGTTCGCTTCCGTGGCGGCGGGGCCAAGACCCTGTACCGCAAGATCGACTTCAAGCGTCGCAAGTTCGACGCGGTCGGCACGGTCGAACGCCTGGAGTACGACCCCAACCGGTCGGCCTTCATCGCGCTCGTGACCTATGAGGACGGCGAGAAGACCTACATCATCGCGCCGCAACGCCTTAAGGCGGGCGACCAGGTCGTCGCCGGCGAGAAGGTCGACGTGAAGCCGGGCAACGCCATGCCGCTGCGCTCGATGCCGGTGGGCACGATCATCCACAACATCGAGATGAAGCCGGGCAAGGGCGCCCAGCTGGCGCGCGCCGCCGGCGCCTACGCCCAGTTGGTCGGCCGCGATCAGGGCTACGCCCAGATCCGTCTCGGTTCCGGCGAGCTGCGCATGGTGCTGGACACCTGCATGGCCACGGTGGGCGCGGTGTCGAACCCCGACCACATGAACCAGAACCTCGGCAAGGCGGGCCGCAAGCGTCACATGGGCTGGCGTCCGCACGTCCGCGGCGTCGCCATGAACCCGATCGACCACCCGCACGGTGGTGGTGAGGGCCGGACCTCGGGCGGCCGCACGCCGGTCACGCCCTGGGGCAAGGACACCAAGGGCACCCGCACCCGCAAGAACAAGGCCACGGACAAGTTCATCATCCGTAGCCGTCACGTGAAGAAGGCTCGCTAAGACATGGCCCGCTCCTCCTGGAAAGGCCCGTTCGTCGACGGGTACCTGCTCAAGAAGGCCGACGCGGCTCAGTCCTCGGGCCGCAAGGACGTGATCAAGACCTGGTCGCGTCGCTCCACCATCCTGCCGCAGTTCGTCGGCCTGACGTTCGGCGTCCACAACGGCCAGAAGCATGTGCCGGTGCTGGTGTCGGAAGACATGGTCGGCATGAAGTTCGGCGAGTTCGCCCCGACCCGGAACTTCCCGGGTCACGCGGCGGACAAGAAGGCCAAGAGGAAGTAACCGATGGCCCAGACCAAGAACCCCCGTCGTGTCGCCACGACCGAAGCCCGCGCCAAGCTGGTGAACGTCCGGATCAGCCCCCAGAAGCTGAACCTGGTCGCCCAGTCGATCCGCGGCCTGCCGGTGCAGAAGGCGCTCAACGAGCTCGAGTTCAGCCGCAAGCGCATCGCCGGCGACGTCCGCAAGGTGCTCTACTCGGCCATCTCGAACGCCGAAAACAACCACAACCTCGACATCGACAACCTGGTCGTCGCCGAGGCCTTCGTGGGCAAGAACCTGGTGATGAAGCGCTTCGCGAGCCGCGCTCGCGGTCGCTCTTCGCGCATCCTGAAACCGTTCAGCGAGATCACCATCGTGGTCCGTGAAGCCGGCGAGGCCGCCTGATGGGTCAGAAAGTCAATCCGGTCGGGCTGCGGCTCGGCGTCAACCGCACCTGGGACAGCCGCTGGTTCGCCGGCGGGGCCGACTACGCCCGTCTGCTGCACCAGGACCTGAAGCTGCGCACGTGGCTGAAGGAGCGCCTGTCGGGCGCCGGCGTGTCGCGCATCATCATCGAGCGCCCGCACAAGAAGTGCCGCGTGACGATCTACGCCGCCCGCCCGGGCGTCGTGATCGGCAAGAAGGGCGCCGACATCGAGAAGCTGCGCCGCGACATCTCGGCCATGACCGAGGGCGAGGTTCACCTGAACATCGTCGAGGTGCGCAAGCCCGAGACCGACGCCCAGCTGATCGCCGAGAACATCGCCCAGCAGCTGGAGCGCCGCGTGGCCTTCCGCCGCGCGATGAAGCGCGCCATCCAGTCGGCCATGCGTCTGGGCGCCAAGGGCATCCGGATGAACGTCTCGGGTCGCCTGGGCGGCGCCGAAATCGCCCGGATGGAGTGGTACCGCGAAGGCCGCGTGCCGCTGCACACGCTGCGCGCCGACATCGACTACGGCTTCGTCGAGGCCAAGACGACCTACGGCATCATCGGCATCAAGGTCTGGGTCTTCAAGGGCGAGGTCCTGGAGCACGACCCGATGGCGCAGGACAAGCGCTGGGCCCAGGAAGCCTCGGGCCCGTCGTCCAACGAAGGCCGCGAGCGCGGCGGCCCCCGCGGCGACCGCGGTCCGCGTCGCGACCGGGGACGTGAGAACTAAGTCATGCTGCAACCGAAGAAGACCAAGTACCGCAAGGCCTTCAAGGGCCGCATCCACGGTTCGGCCAAGGGCGGCTTCTCGCTGAACTTCGGCTCGTACGGGCTGAAGTCCATGGAGCCGGAGCGCATCACGGCGCGTCAGATCGAGGCGGCCCGCCGCGCGATCACCCGCCAGATGAAGCGTCAGGGCCGGGTGTGGATCCGCATCTTCCCGGACGTGCCGGTCTCCGGCAAGCCGGCCGAGGTGCGGATGGGCTCGGGTAAGGGCGCGGTGGACCACTGGGCCGCCCGCGTGGCCCCGGGCCGCATCATGTTCGAAATCGACGGCGTGCCGGACGACGTCGCCCGCGAGGCGCTGCGTCTCGGCGCCGCCAAGCTGCCGGTGCGCACCAAGGTGGTGACCCGTATCGACGCCGGCGTCGCCCATTCGGAGCAAGCGGCATGACCAAGATCGCCGACTTCCGGGCCATGACCCCGGACCAGCTGTCCGACGAGCTGCTGAAGCTGAAGAAGGAGCAGTTCAACCTGCGCTTCCAGGCCGCCACCGGCCAGCTCGAGAAGACCCACCGCGTGGGCGAGGTCCGCAAGGACATCGCCCGCCTGCAGACCCTGCTGCGCACCAAGCAGCCGGCCGCGTAAGGAAAGACCATGCCGAAGCGAATTCTCGAAGGCGTCGTCGTCTCCGACAAGGGCGACAAGACCGTCGTCGTCAAGGTCGAGCGGACCCTGCTGCACCCGGTCCTGAAGAAGACCGTGCGCCTGTCCAAGAAGTACCACGCCCACGACGAGGCCAATGCGCTGAAGGTCGGCGACGTGGCCCGCATCGTCGAGTGCGCCCCGAAGTCCAAGCTGAAGCGGTGGGAAGTCCTCGCCGCTCCGGCCTCGTAATCACCGGCCTCAGAAAGCGAGCCTCCGCGAGGCGAGCGTCAGGCCAAACGTAAAGAAGGATCGGATCCCATGATCCAGATGCAAACTAACCTGGAGGTGGCCGACAATTCGGGCGCTCGCCGGGTCATGTGCATCAAGGTGCTGGGCGGCTCCAAGCGCCGCTACGCCTCGATCGGCGACACCATCGTCGCCTCGGTGAAGGAAGCCATTCCGCGCGGCCGCGTGAAGAAGGGCGACGTCGTGCGCGCCATCGTCGTGCGGACCGCCAAGGACATCCAGCGCAAGGACGGCTCGGTCATCCGCTTCGACAAGTCGGCGGCCGTCATCGTCAACAAGCAGAACGAACCGGTCGGCACCCGGATCTTCGGCCCGGTGCCGCGCGAGCTGCGCGCCCGGAACCACATGAAGATCATCTCGCTGGCCCCGGAGGTGCTGTAACCATGGCCGCGAAGATCAAGAAGGGCGACCGCGTCGTCGTGCTGACGGGCAAGGACAAGGGCCGCACCGGCCAGGTCCTGCGCGTCCTGCCGACCGAGAACCGCGTCGTCGTCGAGGGCATCAACGTGGTCCAGCGCCACACCCGCCCGAGCCAGCTCGACCCGCAGGGCGGCATCAAGAACAAGGAAGCGTCGATCCACGTCTCGAACGTCGCGATCGCTGACGCCAACGGCAAGGCGGCCCGCGTCGGCTTCCGCATGGAAGGCGACAAGAAGGTCCGCTTCGCCAAGACGACGGGAGACGTCATCTGATGGCGACCGAGAAGTACACGCCGCGCCTGAAGTCCGAGTACGAGTCCCGCATCCGGGCCGTGCTGAAGGACAAGTTCGGCTACACCAACGAGATGCAGGTGCCCAAGCTGGACAAGATCGTCCTGAACATGGGTGTCGGCGAAGCCGTGGCGGACTCCAAGAAGGCCCAGGCCGCGCTGAAGGACCTGACGGCGATCGCCGGTCAGAAGGCCGTGCCGACCAAGGCCCGCAACTCCATCGCCGGCTTCAAGCTGCGCGAGGGCATGGTCATCGGCGGCAAGGTCACCCTGCGCGGCGACCGCATGTACGAGTTCCTGGACCGCTTCATCACCGTGGCCCTGCCGCGGGTGAAGGACTTCCGGGGCCTGAAGGGCACCTCGTTCGACGGTCGCGGCAACTACGCCACGGGTCTGAAGGAGCACATCGTGTTCCCGGAGATCAACTACGACCAGATCGACCAGATGTGGGGCATGGACATCGTCGTCTGCACCACGGCCAAGACCGACGAGGAGGCCAAGGCCCTTCTCGCCGAGTTCAAGTTCCCGTTCGTGAACTGACGGGAAGGGAAGAGCACCATGGCTAAGAAGAGCGCCGTCAACCGCAACGAGCGGGTCAAGAAGCTGGTGGCCCAGTACGCCGCCAAGCGCGCCGACCTGAAGGCGAAGGCCAACGACGAGAGCCTGCCGCTCGAGGAGCGCTTCGAGGCGCGCCTCAAGCTGGCCGCCCTACCGCGCAACTCGGCTCCGAACCGCATCCGCAACCGCTGCGAAGTGACCGGACGTCCGCGCGGCTACTACCGCAAGCTGAAGATGAGCCGGATCGCCCTGCGCCAGCTGGGCAACCTGGGTCAGATCCCCGGCCTGACGAAGTCGAGCTGGTAAGGGGAGCATACAGTCATGATGATCAACGACCCCCTGAGCGACATGATCGCCCGCATCAAGAACGCCGCGACCCGCAAGCGTTCGAAGGTGCTGACCCCGGCCTCGCGTCTGCGCCAGCGCGTCCTCGACGTGCTGCAGGACGAGGGCTACATCCGCGGCTACAACCTGGTTCAGAACCCGGGCGAGTTTCCGCAGTTCGAGATCGAGCTGAAGTACTTCGACGGCGAGCCCGTGATCGCGGAGATCAGCCGCGTGTCGAAGCCCGGCCGCCGCGTCTATTCGGCCATCAGCGACCTGAAGCCGGTGAAGAACGGGCTGGGTATCTCGATCCTTTCGACGTCCAAGGGCGTCATGTCCGACACCGCGGCCCGCGAGGCCAACGTGGGCGGCGAAGTCCTGTGCAGGGTCTACTAAGATGTCCCGTATCGGTAAGAAGACCATCTCCATTCCGAAGGGCGTGACCGTCACGCTCAACGGCCAGACCGTCTCGGTGAAGGGCCCCAAGGGCGAACGCACCTGGACCGTCGCCGACGAGATCGAGGTCAAGCAGGACGGCGACGAGCTGTCGCTGACCCCGCGCTCGGACACCCAGCGCGCCCGCGCCATGTGGGGCCTGTCGCGCACGCTCGTGGCCAATATGGTCACCGGCGTGACCGAGGGCTTCGAGCGCAGCCTGGAGCTGGTCGGCGTCGGCTACCGCGCCGCCATGAAGGGCAAGGACCTGTCGCTGCAGCTCGGCTTCAGCCACGACGTCGACATCAAGGCGCCGGAAGGCATCACCTTCGCCGTGCCGAAGCAGACCGAGATCAAGATCCAGGGCAACGACAAGCAGGCGGTCGGTCAGATCGCGGCGGTCATCCGCAAGCTGCGTCCGCCGGAACCCTACAAGGGCAAGGGCGTGCGCTACGCCGGCGAGTCCGTGCGGCGCAAGGAAGGCAAGAAGAAGTAAGCCATGGCCACGACTCTCAAGCAAAACGCCAAGCGTCGCGCCGAGCGCACGCGTCGCCGCCTGAAGGCCGTCGCGAACGGCCGTCTGCGCCTGTCGGTCCATCGCTCGGACAAGAACATCTCGGCCCAGGTCATCGACGACGAGAAGGGCGTGACCGTCGCCTCGGCCTCGTCGCTGGAAGGCGGCAAGGGCTCGAAGGGCTCCGACGTCGCGGCCGCGGCCAAGATCGGCAAGCTGGTCGCCGAGCGCGCGCTGGAGAAGGGCGTCAAGGACGTCGTCTTCGATCGCGGCGGCTACATCTATCACGGCCGGGTCAAGGCCCTGGCGGAGGCCGCGCGCGAAGCCGGCCTGAACTTCTAAGGGACGAGAAGCATGGCTCGTGAACCCCAACGCGGCGGCGGCGGCGACCGCAACCGGCGCGACAACCGCAACGCTCCGGAAGCCGGCGCCGACTCCGAACTGGTCGAGAAGCTGGTCCACATCAACCGCGTCGCCGCGACCGTGAAGGGCGGCCGCCGTTTCTCGTTCGCCGCCCTGATGGTGGTGGGCGACGGCAAGGGCCGCGTCGGCTTCGGCCACGGCAAGGCCCGTGAAGTGCCGGAAGCGATCCGAAAGGCGACCGAGGAAGCCAAGAAGACCATGATCCGGGTCCCGCTGCGCGAGAACCGGACCCTGCACCACGACGGCAATGGCCGTTGGGGCGCCGGCAAGATCATGATGCGCGCGGCCCCTCCGGGCACCGGCGTCATCGCGGGCGGCCCGATGCGCGCCGTTCTGGAAACGCTGGGCGTGCAGGACGTGGTCGGCAAGTCGACCGGCTCGTCGAACCCGTACAACATGATCCGCGCGACCTTCGAGGCCCTGAAGGTTCAGTCCTCGCCGCGTCAGGTCGCCTCCAAGCGTGGCAAGAAGGTCTCGGACCTGCTCGGCCGCCGCAACGACGGCGCCTCGGCGCCCGAAGCGATCGAGGGCTGATAGATGGCCGACAAGAAGAACACCGTCACCGTCCGCCAGGTCGGCAGCCCGATCCGGCGCAAGTCGGATCAGCGCGCCACCCTGCAGGGCCTGGGCCTGAACCGCCTGGGCCGCGAGGTCACGCTGGAGGACACCCCCTCCGTGCGCGGCATGATCGCCAAGGTCGCCCACATGGTGGAAGTGGTCGAGAAGTAAGGTCAGCGGGCGCGCGTCGGCGCTCGCCTTAAGTGAAAAGTGCTAGTGAGCGAGAGGTGAGCCAAGCCAAGCGCTGTCTCGCTCACGCCTTGCTCACTAGCACTCCTCACCCGTCGAAAGCCGAGTCCGCTGCCACAGCGGGCGCTAGAAACCGAAAGGATCAGGCACATGAAACTGAACGAAATCCGCGACAACGAGGGCGCCCACAAGAAGCGCCTGCGCGTCGGCCGGGGCCCGGGCTCGGGCAAGGGCAAGACGTCGGGCCGCGGCGTCAAGGGCCAGAAGTCCCGCTCGGGCGTGGCCATCGGCGGCTTCGAGGGCGGTCAGATGCCGCTCTACATGCGCATGCCGAAGCGCGGCTTCAACAATCCGAACGCCCTGAAGCTGGCGGAAGTGAACCTGTGGCGCCTGCAGGACGCCGTGGACGCCAAGAAGCTGGACCCGAAGGCCGAGATCAACGGCGAGGCTCTCGTCGCCGCCGGCGTGATCCGCCGCGTCAAGGACGGCGTTCGCCTGCTCGGCACCGGCGAGCTGAAGGCCAAACTGAACCTGGTCGTCTGGTCGGCGTCCTCGGGCGCGGTCAAGGCCATCGAGGCCGCCGGCGGTTCGGTTCGCCAGATCCGTCCGGAAGAAGAGGCCAAGGCCGCCGCGCGCGTCGAGAAGCGCAACGCCGCCAAGGGCAAGGCTCCGCCGAAGAAGGAGCCCAAGGGCGATGCCAACAAGGTCTCCGCCCGCGCCCGTCGCACCGCCGCCAAGACTTAAGCCGGCCGCCTGCTGATGAAACGTGAGGGCGGCTCTCGCATGGGGGCCGCTTTTCACCTATCTGACGACCTTCAGAGTCGTGGGGACGCGTAATGGCTTCGGCCGCTGAACAACTTGCCGCCAATATGAACATGGGCTCGTTCGCGCGCGCGACCGAGCTGCACAAGCGCCTGCTGTTCACGCTGGGCGCGCTGATCGTCTACCGGATCGGGACCTTCGTGCCGATCCCGGGCATCAACTCCCAGGCCTTCCTGCAGTTCTTCCAGAACCCGGACGGGCAGCGCGGCATCCTGGACATGGTCAACATGTTCTCGGGCGGCGCCGTGGAGCGGATGGCGGTCTTCGCGCTGAACGTGATGCCCTACATCTCGGCCTCGATCATCGTGCAGCTGATGGCGGCTGTGTACGGCCCCTGGGAGAAGCTCAGGAAGGAAGGCGGCGAGGCGGGCAGGAAGCAGCTGAACCAGTACACCCGTTACCTGACGGTCGTCCTGGCCATCGCCCAGTCGTTCGGCATCGCGGTCGGCCTGAACGCCAGCCCCGGCCTGGTCGACAGCCCCGGCCTGTTCTTCATCGCCACCACGGTCGTGACCCTGACCGGCGGCACCATGTTCCTGATGTGGCTGGGCGAGCAGGTGACCGCGCGCGGCGTCGGCAACGGCATCTCGCTGATCATCTTCGCGGGCATCGTGGCGGTTCTGCCGGCCACCATCGCGCGCCTGCTGGGCCTGGCCCAGGAAGGCCAGATGTCGGCCTTCGCCCTTCTGTTCATCGCTCTGCTCGCGGTCGCGACGATCGTCTTCATCGTCTTCATGGAGCGCGCCCAGCGCCGGCTGCTGATCCAGTATCCGAAGCGTCAGGAAGGCAACCGCATGGCCGGCGGGGAGCGCAGCTTCCTGCCGCTGAAGGTGAACACCGCGGGCGTGATCCCGCCGATCTTCGCCTCCTCGCTGTTGCTGCTGCCCACCACGGTGGCCCAGATGACCGCGAACGCCGACCTGCCGTCGTGGATGGGCTGGCTGCCCACCGTGACGGGCCAGCTGACCCACGGCCAGCCGCTGTTCATGGCGCTTTACGCCGTCCTGATCGTCTTCTTCTGCTTCTTCTATACCTCGATCACCTTCAATCCGGAGGACACGGCCGAGAACCTGCGGAAGTACGGCGGCTTCTTGCCGGGCATCCGGCCGGGCAAGCGCACGGCGGAGTATCTGGACTATGTGCTGACGCGCCTGACGGTGATCGGCGCGGCCTACATCACCCTGGTCTGCCTGCTGCCCGAGTTCATGGTCGCCCAGATGGGCAACAGCCTCTACTTCGGCGGCACCTCGATCCTGATCGTCGTGTCCGTGACGATGGACACGGTGGCGCAGATCCAGTCGCACCTTCTGGCGCACCAGTACGAGGGCCTCATCAAGAAGGCCAAGCTGCGTCGTGGGGGACGGGGCGTGCCGACGCCGGTGCGCCGCTAAGGCTTCTGAACCCGGGGAGGGGACGATGAACCTGATCCTGTTCGGGCCGCCCGCGGCCGGCAAGGGCACGCAGGCCAAGCGTCTGGTCGAGGAGCGGGGCATGGTCCAGCTGTCGACCGGCGACATGCTGCGCGCGGCTATCTCGTCCGGGTCGGAGCTGGGCGAGCGCGTCAAGGGGATCATGGCGCGGGGCGATCTGGTGTCGGACGACATCGTCATCGCCCTGATCGAGGAGCGGCTTCCCGAAGCCGAGGCCGCCGGCGGCGCCATCTTCGACGGCTTTCCCCGCACCGTCGCCCAGGCCGAGGCGCTGGACCGCATGCTGGCCGGACGCGGCCGCCGGATCGACAAGGTGCTGCGACTCAAGGTCGACGACGCCGCCCTGACCGCGCGGATCGCCAAACGCTTCGCCGAACAGGGCCGGCCCGACGACAATCCCGACAGCTTCGGCGTTCGGCTGGACGCCTACAACCGCAACACCGCGCCGCTGCTCCCCTACTATGAGGCGCAGGGAAAGCTGACGGAGCTGGACGGCATGGGTTCGATCGACGAGGTCGCCCGCGCCATCGACGAGGCGCTGGCGGGCTGAGATCGCCATCCGGCGGATGAACCGCGCCTGACCCACACGCCGGTTCGCGCGTTCAGGCGCATCGTGGTTCGATGTCCTCATGGAGCCGGTGCTGAGACTGCCCGCTGATCCTTTCGCCGACGGTCGCGGCCGCAAGGCCGGGCTGACGCTGGGCGTGATCCTGGCGCATGGGCTGCTCCTGGCCGCCGCCTCCCTGCGAGACGCGCCGCCGCCGCTGGTCGAGCCGCCGGTGTTCGACCTGACCCTGATCGCGCCGCCCGCACCGCCGCCGCCCCCCGAGGCCGAGCCCGCGCCCGAGAGCGGCGGGGGCGCCCCGGCCGCGCCCACCCGACTACGGACGCCGGAACCGCCGCCGCGTCCAGTCGAACCTGAAATCCCGCCGCCCGTCGCCCGAGCGCCTGAGCCGGCGTTGACCGTCGGGGTCGCCCCGACCGCCGATCCGGAGCCGGGTTTCGGCCAGGGCGGGGAGGGGACCGGACGCGGCGAGGGCGTCGGGGCGGGCGACGGTCCGGGCTCCGGCGTTCGCTCGCCGCCCCGGAACCTCCGCGAGCCGGCCATGATCGAACTGCGCCGCTATCATCCGCCCGAAGCCTTGCGTCGCAACGTGTCGGGGGCGGCGCTGGTCAGTTGTCGCATTCGTGAGGACACGCGGCTGGACGACTGCCGGGTGCTGGAGGAGTCCCCGGCGGGGCAGGGCTTCGGCCAGGCCGGGGTGCGCGCGGCGGTTGATCTGTATCGCTTCCGACCGGCCATGGTCGATGGCCGGCCCGACGACCGGCTGCGCGCGGTGATCGAGCTGTCGTTCGGCCGCGACGCGCCCCGGCTGGGCCGTCGTTGAACCGATCGGGCGTCCACCCGTTGACGGGCGGTGAATCCCCTGTATAACGCCCGCTTCCGCGAAGGGCGCGTCACGCT
This sequence comes from Brevundimonas balnearis, assembly GCF_042434805.1. Classification (NCBI taxonomy): domain Bacteria; kingdom Pseudomonadati; phylum Pseudomonadota; class Alphaproteobacteria; order Caulobacterales; family Caulobacteraceae; genus Brevundimonas; species Brevundimonas balnearis. The sequence goes on along the minus strand of NZ_JBHLSW010000003.1, from coordinate 588,163 downwards.
CCAGGTCTGTCGACCGGAGCGTTTTATGCGTCTGAACACGCGCATCTGGAGACATTCGTGGCCCGTATCGCTGGCGTCAATATCCCGACCAACAAGCGCGTGGAAATCGCGCTGCAGTACATCCACGGCATCGGCCCGGCGGCCGCCAAGTCGATCACCGAGAAGGTCGGCATCGAATCGGCGCGTCGCGTGAACCAGCTGACCGACGCCGAGATCCTGCAGATCCGCGAGACGATCGACCGCGACCACACCGTCGAGGGCGACCTGCGCCGCGAGACGTCGATGAACATCAAGCGGCTGATGGACCTGGCCTGCTATCGCGGCCTGCGTCACCGCAAGGGCCTGCCGGTGCGCGGCCAGCGCACCCACACCAACGCCCGCACCCGCAAGGGTCCGGCCAAGCCGATCGCCGGCAAGAAGAAGTAAGAGAAAGACCTGACCGATGGCCAAGGAACCGGGTCGCGTTAAGCGCCGCGAACGCAAGAACATCACCTCGGGCGTGGCGCATGTGAACGCCAGCTTCAACAACACCATGGTGACCATCACCGACGCTCAGGGGAACGCCATCTCCTGGTCCTCGGCCGGGCACATGGGCTTCAAGGGCTCGCGCAAGTCGACCCCGTACGCCGCCCAGATGGCGGCCGAGGACGCGGGTCGCAAGGCGGCTGAGCACGGGGTGAAGACCCTGGAAGTGAACGTCTCGGGCCCCGGTTCGGGCCGCGAGTCGGCGCTGCGCGCGCTCCAGTCCGTCGGCATGACCATCACGACGATCCGCGACGTCACGCCCATGCCGCACAACGGCTGCCGCCCGCCGAAGCGCCGCCGCGTCTAAGCCGTCCGCATATCCATTCTCCCGCCGGTTCCGCGCGCCTGAACTCAGGCCCGGGGCCGGCGAAACCCGTTTCGAGGGACACATATGATCGAACGTAACTGGCAAGAGCTGATCCGTCCCGAGAAGCCGCAGATCGACGCCGGTTCCGACCCGCAGCGCAAGGCGCGCCTGGTCGCCGAACCCCTCGAGCGCGGCTTCGGCGTGACGCTCGGCAACGCCCTGCGTCGGGTGCTTCTGTCGTCGCTGCAGGGCGCGGCCGTGACCGCCATCCAGATCGACGGCGTGGTGCACGAATTTTCGTCGCTCGAAGGTGTCCGTGAGGACGTCGTCGATATCGTCCTTAACATCAAGCAGCTGGCCCTGCGCATGCACGCCGAGGGCCCGAAGCGCATGATGCTGCGCGCGACGGGCCCGGGCGCGGTCACCGCCGGTCAGATCGACGCCCCGTCGGACATCGAGATCCTGAACCCGGACCACGTCATCTGCACGCTGGACGACGGCGCCTCGGTGCGCATGGAGCTGACCGTCCAAACTGGCAAAGGCTATGTCGCCGCCGAGTTCAACCGTCCGGAAGACGCCCCGATCGGCCTGATCGCGGTCGACGCCCTGTACTCGCCGGTGAAGCGCGTCGCCTATCGCGTCGAGCCGACCCGTCAGGGCCAGTCGCTCGACTACGACAAGCTGGTCATGGAAGTCGAAACCAACGGCGCGGTTTCGCCGGTGGACGCGGTGGCCTACGCTTCGCGCATCCTGCAGGACCAGCTGCAGATCTTCATCACCTTCGAGGAGCCGAAGGCGGCGGTCGAGGCGCAGGACGGCAAGCCCGACCTGCCGTTCAACCCGGCGCTGCTGAAGAAGGTCGACGAGCTGGAGCTGTCGGTCCGTTCGGCCAACTGCCTGAAGAACGACAACATCGTCTACATCGGCGACCTGATCCAGAAGACCGAGGGCGAGATGCTTCGCACCCCGAACTTCGGCCGCAAGTCGCTGAACGAGATCAAGGAAGTCCTGATGACCATGGGGCTCAGCCTCGGCATGGACGTGCCGAACTGGCCGCCGGAAAACATCGAGGACCTCGCCAAGAAGTTCGAAGACCAGATCTGAGTTCAACCCCTCCGCCCAGCGTCCTTCGGGTTCGCGGCAGGGGCGGTTAGAATGAGAGAGGCCCCAGGTCCGCGGCGCAGTCGTGGAAACCAGGGTTGAGTAGGAGAGACCCCGATGCGCCACGGCGCCGCACATCGCAAGCTCGGCCGCACGGTCAGCCACCGCCAGGCCATGTTCGCCAATATGGCGGCGAGCCTGATCAAGCATGAGCAGATCACCACGACCCTGCCCAAGGCGAAGGAGCTGCGGCCCTTCGTGGAGAAGCTGGTCACGCTCGCCAAGCGCGGCGATCTGCACGCCCGTCGCCAGGCCATCAGCGCCGTCCGCGACGTGCCGCAGGTCGGCAAGCTGTTCGAGACGCTGGGCCCGCGCTACGCCGAGCGAAACGGCGGCTACATCCGCATCATGAAGGCCGGCTTCCGCCGGGGGGACAACGCGCCGATGGCGGTGATCGAGTTCGTCGATCGCGACGTCTCGGCCAAGGGTCAGGATTCCGGACCGGTGCAGGACGCGGGCTTCGACGCCGACGACGCGGCCTGATCGGCCGGCCGGGCCGGAGGTTCGGCTGAAAGTATGAAGGGCGGCAGGAGCGATCCGGCCGCCCTTTGTCTTGAGCGGAGGCTTATTCCTTCGACAGGTCCTGTCGCCGGAACAGCAGGACGGCGCCCGCCAGGGGGATGACGATCCAGCCGATCAGGCTGATCCAGGTCTTGGCCAGAAGCGCGCCCTGTCCGGTCAGGGTGACCGTGTCAGGCGCCAGAGATCCCTGCAGAAGACTGACGGCATGGCCAGGGCTGGCCAGGACGGTCAGCCAGCTGTCCGGCGTCTGGCCCATCATGCTGAACACATTGGGCACGAAGAATTGGGCCACGCCGATGGCGAGCGGGACGAACAGGGCCGCCAGAAGAGAGCGGGTGAAGATCGCCGCGAGCAGGCTGAGCATCAGGAACTGGACCGTCCGCAGGAAGGCCAGGCCCCACAGCCCGAAAAGGGCGCCGACCTCCTCGCCGGTCAGGGTGAAGGTCACAGACCGTTCGAAGACGAAGCCGCGAACGGCCTCAGAGACCAGGGTCGCCACGGCCAGCAGACCCATCGCCGCGACCGACAGGCCGGTGACGACCAGCAGCTTGCCGACGATCAGCGCCGTGCGATCGCTGCGGGGACGCAGCAGGCGCCAGGTCTCCCAGCGGTAGTCGCCGGCGTAGACCGTCGCGGCGCCGATCAGCACGAACAGCAGCAGGCCCGGGCCGGCCAGTTCGGCCGCGTTCGCCAGCACGGACCCGCCCAGGTTCAGCGGACCCTCAGCCAGCATCGCCGTGATCTCGGGCGGCGCGTCCGTGTCCTGGGCGAGCCGCTCGGTGTTGGCCTTGATCACATAGGAGGCGATCACCCCGAACACGAGGGTCAGGATCGGCAGGAACAGCACGCTCCAGAACCAGGTAGTGCGGCTGTGGATCAGGCGGAACGCCTCCGCGCGGGTCGCGTCAGCCCACATGGGACACCCCCTGGATCGGTTCGGGCGCGCGCGCGACCCCGGTTTCGGTGAAGAACACGCCTTCCAGGTCCGCACCGACCCATCGGGCTTCGGTGATGTCGACCCCGGCCTCGACCAGAGCCCGGATCAGGGCCGGCGCCTCGTCGCGCGGAATGTCCGCCAGAACCGCGTCGCCTTCCAGCACGCCCTTGGGGCCGAGGCGGTCGAGGATGCGGGCGATGGGCGTGGCCTGGAGCCGCAACCGCTCACCGACCGAGGTCAGCTCGCTCACCGCGCCTTCTCGCACCAGGCGGCCCTTGTTGAGGATCGCCACGCGGTCGCAGACGCGCTGGACCTCCAGCAGCTGGTGGCTGGCGAGCACCACGGTCACCCCGTCGTCGGCGGCGAGGGATCGGATCAGGGCGCGCATCTCCTGAATGCCGGGCGGGTCCATGCCGCTGGTCGGTTCGTCCAGGATGACGAGATCCGGGCGGTGCAGCAGGGCGGCGGCGACGCCCAGCCGCTGCATCATGCCGACCGAGAAGCCCCGCACCCGGCGATCCGCCGCCGAACTCAGGCCGACGCGATCCAGCCACCGGCCGATCTCCGCCGCGTCCGGCGAGACGCCCTGCGCCCGGGCCAGCCAGCCCAGCACCTGGCGCGCGGTCAGGAAGGGCGGGAAACGCGGCGTCTCGATCATGGAGCCGGTGCGGCGAAGCGTTCCGGCCGCGTCCACGGCGCCGCCCAGAACCGTCGCCTGGCCCTCGGTCGGACGGATCAGGCCCAGCAGGATGCGGAACAGGGTGGACTTGCCCGCGCCGTTGGGCCCCAGCACGCCATAGATGCCGCCTCGGGGGATCGACAGGTCGAGCCCGTCCAGCGCCCGGACGTCGCCATAGGCCTTGGTCAGCCCCCGCGTTTCGATCACCGCTGTCATGCCGCCCTCCGCTCCGACGCCATCGGGCAGGGTTTCGGCCCCCGCGGTCAAGGGGCCCGGCCATTAAGGATCGGCAATGCTCGGCGCCGGCGATTCCCCCACCCAGCCTTGAACCGGCCCCAAAGGATCGCAGATATGCAGCCATGCCCATCAAGCCCGAGGTCGTGTCGTCGATGAAGACCAGCTCCGCCGCGCTCCTGCTCGCCCTGTCGCTCGCCGCCTGCGGTCAGGCCGACCCGTCCAACGCCCAGGACGGCGTGTTCGCCGAGAGCGAGCGGGTGGTCCCGTCGGACGCCATGGGCATGAAGGCGAGCTTCGCCCCGGTGGTGCGCGAGGCGGCGCCGGCGGTCGTCAACATCGCCGCCCGGGGCGTGCAGCGGTTCCGCGATCCCTTCTGGGGCATTCCCGGCCAGCGCCAGACCGGGTCGGTCGGCTCCGGCGTCATCGTGCGGCCGAGCGGCGTGGTGGTCACCAACAACCACGTGATCGAGGGCATGAGCGAGATCCGAGTCACCCTGAACGACCGTCGGGAGTTCCCGGCGCGCGTCGTTCTCGCCGACGCGCGCTCCGACATCGCGGTGCTGCAGTTGGAGGGCGTCAACGAGGCCCTGCCGACGCTCCGGATCGACGATCGCGAAGAGCAGCAGATCGGCGACCTGGTCCTGGCCATCGGCAACCCCTTCGGCGTGGGACAGACGGTGACCAACGGCATCATCTCGGCCCTGAACCGGACCGAGACGGGCATCTCGGATTCCGGCTCCTTCATCCAGACGGACGCGGCCATCAATCCCGGCAACTCGGGCGGCGCCCTGATCGACATGGACGGCGACCTGATCGGCATCAACACCGCCATCTTCTCACGGACGGGAACCTCGTCCGGCGTCGGCTTCGCGGTGCCCGCGACGACGGTGCGGCAGGTGGTGGATTCCGCCGTCGGCGGCGCCACCGCCGTCGTCCGGCCATGGCTGGGCGTGCAGGGCGAGACCGTGTCGGCGGACGTGGCGCGCAGCCTCGGCCTGGAACGGCCGCAGGGGCTGGTGGTGACGAACGTCTACGACGGCGGTCCGGGCGACCGGGCGGGCATCCGGCAAGGGGACATCATCACCGCCGTCGACGGCGCCGAGGTCAATGACCAGGGGGGCCTGAACTTCCGCATCGGCAGCCAGGAGCCGGGCTCGGCCGTGCAGGTCACGCTGCTGCGCGACGGCGAGCCGCGCACCGTGCGGGCGCGGGTGGAGCGGCTCCCGGGCGACCCCGACGTCGATGACGGGACGCTGATCGACAGCGGCGGTCTTTCGGGCGCGCGGATCAAGGTCAGCAACCCCGCGCTGGCCGACGTCATCGGAATCGACCCCTTCGTTCGCGGCGTCGTCGTCACCGGCGTGTCCCGCAACAGCTACGCCGCCCGGGGCGTGGGCTTGAGGGCCGGCGACATCATCCTGGAGGTGAACGGCCGTCCGGTGTCCTCGGCGGGTCAGCTGGCGGATCTGCCCCGCAGGACGCAGCTGACGGTCCAGCGGCGCGGCCAGCAGGGCATCCTGATCGTCCGCTAGACTGCGGCTTCTACGCCTTGATCGGCGCCCCGATCGACCAGCTGTGGCCGAAGGGATCCTTCAGCCGGCCGTAGCGGTCGCCCCAGAAGGCGTCGGCCAGCGGCATCTCCGGCACGGCGCCGGCGGCGAGGGCGCGGTTCCACCATTCGTCGGCGTCATCGACCTGAAGGTGCATCGTCAACCCGGTCGGGACGATGTCCGCCGGCTGGCCGTATTCGGGGAACTCGTCGGACAGGAACACCAGGGAGCCGTTGATCCTGAGCCGCGCGTGCAGCAGGCGCTCGCCGTCATCGGCCAGGTTCCGGAACAGCTCCTCGGCCCCGAAGGCCGCCCGATAGAACTCCACCGCCGCCTGGCCGCCGCGCGACGGAATGGTGAGGTAGGGGATCAGGCCGATGGGGGTCGGGGGCGCCGCTTGTGTCATGGTCGGGATAATGGCGTGGGCCCTCACGCCTCGCCAGTGGGCGCGGCGCCGAAACCACGTTGCGCCGGAACGTCCGAGCCGCTATCGACACCGCCTGCCGGAGACGTGGCCGAGTGGCTGAAGGCAACGGTTTGCTAAATCGTCGTACCCTGTAAGGGGTACCGAGGGTTCGAATCCCTCCGTCTCCGCCAGACTATCCGGCCTCACGCGTGGATGTCGGCGTCCTTGCCCTCGCGGACGAACAGCACGCCCACGACCACCGTCAGCAGGGCGATGCCGATCGGGTACCAGAGCCCGGCGTAGACGTCGCCCGTGGCCGCCACGATGGCGAAGGCCGTGGTCGGCAGGAAGCCGCCGAACCAGCCGTTGCCGATGTGGTAGGGCAGGGACATGGAGGTGTAGCGGATGCGCGTCGGGAACATCTCCACCAGCGCCGCCGCGATCGGCCCGTAGACCATGGTCACATAGAAGACGAGCACGAACAGGATCGCCACGACGAGCGGCCTGTTCACCATCGCGCTGTCGGCCTTGGCGGGGTAGCCGGCCTCGGTCAGGGCGACGGCCAGACGCGCGTCCCACTCGGCCTTCGCCGCCGCGAACTGGTCCCGGGGCAGGCTCTGCCCGTCGAAGCTTTCGACCACCTGGCCGCCGATCAGAACCCGCGCCGTCGTCCCCGCCGGAGCGGCGACGTTGTCATAGGTCACCCCGGCCCTCGCGAGCGCGCTCTTGGCGATGTCGCAGCTGGAGTCGAACACCGCCCGGCCGATCGGATCGAACTGCAGCGAACAGTCGCGGGGATCGGCGACGACGGAGACGGGCGCCGCCGCGACCGCCGCGGCCAGCCGAGGATTGGCCGCCTGGGTCAGGCCGTTGAACAGCGGGAAATAGGTCGCCGCCGCCAGCAAACACCCCAGCAGGATGATCGGCTTGCGCCCCACCTTGTCCGACAGCCAGCCGAAGAGGACGAAGAAGGGCGTGGCCAGCAGCAGGGCGATCGCCACCAGGGTGTTGGCCAGCGCCGCGTCGACCTTGAGCACCCGCTCGAGGAAGAACAGGGCGTAGAACTGGCCGGTGTACCAGACGACCGCCTGGCCGGCCGCGAGCCCCAGGAGCGCGATCAGGACGAGCTTGAGGTTGGGCCAGGCGCCGAAGGAGTCCTTCAGCGGGGTGGCGGACCCCTTGCCCTCGGCCTTCATGCGCTGGAAGGCCGGGCTCTCGCTGAGCTTGAGCCGGATCCACAGCGATACGCCGAGCAGCAGGATCGAGACCAGGAAGGGAATGCGCCAGCCCCAATCGGCGAAGGCCTCTTCGCCGACCGCCAGGCGGACGCCCAGGATCACCACGAGGCTGAGCATCAGGCCCGCCGTCGCGGTGATCTGGATGAAGGAGGTGTAGAACCCCCGCTTCCCTGGCGGGGCGTGCTCGGCGACGTAGGTGGCGGCGCCCCCGTACTCGCCCCCCAGCGCCAGGCCCTGGATCAGGCGCATCAGCACCAGGATGATCGGCGCCGCGACGCCGATGGCGGCGTAGGGCGGCAGCAGCCCGACCACGAAGGTCGACACCCCCATCAGCACCATGGTGACGAGGAAGGTGTTCTTGCGGCCCCACAGGTCGCCCAGCCGACCGAACACGATGGCGCCGAACGGCCGCACCGCGAAACCCGCCGCGAACGCCATCAGGGCGAAGATGAAGCCCGTAGTCTCGTTTACGCCCGAGAAGAACTGGGCTGTGATGATCGCCGCTAGCGAGCCGTAGAGATAGAAGTCGTACCACTCGATGACCGTCCCGACGGACGACGCCAGAATGACCATGCGGTCATTGCGATCGACCCTGTGCTCCGGGGGCCTGCCCGCCGCGACGTCGCTCATTCCGATGTCCTCCCGCGCTTTCTGTGAGCGCTAACACGCGTCGCATGACAGCACCGGCGGGGCGCGCGACGCAAGACCGCGATCAAGCCGCCGGCCGCCCGCCGTGCGCCGCTGCATTACGCCGTCGTAACTTTTTCGACGGCGGCCCCTCGGTCAAGGTGCCCCCCTCGTTGGTTGAGGGGAGTTCGAGATGTTGCGCAAGGTGATGGCGACGGCGGGCGTGGCGGCCCTGCTGTGGAGCGCGGGCACGGCCGCGTTGGCGCAGGCGGTGGAGGTTCCGCCGCTCGAGTTCACCCATCGCGAGCTGTCGAACGGCCTGGACGTCTACGCCATGCCCGACTCGACCGCCGGCACGGTGACGGTCCAGGTCTGGTACGACGTCGGCGGCAAGGACGACCCGGAAGGCCGCTCCGGCTTCGCCCACCTGTTCGAACACATCCTCAGCCGCAAGACCGTGAACATCCCCTACGGCGGGATCTCGACCATGGTCGAGGACTCCGGCGGAACGCGCAACGCCTCGACCGGCCAGGACTTCACGAACTACTATGAGACGGTGCCGCCGCAGTATCTGGAGACGATGCTGTGGACCCACGCCGAGCGGATGGCGCGCCCGGTGGTGGACCAGGCGGTGTTCGACGCCGAGCGGTCGATCGTTCAGGAGGAGCTGCGCCAGCGCGTCTATGCGCCGCCGTACGGCCGGCTGCAGCGGTTCGTCATCGGCGACAACGCCTACGACGAGTCGATCTATCGCCGCTCGGTGATCGGGTCGCTGGAGGAGCTGAACGCCGCGCAGATCGACGACGCCCGCGCCTTCCACGAGGCCTACTACCGCCCGGCCAACGCCACCCTGATCGTTTCGGGGGCTTTCGACCAGGCGCAGCTGGACCGATGGGTCGATCAGTACTTCGGCGACATCCGCAACCCCGACCGGCCGACGCCGGTGTTCGAACGGCCGGTTCCGACGCCCCGCACCCAGCCCCGCGAGGTGGTGGCCTATGCGCCGAACGTGCCGCTGCCGGCCGTGGCGGCGATCTGGCCGGGCGTTCCCGCCAACCACCCCGACACCGCCGCGCTGGAGGTGATGCAGGCGATCCTGTCTCGGGGCCAGAGCAGCCGCCTCTACCAGTCGCTGGTCTATGAGCGGCAGCTGGCCTCGTCCGCCAGCCTGTTCGCCGGCTTCAACGAGGAGGCGGGAACCCTGACCGCCACGGTGATCGTGGCGCAGGGCCAGGACATCGACGCCGCCGAGGGCGCGCTGGACGCGGAGCTGGAGCGGATGCGCGCCACGCTCGTCACCGACGCCGAACTGGCGGAGGCCAAGACCGAGATCGTGACCTCCCAGTTGCGCCAGCGCGAGACCGCGTCCGGGCGCGCCTTCATCCTGGGCCAGGGGCTGGTGTCGGAGAACGATCCGCGCGCCGCCGACCAGAACCTGGCGGCGGTCCAGGCGGTCACCGCCGCCGACGTGCAGCGGGTGGCGCGCCAGTATCTGAACGACCAGGCGCGCGTCTCCATCCGCTATCTCGATGAGAGCCAGCGGCCGGAGGGCGTGCCGGAGGACAGCTGGCGCAATCCCGCGCCGATGCCGACCTTCCTGACGGTTCCGCCCGCCGTCCTGCCGCCGAACGAGCTGAGGCCGGAGGGCGAACGCGACGCGCCCCCGGCCCCGGGTACGCCGCGCGAAATCCCCGCCCCGGCGATCGCGGAACGCACCCTGTCCAACGGCCTCCGGGTCATCGCGGCGACCTCGACCGACCTGCCGATCGCCAGCGTCCAGCTGGTCATCGGCGGGGGCGCGGCGTCCGACCCCGCCGACCGCGCGGGCCTGTCGGAGTTCACCGCCGGCCTCGCCACCCAGGGGGCCGGCGGCCGAAGCGCCGTCGAGATCGCCCGGACCCTGGAGGCCGCGGGCGCCCAGATTGGCGGGGGCGCCGGTTCGGACGGCACGGTGCTGTCGGCCTCCATGCCGATCGCTTCGGCCTCGACGGTCGCCGAGGTCCTGGGCGACGTGGTGACCGAGCCGACCTTCGCCGAGGCCGAACTGAATCGGAGCCGGACCCGCACGGTGAACGCCCTGCGCGTGAATTTCCGCCAGCCGGGGCCCATCGCCTCGGCGGTGCTGGACCGCCTGGCGTACGGAACCTCGCCCTACGGACAGACCGCGTCGGGCACGCCCGAGAGCGTCGGCGCGATCACGCGGGAGGACGTGGAGGCCTATCACGAGCGCTGGTGGCGGCCGGACAATGCGACGCTGGTGGTCACCGGCGGCATGACGCCGGAGCAGGCCTTCGCCTTCGCCGAAGAGGCGCTGGGCGACTGGCGCGCGCCCGCCGAGCCGACGCCCCAGGTCGGGCAACGCGCCGGCGAGGTCCTGCCGCCCCGGGTGATCGTGGTGGACATGCCGAGCGCCGGTCAGGCGGCCGTCACCGCGGCCGTGCCCGCGCCGTCCCGCTCGGAGGCGGCGTGGTATCCGCTGTCGGTCGCGACCGCCGTGCTCGGCGCCGGCCAGAACGGCCACCTGTTCCAGGAGGTCCGGGCCAAGCGCGGCCTCAGCTACGGCGCCTACGCCGACCTGGCCCAGCGCCGCGACCGGGCGTTGCTGACCGCCTCGACCCAGACCAAGCACGAAAGCGCCGCCGAGGTGGTCGACATCGTCCTGGCGCAGTTCCAGCGCGTGATCGACGAGCCGATCAGCGAACAGGCCGTCGATGCTCGCGAGACCTTCCTGACGGGGGGCTTCTCTCGCAGCCTGGAGACCACCGGCGGGTTGGGCGGCTTCCTGGCGAACACGGTGCAGCTCGGACTGCCGCTGTCGGAGGTCCAGGCCTATCCGCAGCGGGTCCGCGCCACCACGCCGGAAAGCCTGCGGGCGGTGGCCGCCGAGACGATGTCGCCGGACCGGGCCTATGTGGTCGTGGTCGGCGACGCCGCCCAGTTCCTGGAGCCGCTGCGCGCCGCCCATCCGCAGGTCGAGGTGATCTCCATCGACGACATCGACCTGAACAGCCCGACGCTGGGGCTGTGACCCCTGGGGCCTGGCCGGCTCGGCGGCCGGGCCCTCAGTCCTCCCTGCGGAAGTAGGCGGCGTAGGTCAGCGGCGTCGTGCCGCCAGCCGATGTCCCGAACCTCGACGTCACGAAGCCGAGGCCCTGCGGCGGCCGCGTCTCCTGCAGCGTCTGGATGATCGCCGTGTAGCCCTCGACGTCGGCGTCATTCGGCGTCGCCGCCAGGATCTCGCACAGGCTGGCGGCGCACCTGACGGTGGTCTGCGCGAAGATGCGGTCGAAATCGGGAAGCGACAGATAGGCGGCGCGCAACGCGGCCTCAGCGCCGGGCGCCCAGTCGGGATCGGCAGGTTCGCTCGACACCTGCGTGTGCAGTTCGGCGATGTTCGGGGCAAGGGTCTCGTCAGCCAGTACGACTTGCGCGAGGGGAGAGGGCGGCGGGGCCTCGGTGCGGACGCTCTGTTCGGCGAGAACGGCCACGGCGGCCAGGGTGGCGATGATCATCGGATACCTCCATCGGTCGATGCGGACGCGTCGTCTCGTCGCGTCGGCTCGGGGGGAGGCTGGCCGCGTGTCGGAGGTCGGCTCCAGTCCGATAAAGTCGTCACGATTTTCTTGGGCCAGGATCAGGCGCGCGATCTCGCGGCTGCTGCCCAGCCCGGTCTTGCGGCGGGCGGCGCGGAAACGCTCGTTGACGGCGGCCGGGCTGAGGCCTGTCAGGGCCGCGATCGACTTGGCGGTATGCCCTTCCCCGAGAAGACGCAGCAGATCGCGCTCCGTGGAGGAGAGCCGATCCAACCGCTCGTCCGGCGCATGCCCAAGGGAGTTCATGCTGTCAGGCCTACGCGCCGCCGCCCGCCGGGATCAACCGCCTTCCGCTTCGGCCTGGCCCGCGCCCTGGGCGATCGCGGCGATCCGGGCCTCCAGAGCGCGCCGGGTCTCCGGCGAGCAGTCGCTCGGCGCGGTCGTCGGGTCAGGCGGCGCATCGGTGACCAGGAGGTCCTGAACGAGGCTGGAGGCCGCGGCGCGAACGGGCGCCTCCTCGATTCCGCTCACCGCCGCCTCCGCCAGGCTCCTGGCGTCGACGTCCCGCCAGCCGCAGGTGGCGGCGGCCTGTCTCAGGGTCTGCGCCGCGCGCAGGCCCTCGACGATCTCCGGATTGCTCGCCTCGAGCGCCGCGAGGGCGGCGTTCTGGCCAGCCTCCGCCAGGTTCACCTCGCCGCATCCCGTCACGGCCAGAGCCGCGGCGGCGGCCAGGACAACAGCCTTAAGTCGCATCGGCGCGCTCCTCCTCAGGATGCGAATATTGAAGGCAGGCGGCTCTGGGAGAACGCGACATGATGCCTCCATTCCGGACGGCGCTCATCAGACCTTCCTGAGCCAGGCGGACGCCCGCGCCATGTCGTGCTCGCCAAGGTCGTTCCGATCGATGACGGTCCTGAGCGAAGTCGAAGCCTCCTCCGATCGCGCCTGGATGGCGGCGGCGATCCCTCGCCTCAGGAGCACCGCCGAGCTATCCGGGTGGGACACGGCGAGTGGTCCGAGCGCGCCTTCGGCGGCGACCGCGTCCCGACACTTCAGGTGAGCGTCGACGAGCCAAAGACGCTGTTCGTCATCCAGCGCCTCCGTCTCCATTTCAGCGAGCGTCGCTCGGGCGTCCTTCTCGGCCCCGCCCCGCATCCGCGCCGCAAAAAGGCGTTGGCGCAGCGTGTGTTCGGTCACGCCGGGCGGCTGCGTCCCCATCGCCAGCAGTTTCTCAAGGTAGCCGATCGCCGACAGGGGATCGCCCCGATGAAGGTGATACTTGGCCGTGTGCCACAAGTGTTCGGGATCACTGGTGTCGCTCGTGCGTGACGGCGTGATCGAGATGGATCGCGGGACGTGATCAAGGGGTGAGTAGGCCTTGGTGAACCGACTCACGATCACATCGACCATCTCGTCCTGGACGTGTCTGTTGTCGCTCTCGAAGGCCAGCCTGCGGTCGGACAGGGTGACCATCTCATAACTCGGGAAATAGGTGACGTCCGTGTGGGCCGAACAGAAGACGTCGGCGGCGGCGCGCTGAACGGATTTGCTGTATCCGTTGGCGGCGAGCACATCCATGTCCCGGAATGTGAGACGTAGCGGAACCGGCGAGACGCTCACGATCAGGTGGAAGTCCTCGCTCGCAATGGACTTCAAGCTCGATCTAAGTCGCTCGAGGTCGCCGAGGATATCCTCGTGATCCATGATTTCGACGACGAATCGATCAGGCGCGCGGTCGATCAGATCCGCCGGCGGCGTGGCGTTGCAGGGTAGTCCGGTCTCGAGATCCCGCCACACCTCGGCCACGCCCAGCGTGATGATCCCGATACGGGTGGACCGGAGCGTCTCAAGCTGGGCCTCGATCATGCGGGCCCATTTCAGCGCCTGGTCTCGCGATAGGCGATCGGAGCCCTGATTGAGCAACAGGTCGTACGCCGTCCCGTCGGCGCGTTCGACGAGCCTGTCCTCGCCGCCGCCGTTCAGAAACAGCGACAGCTCCGCGCACATGGCCGCCACACTGTACTTGTTGAGAAACGAGCGGCTCAGGCCGTCGTTCGCCAGCGCTTCGGCCACGCCGTCGGACAACATGAAGGTATCGAATCCACGCTCCGACAGACTGCGTTCAATGTTGCGCGCGAAGCAGGAGCCCATGGTGAAAACAGGCTCACCCGGCCGCAAGGTCGTCGGCGCTTCGAAAGTGACGTCGGCGATGGCCTCAAGCCGTGGGTCCGGCGTCCTTCCGGACGGCCACCAGCGCTGCAGGTTCTGATCCTTCAGCCGGGCGATCGCTTCCGTTCCCGGAATGACGGTCGTGGGCATCTCAGTCTCTCCGATCTAACGGTTGCGACGGGCGTGCTTGCCCGGCCGATGCCGGCTGCGGTCGCGCACGCCGAGCCGGGGCTGGGCGGCGTTCGGGTCGCGCGGGTCGGGATCGGACAGCATCTCGAACAGCAGGCCGCCGGTGACGGGCGTAGCCTCCACCAGCTTGACCTCGACCGTCTTGCCGAGCGGCCAGCGGCGGCCGGTGCGCTGGCCGACGAGGGCATGGGCGCGGTCGTCGTGGACGAAGTACTCGTCGCCCAGGCTGGAGACCGGGACGAGGCCGTCCGCCCCCGTCTCGTTCAGGCGGATGAACAGGCCGAAGCGCGGCACGCCCGTGATCCGACCCGGGAAGGCGCCGCCGATTCGGTCGGCCAGATAGGCGGCCATGTAGCGGTCCATCGCGTCGCGCTCGGCGGCCATGGAGCGCCGCTCGGTCTGGGTCACCTGCTCGGCGATCGCTGGCAGCTCGGCGATCTCGCGGTCCGTCAGGCCGTCCGAGCCCAGCTTCAGCGCCCGGATCAGGCCCCGATGCACGATCAGGTCCGAGTAGCGCCGGATCGGCGAGGTGAAGTGGGCGTAGCGGTCCAGGTTCAGGCCGAAGTGGCCGATGTTCTCGGGGCTGTAGATGGCCTGCATCTGGCTGCGCAGCACCACCTCGTTGACCACCTCGGCGTGGGGCGTATCGCGCATCTCCTCAAGCAGGCGGTTGAAGCGCTTGGTGGTGGCCGGTTCGCCCTTGGTCCAGGGCTTGCCGAGCGTCTGCAGGAAGTCGGCGAGGTTGAAGATCTTCTCCTGGCTGGGCGCTTCGTGCACCCGATAGATCAGGGGCGTGTTCCTCTGCTCCAGCGTCTCGGCGGCGGCGACATTGGCTTGGATCATCATCTCCTCGATCAGCCGGTGGGCCTGGAGGCTGACGCGGGGTTCGATGGAGGCGATGCCGCCCTCGGGGTCCATGCGGACGCGACGTTCCGGGCTTTCGATGGCCAGGGGCGCGCGCCGCTCGCGCCCCTTCAGCATGGCGGCGTAGGCGTTCCAGAGGGGATAAAGGATCGTGTCCATGATCGGACGGGTCGCGTCGTCCGGCTGCCCGTCGATCGCGGCCTGCGCCTGTTCGTAGGCCAGCTTGGCGTGGCTGCGCATCAGGCCGCGCACGAAGCGGTGGGAGAGCTTCCGCCCATCCTTCGAGAACACCATCCGCACCGCGAGACAGGCGCGGTTCTCGCCGGCCTTCAGACTGCACAGGCCGTTCGACAGCACCTCCGGCAGCATGGGCTCGACCCGGTCGGGGAAGTAGGTTGAGTTGCCCTTGGCCCGCGCCTCGCGGTCCAGCGCCGAGCCGGGGCGCACATAGGCGGCGACGTCGGCGATGGCGACCCAGACGATCCAGCCGCCCTCGTTCTTGGGATCCTCGTCGCGCTCGGCGAAGACGGCGTCGTCGTGGTCGCGCGCGTCGGCCGGGTCGATGGTGATGAACGGGACCTCGCGCAGGTCCTCGCGCCCCTTCAGGGTCGGCAGCGCCTGATCCTCGGCCTCGCGCTCGACCAGGTCGGAGAAGCCCGTCGGCACCCCGTGGGCGTGAATGGCGATCAGGGAGGCGGCGCGGGGGTCGTCCTCGCGGCCGATGGTCTCGATGACCTTGCCGCGCTTGGGCCCGTAGCGGTGCTCGCCCCGCTCGGGCGTGGCCAGCACCAGATCGCCGTCGCGAAGCTCGTCGGCGAAGGCCTGGGGGATGACCAGCACGTCCTTCGATCGGCGGTCCACCGGCTCGATACGGGTCTCGCGCGCGGCCTTCCTGACCACGCCCAGCACCCGGCCGGGGCCTGCGGAGTCCAGCCGCTTGACCAGCCGCGCCTCCCAGCCGTTGGCGGAGCGGCTGAACTTGACCAGCAGCCGGTCGCCGATCCCCGGCGCGGGGCCGCGATCAGCCTTGCGGTCGGGCACGAGCACCGCGCGCGGCGCATCCTCTCCGGCCTTGACCAGCTGGACGTAGAGCTCGCCGTCGGCGTCTCGATCGACGACGTCGGCGACGCCGACCGGGGGTAGGGCGCCGGCCTCGACGAAGCCGCGCCGGCCGCGGCGGCCCAGACGGCCCTCGTCCTCAAGCTCTTTCAGCATCTCGCGCAGCGCACGCCGCTCGACGCCCTTCAGGCCGAAGGCGCGCGCGATGTCGGCCTTTCCCTGCTCGCCGGCCTCGGAAAGGAAGCGAACCAGAGTCTCCTTGTCCGGGACACCGGCGGGCGTTCTGTTCTGCGGACGGCGAGGGGGGCGAGCCATATGTTCTGATAACGCGAGAATCGGCTCGCGGGTTGAACTTTGCGCCGAGGCGGTCCTCGGAGAGACGGCGTCAGCGCCGACGGACGACCTCAGGCGTCCGCCGGACATCCATCGGGTCGAATGTTGCGCCGCTTGACCTGGGTCGGGCGCCCGGCGAGCTTGCCGCGCGATTTCGCCGACTGGAGCCTTCCGAATGACCCTCGCGCCCGCGCCCGTCCTGACCGGTCCCTCGGGGTCGTTGCTGGACCTGATCGGCAAGACGCCGATGGTCGAGGTGACGCGCATCGACACCGGCAAATGCCGTCTGTTCCTGAAGCTGGAGAGCCAGAATCCCGGCGGCTCCATCAAGGACCGCATCGCCCTGTCGATGATCGAGGCGGCGGAGGCCGAGGGATGGCTGAAGCCGGGCGGCACGATCGTGGAGGCGACCGCCGGCAACACGGGCCTGGCCCTGACGCTGGTCGGTCAGGCCAAGGGCTACAAGGTGCTCCTCGTGATCCCGGACAAGATGTCCAAGGAGAAGATCCAGCACCTGCGGGCCATGGGCGCCGAGGTGCGCCTGACTCGCTCGGACGTGCCGCACGGGCACCCGGAGTACTATACGGACATGGCCGAGCGGCTGGCGCAGTCGATTCCGGGCGGCTTCTACGTCAATCAGTTCAACAATCCCGCCAACTGGGCCGCCCATGTGAAGACCACCGGCCCCGAGATCTGGGACCAGCTGGGCGGCAAGGTCGACGGTTTCGTCGCCGGGATCGGTTCCGGCGGCACCATCACCGGGGTCGCCAAGTTCCTGAAGAGCAAGGGATCGAACGCCGAGATCATTCTGGCGGACCCGGTCGGCTCGACCCTGGCGGGCATCGTCAACGAGGGCGTGCCGGGGCCGGAGGGCAGCTACACCGTCGAGGGCATCGGCCAGAACTTCGTGCCGGAGACCGCGGACATGGACCTGATCGACAAGGCCTATTCGATCCCCGACGCCGAGGCGATCGCCACGGTGCGCGAGCTGCTGCTGAAGGAAGGCATCCTGGCGGGCTCGTCGTCCGGCACCCTGATCGCGGCGGCGCTGCGCTGGTGCCGGGAGCAGACGGAAGCGAAGACCTGCGTCACCTTCGTCTGCGACACCGGGGCCAAGTACCTGTCGAAGGTCTACAACGACGCCTGGCTGGCGGATCAGGGCCTGGGCGAGCGCGAGATCCACGGCGACCTGTCGGACCTGATCACGCGGCGACCGGACAAGGGCGAGGTGGTGTCGGTCGGGCCGAACGACACGCTGGACACGGCCTTCAAGCGCATGCGCGGCGCGGACGTCAGCCAGCTGCCAGTGCTGGACGAGGGTCGGCTGGTCGGCATTCTCGACGAGAGCGACATCGTCCATGTCATGAACACCGACGAGATCACCCGCGAGGCGCGGTTCAAGCGATCGGTCGGCGAGGTGATGACCCGCGACCTGGACACGGTTCAGGTCGGAGAACCGCTGGACGCCCTGATCCCGCTGTTCGACCGCGACCGGGTGGCGATCGTGCTGGACGGAGAGCGGTTCGTGGGCCTGATCACCCGCACCGACCTGATCAATCACCTGAGCCTGAACCGCTGACCCGATGGCGAACCTGAAGAACCGGCAGGGCTTCTCCACCCGCGCCATCCACGCCGGCCAGCGGCCCGACCCGACCACCGGGGCGGTCATGACGCCGATCTACGCCACCTCGACCTACGCCCAGGAGAGCCCGGGCGTGAACAAGGGCTATGAGTACGCGCGCGGCAAGAACCCGACGCGGGAGGCGTTCGAGGCCTGCCTGGCGGACCTGGAGGGCGGGACGCACGGCTTCGGCTTCGCCTCGGGCATGGCGGCCACGGCGACGGCGCTGGAGCTGCTGGACGCGGGCGATCACGTGGTCACGGGCGACGACCTGTACGGCGGCTCGTGGCGGCTGTTCGAGCGGGTCCGGCGCCGGTCCATGGGGCTGGACTTCGACTATGTGGACATGAGCGACGTCGCGGCGGTCGAGGCGGCGATCACGGACAGGACCCGCATGCTGTGGGTCGAGACCCCGACCAATCCGCTGATGAAGCTGGCCGACATCGCGGCCCTGTCCGGACTGGCGAAGGCGCGGGGCCTGCTGCTGGTGGTCGACAACACCTTCGCCACGCCCTTCTGCCAGCAGCCGCTGGCGCTGGGCGCGGACGTGGTCATGCACTCGGCGACGAAGTATCTGAACGGCCATTCCGACGTGATCGGCGGGGCGCTGGTCACGGCCGATCCCGAGCTCGCGACGCGGATCAAGTTCCTTCAGAACTCGGTCGGCGGGGTGATGGGGCCGTTCGACGCCTTCCTGGTGAACCGGGGGCTGAAGACCCTGGGCCTGCGCATGAGGGCGCACTGCGAGGGCGCCCTGGCCGTCGCGCGCTGGCTTGAGGACCGGTCGGGCGTGGCCGAGGTGATCTATCCGGGCCTGATCTCGCACCCCCAGCACGAACTCGCTACCCGACAGATGAGCGGCGGTTTCGGAGGCATGGTGAGCGTGCGGATCGACGGCGACCTGGAGCGGACGAAGCGGGTGCTCGAGCGGGTTCAGGTCTTCACCCTGGCGGAGTCGCTGGGCGGCGTCGAAAGCCTGGTGAACCACCCCGCCATCATGACCCACGCCTCGGTGCCCAGGGAGGTGCGCGAGGCGGGCGGGGTCACCGATACGCTCATCCGCCTGTCCGTCGGAGTCGAGGAGGTCGACGACCTCATCGCGGACCTGGATCAGGCGCTGGGCTGAGGGGCGAGAGGCGAGGGGACCGACGGCCCCCTCGCACCGGTGGCTTATTCCGGGATCGACACGGCGTCGGTGACGTGGATCACGCCGTTGGACTGGAAGACGTCGGCCTGGGTGACCGTGGCCTTGCCGCCCTTTTCGTCGGTCAGGACGACGTTGCCGCCCTCGATGCGCGCGACCAGGGTGTCGCCCGAGACGGTGGTCAGGCGCGCGCTGCCGCCGCCGGCGCGGATCGCGGCCGTCAGATCGGCGGCCGAGGTGCGGCCCGGCACCACGTGATAGGTCAGCACCTTGGTCAGGGTCGCGCGGTTGGCGGGCTGCAGCAGGGTGTCGACGGTCCCCGCCGGCAGGGCGGCGAAGGCGTCATTGGTCGGGGCGAAGACGGTGAAGGGGCCCGGGCCCGACAGGGTGTCGACCAGCCCCGCGGCCTGGACGGCGGCGACCAGCGTCGTGTGGTCGGCCGAGTTGACGGCGTTCTCGACGATGTTGCGGGTCGGGTACATCGGCGCGCCGCCGACGGTGACGACCGCCTGCTCGTCGGCCATCATGCTCTGGGCGCAGGCGGCGGTGGTCAGGGCGAAGCCAGCCGCGACAGCGGCGAGGGCGATCCGGGAAGCTTGCATCGTGGGTGTCTCCGTTTGGCGACCGTCTTCTCGCGGTCGAGCCAAGAGACGAGGCAGGGGCCGCGCCGGATGCACCGACGCGGCCGAGCGCCGCACCTGCGCGTCGTCAGGCCACCAGCGAGCGGGCGCGGAAGCCCTCCGCCGCCTGACGGTATTCGCTGATCAGACGCCCGACCAGTTCGCCCGCCGGCAGGACGTCGTGGACCGCGCCCGCGCCCTGGCCGGCCGACCAGACCGTCTTCCACGCCTTGGCCTCGTCGCCCATGTCCAGCTTGTGCTCGGGCAGGGTCTTGGGGTCGATGCCGTTGGCCTGAAGCGACTTGATCATGAAGTTGGCCGGGATGCCCGAGACCGCCGGGGTATGGACGATGTCGGTCGCGCCGGACTCGATGATCATGTCCTTGTAGGCAGCCGGCGCCATGGCCTCGGTGGTGTTGATGAAGCGGGTGCCCATGTAGGCGAAGTCGGCCCCCATCATCAGGGCGCCGGCCACGTCCTGGCCCGTCGACAGACAGCCGGACAGGATGATCGTGCCCTTGAAGAAGGCGCGGACCTCGTTGATCAGGGCGAACGGGTTGATGATCCCGGCATGGCCGCCCGCGCCGTTGGCGACCAGGATCAGACCGTCCACACCGCTCTCGGCCGCCTTCCGGGCGTGGCGCACATTGGCGATGTCGTGGAAGACCACGCCGCCATAGCCGTGGACCGCGTCGACCACGTCGCGCACGGCGCCCAGCGAGGTGATGATCAGCGGCACCTTCTCCTCGACCGAGACCATCATGTCGGCCATCAGGCGCGGATTGGTCGGATGGACGATGTGGTTGACGCCGAAGGCCGCCGCGTCGGGCGTCAGCCGGGATTTGATCTCCTGCAGCCACTCCCGATAGCCCTCGGTGGTGCGCTGGTTCAGCGACGGGAAGGTGCCGATCACCCCGGCGTTGCAGGCCTCGACCACCAGGTCGGGTCCGGACACCAGGAACATGGGCGCCGCGATCACGGGCAGCTTCAGGCCCTTTTGCAGCGAAGCGGGAATGGCCACGGGCGTCTCCTCCGTTGTCTTTGACTACGCATAGCGGGCGTTATGGGGGAAGCGCAACGGGCGGGTTTTGAGACGGCGACAAACGCGTCTCTATCGTCTCAAAACTCTCAAAACTCTCAAAACCCCTGCGAAGGCGGAGGGTCGGACTCTATCACGGCGCACGGCGGGGAAGGCCTGAGGGCCGGACCCGTGGCGACCGCCATTTTCACCGCCCTCACAAGCGACTAAATCGCCGCCATGACCCACTACACCGAAGGCCTGTCCCAGCTCGGCGCCCAGACGGCCCAGCCGACCGATCCCGAGACGGCGGTTCTGGAGCGCGTGCCCAATCCGCACGCGGACACCCTGTATCTGGCCCGCTTCACCGCGCCGGAATTCACGAGCCTTTGCCCCGTGACGGGCCAGCCGGACTTCGCCCATCTGGTGATCGACTATGCGCCGGGCGACTGGCTGGTGGAGTCCAAGTCGCTGAAGCTCTACCTGACCAGCTTCCGCAACCACGGCGCCTTTCACGAGGACTGCACCGTGGCCGTCGGCAAGCGGTTGGCCGCGCTGCTTGAGCCGAAGTGGCTGAGGATCGGCGGCTACTGGTACCCGCGCGGCGGCATCCCCATCGACGTCTTCTGGCAGACTGGCAGCCCGCCGGAAGGCCTGTGGCTGCCGGACCAAGGCGTGCCGACCTATCGCGGGCGGGGATAGGCGCTTTTCAGCGTTCGCTCACCCGGCGCTCATGACCGGGCACGTCGTGAGGGCCTAGCGTCCCGCGCATGACCCATGCCCGTCCACCCCTCGAAACCTGGGGCCGCCGCTCGCTCGCGCGGGCTCAGGCGTGGGCCGACGGCGGACGATGGCGGCGGTACGCGTTCGAGTTCCTGTGGTTCGGGCTGAAACAGGCGTGGGCCTGCCTGTTCGGCGGACTGATGCTGGCGCTGATCCTCGGCACCTTCCTGTTCTGGCCAGAGACGGCGCCGGTCAGCCGCTACGACTTCCTGGTCGTCGGCGCGGTCGCCATCCAGATCGCCATGCTGGCGCTGCGGCTGGAGACCTGGGGCGAGGCGCGGGTGATCCTGCTGTTCCATGTGGCGGGCACCCTCATGGAGCTGTTCAAGACGGCCCACGGCTCCTGGATGTATCCGGAGGACTCGGCGCTTCGGATCGGCGCCGTGCCCCTGTTCTCGGGCTTCATGTACGCGGCGGTCGGCAGCTACATCGCGCGGGTCCAGCGCATCTTCCACATCCGGGTGAGGGGGTATCCGCCGCTGTGGACGACCTGGGTTCTTGCGGCGGCCATCTATGTGAACTTCTTCGCCCATCACTGGCTGCCGGACGTGCGTATCGCGCTGTTCGCGGCGACGGCGCTGCTGTTCGGGCGGGGCTGGTTCTGGTTCACCGCCGATCGGGCGAGGCTCAGGATGCCGCTGCTGCTGGGCTACGGCCTGGTCGCCCTGTTCATCTGGTTCGCCGAGAACCTGGGCACCTTCGGTCGCGCCTGGGTCTATCCGGATCAGACGGAGGCGTGGACGCCGGTGTCGCTGGCCAAGCTGGGCAGCTGGTATCTGCTGATGATCATCTCGGTGGTGCTGGTGTCGATCGTCCACCGCCCCGAAGCGGAGCGGTGACGGCGCGGGCCCGAAGGTCCCCGCCACGCGCCGAGGCCCGAACCGGCGCTGCGGCTCCGGTCAGGCGGCTCTGCGGACGCGTTCGACCACGCGCGTCATCCGGGCTTCGGTCTCCGCCCCTCTGGCGCGGATCTCCGCCAGCCGGGCTTCCGCCTGTTCAAGCGCCTCGAGCGCGGAGTCCCGGCTCCTCGCCAGGCCCACCGCGTCGGGCCGCAGGCGCCGGGGCTTGCGCCCCGCCAGACCCAGGCCGACGCGCCAGTCCTCGACCCAGGCGGTCAGGGCGGCGGCGGCGGCCCCCAACTGCTCGGGCGCGCTGTGCTCCGCGTTCTGCACCGCGCGCGCCAGCGGCAGCTGGCCGACGCCCGCCGAACGCGCGGCGATCAGGGCGGCGATGAGCCGGGCCAGCCGTTCGGCGCGGCGTTCCGGGCCCATGTCCTCGTCGTCGGTCTCCTGCGCCGCGTCCGGCTCGACGGCGGCCTCGGCCTCGTCCGGGGTCAGGCGTTCGACCCGCGTCTCGTGCGGGGCCGCGGCTTCCGCGTCCGCCTGTGCTTCGATCCGGCCCTCGCCGATCTCCGCCGTCGGAGCGACTTCCGGCTCGAGACGCGCCGCGTCGATGCGGTCCTTCAGCAGACCCGCTCCCGCGGCGATGGCGGCGTCGGCCTCGTCGATGGCCCGGCGGGCGTCCGCATGCAGGGTGTCGAGCGAGGCCGAACGGCGCGAGGCCGAGGCGCCGCGTTCAGCCAGCGACGATCCGGTGTCCGCCGCGCTGGCGGCCGCCGCGAGATACTCGGCGCGGAAGCGCTTCAGCCGGCGACCCCGGCTGTCGAACAGTCCGGCGAGCCCTTTACGCGGCTCCAGCGTCCGGGGATCGAGCCCCGCCAGCAGGTGACGCGCGTGCCGGATCAGGTCCGTCGCCTCGACGAAATCGCCATGTCGCGCCTCGGCCAGCAGGCGCTCGACCGCGCCGCGAAGACCCGCGAGCGCCCGCTCGGCGAAGGCGTCGTCCGGATCGGTCAGCGCCTCCTGACGGAGCGCCTCGACCCGCTCGGGATCGGCGGCCCCGCCCGGCGACAATTCGCGGACCCGCGCCTCCAGCGACGATGGCTCCATCACACCCTCCTATCCGGCCCCCTCAGCCGGCCGGGCGCACTATGCCAAAGTCTTAACCGATGGTGAAATCGTGTAGGCCGCCTCGGTCTTGGCGGCGACCTCTTCCAGGGTGACGCCGGGCGCCAGCTCGACGAGCTCCAGGCCCGCGCCTTCCGGCTTCACGTCGAACACCGCCAGGTCGGTGATGATCCGGTCCACGACGCCCCTGCCGGTCAGCGGCAGGGTGCAGGCCTTCAGCACCTTGGACTGGCCGTGCTTGTTGGCGTGCTCCATGACCACGACGACGCGCTTGACGCCGGCGACAAGGTCCATGGCCCCGCCCATGCCCTTCACCAGCTTGCCCGGGATCATCCAGTTGGCGATGTCGCCGGTCTCCGACACCTCCATCGCGCCGAGGATCGACAGATCGATGTGGCCGCCCCGGATCATCGCGAAGCTGTCCGACGACGAGAAGAAGCTGGTCTCCGGCAGGGCGGTGATCGTCTGCTTGCCCGCGTTGATCAGGTCGGCGTCGACCTCGTCGTCATAAGGGAAGGGCCCCATGCCCAGCATGCCGTTCTCGGACTGCAGGGTGACGGACACGCCTTCT
Organism: Brevundimonas balnearis; assembly: GCF_042434805.1. Classification (NCBI taxonomy): domain Bacteria; kingdom Pseudomonadati; phylum Pseudomonadota; class Alphaproteobacteria; order Caulobacterales; family Caulobacteraceae; genus Brevundimonas; species Brevundimonas balnearis. The sequence goes on along the minus strand of NZ_JBHLSW010000003.1, from coordinate 564,103 downwards.
GGAATGTGGTTCGCCACCAGCGTCGGGATGCCGATGCCCAGGTTCACATAGAAGCCGTCCTGAAGCTCCTTGGCGGCGCGGGCGGCGAGGTCGTCACGGGTGCGGGGCATGGGATCAGGCCTCGTGGTCGGGGGTGGGGGCGTTGTGAGGGGCGACGCCGGCTTCGGCGAACACCTCCTTGGCGATCATCAGGGCGTTGAGGGCGTTGGGGAAACCGGCGTAGAGCGCGACCTGCATCAGGGCCTCGACGATCTCGGTCGGCGTCAGGCCGACGTTCAGCGCGCCCTTGATATGGCCGCGCAGCTGCTTCGGCGCGGTGCCGAGCGTCGCGAGCGAGGCCATCGTGACCAGCTGGCGCTGTTTCAGCGCCAGCCCCGGCCGGGCGTAGACATCGCCGAAGCCGAACTCGACCATGAAGCGGGCGAAGTCCGGCGCGACGGGCGCCAGGCCCTTCTCGATGGCGGCTTCCAGCCCCGGGTCCAGCTCGGCCAGCCGGGCGGAACCGCGCGCGCGGCGACCGTCGGTCACGAGGCGGCGGGCGCGGCCGGCTCGACCGGCTGAGGAGGCGCCGCCGGCGCGGCCGTGTCGCCGCCGCGATCACGGATGGCGTCCTCGATGTCGTCGCTGAGCGAGCAGGTGTTCAGCATGATGATGAACAGGAAGATCAGCGCCCAGGTCAGCTTGTCGCTGATGCTCTTGAGGTGCTGATTGTCGGAGCGTTCGGACATTCGGTTTCCCCCGCTGGTCTGGTTCAGGCGTCGGCGCGCGCCCGCACGGTACGCTGTTCGATGCGCTTTTCGAATGACCCCTGGATCAGCCGATCGACATAGATGCCGGGCGTGTGGACATGATCCGGGTCAAGGGTTCCGACCGGCACGATCTCCTCGACCTCGACGACGCAGACCTTGCCCGCCGTTGCCATCATCGGATTGAAGTTCCGCGCCGTCTTTCGGTAGATGAGGTTCCCCGCCTCGTCCGCCTTCCAGGCCTTGACGATCGACAGGTCGGCGACCAGCCCGGTCTCCATCACATATTCGCGCTCGCCGAAGGTCCGCACCTCCTTGCCCTCGGCCACCAGGGTGCCGACTCCGGTGGCGGTGAAGAAGGCCGGGATGCCCGCGCCGCCCGCGCGGATGCGCTCGGCCAGGGTGCCCTGGGGATTGAACTCCAGCTCCAGCTCGCCCGCCAGATATTGGCGCTCGAACTCCTTGTTCTCCCCCACGTAGGACGAGATCATCTTCTTGATCTGACGGGTCTCCAGCAGCTGGCCGAGGCCGAAGCCGTCCACGCCCGCGTTGTTGGAGATGACGGTCAGGCCCTTGACCCCACTGTCGCGCAGCGCCGCGATCAGGTTCTCCGGGATGCCGCACAGGCCGAAGCCGCCCGACATCACGGTCATGCCGTCGAACGTAAGGCCATCCAGGGCGGAGCGGGCGTCGGGGAAGATCTTGCGCATGCCGTTTCTTTTCACCGTCTGATGAATAACCGGGGCCTGTCCGGTGATTAGGCCGGACCGCTCCGACGGGCAAGGGTTCGGCCGTCGCGGGGCGCGTTAACCCCGTTCCTCGCCTGTCACGCGCCCGTGATGGATACGGACGGCCGCATTGGGTTAAGACATAGCGGCGTTCCGAGGGGAGGCGACGTGCGGGCCTGGATCAACGGACTGACGGCGGCGCTGCTGGTCGGCGTGGTGCTGGGCCTGATGCTCACGCCCGACGGGCGGGCATGGCTGCGCCATCCGACCCTGATGCTGGGCGGCAGCGCCAACGCCTCGGCGTCGCCGGGCCCGGCGGCCCGACCCGAGGTGGAAGCCCTTCAGCCCGCGGCGACGCCGATCGAGGCGCCACCGCCGGCTCAACCCGCACTGCGCGCCCGCGCGGCGGATGGGCGACTGCGGATCGGGGTGTTCGGGGACTCCATGGCTGACGGCCTGTGGACGGCGCTCTATCGCGACCTCAACGGCCAGGGCGCGGAGGTGATCAAGTTCAGCGAGGTCTCCACCGGCCTGTCGCGCTACGACTATGTGAACATCCAGGCCAAGACCGCAGGCCAGATCTCGGAACAGCCGATCGACGTGGCGGTGATCCTGTTCGGCACTAACGACGCGCAAGGCATCGAGCTGGACGGAACGATCCACGCCTTCGGCACGCCGGGATGGAGGGCGGCCTATGCGCGCCGGATCGACGACCTGGTCGGGCTGCTCAGGAGCCGGGGCGTGGCGGTCTACTGGGTCGGCCTGCCCAAGATGAAGCGCGCCTCCTTCGACGAGAAGATGCGGCTGATCAACGAGGTCACCGGCGCGCGCATGCGGGCGCTCGGCGTGCCCTACATCGAGACGTCCGAGCTGACCTCGGGCCCCGACGGCGACTATGAGGCCTATCTGGCCGATGAGGCGGGCGGTCGGCCGCGCCTGATGCGGGCCAATGACGGCATCCACATGAGCATGGCCGGCTATCTGCGCATCGGGCGGCCGGTGGCCGAGCGGCTGCGCGCCGACGCCGGGCTGGAGCGGGCCGAGGCGGGCGCCTGAGCGTGATCGCGGGCGCGGTCATGGCGGCGATGCTGCTCGGCGCGCCGGCCCAGGAGCGACCGTATCAGCCTCTGCCCTCGCCGGTCAGCGCGACCTGTCCGCGAGGCGTGTGCCAGCCTGAAGCGCTGGGCGGGCTCGCGCGCGCGTCCGGGCCGCTCCGCATCGTGCAGTTCGGCGACAGCCACACCGCGTCCGGGTGGCTGACCGAAGCCTATCGCCGGCGGCTGGAGGCCGACCTCGGCCGGCCCGTGGAGCTCGCCGCGCACGCCGAGGTGGGGGCGACGATCGGGGCGCTGTCCGGGCGGACGCCGCTCCTCGATCTCAATGCGCCGCGCCCCGACCTGATCGTGATCGCCTACGGCACCAACGACGGCTTCGACGACGCCCTGGACCTCGGCGCCTTCGAGGATCGGCTGCGGGGCGAGATCGCGCGCGCCAAGGCCGAGGCGCCGGCCGCCGCCATCCTGATCCTGGGGGCGCCGGAGGCGATGCGGGGGGAAGGCGGCGGAACCTGTCCCGACGATCCCGAGGGTCGCTGGCGGGAGCCGGGCCTGCTGCCGCTGGTGCGGGACGTGCAACACCGGGTCGCGGCCGAGACGGGCGTCGCGTTCTGGGACTGGCGGGGAAGAATGGGCGGAGCCTGTTCGGCGCATCGGCTGACGCTCGGGCCCGAGCCGCTGATGCGCCGCGACCACGTGCATTTCAACGAGGCGGGCGCCGACTGGCTGGGGGGCCTGCTCGCCGCCGACATAATCTCGGCCGTCCGGGGGCGCTGAGATGCTGTTCCCGACCCTCGCCTTCGGCCTGTTCTTCCTCTTCGTCTATGTGGTCGCCTGGAGCCTTGATCGAGAGAACGGACGGCGCAAGCTGTTCCTGCTGCTGGCCAGCTGGTTCTTCTACGCCCAGTGGGACTGGCGCTTCGTCGGCCTTCTGATCCTCAGCGCGGTGCTGAACTGGGGCGTCGCGGCGCTGATCGCGCGGGACGACGTGGGACGGAAGAAGCTGCTGGTCGGCCTGGGCGTCGCGGCCAACCTGCTGATCCTGGGGATCTTCAAATACTACGGCTTCTTCGTCGAACAGGCCGGGGAGCTGCTGGCGCGGTTCGGCTGGGAGCGGGACCTGCCGCTGCTGGAGATCGTGCTTCCGGTCGGGATCAGCTTCTTCACCTTCCAAGGCATCAGCTACGTGGTGGACGTCTGGCGGGGCAAGACGCCGCCGGCGCGCTCGCTGCTGGACGTCATGCTGCTGATGTCCTTCTTCCCGCACCTGGTCGCGGGGCCGATCGTGCGGGCCTCGGACCTGCTGCCGCAGTTCGAGCGGGTGCCGCGTCTGACGCGAGAGATGGCCACGCATGGCCTGCTGCTGATCGCCTGGGGCCTGTTCAAGAAGACGGTGATCGCGTCCGAGCTGGCGGTGAACCTGGTCGATCCGGTGTTCTTCGATCCCTCGGCGCACTCCGCCGTCGATATCGCCGCGGCGACCTATGGCTATGCGGTGCAGATCTACTGCGACTTCTCGGCCTATTCTGACATGGCGATCGGGACCGCCGCGCTGCTCGGCTATTCGTTCCCCCGGAACTTCGACCAGCCCTATCGCGCCAACTCGATGCAGAGCTTCTGGCGGCGCTGGCACATCAGCCTGTCCAGCTGGCTGCGCGACTACCTGTACGTGCCGCTGGGCGGCGGCCGAAAGGGGCTATTCGCCTCGTGCCGCAATGTGATGATCACCATGCTGCTGGGCGGGCTGTGGCACGGCGCGGCCTGGACCTTCGTCGCCTGGGGCGCGCTGCACGGCGCGGTCCAGGTGGTCGAGCGCGTGTGGCGCCACTTCATGGAGGGCAGGGCCAGCCTGCCTCAGTGGCTGGGCGTGATCCTGACCTTCCACATCGTGTGCCTCGGCTGGATCCTGTTCCGGGCCGAGACCTTCGGCATGGCCATGCAGATGCTGCAGGGCCTCGGCCGCATGGGGCCGGTTGAGCTGCTGACCCCCTTCCTGCTGACGCTCATCGTCGGCGGCCTCGCCATGCACTGGCTGCCGCCGCGCGCGGTCGAGGGGCTGGCGGTCCGGCTGCAGGCGGCGCCGTCGCTGACCCTCGGCGTTCTGATCGGCGTGGCCATCCTTCTGGTCGAGGCGGTTCGGCCGGAGGGCGTGGCGCCCTTCATCTATTTCCAGTTCTGAGGGAGGCGGCGAGATGAGCGATCCGAACGATCCCGAAGATCCGCCTCTGGCGCCGTTCCCGACCCAGCCGGCGGCGTCTCCGTTTCCAGCGCTGGCGGACCAGGGGAGGCCGCCCGATCCGCCCAGCGACTGGAACGCCGGGGCCGACGCCCACGACCTGCCGACCCGTGAGAGCCGGCTGAAGGCGCTCGGCCGCTTCGCCTTCCCGCCGGACGAGCCGCCCGGCGAGCCGGAGCTGGCGGCCCGGGACCAGCGCTGGACCACGCGGGTGATCCTGGTCGCGACCCTGTTCCTGCTGATCTTCAACGCCGCGTCCATCCAGAACTGGGCGCGTCAGCAGCCGCCTGGCTGGACCACCTCCACCGTCCGTCAGCTGGGCGACGTCTGGGCGGCGCAGCTGGAACAGCTGGGCGCGGATCAGCCGCGCCAAGGCGTGCGCGAGGCCTATGAGGCCTTGCGCGGCCAGCGCTTCGTCGGGGCCGGAAACGACGGCTCGTCGCGTAGCTGAGAACGCGTTGCAATCACGCGCGGACGTGGTAAGGAGAACCATTCGCATCTGAATGGGTCTGACGCCCGTGTACGTCTGCAACTGCAACGGCATTCGCCAGAGGGATGTCGCCGCCGCCATCGAAGCGGGGGCCCGTCGGCCTCGCGACGTCTTCCAACGCCACGGCTGCGCCGCCCAGTGCGCCAAGTGCGTCTGCGAGATGCGCCAGATGATCCAGGAGCAGACGGCCGCCTACGCCCTCGCCGCCGAGTAACTGCGGACGATTTTCACACGCGTTTTCAAATGCTTGAAAAGCGCTCGCAAATGCGCCGGAGCCGGAATCGCGTGCTATGGTGGTCGTGACACCCGGCGCGGGCCGTCCCGCGCGAAGTTGACAGGACCTCCCCCATGCGTGGCGACCCCGCGATCATCCGCACGCTCAACGGCATTCTGACCAATGAGCTGACGGCGGTGAACCAGTACTTCCTGCACGCCCGCATGTTCGAGAACTGGGGCCTGAAGCGCCTGGGCGAGATCGTCTACAAGGAATCGATCGGCGAGATGAAGCACGCCGACCTGCTCATCAAGCGGGTGCTGTTCCTGGACGGCCTTCCCAACCTGCAGGACCTGCACAAGCTCAAGATCGGCGAGAGCTGCGTGGAGTGTCTGCAGGCGGATCTGCAGCTGGAGCTGGACGGCCGCACCGCTCAGGTCGCCGCCATCGCCCAGTTCGAAGAGGCCAAGGACTACGTCAGCCGCGACATCCTGACCGACATCCTCAAGGACACCGAGGAGCATATCGACTTCCTCGAGACGCAGCTGCAACTGGTGGCCCAACTGGGCGAGCAGAACTACCTGCAGTCGGCGCTCGGCGAACTCACCGGCGAGACCTACTGAGGCGGAACCCCGTCGTGACCGCGGCCATTTCGTTCCCGAGCCTCAAGGGAGCGAGACGATGTGGCAGGACGCGACGGGCAGGGTGCGCAAGGCGCTGAACGCGGAGGGACGCGATCCCGGCCACGTGGCGCTGGGCGTCGTCGCCACGGTGGGGCTGGGCCTGCTGGCCAGCGCGGTCGCCACCCGGGTCGTGCCGCCGAGCCGGGGCAGGGCGGTGACCGAGCGGCCGCGCGGTCCGTTCGGCCTGATCCTGCCGGCGGTGCTGTCGGCCACCACGTTTTCGGCGCTCAGGGTCTGGAATGCGCCGCCGTCGTCGGATCGTGGCGCGGCCCTGCGGCTGTGGGGCGTGGCGCAGGTGGCCAATGCGCTGCTCCTGGCGCTTCGTCCGCGCTCCATGGCCGGTCAGATGACGGCCGCCATGACCAGCGCGGGCCTGGCGGCGGCCTTCGCCCACCGCGCCCGTCGCATCGACGAGACCTCCGGCAAGCTGGCGTCGCCCATCGGCGGCGGCGTGCGCATGGGCAACCGTATCGACAAGGCGGTCGAAGAGCAGCCGACCCTGCACTAGCGGGTCGGCCCCGGCGTCATGCGTCGGACCAAACCGCCAGCTCGCATCCGGCCGGATCGCGGAAGTGAAACCGCCGGCCGCCCGGGAAGTCGAATATCGGCTTCACGATCACGCCGCCGGCCGCCTCGACCCGGGCCTGCATGGCTTCGAGGTCGGAGGCGTACAGCACCGGGGTCGGCGGACCCTCGCCCGCGTCGCCGTCGAAGCCGCCTTCCAGGCCTTCGTCGAAAGCCATGTAGGTCGGCCCATAATCCTGGAATCGCCAGTCGAAGGCCTTGGCGTAGAACGCCCGGACCTCCGCCAGATTGGGGGCGCGGAACTCCAGATAATCCAGCTTGCCGTCGCGACGCATGTTCGTGTTCCCGTTTTGTTCAGGAATACGACGACCGGCGCGCTTTCGCAAGCGCGCCGGCCAACGGTCAGTTCAGCTCGGTGATCATCAGCGTGCCGGACGCCAGTCCGCCGCCATAGGTCCCCACCCAGATATCGTAGACCCCGCCCTGCGGATTGTTGAAATGGACGCGCGGATTGGACCCGTCGCCGCCGTCGTCGTCGCAGTACCAGCGCCCGTCCGGGCCATTGATGACCAGGGTCGTGTCCGTGTTTGACTGGACCTCGATCGTCAGCGGCCAGTTGCCCGCGCGATAGGTCAGCTCCACGTCGGCGGCGTTGCTGATGTAGCCCCGGCAGTTCGAGCTCACATCGTCCTGGGCGTTGATCGATCCGCCGGGCGTGACGCTGATGCGATAGGGATCCGGGTCGAACCCGGCGTTCAGCGTGATCGACCCCGAAACCGGCGACAGGCTGGTGTCCTGCGCGGCGGCCGGACCGGCCATGACCAGCATGGAAAAGGCCGCCATCGCGGCGAACTGAGTACGCATGAGAATCCCTCCCGTTCACGGCCCCCTTGCCGTTCGGCCTAACTAGAGGGAACGGCGTTCACTTCGCAACGCCGATTTTCTCTCTGGCCTCACAGGGTGCGCGCGATCAGCACCTTCATGATCTCGTTGGTGCCGCCGTAGATGCGCTGGACGCGGGCGTCCTTGTAGAGCTGGGCGATCGGATACTCGGTCATGTAGCCGTAGCCGCCGAACAGCTGGAGCATCTCGTCCAGCGTCTCGCCCTGGATGTCGGTGACCCAGTATTTGGCCATCGAGGCGGTGGCGGCGTCCAGCCTGCCGGCCAGGTGCAGCTCGATGCAACGGTCGACGAAGGCCTTGGCGACGGTCAGCTTGGTCTTGACCTCGGCCAGCTTGAACTGGGTGTTCTGGAAGTCGAGGATGCGCTTGCCGAAGGCCTTGCGCTCCTTGACGTAGGCCAGGGTGTGCTCCAGCCCGCGCTCGGCGGCCGCCAGGCCCTGAACCGCGATGTTCAGGCGCTCCTGTGGCAGCTGCTCCATCAGCTGATAGAAGCCGCGGCCCTCGGCCCCGCCGATGATGTTTTCGCCGGGCACCTTCACGTCGTTGAAGAACAGCTCGGAGGTGTCGTTGCCCTCCATGCCGATCTTGTGGAGGTTGCGGCCGCGTTCGAAGCCTTCCACGTTTTCACCGGGGGCGCCGTCGGTCTCGACGACGATCAGGGACACGCCCTTGGCCCCCTCGGCCGGATCGGTCTTGGCCACCACGATGATGAAGTTGGCCAGCTGGCCATTGGTGATGAAGGTCTTGGACCCGTTCACCACATACTGGTTGCCCTGCTTCAGGGCCGTGGTCTTCACGCCCTGAAGGTCGGAGCCCGCGCCCGGTTCGGTCATGGCGATCGCCCCGACCAGCTCGCCCGACGCCAGACGCGGCAGCCAGCGCTTCTTCTGCTCGTCGGTGCCGTAGTGCCAGATGTAGGGGGCGACGATGGCGTTGTGCAGCGAGATGCCGAAGTGGTCCGCGCCCTTCCAGCCCAGCTGGCGCATCAGCACGGTCTCATGGCGGTAATCGCCGCCCATGCCGCCGTCGGCCTCGGGCATGGACAGGCCCATCAGCCCGTCCTGACCGGCTTGCGTCCAGAGCTCGCGCGGCACCGAGCCGTTCTCCAGCCACGTCGCCACCTTCTCGGGCGGCGCATGCTCGTCGATCCACTTGGCGACGGAGTCGGAGAAGAGGGTGATCTCCTCCTCAAGCATGAAGTCGGGATCGGGCAGGTTCAGGACGTTCATGATCAGAACGCCGCCGCCGGGACGCTCATCAGCACGTCGGCGCCGGTCTTGAGCTTCTTCAGGTGGGCGCCGACGTCGGGCAGCATGCGCTCGACGAAGTAGCGGCCGGTGGCGATCTTGCCGGCGTAGAAGGGATCGCTCGAGCCCGCGTCGATCTGCTTCTGGGCGGCGACCGCCATCTGCGCCCAGACGTAGGCCAGTGCGGTCAGGCCGAAGATGTGCAGATAGTCGGTCGAGGCGGCGCCGGCGTTGTCCGGGTTCTGCATGCCGTTCTGCATCAGCCACATGGTGGCCTCCTGCAGCGCCTTCTTGGACTCGGCCAGGCCCTCGATGAAGGGCTTCACGGCCTCATTGCCGCTCTGTTCGTTCACGTAGGCGTCGATGTCGCCGAACCAACTCATGATGGCGCGGCCGCCGTTCTGGGGCAGCTTGCGGCCCACGAGGTCCAGCGCCTGGATGCCGTTGGCGCCCTCGTAGATCATGGTGATGCGCGCATCGCGCAGATACTGGCTGGCCGGGAAGTGCTCGGTGTAGCCAGATCCGCCGTGCACCTGCATCGCCAGGCTGGTGGCGTGGAAGCCGCGATCGGTCAGATAGGCCTTCACCACCGGGGTGATCAGCGCCATGTAGTCCTTGGCCTTGGTGGCGACCGCCTCGTCCTCGGAGCGCTGCAGATCGGCCTGGAGCGCGGTCCACAGCACGAAGCCCTGGCCGCCCTCGACGATGGCCTTGGCCTCCAGCAGCATGCGGCGCACGTCCGGGTGGACGATGATCGGGTCGGCCGGGCCGTCGGCGTTCTTCGGGCCGGTCAGGCTGCGGCCCTGCAGGCGGTCGTTGGCGAACTCCACGGCGGCCTGATAGGCGGCGGTGGCGATGGCGAGGCCCTGCAGGCCGGTGCCCAGGCGCGCCTCGTTCATCATGACGAACATGGCGGCCATGCCCTTGTTCTCCTGGCCCACCAGCCAGCCCTTGGCGCCTTCGTACTGCATGACGCAGGTGGCGTTGCCGTGGATGCCCATCTTGTGCTCAAGGCCCACGCACTCGACGCCGTTGCGTTCGCCCAGCGAGCCGTCGTCGTTGACCAAGAACTTGGGCACGACGAACAGGCTGATGCCCTTGATCCCCGCCGGCGCGCCCTCGATGCGGGCCAGCACCAGGTGGACGATGTTGTCGACGAAGTCGTGCTCGCCCGAGCTGATCCAGATCTTCTGGCCGGTGATCGAATAGCTGCCGTCCGCGTTCGGCACGGCCTTGGTGCGGATCAGGCCCAGGTCGGTGCCGCACTGGGGCTCGGTCAGGTTCATGGTGCCGCCCCACTCGCCGGTGGCCAGCTTGGGCAGGTATTTGGCCTTCTGCTCCGGGCTGCCGTTGGCGTGCAGCGCCTCGTAGCAGCCGTGGGTCAGGCCCGGGTACATGGAAAAGGCCGCGGACGCCGCGGCGGTGAACTGGCCGAAGGCCATGCCGACGATCGAGGGCATGCCCTGTCCGCCGAACTCCGGATCGCAGGTCAGGCTGGGCCAGCCGGCCTCGACCATCTGGTGATAGGCTTCCTTCCAGCCCGTGGGGCCGGTCACGACGCCGGCCTCGAGCTTGCAGCCCTCGGCGTCGCCGGTGCGGTTCAGCGGGGCGATGACCTCTTCCGCGAACTTGGCCCCTTCCTCCAGGATCTGCTGCACGAGGTCGGACGAGACCTCCGAGAAGCCCGCCTGATTGGTGTAGCGGTCGATCTCCAGCACCTCGTTCAGGAAGAACGTCAGGTCGCGGACGGGGGCCTTGTAGGGCATGGGTCAGGCTCTCGCTTTGAAGGCGTGATGGGTGTGGTTGGGATTCAGCCGCTGCTTCAGCAGATTGGCGTATTCGTCGGCGCCGGGCAGCAGATCGGGACGGAATTCGCCCAGGCGCGTCTCCATGACGCGGCAGGCCTCCTCGGCGGTCGCGATCGCCTCGTCCAGATCCTTCCGCTGCAGCTTCAGCTGCTCGATCTGGGCGCGGTGGCGGCGCAGGGCGACCGCCATCTGATGGGCGTTGTGATCCTTGTGGTCATAGAGATCCAGCATCTCCTGGATCTCGTGCAGCGTGAAGCCGATGCGCCGGCCGCGCAGGATCAGCTTCAGCCGCGCCCGGTCGCGGGCGTCGTACACGCGGCTCTGACCCTTGCGCGCGGGGCTGAGCAGGCCCTTGTCCTCATAGAAGCGCAGCGCCCGCGCCGTGGCCCCGAACTCGCGGCACAGTTGGCGGATCGTGTAGGTGCGATGGTCGTCGGCGCTCGCCATGCGCGCTTCATAACTTGACGCGGACGTAAAGGGAAGGTTCTTGAGGCGCGGCATCCGCGACACCGCCGTCTAAAGAACGCCGTGCGTTTTCGCCTCCCGGTTGACCGCGCCCGTGCGGTTCTCCATCACCAACAGGCGCCTGAGTTTGGAGACGACCCGACGATGAACATGATGGCCAACCTGCGACGTGACCTGAAGTTCGCAGGCGGCCTTCGTCGGCTGCTGCAACGCATCAAGCCCATCCGGATGGACAGCCCCGATCTCGTCTGCGACGACTTCGAGGAGGTTTGCGACCAGTTTCCGGACAACGTCGCGCTCGAGGACGAGACGCGCAAGGTCACCTATCGCGAGCTCGACAGCCTCGCGAACCGATTCGGTCACTGGGCGCGGGGCAGGGGGCTGCGGCGCTCCGACGTCGTCGCCCTGATGATGCACAACCGCATCGAGTACATCGCCGCCTGGCTGGGGCTCTCCAAGGTCGGCGTGCCGTGCGCCCTGATCAACACCAACCTGTCGGGCGCGCCGCTGGCGCATTGCCTGAACCTGGTGGCGGCCTCTCAGATCATCTGCGACGCGGAATGCGCCGACGCCATCGAAACGGCGCGCCCCATGGCGGCCAAGACCCTCTCGCTCTGGGTGCTGGGGCTCGGCGCGGCGGACGAGACGGGCGACCGCCGCAGCCTGGAGGCCGGTGTTCGCGGCGCATCCTCGGTTCGCCCGGCCCGCCTGGTCCGCGAGGGGCTGACCAACAAGGACGTGGCGCTCTACATCTACACCTCCGGCACCACGGGGCTGCCGAAGGCGGCCAAGATCATCCACGCCCGGGCCCGCACCTACATGCGCGCCTTCGCCGGCGCGACGGCGTCGACGGCCAAGGACCGGGTCTTCAACGTCCTGCCGCTCTACCACTCCACGGGCGGCCTGGTCGGGGTGGGATCGACCCTGCTGAACGGCGGGGCCGTGATCATCCGCAGGAAGTTCTCGGCCGGGTCCTTCTGGGCCGACGTCGCGGCCAGCGGGGCGACGACCTTCGTCTATATCGGCGAACTGTGCCGTTATCTGGTGAACAGTCCCCAGCATCCGGACGAGCGGGCCCATAAGCTGCGGCTCGCCTTCGGCAACGGCCTGCGCCCCGAGGTGTGGGACGAGTTCAAGTCGCGGTTCGGCATCCGCGAGATCCTCGAGTTCTACGGCTCGACCGAAGGCAACGTCTCGCTCTTCAACTTCGACGGCCGCGCGGGCGCGATCGGCCGGGTTCCTTGGTTCGTCAAGCGGCAGATCAACATCCGCCTGGTGGCGTTCGACGTGGACACCGAGGAGCCCGTCCGCGCGGCGAACGGGCTGTGCATCCCCGTCGGCGTGGGTCAGGTCGGCGAGGCGATCGGGCTGATCGGCGAGGACACGCGTCACAGCTATTCCGGCTACGCCGACGCGGCCGCTTCGAAGAAGAAGGTGCTGGAGGACGTGTTCCAGCGCGGCGACCGCTGGTTCAGGACCGGCGATCTGATGCGTCAGGACTCCGACGGCTATTTCTATTTCATCGACCGGGTCGGCGACACCTTCCGCTGGAAGGGGGAGAATGTGTCGACGACGGAGGTTCAGGAGCGCCTGAGCGCCGCGCCGGGCGTCGAGGAGGCCGTCGTCTACGGCGTCTCCGTGCCGGGCTACGACGGCAAGGCGGGCATGGCGGCCCTCATCCTCGACGGGCGTTTCGGGGCCCAGGCCTTCGCCGACTGGGTGGGGCAGGAGCTGCCCGCCTATGCCCAACCGGTGTTCGTCCGGATTCTGAAGTCGGCCGACACGACGGGTACGTTCAAGTATCGCAAGACCGACCTGATCGCGGAGGGTTTCGACCCCGCCCTGGCCGGGTCCGGCCTGTACGTGCGTGGCGGCAGGGCGGGCTACCAGAAGCTGACGCCGGCGACGCACGCGGCGATCCTCGAGGGGACTTTCAGACTCTAGAGTCCGAGGGCTTCGGCGGGTTGTCGCCGAACCCGCCGTCGCGAACGAAAACGGCCGGGCTTTCGCCCGGCCGTTCCGCGTTCACATGAACCTCGAAGGGCTCAGTAGCTGACGCGCAGGGTGACGCCGTAGGTCCGCGGCGCGCCCAGGAAAGCGTCATAGGTCAGGGTGTCGCCGGCGGGCACATAGTACTGGCCCTGGGCGTTCGGCGTGGACTGGAAGGCCGAGCCTTGCAGGAAGGCGTTGTAGGCCACCTGAGTGTATTCCTCGTCCAGCAGGTTCTGCGCCCACAGGTCGATGGCCCACCGATCGTTCTCGGCGCCGATGGTGATGCGGCCGTTCACCGTGGTGAAGGCGTCCTGCGACTTGAACGGCAGCAGGTCGGAGCCGGTGTTGTATTCGCTGACGTACTTGGCCGACAGGTTGAACCCGCCGCGCAGGCCCGAGCCCAGCGAACGCTCGTAGTTCATCGCCAGCGAGCCGGACCATTCCGGCGCGAACGACGGCCGCGCGCCCGGCAGCAGAGACAGCTGGCCGAAGTTGCCCGGGATGGCCAGGTCGGCGGCCGTGAAGTCGCCATATCGCGCGTCGGTGTAGGTCAGGCCGCCCTGCATGGTCAGACCCTCGAAGGGGCTGAACCAGACGAAGTCCATGTCGACGCCCTTGCTGGTCAGCTCCGGGATCGACTCCACCACGAAGGCGGTGCCGAGGAAGGTGTTCAGCTGGAAGTCTTCGAACGACTGGTCGAAGTAGGTGGCGTTGAACAGCAGGGAGCCGTTGAAGAGCGTGGACTTGAAGCCCGCCTCATAGGCCTCGACGATCTCGGACGGGAACAGCAGCGAAGCCGTCGGCGTCACGCCGGCCTGCACGCGGTCCATGTTGAAGCCGAAGCTCTTGTAGCCGCGCGCGTACGAGGCGTAGAGCATCAGGCCCTCGATCGGGCGCCAGCTGGTCTTGAAGGTGCCGGTCGCCTCATTGGCTTCGGCGTCCTCGGCGACACGACGGTTGTTGTACAGCGGGTTGGTCCAGGGCAGGCACATCCGGCCGATGATCGAACCGCCGGTGACAGCGCCGAAGGTCCCGTTGATCAGGGCGGCGTTGCCGAGCGTGCCGGCGCAGGCGAGCTGCGCCGCGCCGAGGTTCTGCTGCAGGCCCCGGATCGCCTTCTCGTCCCAGGTGTAGCGCAGGCCCACCGTCACGTCCCAGGTGTCGGTCAGACGGAAGGTGTTGTTGGTGAACAGGGCGAAGGTGTCCGAGCTCTGGTCGTACACGTCACGCAGCGACTGGCCGGCGACGATGTTCGGACCGCGCGGACCCGCGGCCCCGCCGGTGGCGAGACAGGTCTGCAGGCCGAGCGCGGTCTGTCCGGCCGCGCTGAAGCAGGGCAGGCTGTTCGGGCTGACCGCGAAGGCCGGCACGGCGGCGTTCAGCGCGGAGGTCAGCTGCAGCGACAGGATCGGCGCGTAGTCGGAGCCGAGATAGAAGGTGTCCCGACGCTGGATGTTCTCCTTGCTGATGTACATGCCCAGCAGCCAGTCGGCGCGGTCGCTGGTTCCAGCCAGGCGGAACTCCTGGGTGAAGTTGTCCAGGTCGGTGCCGAAGTCTCCGTCGGCTACGCGATAGGCGATGTCCGCGCCGGAGAAGTCGGTGTCCTGACCGTTGACCGTCGACCATTCCCGGAACGAGGTGATCGAGGTGAACCGGGCGTTCCAGGCGTCGATATCGACGTTGACCTCGCCCGACACGCCGTAGTCCTCGATCTCCTGCTCGGTGGACCGGTTGGCGTAGGCCTGGCGGGTGAACGCGTTGCGGCCGAAGCCGGGCGTCGCCGGGGCGACGCCAGTGCCGTTGGTGGTCAGCAGGTCGACCAGAGCGGCCGTCGGGCCGGAACGGACCTGGACGCCGACGCAGCAGTATTCGTCCCGCTTGGTGTAGTCGGCGATGAACCGGATCGAGGTCGCGTCGTTCGGCAGCCACAGCAGCTGGCCGCGCGCGGTCCAGTAGTCCTGGTTGGCGTCGTCGGTTTCCGTGCGCGGGCCGTCGCCGACGTCGATGTCGTAGAAGCCGTCACGCTGGCGCGCCGCCACATAGATGCGGCCGGCGAGCTGTTCGCTGAGCGGACCCGTCGCCGAGCCGGCGATCCCGAAGGCGCCGTAGTTGCCGGCGGTCAGTTCGGCTTCGAAGCCCGGGGTGAAGGACGGGGCCTCGGTGATGATATTGATGACGCCGGCGGAGGTGTTCTTGCCGAACAGGGTGCCTTGCGGCCCCTTCAGCACCTCGATGCGCTGCAGCTCGCCCAGGTCGCCGAACGACACCGAGTTGCGCGACCGGTACACGCCGTCGATGACGATGCCGACCGAGCTCTCCAGGCCCGGGTTGTCGCCCACCGTGCCGACGCCGCGGATACGCGCGGTGGTCGAGGCTTCGGTCGTGGTCGAGGTGACCTGCAGGCCCGGGGTCAGGATCTGGAGATCCTTGATGTCGGCGACGCCGGCCGCTTCAAGCAGCTCCTCGGAGATGGTCGTGACCACCACCGGGACTTCCTGAAGGCTCTGTTCGCGCAGCTGCGCGGTGACGATGATCTCGTCGACCGTCGTGACCTGCCCATCCTGGGCCTGCGCCGCGCCGCCGGCGGCGATCAGTCCGATGCCGACCGCGGCGGTCGACACCGTCGTACGAAGAATCCGGTTGAAGCGCATGTGTGCGTCCCCGCTCCTGATGAGGCCAGATGGCCTGTGCGTTCCTGCCTAAAGCCGCGCCTTCTTTCGAATCCGGACGCGCGCCCTGGAACCTTTGGCGTAGTCCAAGGCCGTGTCACCGACAAGAAATCCGACCCTCGGCTCGCCCTGAATCCGCCTCAGATGACGCAGGTGTGACGCGAAAGCGACAAAAAGGATTACCTGGCGTCAAGGTCCGAGGGTTCGCTGGCTCGCCGGGGTGATCTCGCCAGCACCAGGGCGCCGAGGATCGCGGACACGATCGAGCCGCCCAGAACGCCCAGCTTCACCTGGACCTGCTCCGGCGAGTCGATCGGGCCGGGGAAGGCGAGGGCGCCGATGAACAGGCTCATCGTGAAGCCGACGCCGCACAGCAGGCTGACGCCGTAGACCTGTGCCCAGGTGGCGCCGCGCGGCTTGGCCCCGATCCTGAGCGCCGACGCCAGCCAGGCCATCCCGAACACGCCGATCTGCTTGCCGACGAACAGGCCGAGCGCGATGCCGAGCACGAGCGGCGTGAGGAGGGCCTCCAGGTTCACGCCCTGGAACGAGACCCCCGCCTTGGAGAAGGCGAAGATCGGCAGGACGACATAGGCGACGTAGGGGTGCAGTTCGTGCATCGCCTCCTTCAGCGGGCTCTCCTGGCCCTCCTTGCGGGCGTTGACCGGGACGATCAGCGCGAACGCCACCGCCGCGAGCGAGGTCGACAGCTCCGCCTGCACCGTGAACCACCAGACCAGGGCGAAACCCAGCACCCAGAACGGCGGCGTGATCCGCCACCGGGAAATGACGGCTCCGACCCCCAGAAGGCCGACAGCGATCAGGAGCGGCTGAAGCTGGACGCCGCCGCTGAACAGGACCGCGATCAGGGCGATGGCCCCGAGGTCGTCGACGATCGCCAGGGTCAGCAGGAACACCCTCAGCGAGGTCGGCAGCTTGCGCGCCACCATGGCGAAGACCGCCAGGGCGAAGGCGATGTCCGTGGCCAGCGGGATCGGCCACCCCTGACTCGGCCCGTCGAAGGCGTTCGAGAAGGCCAGATAGACGGCGGCCGGCGCGATCATGCCGCCGATCGCGGCCAGCACGGGGGTGGCCAGCCGGCGCGGGTCGCTGAGCTCGCCCTTCAGAATTTCGTATTTGATCTCCAGGCCGACGACGAGGAAGAAGATCGCCATCAGGCCTTCCTTGACCCAGTCCGACAGCGGCATCGTCAGGGCGATCGGACCCAGTTGCAGCGTCTGGTAGCCCTTCAGGAAGGCGAAGTACTGGTCTGACAGGGCGGAGTTCGCCACGATCAGGGCGATCAGGGCGGCGACGCCGAGCACCGCGCCCGACGCGGCTTCGGTCTTGAGGAATTCGAGCGTGATCCTGCGCGCCAAGGCGAGCCTCCCAGAGATTTCATCGACAGTCGCGACGGCCGGTTATCGACGGCCGCCAGACCGGTTCCGGTTCGCAAACTGACGCGCGCACCGCCCGGCCGGACCCTCCGGCGCCGCCGAACGGCGGGATCGGGCCCGATCTCTGCGGCGCAGCATAGCGTGCAGGAACGGCGGTTCAACGAAAACCGACGCTTGCGGCGCGAGCTTTCGGGTCGCATGTGCGGTCGATGCCGGTTTCAGACTCCTATCGCCCCGAGCCCCGTTTCGCCGCCCTCGGCGGGGATTACGGCGACCCGGTGCGGCCGGCGGACTTCCCCGAGACCCGGCTGAGATTCAGGAACGATCGCGCCGCCGCGACGGTCGGTCTGGACGCCCTGACCGACGAGGAGTGGATCAAGGGCTTCGGTCGGTTCGAACCGCTTCCGGGACAGCCGGGCCCGCTGGCCATGCGCTACCACGGGCACCAGTTCCGGACCTACAACCCCGATCTCGGCGATGGACGGGGCTTTCTGGCGGCGCAGCTGCGCGACGATGCCGGACGACTGCTGGACCTCGGGACCAAGGGCTCGGGGCAGACGCCCTGGTCGCGCGGGGCTGACGGGCGGCTGACGCTCAAGGGCGGCGTGCGCGAGGTGCTGGCCGCGACGATGCTGGAGACCCTCGGCGTGCCGACCAGCCGGGCCTTCAGCCTGATCGAGACCGGCGAGGCGCTGCAGCGGGGCGACGAGCCCTCGCCGACCCGGTCCGCCGTGCTCGTGCGGCTGTCGCACAGCCACGTCCGCTTCGGGACCTTCCAGCGCGCCGCCTATCTCGGTCGGACCGACATGCTCGAGGCGCTGGTCGAGCATGCGCGGACCCTCTACCACCCCGGCGTCGCGGCGGGGGATGCCGCCGGCCTCCTGTCCGCCGTGGTCCAGGCGTCGGCGCGGCTGGCCGCGCGATGGGTGGCGGCGGGCTTTGTCCACGGCGTGCTGAACACCGACAATCTGAACGTCACCGGGGAGAGTTTCGACTACGGCCCTTGGCGCTTCCTGCCCCGCTACGAGCCCGGCTTCACCGCCGCCTATTTCGACCAGTTCGGCCTCTACGCCTTCGCGCGCCAGCCCGAGGCCGTGTTCTGGGCGCTGACGCAACTGGCCGGAGCCTTGAAGCCCCTGTCGGACGCCGAGACGCTGACGGCGGCGCTCAACGGTTTCGGGCCGGCCTACATCGGCGAGCTCAGGACCGCCTTCCTCATGCGGCTCGGGGTGAAGAGCGTCGGAGAGGCGGCGGACCAGAGGCTGGTCGACACGACGCTGGCTCTGCTGCGCGCCGGCGGGGACGCCCTGCGCTGGGAGCCCTTGTTCTTCGACTGGTTCTCCGGCTTTGCGTCATCGGAGCGCGCCCTGCGCGGGCCCCGACGCGGGGTCTATCAGGGCGAGGCGTTCGACGCCTTCCGCTTCGCCCTGTTCGAGCACGAACCAGATCGGCCGGAACGGCTGGAGGCGGACGTTTTCCGCGCCGCCGAGCCCGAGGAGATGCTGATCGACGAGGTCGAGGCCATCTGGTCCGCCATCGACCGCGACGACGACTGGACCGTGTTCAACACGAAGCTCGACCGGCTCGGGGCCGCGGGGATCGCTTACGACTTCGAGGCCCGACAGCGATCCGAGCAGTAGCGGACCTGGTCCCAGTCGCGGGCCCATTTCTTTCGCCAAGCGAAGGGGCGGGCGCAGGCGGCGCAGACCTTCGTGGGCAGGTCCGCCTTCGCGGGCACCTTGCCCTGATTGACGTGCTTGCGCCCCATCAGGCGGCGCGGTCCTGGCCCTGTTGCTCGGCGTCGAAGGCCGTGCGCGCGTCGGTGATCGCCACCCGGTTCTGGTCCGCCCAGGCCACCAGGGCGCGGACCGGCTCCAGCAGCGTCAGGCCGATGGGGGTCAGGGCGTAATCCACCCGGGGCGGCGTTGTGGCCTGGACGCTGCGGGCGACCAGACCGTCCCGTTCCAGCCCCCGCAGGGTCAGGGTCAGCATCCGCTGCGAGATGCCCTCGACCGACCGGCGCAGCTCGTTGAAGCGCAGGGGCCCTTCAGCGAGATAGCCGACGATCAGCAGGCTCCATTTGTCGCCCACACGGTTCAGAACCTCGCGCACGGCGAGGCAGGCCTGATCGTCGATGTCGGGGCTGTTCGGGCAAATGGCCGACGGCTTCTGCGGAAAGCGTTGCGGTAACATTTTTGTGCCTTCTTGCACTGCGACATGGCCGCTCTGACCTAGGGGCGGTCACAAACATATACCAGTCCCCCGAATCCTCCCATGCGTGCTCTCAACGCCTCGAACCTGACGACCACCCCGCGCCGCGCCCGCCTGCGCGCGACCCAGATCAACATGGCCCTGTGGACCTTCCAGGGCTGGCTGGCCATGTTCTTCACGGCCGCTGGGTACGCGAAGCTCACCGAACCGATGGCGAACCTCGAGGCGCTGCTGGGCTGGGCCGAGGGCGCGCCGGCGTGGCTCGTGCGCGGAACCGGGGGCCTGGAGATCGTCGTCGGCCTCCTGGTCTTGGCGCCCTTGGCGTCATGGAAACTGGGCCGGACGCCCATGCTGGCCGCCGCCGCCATGGCCGCGGCGTTGTCGCTGATCATGTTCGGCGTTCACCTGATGCGGCTCGAGTGGGCCGGCGCCGTGGTGAATGCGGCGCTGTTCGCGCTGGCGGCCACGGTCGTGAAGGGCCGTTCCGTCTGACGGCACGCCGTTCTGCAACCCCGCGGCGGGTTCGTCCGTTGCGGGGCCATGCGACTCACCACCCTTCACATTCTGGCCGGCCTGGCCGCCGCCGTGGCGCTTCTGTTCGCCTTCATCGCGGCGGGGGCCGGCGCGGCGGCCTTCCTCATTGCGGTCGGAGCCGCCGCGCTGCTGGTCTGGCTGGTGTACAGCCTGGCCAGACGGCGCATCTCGCGGACGCGAAATAACACTGCTTGAACATCGCGGGGGCCGCCCCTATCCTTTCGCCCCGATCGCTCACGCCCAGCGGTCGGGGTGTTCGGCCTTAACGAGTTCCCTTTCTTTTTCGGGCGTCAGACGGAAACCCACGTCACAATGGAAAAAGTGCCGATGACGGCCGAGGGCTATCGCGTCCTCGACGATCAACTGAAGCAATTGAAGTCGGTGGAGCGGCCCAGCGTCATCGCCGCGATCGCCGAGGCGCGCGCGCACGGCGACCTGTCGGAGAACGCCGAGTACCACGCCGCCAAGGAGCGCCAGGGCTGGATCGAGGGCCAGATCGCCGAGATCGAGGACAAGATCAGCCGCGCCCAGGTGATCGACGTCTCCAAGCTGAACGGGTCGCAGGTCAAGTTCGGCGCCACCGTGACGGTCGTGGACGAGGACACCGAGGAAGAGCACCGCTATCAGATCGTCGGCGAGCATGAGGCGGACGTGAAGTCCGGCCGCATCTCCATCGCCAGCCCCATCGCCCGCGCCCTGATCTCCAAGGAGGCCGGCGACGTGGTCGAGGTGAACACGCCCGGCGGCGTCAAGGCGTACGAAATCCTCAAGGTCGAGTGGATCTGACCCAGGGGTCTCCCCTTCGCGTGCGGGTCGTCACCGACGGCCGCGCGGGCATCGAGAACCAGGCGCTCGGGCTGGCCGAGGCGATCGCGCGGCTGGCGCCGGCCGAGATCGATGTGCGTCGGGTCGCCTGGCGCGAACCTTTCGACGGCCTTCCCGCGCGCGCCAAGCGTCTGTCGATGCTGGCGCTCGGCGCCGATGCGCTCGATCCGGGCTGCGACCTGTGGATCGGCTGCGGTCGCGCGAGCCTTCCCTTGTCCATTCGGGCCAAACGGCAGGCGGCGGGCCCTTTCGTCGTGCAGGTGCAGGATCCGCGGCTTCCGCCGAAGCTGTTCGACATGGTGGTGGCGCCGGCGCATGACCGGCTGGACGGCGACAACGTGCTGGAGATCATCGGCTCGCCGCACCGGGTCACGCCCGAGCGGCTGGCCGAGGCCGCTTCCGCGTTCGCGCGACGCATCGATCCGCTTCCCCGGCCCCGGATCGCCGCCATGATCGGCGGGCGGTCGAAGGCGTTCGATCTGACGGCGGCGCACGCCGGCCGGCTGGGCCGACGGATCGCCGACGCGGTCGCCGCCGCCCAAGGATCCCTTATGCTGACCTATTCCCGCCGCACGCCGGAGGCGGCCAGGGCGGCGATGTCGGCCGTGCTGGCCGAAACGCCCGGCTGGATCTGGGACGGGGAGGGCGAGAACCCCCTGTTCGCCTTCCTGAGCGCCGCCGACCACATCCTGGTGACCGAGGACAGCGCCAACATGGCGACGGAGGCGGCCTCGACGGGCAAACCCGTGCACCTGCTGCCCATGGTTCCGCTGCGGCGCGCGCCCAAGTTCGAGCGGCTCAGGACCAGTCTTTCGGAGGCCGGCGCCGCGCGCCCGTTCGCGGAGCCGCTTCAGACGTGGACCTATGTGCCGCTCGACGAGACCCGTCGCGCCGCCGTGGCCGCGCTCGAGGCCTATCGCGCGCGTCGGTGACTAGTCGCCGCCGCCCCCGCCGCCATCCCCGCCGTCGGAGCCGTCAAAGCCGGAGTCCTTGGACTTGCCGCCCGTATCCGACATGACGGGATAGACGGCCGCGCCGTCGCCGCCGTCGCGTCGCCCCCGGGTCTGCTTGATCCTGGCGTCCATCGCCGCGCCGATCGCCACGCCGACGGCGACGCCCACCGCCAGCCAGACCGCCAGATTGTCCGTCGCCAGCCCGACCGCCGCGCCGATGCCCGCCCCCAGCGCCAGACCCACGCCCAGGCGGGTGGTGGGCGGGGGATTTTCCACATCGGCCATGTCGCGCGTCCGTCGCATCTTTGAGGGATCGCCCCTAGATTAGCCTCATGTCGATTCCCGCTGAACCCCGTTCCGTCCGCGTCGCCATCATCGGCTCCGGCCCCGCCGGCTGGACCGCCGCCATCTATGCGGCCCGCGCCCTGTTGAAGCCTGTCGTCATCGCGGGCCTGCAGCCGGGCGGACAGCTGACGATCACGACCGACGTGGAGAACTATCCGGGCTTCGCCGACGTCATCCAGGGCCCCTGGCTGATGGAGCAGATGCAGAAGCAGGCCGAGCACGTCGGAACCGAGGTGATCCACGACATCGTGGTCAAGGCCGACCTGTCGAAGCGTCCCTTCCGCCTGACGCTCGACTCGGGCGCCGAGATGCTGGCCGAGACGGTGATCATCTCGACCGGCGCCCAGGCCAAGTGGCTGGGACTGGAATCGGAGCAGGCCTATCGCGGCTTCGGCGTGTCGGCCTGCGCCACCTGCGACGGCTTCTTCTATCGCGGCAAGAACGTCGTGGTCGTGGGCGGCGGCAACACGGCGGTGGAGGAGGCCCTGTTCCTCACCAACTTCGCGGCCAAGGTGACGCTGGTCCACCGCCGTGACGAGCTCAGGGCCGAACGCATCCTGCAGGATCGCCTGCTGTCCAATCCCAAGGTCGAGACGATCTGGGATTCCGCCGTCGAGGAAGTGCTGGGGGTCAGGGACGGCGTCGCCTCGAACGTGACCGGCGTGCGCCTCCTGAACGTCAAGACCGGCGAGACCCGGGAGGTCCCCTGCGACGGCGTCTTCGTCGCCATCGGCCACGCCCCGGCCTCGGAGCTGTTCGCCGGGCAGCTCGAGATGAATTCGAGCGGCTATCTCAAGGTCAGGGCGGGCTCGGCCTCGACGGCGATCGAGGGCGTCTATGCGGCGGGCGACGTCACCGACGACGTCTATCGCCAGGCCGTGACCGCCGCCGGCATGGGCTGCATGGCGGCGCTGGAGGCGGTCCGCTTCCTCGCCGAGGAGGATCACAAGGCCGAGGGCCGCCCCATCAGCCACAAGGAAGCCGAGAAGATCGGCGCCTGGGACTGACGCCCGGGATCAGGCGCTGAAGAGCTGAAGCTCCGGCGGCGCGTACTCGACCGGCTGGCCCAGCCGACGTCCCAGGGCGAAGGCCACGGCCTTCTCCACCGCGTGCTCGTCGCTGGGCTTGGACAGCACGCCGATCGTGCCCGCCACGCCGTCGCGCACCATGCCCGGGTTCGCGGTCATGAAGATTACCGTCACGCCTTCCTCGGCCAGGGCCCGACCCAGCTCCACACCGCTCGGACCGTCGGACAGGTGGATATCGACCAGGGCCAGGTCCACCTCCGTCTCGCGCACCACGTCGCGGGCCGAGCGGGCGTCGGCGACCACGCGCACCACCTCATGCGCCAGGTCCTCGAGGACGAAGCGGAGCTCCATCGCCACCAGGGCTTCGTCCTCAACGATCAGAATTCGGGCAGTCATCGACTCAACAGGGCCTGGTTGTCGTCTCAACGCACATCGCAGTTGCAGGTTTCACGCCACCTTCATCGCGGCGCGGCGGCGTGACAGGGCGGTCACGGGCAGGTCCACGATCACGCGAAGGCCGTCCGGCGACCAGTCCCGGGACAGGCTGCCGCCGAGCTGTCCCTCGACCGACAGCGCCGCCAGGGAGGAGCCGAAGCCGGTCCGCGTCGGAGGGGCCACGGGCGGGCCGCCGGCCTCGCGCCACTCCAGAACGAAACGATCGCCGACCGTCCGGGTCTCCAGCGTGACGCGACCGCCGTCGACGGAGAGCGCGCCGTACTTCGCCGCGTTCGTCGCCAGCTCATGGAACAGCAGGGCGACCGAGGTGGCGGCCTGGTCGTCGAAGACGGCGTCGTCGCCGCTCACCATCACGCGTTCCAGCCCGTCCTCTCCCGCGTAGGCCTTGAACAGGTCGCGCAGGAAAGCGTGGAGGGTCATGGAGCCCACCGTGGGACGTGACGACTCCGTATGGGGGCGCACGAACTCGTGCGCCCGGGCCAGGGCCCCGACGCGGGTCTTCAGCGCCCGGGCGAAATCGGCGGCCTCCGGGTGCTGGCGCGCCGACAGGGCGATCAGGGCCGACACCACCGCGAAGATGTTCTTGATGCGGTGGCTCAGTTCCTGACTGATCAGGTTCTGGGCCGACTCCATCTTCTTGATGTCGTCAATGTCGGTGCAGGTGCCGAACCACCGGGTGATGCGGCCCTGACCGTCGCGGATCGGCATGGCCCGCCCGAGGGTCCAGCGATAGACGCCGGAGTGGTGCTTCAAGCGGTACTCGATCTCATAGGGCTCGCCGGTCTCCAGCGAATGGCGCCAGCGCGTCCAGGCCCGCTCCTGATCCTCCGGATGGAACATGTCGTTCCATCCCTCGCCGTCCGTCGAGCCGAAGGGCACGCCGGTGAACTCGTACCAGCGGGCGTTGTAGTAGTCGTGGAACCCGTCCGGCAGGGTGGACCAGACCATCTGGGGCATCGAGTCCGCGATCGCGCGGAACTTGGCCTCGCTTTCGGCGAGGTCGTCGACGGCCTTGGCCAGCTCGGCCTCGACGGCCTTGCGCTGGCTGATGTCGGCGACCGTGCCGGCGAAACGGATCGGCTGGCCGTGAGGGTCGCCATAGACCTGACCCCGCGCGAGCACCCACCGCGCCCGGTCGGAGGTTACGACGCGGTACTCAACCTCGTAGTGGCCGAGCGTCTCCACGGCCGTCTGGATCGCCTGTTCGACCGCCGGACGATCGTCCGGATGGATGGCGCGGACGAAGGTGTCGATCGGCACGCCGCGCGCCGCCTCTTCGGGATCGACGCCGAACATGCGCGCGAAGCGTTCGTCGGCCACGACGCGGTCCGGTTGAATCTCCCAGTCCCAGGCGCCGACGTGGGCGGAGGCGTCGAGCGCCCGCTCCAGCCGCTCCTCCCGCTCGCGCGCCCTCAGCAGGTCGCGCCGGAGTTCGAGCTGGGCCATGACCTGGCGCGCCAGGGTCTCCAGCGCCTGTCTCTGCACGGGCGTGAGATCGGCGCGCGGCTTGGTGTCGATCACGCAGACGGAGCCGAGCGGCAGGCCCGACCCGGTGACGATCGGCGCCCCGGCGTAGAAGCGGATCCGGGGGCTGCCGGTGACGAGCGGGTTGTCGGCGAAACGCGCGTCGGCGGTCGCGTCCGGCACGACCATGACCCCCGACTGGCGGATCGCGTGGTCGCAGAAGGACACGCGGCGTTCGGTCTGGGTCAGGTCCAGCCCGGTGCGCGCCTTGAACCATTGCCGGGTGTCGTCGATGAGGCTGACCAGGGCGATCGGCGCGTCGCAAAGCCTGGCCGCCAAGGTGGCCAGCTCGTCGAACGCGGCCTCCGCCTCGGTGTCCAGCACGCCGTAGTCGCGAAGCTCGGCGACGCGCCGCGCGTCGTCCCAGGGCTCCCCGGGGGTGGGAGCGTCGTTCCGTCCGTCAGCCACGCGATTCCTCGAGCCACGACGCCCCGCGTCGCATCCGTCGTGAAAATGCGGACCGCGACTTTTTGTTGCAAGCTCCGCCTTAGCGAGCCGTCGGCCGGCCGACCTCTTCGACCTCCAGCACCGGGACACCCGCCGGCGCGGGCGCAGCCGGCTGTCGAGGCGCTTCGAAGTCGGCGAGGCTCCGGTTGATCGCCGCGATCTCCTCGGGGGTCGGCGGACGACGTCCGCCCAGGCTGGCGGCGCCGACGACGCGGGTCTGACCCTCCACCTCGACGGTGCGAAGCTGCCCGGCGAGCCCCGGCTGGGGCGCGACGGCCGCGGGAGCCTCGGCCGAAGCGCGCAGCAGGCGCGGGCGGGAGAAGCGCGCCTCGTCGATCCTTGGCTCGACCCCGGCGTAGCGCTGGCTGAAGGCGCGGGTCTCTCCGGCCCAGCCCTTCCAGCGATAGAAGATGTGCGTCCCGATCTGGTTGATCTTGGTCAGACTCGGCCGCCACCAGGGGTTCACATAATCGGCGTGGTAGTGGGTCGCCGTGCCGACCTCGGCCGCCACGTGACCCGCCAGGGCCCGCTCGGCCACGACGGCCGCGCGGTTCCAGGCCCAGGCGACCGGCGGCTGCGACAGGGAGCCGTCGCAGGTGAAGCTGAACTGACAGCCGGTGGTCCGCTCCGCGCCCTCGAAGACGACCCCGCACACCGTATTGGCGTAGTTGGGATCGCGCACGCGGTTGAGGATCACCTGGGCGACCGCCTCCTGACCGTCGGTGCTCTCCAGCGCCGCCTCGTAATAGATCGCCTGGGTCAGGCAGCGCAGGGCGCGGCGCCGGTCCTCGGCCGTGCGGGGGGTGAAGACGAACGGGCGCGCGGGCCGCAGGGCGGCGGCGTCGGCGGCGACGGAGGCGTTGATGCGTCGGGCCTCCAGGCCCGCCGGGCCGGGATTCGGCACGGGCTTGCCGTTCATCGAGAGGCTCTCCCAACCCGGCGTCAGGCCCAGTCGCTGGGCTTGGGGTCCGCCGGCGGGATCGAACCGGGCCGCGAGCGCCGCCTGCGACGGGTCCAGCCGCGCCTTCAGCCGCGCCAGACCGGCCTCGCCCAGATCGCCCCCGGTCACGCGCGCCACCGCCTCGGCGGTGCGATCGCTCTCGGGGCGGGGGGCGGAACTCGCGGCCAGGGCTACGCCCAACGCCGCGCCGGCGGCGGGCGCCGCGGCGAACAGGCGGCGCGCGCCGCTTCTGGTCATGATGGCCAAGCGTTTCATCGCGCCGCCCCTAGCGTTTCATCCGGGCGAGATCGTGACCGCCCGGCGCCCGCCGAGCGCCGTTACTTCGAACTCAGGCTCGATCGCAACATCCAGGCGTGCTGCTCGTGCGCCGCCAGGCGGGCGTTCAGCAGATCGACGGACGCGCCGTCGTCGGCGGCTTCGCCGATCTCCACGGCGGCCCGGGCGGTGGCGATGACGGTCTCATGGTCGCGCATGAGCTCCTTCAGCATCTCCTGGGCGTCCTTCTCGGGATCGCCGTCCTTGATGCTGGTCAGGTTGGCGAAGGTCGAGGCGCCTTGCGGCGCGAACTCGCCAAGAGCCCGGATCCGCTCGGCCAGGTCGTCCAGCGCCTCCCAGATCTCCCGGTACTGCTGCTCCAGCAGTTTGTGGTAGCTGAAGAACTCCGGACCCCGCACGTTCCAGTGATACCCGTGGGTCTTCTGATAGACGGCGAAGCTGTCGGCCAGCACCTTGCTGAGTTCGCGAGCCACCCGGCCGCGCTGGTCCTTGGTGATGCCGGTGTCGAGCGTGGCGGTCATGTCGGTCTCCTTGAAGCGTCCGGAACTCAGATAGGCGCGATCAGCCGATAGCCAAGCTTGCGCCCTCGCGTGGTCCGGGGGAACGTTCCAGTCGGCCGACCGTTGCCGTTGTCGCGACATAACGGCGAAACGCCGCATTCTGGGGGAACATGGCCCGCTTCATCGAGGGGTCCTCGGCAAACGGGCCGAGTCGCTTGGTCGGCGTCCTGGCGCGCGGCGCGCCTTCGCGCGTCCAGGCGGTCGGTATCGCCCTGGCCGCGGCCTGCGTCGTGCTCTTCGTGCGCTGGGCCCTGACCGCCTTCTACGGCGAGGCCTCGGGGTTCATGATCCTGTTGCCCGCGGTGATCGTCGCGTCGCTCGCGGCGGGTCCGCTGGGGGGAGTGTCGGCCCTGGTCGCCTGCCTCGTCGGCGGCTGGTTGCTGGTGATGTTCGGTGACAGCGGCGTGAGTCCTTTCGCCCACACGCGACGGGTCGCCACCGTGAACTTCATCATCGTGGGCCTGTTCGTGACCTGGGTGGGCGCCGCGCTGAGGAGGACGATCCGGGATCTCGATCTCACCTCGTCCGCGCGCCGGGAGAGCGAGGCGAGGTTCAGGTTGATGGCGGACACCGCGCCGTCGCCGGTCTGGATGACCGACGCCGAGGCCCGGGTGGAGTTCGCCAACCAGGCCCTGGTCGAGTTCTACGGCCAGCCGGCGGAGGCCATTCAGGGCCACGTCTGGCGGGGGGCGATGCATCCGGACGATGTCGCCGCGGTCGACGCCATCCAGGCGGAGCGGCGCCCGGCGCGGCTGCCCTACGCCTTCGAGGCGAGGTTCCGCCGCGCCGACGGGGCCTGGCGCTGGATGCGCTGCTCCGTGAACCCCCGGTTCGACGCCGACGGCGCCTTCCTCGGCTACGTCGGCATGTCCTTCGACCTGACCGACCAGCGCGAAGCCGTGGCGGAAGCCCGCGAAAGCGAGGAGCGTTTCCGGGCGATCGCCGACACCGCGCCGGTCCTGATCTGGGTCACCGCGAAGGATCGCTCCCGCGAGTTCGTGAACGAGGCCTACGTCCGGTTCATGGGCGGCGAGTACGAGGCGGTCCGCACCGCGAACTGGCGTGACTTCATCCATCCCGAGGACCAGGACCGGCTGGTGGCGGAGTCCATGGCCGGCGAGGCGACGCGGCAACCCTTTTCGCTTGAGGCCCGCTATCTCCGTCATGACGGGGAGTACCGGTGGCTGAAATCCTTCTCGCGTCCGAGGCTGGACGGGGACGGAGAGGTCATCGGCTTCGTGGGGGTCGCCTTCGACGTCACCGACATCCGCGAGACCAACGCCCGTCTGGCGGCGATCGTCGCCCAGCGCGACGCGATCCTCGGCCAGCT
Organism: Brevundimonas balnearis; assembly: GCF_042434805.1. NCBI lineage: Bacteria > Pseudomonadati > Pseudomonadota > Alphaproteobacteria > Caulobacterales > Caulobacteraceae > Brevundimonas > Brevundimonas balnearis. Next base: position 535,495 of record NZ_JBHLSW010000003.1, on the reverse strand, counting down.
GGCGGAGGGCGTGATCATCACGGACCCGGGGGGCGGCATCCTGTTCGTGAACGATGCGGCGCGGCGCATCCACGGGGTGGCGAAGCTGGGCGTCGAGCCGGGCGCATACTCCGAAAGCTACGGCCTGCTCACCGAGGCAGGCGACCCTTATCCGCCGGACGACCTGCCTCTGGCGCGCGCCGTCCAGAGAGGCGAGACGGTTACGGACGCCCGCTGGCGCATCCGTCGGCCGGATGGATCGGAGGTCGTGGCGGTGGGCAACGCCCGGCCGGTTCAGGGTCAGGACGGAGACACCATCGGCGCGGTCCTGACCCTGCGCGACGAAACGGCCCGGATCGAGGCGGAGAACCGGCTCCAGGAGTCGGAAACACGCTTCCGGACGGTCGCCGACAGTGCGCCGGCCCTGATCTGGATGAGCGACGAGAACGCCCAGATCATCTTCGCCAACCGTCGCTACAAGGAGTTCTTCGGCATCGACGCCGAGGAGATGCTGGGGGACGGCTGGCGCCAGATCGTCCACCCCGACGACGTGGACGCCTTCTACGCCGACTTCATGGCGGGCTTCGAAGCGCGAGAGCGTGTCACGCTGACGGTCAGGGTCCTGCATTCCGAGCTGGGCGTGCGCTGGCTGCGGTGTGAAGGCGCGCCCCGTTTCGACGCCGGCGGCGTATTCCGGGGATTCGTCGGGGCCAACCTCGATGTTAGCGAGGCCAAGCGGGCGGAAGACGATCTGAAGCGCGTCAACGAGCTTCTGGAGGAGCGGGTGGGCGACGCTCTGGCGGAGAAGGCCAAGGCCGAGGCCGATCTGATGCACGCCCAGCGCATGGAGGCGGTCGGGCGACTGACCGGCGGGGTCGCCCACGACTTCAACAACCTGCTGACGGTGGTGATCGGCGCGCTGGACATCATCCTGCGCAGCGACGACCCGAAGAAGCGGGAGAAGCTGGGGCAGGCGGCCCTGAGCGCGGCGCGGCGCGGCGAGAGCCTGACGCACCAGCTGCTGGCCTTCTCGCGCCGGCAGGCCCTGCGGCCGCAGCCGGTCGATCTCAACGCGCAGATCAGTCACAGCGAGCCGCTGCTCCGTCGCGCGGTCGGGCCGCACGTGGATTTCCATCTCGACCTCGCCGAGGGCGACATCGCCGCCAACGTCGATCCGGCGCAGCTCGAGGCGGCGCTGCTGAACCTGATCGTGAACGCGGCCGACGCCGTGGGCGACGACGGGCGGATCGTGGTGTCGACGGCCCGCGAGGCGGTCGATGCGGACGCCCAGCCGGGGTTGCCGCCGGGCGACTATGTCCGCCTGAACGTCGCCGACGACGGCTCGGGCATGCCGCCGGAGGTGCTGGCCCGCGTGTTCGAGCCCTTCTTCACCACCAAGGCGGTGGGCAAGGGCACCGGCCTGGGCCTGAGCCAGGTCTATGGCTTCGCCCGGCAGAGCGGCGGCGACGTCCGGGTGCACTCGACGGTCGGGAAGGGGACGACCATCGCCCTGTGGCTCCCGGCCCTGGAGGGCGCGGTGGCCGCGAGCGAGCCGGAGCCCGCGCATCCGGTGGTCAGGGGCGGCCGGGTGCTGCTGGTGGAGGACGACCTCGCCGTGTCGGCGGTCGCGGAGGAACTGCTCGGCGGGCTGGGCTACGAGGTCGTCTCGGTCGATGGACCCGACGCCGCCCTGGCGACGCTGGCGGACGGTCGGTTCGACATCATGCTGAGCGACGTGGTCATGCCGGGCGCGATCAGCGGCATCGAGCTCGGCCGGCTCGTGGCGGACCGACATCCGGGGCTGCGGATCGTTCTGACATCCGGATACGCCGGCGAGGACGCCGACCGCGCCTTGGCGACGGCCCCCTGGCCGTTCCTGCGCAAACCCTACTCGGCCGAGGAGCTGCGCCAGGTTCTGGAGGCGGAAGCCTGAGGACCTTGCATCCCCGCGCCGAACCGCTATCTTCAGCGGGCTTATGCTATATCTGAGCATAAGTCGTTGGCCGGCGCTCTCCCGGCCTTCTTCAGGCGCCTGATTTGCTCAGATCGAGCATAAGTGGCGGGAGAGATGGACATGGCCTACGGCGACGCCCTCGGACTGGATGAAGCCACCGCCCGCGACACCGCCCACGTCTGGGACAAGGTGAAGGGTCGCGTCACCCCGCTGGAATGGCGACTGCAGGCCCCGCTGATCGCGGAGATCAACCGCCTGAAGCGGCAGGCGGGGGCCGTCATTCTGGCCCACAACTACATGACGCCGGAAATCTTCCACGGCGTGGGCGACTACGTCGGCGACAGCCTGGGCCTGGCGAAGGAGGCGGCGCGCTCCGACGCGAAGATCATCGTCCAGGCCGGCGTGCATTTCATGGCCGAGACGTCGAAGATCCTGTCGCCGGAGAAGACCGTGCTGATCCCGGACCTGCGCGCGGGCTGTTCGCTGGCGTCGTCCATCACCGGGGCCGACGTGCGGCTGATCAAGGCGCGGCGCCCCGGTCTGCCGGTCGTCACCTATGTGAACACCACCGCCGACGTGAAGGCCGAGACCGACATCTGCTGCACCTCGGCCAACGCCGTGCAGGTGGTCGAGTGGGCCGCGCGCGAGTGGGGCGTGGATCGCGTCATCCTGATCCCCGACGAGTATCTGGCGCGCAACGTGGCGGCCCAGACGACGGTGGGGATCATCGCCTGGAAGGGGCGGTGCGAGGTGCACGAGCGCTTCACGGCCCAGGACATCGCCGACATGCGCGAGGCCTATCCCGGCGCGGAGATCCTGGCGCATCCGGAATGCCCCGAAGAGGTGCTGGCCGCCTCGGACTTCGCCGGATCGACGGCGGCGATGAGCGACTATGTCGCGACCAAGAAGCCGAAGCAGGTGGTGCTGATCACCGAATGCTCCATGGCCTCCAACGTCGCGGGCGACGTGCCGGGGGTGGAGTTCATCGGCCCCTGCAACCTGTGCCCGCACATGAAGCGAATCACGCTTGAGAACATCCGCGACTGCCTGGTGAACCGCCAGTTCGAAGTGACGGTGCCCGAGGACATCGCCGCGCGCGCCCGCCAGGCGGTGCAGAGGATGGTCGATCTGCCGCCGCCCCCGATCCCGGCGCGCTACGATCTCGTGCGGGCGCGGCATCATGTGGACGTGGAGCTGATCTGATGCGCGCTCCCGCCGCCTTGTGCGGGCGTGTGCCGCTTTCCACGTTCGTCCCATGAGCGACACCGACGCCTCCGGCCCCTGGGGCCCCCGTTCCGGGCTGCGGCCCGCGCCCACGCCCGCCGCGCCGGCCCAGCCGCGCGCCGGTGAACCGCCGCTGGACAAGGGCCAGCATCCGGCGTGGGCGATCATCTCCACCCTGCTGCTGGGCGGCTTCATCTGGTGGATCACCCAGAGCTGGATGATCGCCATCGCCGCCGTGTTCGGCCTGTTCGTTCATGAGTACGGCCATGTTCTGGCGATGAACCGGCTGGGGATGGGCCCGGCGCGCATCTACATCATCCCGTTCCTCGGCGGCCTGGCGAAGAGCCAGCGCCTGCCCGCCAGCGAATGGGACGGGGTCAAGGTGGCCTTGGCGGGGCCCGCCTTCGGCCTTCTGGCCGCCATCCCGTTCATGGCCGGCTACTATGCGACGCGCGACGCGCTTTGGCTCCAGGGCGTGTCGGCGATCGCCTTCCTCAATCTGGTCAACCTCGCGCCCGCGCCGCCGCTTGACGGCTCCAAGGCGCTGGGGCCCGTGCTGGCCCGCATCCATCCGATGCTCGAGATGGCGGCGATGGTGGGCGTCGGCGCGCTGGTCGTCTGGTGGGGATTCACCAACGGCGCCCTGATCTTCGCCGCCTTCCTGACGCTCGCCCTGATCGGGCATCTCCGGCGCGGGGTCTGGCGGCCAGAGGGCCGACGGCTGACCTGGGGCGAGGCGGCCAAGAGCGTGGGTCTGTTCCTGCTGACGGCGGTCGCCTGCGTCGGCGTCGGCGCGGCGGGCGTCCTGCCGCTGATCGGCTCGGACGTCTCCATGCCGCTGCTGGACATCGCCTGATGGGCGCCGAGCGCCTGCGCCACGACGGGCCGCTGATCATCGGCGGGGGGCTGGCGGGCCTGTCCGCCGCGCTCGAGTCGGCGCCGCGCCCGACGCTGGTGGTGACGCCGAGCCCGCTGCTCCAGGCGTGTTCTTCCGCCTGGGCCCAGGGCGGCATGGCCGCCGCCCTCTCCGCCGGGGACACCCCGGCGCTGCACGCCGCCGACACCGCCCGCGCCGGGGCGGGTCTGGTCGAGGACGTGGCGGCGCGGGTCCTGACCGCGCAGGGGCGCGAGACGGTGGAATGGCTCGCCGCCCTGGGCGCGCCGTTCGACCGCGACGACGCCGGCGGCTTCGCCGTCAGCCTGGAGGCGGCGCACAGCGTGGCCCGCGTCGCGCGGGTCGGCGGGGACGGGGCGGGCAGGGCGATCCTGTCGGCCCTGGTCACCGCCGCGCGGGCGGCGCCGCATATCCGCACGATCGAGGACGGCCGCCTGCGCGCCCTCATCCAGGACGCCACCGGACGCGTGCGCGGCGCGGTCGTCGAGCGGGCGGGGCGCCTGATCGAGGTGCTGGCGCCGGCCGTGACTCTGGCGACCGGCGGCGTCGGCGGCCTCTATGCGGTGACGACCACCCCCGCCGCCCTGAAGGGCGAGGGGCTCGGCCTCGCCGCCCTCGCCGGCGCGGAGATCCTCGACCCGGAGTTCGTGCAGTTCCACCCAACCGCGATAGACGTCGGGCTGGACCCCGCGCCCCTGGCGACCGAGGCCCTGAGGGGTGAGGGCGCGCGCCTGATCGACGGCGCCGGCGCCTTCCTGCTGGGCGAGGCGGCGGACGCCGACCTCGCGCCCCGTGACGTCGTGGCCCGCGCCGTCCACGCCGCGCGCGCGTCCGGCCGGGGCGCCTATCTGGACGCCACCCGCGCCATCGGCGACCGCTTTCCCGAGCATTTCCCGGCCGTTTTCGCCGCCTGCATGGGGGCGGGGCTGGACCCTCGCGTGCAGCCGATCCCGGTCGCGGCGGCGGCGCACTATCACATGGGCGGGATCGCCGCTGACGCCGACGGCCGCACGGGCCTCGCCGGGCTGTTCGCCGTCGGCGAGTGCGCCGCGACGGGCGTGCACGGCGCCAACCGGCTGGCGTCCAACTCCCTTCTCGAGGCGGCGGCCTTCGGTCGGCGGGCGGGGCGGACGGCGGCGGCGGAGACCGCGGGCTCGGCCCCGCTTCCGACGGCGCGGGTCGGAGCTGACCTCGACGCCGACGCGCTGGCGACGCTCAGGTCCGCCATGACCGCCGAACTGGGCGTCATCCGCGACGCCGATGGGCTCGGCCGCCTGCTGGACCTCATCGCGCGGCTGGAGCGCGGGACGCCGTCGGCGCCGGTGCTGGTCGCCGCGCGCCTCATGGCGCAGGGCGCGCTGGACCGTCGCGAGAGCCGGGGCGGCCACTATCGCTCGGACTTCCCGCAAACCTCCGCCGAGGCGCGCCATACCCGGTTCGTCCTCGAGCCCGACGCGAGCATCGCCGCCGCATGACGCCGCCTGACCTGTTGATCGAGCCCGTCGTGCGGACGGCTCTGGCCGAGGACCTGGGCCGCGCCGGCGATCTGACGGCTCAGGCCTGCATTCCATCCGACGCGCGATTGCGGGCCGTGATCGCCGCGCGTCAGGCGGGCGTGGCGGCCGGTCTGTCGGTCGCGAGGATCGCGATCGGAATGCTGGATCCGGCGGCCGAGGTCGTCTTCAAGGCCGAGGACGGCGACGCCTTCGAGGCGGGCGCCGTGCTGGTCGAGATCGAGGCGAACGCGCGGGCGCTGCTGGCCGCCGAGCGGACGGCGCTGAACCTGATCGGCCGGATGTGCGGCGTCGCCACCCTGACGCGGGAGTACGTCCGCGCTGTCGAAGGGACCGGCGCCCGGATCGCGGACACCCGCAAGACGACCCCCGGCCTGCGCGCCCTGGAGAAGCACGCGGTGCGCTGCGGCGGCGGGGTCAATCATCGCTTCGGGCTGGATGACGCCATCCTGATCAAGGACAACCACATCGCCGTCTGCGGCGGCGTGGCCCAGGCGATCCGCGCCGCGCGCGCCCGTGCAGGGCACCTGGTCAAGGTGGAGGTCGAGGTCGATGACCTGATCCAGCTCGACGAGGCGTTGGCCGAAGCGCCGGACGTCGTCATGCTCGACAACTTCGGCCTCGACGACCTGCGGGCGGCGGTTAACCGGGTTCAGGGCGTGGGCGTCCGGCCGGTTCTGGAGGCCTCGGGCGGGGTCAACCTGCGGACGGTCCGCGCCGTCGCCGCGACAGGCGTGGACGTGATCTCCGTCGGGGCCTTGACCCACTCCGCCGCGTCCCTGGACGTCGGCCTGGACGCCGTCTGAGGCGGAACCGCCAGCGCGCGCAATCGGTTAGGTCAGGCACACCCCCTATGGAGAGCGCCGATGACCCGCCCCCCGCCGATCCCGAAAGAACAGCGCAGCTTCATCTCCAGCGAGAAGCCGGACGCGCAGGACGAAGGTCTGGAGGATCGTCGCGATCGCCAGACCGGCGTCCAGACCGGTCAGCCGGGCGACGCGGGGGTCAACCCCAAGACGCAGGGCCGTTTCGGCAATCTGAGCCAGAACCTGACCACCCAGTGGAAGACGCAGGACCGCTGAGACGGGCTCCAGCGGCGGAGGTGAAGCGCAGCCGTGGCGACGTCCGCCGATGCCGAACGGGCGCCGCGCCACCCGATCGACGTCAGGCGACGGGCGGCGTCTCCGGGGCGGCTGCGGCCGGCTGGGGCGCCGGGGCGGGTCGCTGAGCCGGAGCCTGACCGGCCGCGCGGTCGGCCGCCGCGCGGTCCGCCGCGGGTTGGCCCGCCGGCTGCGCGGCCGCCGGGGCGGCGGGCGTCGGCAGCGCCAGCCCCTCCTGGGCCAGCACCAGCGAATAGGCGACCGCCTGACCGGCCTGGCGAACCGGCTGGGTCGGATCCAGGCTCGCCAGGACCGGCTGCTCGGCGTCGCGGCTCAGCGACGGCGCGGGCTCATAGGCGAAGGCCGCGCTCGAGCCGGATCGACCGCCGAAGCGATAGAAGACGTGCTGACCCACCTGGGTCACGCGCAGCAGCGAGTTGCGCCAGCGCGGCGACACGGCGGTGGTGTGGAAGTGGGTGGCGTTGCCGACCGCCGCAGAGACCTCGCCCGACAGGGCTCGGGCGGCCACGTCGCGGGCGCGGTTCCAGGCGGCGGTGTTGACCCTGCCGCGCATGGCGCCGTTGCAGGTGAAGCTGAACTGGCAGCCGGTCCGACGGGCCGCGCCCTGGAACACGACGCCGCAGACGGTCTTGGGGAAGGCCGGGTGGCGCGCGCGGTTCAGGACGACCTGGGCCACCGCCTGCATGCCGGCGCGGCCTTCGCCCCGCGCCTCGTAGTAGACGGCCTGGGTCAGGCACTCGAGGTCGCGCGACGCGTCGAGCGAACTGCCCAGGTGGAACGGTCGCGCGGGGCTGGTGTAGCTCACCCGGCGCAGGCCCACGTCGCCGCTGTCGCGCGTGCGCAGCTGCTCCAGCCGGGCCGTCATCATCTCGGCCTGACGGTCCCGCTGCGTCGGGCCCGCGACGCTGTAGGGATCGTGCCGCTGCGCGATCTTCAGGGCGCTGGCGTCCAGACCGCCCGCGGCCGCCGCGAGCGCTTCCTCGGTGAAGCCGGCCGAGGCGGCGCCGTCGAGGCGTTCGGCCTGGGCCCGAACCGTCGTCGCCTTGGCCGCCATCCCCCCCGCGTAGGCGCATCCGATCGCCAGGCCCGCGACCACCCCCACCGCGGCTGCGGCGTGCGAGGGCTTGATGCGGGCGGCGGACAGGGCGCGAGCGGAAGCGCCGGGCGGAAGGATCGACAATGGACACGTCCTGTTCGACAGGGCGGGAAACGTCGCCCCCGGGTCGTCTCGACCTCCGGCGACCGCATTCACGGACGGCCGGCGTCGGTAGTCTGCGGCCCGGATCCGGAGCCGCGAAGAGCGCGCCTATATACCAGCGTTTATGGCCTCAATGTGTTCGATTCGCAATCGAGTTCGGCGCCGCAGCATAGCCGTGTCGATACGCCGCCGGGGGCAATGGAAAAAGCATCACCCGCACAAGCGTCTGGCGGACATTCGTCGCAATACTGATGAGCAAATCTATCGTCTCACTTCACGGGATTGAACTCTTCGTCGAAGCCTGCTGCTGAGAGGCGCGCCGCCGCCCCGTCGATCTCGGCGCCGGCGCGCTCCACCGTCGTGGAACCCGCGCCTCGGGTCTCACGTTCGTTCGGCACATCTTCGTTCGGCACATCCAGGAGCTGGACCATGCAAAGCCAACGCAAAGTCGCCGTCCTCGCCGTCTCCGCCATCGGGCTCGCGCTCTCGGCCTGCGGCACGACGATCGAACAGAAGGCCGCGACCGGTGCGGTGGCCGGCGCGGTCGTGGGCGGACCCGTCGGCGCCGCGGTCGGAGGCGCGGCCGGAACGGTCGTCGGACAGGCGCAGAAGCCCGACTGACCCACGTCGCGGCTTGCCGTCGCGGCCGTCTGACCTTATGTGAGCCGCCGAAGCGGGCGCGCCCGCTCGCCCGCCCTGTTCGGTCGTTCGATCGGATGTCGGCGGCCCCCAGCCCATGAAGCGCCTCGACGCCGACGCTCCCGCGCCGGCCGACGGCGTCTCGTCGCCCGAGGAACGACACACCGCGAATGCGCGATCTTAAGCAGACCGGATTCACCGACCGCCTGGCCGCTCAGGCCGAGGCCAAGAAGGCCCTTCTGGCCAAGTTCAAGCCGAAGGCTCATGCGCCCGCCGCTGACTTCGAGGCGCTCAAGGCCAAGCAGGAAGCCGAGAAGGAAGAGCTGCGCCGCCAGCGTGAACTGGAACGGGCCGAGAAGCGGCGTCAGAAGGCCGAGGCCGAGGCTGCGCGCATGGAGGCGGCGCGCCAGTCCGAGGAAGAAGAGCTCGCCGCAAAGCGCGCCGAGCGCAAGGCGCGCAAGCAGCTCACCAAGGAAGAGCAGAAGGCCCGCCGCGACGCCCGCTACGCCGCTCGCAAGGCGCGCCAGCGCTGACCTGACCGCACGGTCGTGTCCGAAAACCGCGAGACCTCGCCGCCGATCCGGCGCATGGTTCCCGCATGGACGCCGCCGCTCCCCTCGATCCGCAGGTCTGTTACCGCGCGCTGCTGACGCGCGACGTCCGCTTCGACGGCCGCTTCTTCATCTGCGTCACCACCACGGGGATCTATTGCCGTCCGGTCTGCCCGGCGCGCACGCCGCGCTTCGAGAACGTCCGTTTCGCGGAGACCGCCGCCGCGGCCGAGGAGCTGGGTTTCCGCGCCTGCCTTCGCTGCCGGCCCGAGACCGCGCCGGACATGGGCGCGTGGCGGGGGTCGTCCAACACCGTGACGCGCGGCCTGGCCCTCATCGAGGCCGGAGCGCTGGACGACGGGGACGTGGAGACCCTGGCCGCCCGCCTCGGCGTGGGGGGCCGGCATCTGCGCAGATTGTTCCGCCAGCATCTGGGGGCCGCGCCCGTCAGCGTCGCCCAGACCCGCCGCGTGCTGCTGGCCAAGACCCTGATCCACGACAGCGCGCTCAGCATGGCCGAGGTCGCCCTCGCCGCCGGCTTCGGCAGCGTGCGTCGCTTCAACGAGACCTTCCAGGCGCTTTACGGCCGCCCCCCGTCGGCCCTCAGGCGTCGTGCCGTCGATACGGCCGAACACGGCGGAGTCCGGCTCGGCTTGCCGCTTCGGGAGCCCTGCGATCGCGAGCTGGTCCTCGCCGACCTGAAAGCGGCGGGGGAGGAGGTGCTCGGCAAGGTCTGGCGCCGTCGCCTGACTGCTGAAGACGGAGCCGAGGGCTGGATCCAGGCGGAGTTCGCCATGGGCCGTCTGGACGTGCGGGCCGAAGTCTCCGACCTGCGGGTCCTGCCGCGATTGCTGGCCCGGGTCCGGCGCCTGTTCGACCTGTCGGCCGATCCGGAGGCGATCGTTCGAGACCTGTCGGCGGATCCCGTGCTGGCGCCGTTGGTCGCCGCTCGGCCCGGATTGAGGGTCGTCGGGGCGTGGGGTGCGGACCCCGCCGGGCTCGACGCCGTCGCCCCGGGGCCACGCGCCGAGGCGTGGCGGCCGTGGCAGGCCTACGCCCTTCGCCATCTCGAACTCGCCGGGATCGACCCGCGCGATCTGCCGAACCTGGAGCCTGTCCATGCCGACCGAGCCGCTTGATCTGATCCTGTCGCGCATCGACAGCCCGCTGACGCCGCTGCTCGTGGTCTCGGACGGGGAGGGGGCCTTGCGCGCGCTGGAGTTCGAGGACCACGCGCCGCGTCTTCACCGGCTGTTGGCCCGGCACTACGGGGCCGTGCGACTGACCGACGGCGCGGCCCCGTGGGCCGTCGCGGAAGCGCTGGCCGCCTATTTCGCGGGCGCATCGACCGCGCTCGACGGGCTCGAGGTGCGGACCGGCGGGACGGTCTTCCAGCGCCGGGTGTGGGCCGAGCTGCGCCGCATCCCCGCCGGGACGACGCGCACCTACGGACAGCTGGCCGCCGCCATCGGCGCGCCGTCTGCGGTGCGGGCGGTCGGCCTGGCCAACGGCGCCAATCCCGTCGGCGTCGTCGTGCCCTGTCATCGGGTGATCGGGACGGGCGGCAAGCTGACGGGCTATGCGGGCGGCGTGGAGCGCAAGGCCTGGCTGCTGCGCCACGAGGGGGCGCTGGCGGCGTGATCCCGCGCCAGGACGCGAAAAGGGCCCCGGGTCGCCCCGGAGGCCCTTCGGTCGCCGTCAGGTCGCTCGACTTAGCGGGCGGCCTGGAAGCGCTCGACCGAGGCGGTCACGCGCTCGTTGATCGGCTTGAAGCTGTCCTTCATCGAGGCCGTCAGGGTGTCGGTCATCTTGGTGACTTCCGACAGGTAGGTCTCGATCGACGACTTGGCGAAGTTGGTCTGCAGCTCGACCAGCTCCTGGACCGAACGAGCCTGGGCCATCGACTGGGCGGCCGACAGGTTCTGTTCCCAGGTCTTCTTGGAGTAGTTCAGAGCCTGCTGCGACAGGGCTTCGGCGCCGCGCTGGGCGGCCGTGGCCGACTCGACCATGGCTTCCAGGTTCTTCTTGCCGTGGGTCGACAGCTCGGTCATGCCCGCGACCGAGCGGTCGACGGTTTCGCGGAACGCCTGGGCGCCGGCGGCCTGGGCCTTCTCGGCGTTGACCTTGGCGGTGGCGGTGGCTTGTTCGACGGTCTTCTTCACGGTTTCGGCGGTGTCGGCCATGGGGATGCTCCTGAAACGAGTGGGGTTCAGCCGGTTATGATTTTTCTCGCGATGGGCGAGCCCTCGCGTGCCGGCCTTATGCTGCAAGCGCGAACAACGGTCAAGAGTTTTTGTGCACCGCACAATATGAACGGCGATAACCGTTCAATCGAGCGGGGATAGGGCTTCACATCTGCGTTCAGACCGCGTTAACCGACGTGCAAGGCCCCGAGGCCATGATAGAGTTTTCGCGATCGCGTCGCGACGGGGGGCCGTCGTCGCCTAGCCGCAGCAGAGGCCGCACGTACGAAGATGATGTCTCTTCGCCGAGCTCTCCCCATCGGGGCCGTCGCCCTCCTGGCCTCGGTCGCCGCGCCGTCTCCCGATCCGGTGGTCGCCCAGTCGGGCGAGAACGTCCGCTACGCCGCCATCGTGGTGGACGCGGCGACCGGCGAGGTGCTGTTCGCCCGTCACGCGGACGCCCGTCGCTACCCGGCCTCGATCACCAAGGTCATGACCCTTTACATGACCTTTGAGGCCCTGGCCGAAGGCCGCATCAAGCTGACCGACGAGATCACGGTCTCGCCCCGGGCGGCGTCGCAGCCGCCGTCGAAGCTGGGTCTCGCGGCCGGCCAGACCATCACGGTCGATGACGCCATGCGCTCCCTGGCGGTCCGGTCGGCCAACGACATGGCGGTCGCCCTGGCCGAGCACGTGGGCGGGTCCGAGGCGAGGTTCTGCGCCCAGATGACGCTGAAGGCCCAGCAGCTGGGCATGAGCCAGACCCGGTTCGCCAATCCCCACGGACTGCCGGACGCCAGACAACTGACCACCGCGCGGGACCTGGCGATCCTGACGCGCGCCGTCATGCGGGATTTCCCCCAGTATTACCACTACTTCGGCCAGCAGCACTGGGTCTATAACGGGCGGGAGTACTCCAACACCAACGGCCTGCTGCACAGCGGCCAGGGGTATGACGGCATCAAGACCGGCTACACCAACGCGTCGGGCTACAACCTCGCGGCCTCGGCCGTGCGGAACGGGCGACGGATCAACACCATCGTACTGGGCGGGCGTTCGACCGCGTCGCGCAACGAGCACGTGGCCGATTTGATGAACACGGGATTCGAGCTGGAGCGCCTGCGCGCGCAGGGCCAGCCGATCCAGGTGGCGCAGAGCTTCTTCGAACAGCGCGGCTTCGGCCTGGGCGGCGGCGGCGGGCTGAGCGGCGACGGACCGGTCGCCTACGCCGAGGTTCGAAACACGCCCGCCCCCGTCGATGCGGCGGACGACGCCGTGGGCTCCGCGCTCGTCGCCTATACGGCCCTGCCGGCGCGCGCCGAGCCCCCCGCTCGGGTGACGCCGCCCCCGTCGGCCGTGCGCGCGGACGCCGGCGGCAGCCTGACGGACCGGCTGAACGGCGGCGTGCGGGAGGCGGCGACGCCCGCCCGCGAGCCCGCGCGTGAACCGGCCCAACGCTGGGCGGTCCAGGTGGGGGCCTTCCGCGACCGCGACGTCGCTCAGGGGTGGCTCACCGAGGTGAATCGCCGCTTCCGCACCCAGTTCCGCGGCGCCGAGCAGACCGTCCAGGCCGCCGGCGAGTGGTACCGCTCGCGCTTCATCGGGCTGACCGAACAGGCCGCTCGGGACGCGTGCGCGACCTTGTCGGAACGCCGGGTGACCTGTTCCGTGGTGCGGCCGGACTGAGCCTCAGTCCAGCGCCCGGATGTCGGGCAGGCCCCTGAGCGCGCCCGCCGAGTCCAGGCCGTAGCCGACAAGATAGCGCGCGGGCGCCTCCCATCCGACGAAGTCCGGCGCGATCGCGCGCGGCTCCGGCCACGGCTTGCGGGCGAAGACGCAGGTCAGGACCTCGGACGCGCCCGCCTCGCCCGCGAGGCGGGCCGCCTCGGCCAGTGACAGGCCCGTGTCGAACACATCGTCCAGGATAAGCACCCGCCGTCCCCGCATCTCGCGCTGGAACGGCGCGCGCACCTCGATGCGGCCCCGGCTGGTCTTGTCGTCGCCATAGGAGGACAGCCAAAGGGCGTCGAACCGCACCGTCCGCCCCTCGCGCGCCAGGGCGCGGGTCAGGTCGGCCGCGAACCAGATCCCGCCGGTCAGCAGCACCGCGGCGACGGTGTCGTCGTCGATGCGCGGCGCGATCCGGCGCGCCAGGTCGGCCACGCGCGCAGCCACCTCGGCTTCGGTCAGGAGAACGGTTCCGTGCGCCGGTCGGGGATCAGCCATGATGCGGGGCGGATACCGCCTCGCCCGCGTGGCTGTCGAGGGCCGCGGCCGACGGCGTGGCCACGTCGACCGGCGCGCCGTGGTCGATGTCGAGCGCCGGTCGCAGGCCGGACGCCGGCCCGGGCTCTCCGGCGTGGGCCGTCACGGCCCCGTGAGCGGGGGCGGGCGGCGGCTCCTCGGCGGGCGCATGCTCTTCATCTTCGGCCGGGGTCGCGTGGGCGGGAGCCGCCGTGGGCGTCGTCTGCTCCAGGAGGAAATCGACGCCCACGTCGGCCGCCTTGCCGCCGGCGTCGCGGATCAGGACCGCGAAGCCCTGCACGCCGCCGGGCAGGACGGGGGCGGAGTCGATCTGCACCACCGCGTGTCCGATCTCCCCGCCGTGGGAGTCCAGCAGCGCCACCCGCACCGCCGGCGCCCCGACCTCATGATCCCGCACGTTGCGAAGCGCGCCGGAGACCACGACCATCTCGGGGTTCCGCAGGGACTGACGCGCGCTCAGCGCCTCGAACTCCAGCCCCACGGGGTTCACCGGCACGCCGACCGCGGCGTAGGCGGCGGCCGCGCGGGGGAAGACCTCCACCACATCGACCCGGAACAGCCACGCGGCGCCGAGAATGCCGACGAAGGCGCTGGCCAGGCCGGCCCAGACCGCCCCGTGCGCCGCCGCGCGGCGGATGCGGCGCTGCTGCTCGGCGCGGGCCCGGTAGGCGCGAGGCAGTTCCGGCGCGGGGGTCTCGGCGAGGGATTCGGACGGCGCCGGCTCCGGGGCCGGCTTGGCGCCCGCCGGAGTCGTGGGCGAGGCGAGCGGCGTCAGGGCCAGGGGCTCGTCGGCCGTCGCGGTCCAGACGTGGCCGCACGACTGGCAGCGCACGCGCCGGCCCTTGGCGCCCAGCGCCTCGTCCGGCACTGAATAGCTTGTGGCGCACTCCGGACAGGTCAGTATCATGGCCGAAGCATACGAGGCGCGCCGCCTCCCTCCTGTCGGCGCGCGCCGGGCGCCATATCCGCGAAATCCATGACCGAGCCGACCCGTCGCGCCGCCGAAGCGCCATCCGCGTTACCGACCGTCCGCCTGGAGGGGATGACCTTCGGCTACGACGGCGCGGACCCGGTGCTTCGGGACGTTAACCTCATTCTGCCGCGCGGCTCTTTCCACTTCCTTACCGGGGCGAGCGGGGCGGGGAAGTCCTCGCTGCTGAAGCTGCTGACCCTGTCGGCGCGTCCGACGTCGGGGACGCTCGAGCTGTTCGGCCAGGATATGGGCCGTCTCGCGCGGGGGCGCCGTCCCGAGTTCCGCCGCCGCATGGGTCTGGTGTTCCAGGATTTCCGGCTGCTTGATCATCTCAGCGCCTTCGACAACGTCGCGCTGCCCCTGCGCCTGTCGGGACGGCGGGCGGACGACTATGCGGCGGACGTGCACGAGATGCTGGCGTGGGTCGGCCTGGCCGAGGCGTCGGAGGCGACCCCGCCCCAGCTCTCCGGCGGCGAGAAGCAGCGGCTGGCGATCGCGCGGGCCGTCATCAACCGTCCGGAGCTGATCCTGGCCGACGAGCCCACGGGCAGCGTCGATTCCGCCATGGCGACGCGGCTGCTCAAGCTGTTCCAGTCGCTGAACCGGCTCGGCGCGACGGTGCTGATCGCCAGTCACGACGAAGCCCTGGCGGCGCGATCCGGGGCCCGCAGGCTCAGGCTGGCGAAGGGTCGTCTGGAGGCGTCGTCGTGATCGGCCGGTTCGTTCAGCGCGGCGGGCCCCTGCTGCCGCCCCAGGCCGCGGGCGCGCCCTGGCTGGCGGCGGTGATCGGGGTTCTATGTTTCCTGGCCTGCCTGGCCGCCATCGGCGCGGCGGCGGCGGACCGGGCGGCGGACGGCTGGGCGCGTCAGCTGCGGTCCGAGGCCACCGTCATCGTGCGCCCCCGAGCCGACGAGACGCCGGCGGGCGCGGCCGCCCGGGCGGCGGAGACGCTCGCCGGCGTCGCCGGCGTCGAAGAGGCGGCGGCCCTGACCGAGGAGGAGGCGAGCGACCTGCTGCGGCCCTGGCTGGGCGAACGCCTGCCCGACGACCTGCCGACGCCCACCCTGGTGGCCGTGCGCCTGACGCCCGACGCCCCCGCCAGCGCCCCCACGCTCAGCCGGGCGCTGGCCGCCGCCGGGGTCGACGCGGTGGTCGACGATCACAGCCTTTGGCGGCGGGGGGTGGAGCGGTCGGCGCTGACCGTCGTGATGCTGGCGGGCGCCGCCTTCCTGCTGATCGCGTTCGCGGCCGGCGCCGCCATCGCCTACGCCACCCAGGCGGGCGTCGCGGCGGCCGCGCCGGTGATCCAGGTGCTGAGCCTGAACGGGGCGACCGATTCGACCATCGCCGGGCTGTTCCAGCGGCGATTCGCCCTGCTCGCGGCCGGCGCGGCCTTCGGCGGCGGCGTGGCGGCCGTCGTCCTCGTGGCGCTCGTGCGCCTGCTGGGTGGGGAGGGGGGCCTGACTCCGGCGCTGCCGGTGGCGTGGCGGGACCTGTGGCTGACGCTGGCGTGTCCGCCCATCGCGTTTACCGTGGCGGCCGTCGCGGCTAGGCTCGCCGCGCGCCGGGCGATCGCCGTGGCCGAGGAGTATCGATGAAGCTTCTGGCGGCCATCGCCATCGTCGCCCTGATCTGGCTGGCGGGCCTGTTCGCCTTCGCCGAGCGGGTGCGCGACTTCACGCCCGCGACCGAGCCCGCGGGCGCCGACGGGATCGTCGCCCTGACCGGCCCCTCGGCCGAGCGAATCAACGCCGCGATCCGCCTGCTCGAGCGGGACAAGGCCGAGCGCCTGCTCGTGTCCGGCGTGAACCGGGAGGTGCGCCGCCAGGAGTTGCGGGCCCTGACCCCCGGCTCGAACCGGCTGTTCGACTGCTGCGTCGATCTGGGCTTCGACGCCGAGGACACGCTCGGCAACGCCCAGGAGATCGCCGCCTGGGCCGAGGCCAAGGGCTACGACAGTCTGATCGTCGTAACCTCCGACTATCACATGCCGCGCAGCCTGCTGGAGATCCGCAGCGCCGCGCCGGGGGTCGAACTGACGCCCTATGCGGTCTCCACCCCCTCGCTGCACAGTTCGCGCTGGTGGCGCGCGGCGGAGACGGCGCGCCGGATGACGCTGGAATACAACAAGTACCTCGGCGTGATGGTCCGGGAAGGCATCCGCCGCGTCTTCGGCGACCGTTCGGCGGAGGCCACGCGCGAGGCCATGAAGGCGGCGGCCGAGACGGCGGATCAGGCCCTGGCGGCCCAGAAGTGAGTTCGTCTCGATGACCGCGCTGCGTTCGCTACTGTTCGTGCTGTGGCTCTATCTGTCGATGGTGCTGTTCGCCGTCGGCCTGTCTCCGGCGCTGCTCGGGCCGCACCGGCCGGCCATGGGCGTGGTGCGCGGCTGGGCGAAGTTCGTGCTGTTCGGCCTGCGCTGGATCGCCGGCGTGAAGGTGGAGGTCCGGGGGCTGGAGCACCGGCCGCGCGGGGCCGCGCTGGTGGCGTCCAAGCATCAGGGCATGCTCGACGTCGTCGCGCTGCTGGCGCTGCTGCCCGACGCCTGCTTCGTGCTGAAGAAGGAGCTGATGCCGCTGCCCTTCTTCGGCTGGTTCGCCTGGAAGACGCGGATGATCGCGGTGGATCGCTCCGGCCACGCCAAGGCGTTGAAGGACATGGCCCGTCAGGCCCGCGCCCGGCTGGCGGACGGCCGCCAGATCGTGATCTTCCCCGAGGGCACCCGCACCCAGCCGGGCCAGCCGGCGGACTACAAGCCGGGCGTGGCCGCCATCTATCGGGATCTGGAGGGGCCCTGCTGGCCCGTCGCCACCAACTCCGGCCTTCACTGGCCCGCGCACGGGTTCATGCGCCGGCCGGGGACCGTGGTGTTCGAGTTCCTGCCGCCCATCGAGGCCGGGCTCAAGCGCGCCGAGTTCATGGCCCGCCTGGAGCATTCGATCGAGAGCGCCTCGACCCGCCTGCTGCTCGCGCCTTGACTTCGCCGTCATTCGGGCCCATCTGCCGCCCCGTCGCACTCTCGCGACCTTCGGCGTGCTCCAGCGCGTGTGGGTTTTCGGTCTGACCGAGAGCCGCTCTGTAGAAGCCGCCGGGTCCTCAAACTCCATCTGTCGCCCGGACACGCGGGGCGGCGCCCGAAACTGGCTCCGACATCCGGGGCCAAGGCGGCGCGCGGCCCATGAGACCTGTCCGGTCTCGCCTGCGCCCCGTCGCACGCGAAAGACGATCGACCGAGTGTCAGACATCAAGACCCCGGCCCAAGGCTTTGAAAGCATGGGCCTGAATCCGCTCCTTCTTCAGGCCCTGAAGGCCGAAGGCTATGAGCGGCCCACCCCGATCCAGACCCAGGCCATCCCCCAGGTGATGACCGGCAAGGACCTGCTCGGCATCGCCCAGACGGGCACCGGCAAGACCGCCGCCTTCGCCCTGCCGATCCTGCATCGGCTGGCCGCCAACCGGATCGCGCCGACGCCGCGCACCACCCGCTGCCTGATCCTGTCGCCCACGCGCGAGCTGGCCAGCCAGATCGCCGAAAGCTTCAAGGCCTACGGCCAGCACCTCGGCTTCCGCGTCGCCGTGATCTTCGGCGGCGTCAGCTACGGCCCGCAGATCCGCGCCCTGCAACAGGGTCTGGACGTGCTGGTCGCCGCCCCCGGCCGCCTGCTGGACCATGTGCAGCAGAAGAACGTCGACCTGTCGGCGACGGAGATCTTCGTCCTGGACGAGGCCGACCAGATGCTGGACCTCGGCTTTATCAAGCCGATCCGCCAGGTGACCTCGCGCCTGCCCGTGCGCCGCCAGAACCTGTTCTTCTCGGCGACCATGCCGACCGAGATCGGCAAGCTGGCGGGCGAGCTGCTGAAGGACCCGGTCAAGGTCCAGGTCACGCCCCAGTCCACCACCGTCGAGCGCATCAAGCAGTCGGTCGTGTGGGTGGAGCAGGGTCGCAAGCGCGCCCTGCTGCAGGAGCTGTTCGCCGACGACGCCTTCAACCGCGTGCTGGTCTTCACAAAGACCAAGCACGGCGCCGACAAGGTCGCGGCCTATCTGGAAGCCGGCGGCGTCGGCGCGGGGGCCATCCACGGCAACAAGAGCCAGTCCCAGCGCGAGCGGACCCTGGCGGCCTTCAAGGCCGGCAAGCTCCGGGTGCTGGTCGCCACCGACATCGCCGCGCGCGGCATCGACATCGACGGCGTCACCCACGTCGTCAACTACGAGCTGCCCTATGTGCCCGAGGCCTATGTGCACCGTATCGGCCGGACGGCCCGCGCGGGCGCGGACGGCTCGGCGATCAGCTTCGTCGCCGGCGACGAGATGAAGCTGCTGAAGGACATCGAGAAGGTCACGCGTCAGAAGATCCCGGCCACGGACCGTCGCAACGACGCCGAGCTGGGCCGCCTGGACGCCGCCATCATGGCGGCGGGCGTCGGCAAGAAGCCGACCCTGCCCGAGGCCGAGACCAAGCCGCGCGGCGAGGACGGGCCCGGCCGCAAGCGCCGTCGCGGTCAGCGTCCCGCGAACGGCGGCCAGCCCCATCGCCCCAGGAAGGGCGAGCGTCGCGAGCGCGGGCCGTCCACGCCGTCCAACTACGACCCGATGTCCGGCGAGCGGCCCAAGACCAACGCGGCGGGCGAGCCGGCCGCGGTCGCCAAGCTGAAGCGCCGCCGTCGCCGGCCGTCCAACGGCGGCAAGGGCTGGGGCGAGAAGAAGGGCTGAGCTCAGCCCTCGTCCAGCTTCGCCGCCACCTCCAGCACGTCGGCCCATGCGGCCGCCTTGGCCTGGGGCTGGCGCAGCAGGAAGGCGGGGTGAAGGGTCGTCATCACCGGCGCCTCGATCATCCCGTCCGGGCCCCCCTCGGGCAGTCGCCAGTCCCGCCAGCGCCCGCGCAGCTTCATCACCCCGTCGTCGGTCTTCAGCACCGATCGCGCCGCCGCCGCGCCCAGCAGCAGCACGGCGCGTGGCCGGACCAGGGCGAAGGTCCGCTCCACGAACGGGGCGCACACCCGCTGCTCGTCCGGTGACGGGGTGCGGTTGCCCGGCGGTCGCCAGAAGACGGTGTTGGTGATGAGCACCTGATCCTTCAGGCCCGCCGCCTCCAGCATCAGGTCCAGCAGCCGCCCCGCGCGCCCCACGAACGGCAGGCCCTGCGCGTCTTCCTCGGCGCCCGGCCCTTCGCCGATCAGCAGCAGGGGGGCGTCGGGGCGACCGCGCGCGAACACCGCCTGACGCGCGCCCATCAGCTTCAACGGGCAGCCTTCGAAGCCGGCGATCGCCGCCTTCAGCGCCTCGAGATCATCGCAAGCCGCCGCCAGCCGGCGCGCTTCGGCCGCCGCTTCGTCGGCGTCGGGCACGCCCGCGGCGGCCAGCGTCGCCACCGGCGTGGGCCTCGCCGTCACGGGCGCGGGCGGCGGGGGCGCGATCTGGATCGTGCGGTCGATGGGCGCGTCGTCATAGGCCGCCTCGACCCCTGCGTCGGCCCAGAAGGCGAGAAACGCCTCCAGCGCCTGGGCCTCCTGAGGCGATATGTCGGCGGGTGCGTTCATCGTCAGGACCGGGATAGTCCTTGACCGCCCCGGCGTCACCTCCCGATAAGCGGGTCAAAGACCCTTCAAGAAACGAGGATACGTCCAACGTGGCCGAACAAGCGATCGAGGGCGGCGCCGCCGACGCCCGTCAGGAAGCCATCCTGGACAACCTGCCGCCGCTGGAGGCGCTGCAGGGCGTCGAGCGCGACGTGATGGAGTACGACGTCGTCATCGTCGGGGCCGGCCCGGCCGGTCTCGCCGCGGCCATCCGCCTGAAGCAGCGGGCGGAGAAGGAAGGCCGCGAGGTCTCCGTCGCGGTGCTCGAGAAGGGCTCAGAGGTCGGGGCGCACATCCTGTCGGGCGCCGTGATCGACCCGTCGGGCCTCAGCCGGCTGTTTCCCGACTGGAAGGCGCGCGGCGCGCCCTTGGACACGCCGGTGACCGAGGACAAGTTCCTGGTGCTGGGGCCGCAGGGGCAGCTGGACATCAGCTGGCTGCCGCAGCCCGCCTATATGAAGAACCACGGCTGCTACGCCGGGTCGCTGGGCAACCTGTGCCGCTGGCTGGCCGAGCAGGCCGAGGGGCTGGGCGTGGAGATCTATCCCGGCATGGCCGCCAGCCACGTCGTCTGGGACGAACCGTCCGGTCGGGTGAAGGGCGTCATCGCCGGCGTCTTCGGCATCGACCGCGAGGGCAAGCCGACCGACGACTTCCAGCCGGGCATCGAGCTGAACGGCAAGTACGTCTTCATCGCCGAGGGCGTGCGCGGGTCGCTGGCCAAGACCATCATCTCGCGCCACAGGCTGAACGACGGCCGCGACCACCAGAAGTACG
Organism: Brevundimonas balnearis; assembly: GCF_042434805.1. Classification (NCBI taxonomy): domain Bacteria; kingdom Pseudomonadati; phylum Pseudomonadota; class Alphaproteobacteria; order Caulobacterales; family Caulobacteraceae; genus Brevundimonas; species Brevundimonas balnearis. The sequence continues at coordinate 514,640 of NZ_JBHLSW010000003.1, read as the reverse complement.
GCATCGGCGTCAAGGAGCTGTGGCAGGTGCCGGCCGAGAAACACCGGCCGGGCTATGTCCAGCACACCCTCGGCTGGCCGCTTGACGACAAGACCGGCGGCGGCTCCTGGATGTACCACTTCGGCGATCGCTATGTGTCGGTCGGGTTCGTGGTGCACCTGAACTATCGCAACCCCCACCTGTCGCCGTTCGACGAGTTCCAGCGCTTCAAGCACCACCCGGCGATCGCCGAGCACCTGGAGGGCGGCGAGCGCATCTCCTACGGCGCCCGCGCCATCGTCGAGGGCGGCTTCCAGTCGGTGCCGAAGCTGGCCTTCCCCGGCGGCGTGCTGCTCGGCTGCTCGGCGGGCCTGGTGAACGTGCCCAGGATCAAGGGCAGCCACAACGCCATCAAGTCCGGCATACTGGCCGCCGATGCGGCCTTCGACGCCATCGGCGCGGGCCGGGCGGGCGATACGCTCGACGAGTACCAGGCCGCCTATGAGGCGTCCGACATCGCCCGCGAGCTGAAGCTGGTCCGGAACGTCAAGCCGCTGCTGTCGAAGTTCGGCGCCACGTTCGGCACCCTGCTGGGGGGGATCGACATGCAGATCACCCAGCTGTTCGGCGGCTGGTCGCCCTTCGGCACCGTCAAGCACGGCAAGTCCGACGCCGCCTCGACCGAGCCGGCGGCGAACCACAAGCCGATCGCCTATCCCAAGCCCGACGGAAGGCTGAGCTTCGACAAGCTGAGCTCGGTGTTCATCTCCAACACCAACCACGCCGAGGATCAGCCGGCGCACCTGAAGCTGATCGACCCGACCGTGCCGATCCGGGTGAACCTGCCGAAGTATGGAGAGCCGGCGCGCCTGTACTGCCCGGCCGGGGTCTATGAGGTCGTGTACGGCGACGAGGCGGCGAAGACCGACCCGCGCTTCGTCATCAACGCCCAGAACTGCGTCCACTGCAAAACCTGCGACATCAAGGACCCGTCGCAGAACATCGTCTGGACCACGCCCGAGGGCGGCGGCGGGCCGAACTATCCGAACATGTGAGGACGGCCGCGATCGCCCGGCCGCGCCTTGCGGGCGCCACGGAAAACGGGAAGGGTGGGTCAGCCGCGCCTCCCGGCGGCCGTGGATGCCTGAATGTCTGATCGCCTGAAGTCCTTCGCCCTCGCGGGCGCGATCCTGGCCCTCGCCGGCGGCGCGGTCGCCGATGACGGCCCGCCCCGCATCACCCTCCAGCCCGATCTCAGCGGCCGCCTCGCCGATGCCGAAGGCCGCTCCGCCTACGGCCTGTTCCTCGCGGGGCGCTCGGCCGTGGGCGCCGGCGAGACGGCATTGGCGGCCGACTATTTCGGTCAGGTCGCCGATATCGCGGACGGCGAGGCGAGGGTGCGCCAGCAGGCGTTCACCGCGGCGCTACTGACCGGCGACGTGGCCCAGGCGGCGGCCACGGCTCCCACCGGCGACGAGCTTCCCCCGGTGCTGATCGAGGCGGGTCGGCTCGCCACGGTGGTGCACGCCTTCGCCGAAGGCCGGGCCAGGGACGCTCATCGCCAGCTGCAAGCCGCGCCGATCGCCGAACCGCATGCGCGCGCCGCCCGCTTCATCGCACCCTGGATCGCGGCGGCGGCCGGCGACTGGGACACGGCGCTGGCGCCGGTCGAGGCCGGCTCCGACGCCCGCACGGCCGTGTTCGCGCGGTTCCAGCGGGCGCAGCTGCTCGAGGCGCGGGGCCGCCGGTCCGAGGCCGACGCCGCCTACGCCGAGCTGGTGGCGGCCTCGCCGGACATCGCCCTGTTCCGATCGGCCTACGGCGCCTTTCTGGAAAGAACCCGTCGACGGGACGCCGCCCTGGCGGTCTATCAGGCCGAAGGGCGCCCCCAGGGCCGGGTCGAGGAGGGGATCGAGCGCCTCTCCCGCAACGGACGCCCTCCGGCCCTCCCGGGACTGCGCGAACGGGCGGGCGCGGCCCTGACGGCGGCGGCGACGGCCGCGATCGGAGACCGGGCCTACGAGTTCGCCATCGCCTATCTGCACATGTCGCTGGCCCTGAACGACGACGAGGGCGCGCGGCTGCTGCTGGGACAGACCCTCACCGAGGCGGGCATGAGCCTGCCCGCGCGACTGGTCTACGCCGAGGTCTCTCCTGACCAGCCGGAGTTCTATGCTCAGGCGCGCATGGCGATCGCCTACAACCTCGAAGCCGCCGGCGAGGCGGACGCGGCGGTCGCCGAGGCCCGGCGCGCGCTGGCCGCGACGCCGGACGCGGCCGCGACCCACTACGGCCTGGCCGGCCTGTTGATGCAGACCGAACAGTTCGACGCCGCGCTCGAGCTCCTGAACGGACCGGTCCTGAACACGGCGAACCAGGGCCCTGACGTCCGTTTCCTGCGCGGCGCGGCCTATGAGTCGGTGGGCCGCGGCCCGGAGGCCGAAGCCGAGCTCTGGGCCGCGCTTCAGGCCGCGCCGAACGACCCCAATATTCTGAACTATCTCGGCTACCTCTGGGTTGATCGCGGCGGGCGCGTGGAGGAGGGGGCCGAGATGATCGCCCGCGCCTTCGCCGCCGCCCCGGACAACGGGAACATCCAGGACTCCCTGGGCTGGGCCCAGTATCGGCAGGGGCAGTACGAGGCGGCGGTGCAGACCCTGGAGGGGGCCGTGGCCAAGGAGCCCGCCAACGCCGAGATCGTCGGCCACCTGGCCGACGCCTACTGGCAGGTCGGGCGTCGGCGCGAGGCGGGCTTCCTTTGGTCGCGCGTGCTGACCCTGGATGCGGACGAGGACCAGCGCGCGGCCGCCGAGGCCAAGCTGGAGGTCGGTCTGGACGCCTATGAGGCCCGCATCGAGGCGGCGGGCGGCGGCGCGCCGGTCCAGACCGCCGGCATGGATCGCTAGGCCCGCATGCCTCTGACCGCCCTGGCGCCGGCCAAGGTCAACCTGTTCCTGCACGTCGGCCCGCCGGGCGCCGACGGCTATCACCCCCTGGCCAGTCTGGTCGCCTTCGCCGATGTCGGCGACAAGGTCTCGTTGACGCTCGCGGACCGCATGTCGTTCGAGGTCACCGGACCGTTCGCCGACGCCCTGGTCGGCGAGGTCGACAATCTGGTGGCGCGGGCGCTCGGCCTCTTCGCGGCGGCGGCGGGGCGTCCGGGCCCGGCTTTCGCGGCGACGCTCGACAAGCGGCTGCCGGTGGCCGCGGGTCTGGGCGGCGGGTCGTCCGACGCCGGCGCCGCGCTGAGGCTCGCCAATCAGTTGACCGGCGATCTCGTCTCGGCGGGTGAACTGGAGAAGATCGCCGGCGCGCTCGGCGCGGACGGTCCGATGTGCCTCAGGATGGAGACGGCATGGGCGACGGGACGGGGCGACGCGCTCGCGCCCGAAGCGCGGCTGCCGCGTCTGCCCGCCGTGCTCGTCAACCCGCGCGCGCCGTCCCCGACCGGCGCCGTCTACCGCGCCTATGACGTCGAGGTGCGCGGGTCGGCCGACCTGCCCGATCCGCCGGCGTCATGGACGCTCGACGGGGTGATCGACTGGCTCAGGTCCCAGCGCAACGATCTGGAGGCGCCGGCCGTGCGCCTCGAGCCGCGCATCGGAGAGGTGTTGAGCCTCGTCGGGGAGGCGCCGGAGGCGGCGCTCACGCGCATGTCCGGTTCGGGGGCCACGGTCTTCGCCCTGTGCCGATCCGGGTCGGACGCGGCCTCGCTGGCGGCGCGGGTGTCGGCCCAGCGGCCGGACTGGTGGGTCGCGCGGTGTGGCCTGGGCGGCTGACTTAAGCCTTCGCACACCGCCGTGCGGTAGCGTGCCCGCATGGAAACGCTCGCTCCCGATCATATCGCGGCCTTCCGGGCCGTTCTGGCCGAACTGTCGCCCGAGGATGCGGCGGCCGTCGAGGCCATCGCCCCTTTCGCCGCCCGCGACGCGGCGGCGGCGGCGCCCCACTGGAACTTCGACCTGCCGGGCCACGCGGCCGAGGCGGCGCTTCAGGCGCACTTCGGCGACGGTCTGACCGACGCCCACCGCCGCGCACTGGTGGCCTTCTGGGCGCTGGAGCTGCCCGGTCGCGCCGCGGCCGAAGACCTGCCGCCCGAGGTGCACGCCCTCTATCCGGAGTGGACCGGCCGGATGGCCGCCTTCCTGGCCGAGGCGGCGGAGCCCTACGATCCGGACTTCTGGGCCAAGGACGTGCGGCTGTCGCTGGCGCTCAGCGTGCCCGGCGCCCGCACCCAGATGATCGACCTGACCTCGCCGCTCGGGGCCGGCCAGGTGCTGCGCCACGCGCGCGAGGGCTGGGGCTGGTCCTCGGTCGTGGATTACGCCCGCGCCCAGGCCTGGAGGCCCTGGCTGGAGGTGCACACCGAGAGCCGCGAGCTGTCGGACTTCAACGAGGCCGGATGGGACCGCGCCTGGGCCACCGCGGCCGAAATCCTGAAGCGCCGGCCGCACATGGCGGGCATGCTCGGCTCCAGCTGGTTCTATGATCCGCCGCTGGAGGAGATCAGCCCGAGGCTCGCCTACCTCCGGGTCAATCCGCTGAAGCACGGCGCCTTCATGGTCCATCAGGGCCCGGACGAGATCCACACCCAGCGCGCGGCCGCCTCCTCGCCCACGCGCCGCGCCCTGATCGAGGCGGGCGAGTACACGGCCCGGTCCTGGATCGTCGCCTGGCCGCGGGCGGCGCTGATCCGCTGGGCCGACGCCCGCCGGCAAGCGGCGGCCTGATCATTCCTCCCCCGCGCGCGGGGGAGGGGGACCATGCGCAGCATGGTGGAGGGGGCGAGATCAAGCTCCGGTGTCTGGAGTCGCCCCCTCCACCGCTTCGCGGTCCCCCTCCCCCATCACGATGGGGGAGGAGATGATCCGAGAAATCGCTCCACCGCCTCCACCGCCTCGGCCAGCCCCATGCGCAGCACCTCCGCGCCGGGCGGCAGGGCCGCGAACAGCCGCGTCGGGGTGGCGGCGTCCAGCATGACGAACACGCCCCGGTCGTCGGCGCGCCGGATCAGGCGCCCGAACGCCTGGGCGATCCGGGCGCGGGCGAGCGCGTCGTCATAGAGCCGGCCCGCCGCGCCCTCGCCGCCGAACCTCTGGCGCCGCGCGCGGTGCAGCAGGTCCGGCCGCGGCCACGGCGCGCGGTCGAAAGCCAGCAGGCGCAGGGAGCGGCCGGGCACGTCCACCCCGTCCCTGACCGCGTCGGTGCCCAGCAAGCAGCTGTCCTCCTCCGCCCGGAACACGTCGACCAGCGCCCCGACCTCCAGCGGATCGACGTGCTGGGCGTAGAGCGGCAGGCCGGCCTTCGCCAGCTCGGGCCCCAGCCGCTCATAGACCGCCTTCAAACGTCGGATGGCGGTGAACAGGCCCAGCGCCCCCCCGCCGGCCGCCAGGAACAGCTCCCTCATGGCCGCCGCCGTCTGGCGCGGATCGTCCTTGGTCAGGTCGTTGACCACGATGACGCGGCTGTTGGCGGCGTAGTCGAAGGGGCTCTCGACCTTCAGGGTGCGCGCGGGCTCGACCAGGCGGGCCGAGCCGGTGCGCAGCCGCGCCATGTCGAACGGATCCTCCGCCAGCGGATCGCTGAGGGTCGCCGAGGTCACCAGCACCCCGTGCGAGGGCATCACCACCGCGGCCTCCAGCGGCACGGTGGGGTCGATCCAGTGTCGGCGCAGGGCCACGTCCTGGATGCGGCCGAACGCGGCCTCGGCCGACAGCCAGTCCACGAAGTCGGGGTCGGGCTCGTCCGAGCTCTCCTCCAGCGCCGCCAGCATCGCGCGCCAGCCGGGCAGGGTCATCCGCGCGCGCCGGTCCAGACCGCGCAGCGCGCCCTCGATCCGGGCCCGCACCGCGCTCTCCAGCTCGGCCGCCTCGTCGTCGAGGATGTCCTCCAGGTGACGCGACAGGGCGAGCAGCGGCGCCTCGATGGCGGCCAGCGCCTGCGCCGCTTCTCGCGCGGTCTCGGCCACCTGGTCGGTGACGGGGCGCAGCGCGCACTCCAGGCCGAACTCGGTGGAGACGTTGGTCTCGCCCGCCCGCGCCCGCAGCTGGGCCAGGGCGGCGGCGAGGAAGCGCTCGATCGGCCCGATGGGGTTCACCTCGCCCGACGGCGGCGCGATCCGGCCGGACACCCCCTCGCCGGGTAGGGCCGCGGCGGCGCGGAGAGCGTCATTCAGGGCCTTCGAAGCTTGCTCGTTGTCGGCGCACAGCTCGCCGAGCCGCTGCTCCAGCCCGCGCCCGCGTCGTCCTCGTCCTTCCGGCCCCCGGATCCAGCGGCGCAGCTCCGCCGCCTCCTGGCCGGACAGGCAGGCGGAAAAGGCGCTGTCGGCGGCTTCGAACAGGTGGTGGCCCTCGTCGAACACGATCCGCTTCAGCGCCGCCGTCTCCTGGTCGGTCTTCAGGCCCCGCGCGGCGCGGGCCCCGTCGAAGGCCGCCTGGGTCATGACCAGCGCGTGGTTGGCGATGACCAGATCCGCGCGGCGACTGGCGCGGATGGTCTTCTCGACGAAACAGGTGCGGTAGTGGGGACAGGCGGCGTGGACGCACTCGCCGCGCCGGTCCACCAGATTGGCGGCCGAGGCCTGTTGGCCCGGCGACACCGCGAACAGGCCGGGCAGCCAGCCGGGGAAGTCGCCGCCGGTCATGTCCCCGTCGCGGGTGTGCAGCGCCCAGCGCGCGACCAGGGCCGCCCCGATCAGGTCGCCGTTCCCCAGTTGCGCCGCCTGAACGGTCTCCTGCAGGTTCAGCAGGCAGACGTAGTTCTCGCGCCCTTTCCTGACCACGGCCTTCCTGCGCCGCACGTCCGGATCGGGCCACAGGCTGGCGCTCTCGCGGTCGATCTGGCGCTGGAGCGCGCGGGTGTAGGTCGAGACCCAGGCCGCCCCCTGGTTCCGCTCGGCCCAGAGGGACGCGGGCGCCAGATAGCCCAGGGTCTTGCCGGTCCCGGTCCCGGCCTCGGCCAGCAGCACGCGCGGCCGGCCCTCCTCGTCGCGCGGCGAAAAGGCGAAGGCGGCCTCCGCCGCGTAGTCGGATTGGGTGGGCCGGGCCTCGTCCAGCCCCGACGCCTGCAACAGCTTTTCCAGCCGGATGCGCGCGGACTCGGAGTCGACGGGCGCGGAGCCCGCCTCGCCGCGCGGCGCCTCATCCTCCCACTCCGGCAGGCGCGCCCAGACGTCGAGGCCAGAGCCGCGTTCGCGCCGCTCGCGCATCGGCTGGGCGGCCAGCGCCGCGCGGACGTGGTCGGCCCAGGCCCACCCGGCGCGGCCCAGCGTCTCGTTCAGGGTGTAGGCGGTCTCCCGGTTCGGATAGTCGGGCCGCGCCAGCTCCGCCAGCAGCAGGCCCGCGGCCTCCCTCAGCGCGAGCGCCTGCGCCTCGGCCCCGCGCGGCTCGGCCAGGCCCACCGCCAGCGCCAGACCGGTCGGGGAGGGGGCGCAGAAGGTCGCCGGCCGCACGAAGGCGTAGAGCTCCAGCACGTCCAGGACCGTCGCCGACCGCGCCGGCGGCGCCAGCCCCAGCCGCCGCGCCGTCAGCCCCGCATGCGCCACCATCACGCCAGGGCCGGTGAACAGCGCCTCCGCCGCCCCCCGTCCGATCCGGCGCGCCCCGTCGGCGTCCGCCACCGCGCCCGCGCCCGGCGGCGTGGCCAGCGCGGGTGGCAGGGCGGCGAGCGTCGTCGGTCGGGCCTCGGCGTCGATGTCAGGCGAAAGCGGATTCACGCGAGACAGATAGCCGCTTGGGGGCTGAAACGGAACGGGAACATGGTATCAGGACGATGTGAGCGCGTCGCCCGTCCTTCCCCCCCTCTTCGCCGACTGGTTCGCCTCGCGTGGCTGGGCGCCGCGTCGGCATCAGCTGGAGATGGTCGCGGCGGCCGAGGCCGGCGAGCACGCCCTGCTGGTCGCGCCGACGGGGGGCGGCAAGACGCTGGCGGGCTTCCTGCCCAGCCTGATCGAGCTCAGCGCGCGCGGCATACGGCCGGAGAGCGGGCCGGGGTCGGGGGTGCACACCCTTTACCTGTCGCCGCTCAAGGCGCTGACGGTGGATGTCGAGCGCAACCTGATGACGCCGATCCGCCAGATCGGGCTGAACATCCATGTCGAGAGCCGCACCGGCGACACCAATGTCTCCAAGCGCCAGCGCCAGCGGCAGAAGCCCCCGGACATCCTTCTGACCACGCCCGAACAGCTGGCGCTGTTCCTCGCCTGGGACGGGGCGCGGGCCTATTTCGCGGACCTGAAGTGCGTCGTCATCGACGAGGTGCACGCCATCTGGTCCGGCAAGCGCGGCGACCTGCTGTGCCTCGGCCTGGCCCGGCTGCAGCGGTTCGCGCCGGCCATGCGCCGGGTGGCCCTGTCGGCGACGGTGGACGATCCGGACAAGATCGCCGGGTGGCTGTCGCCGGATCGTCCTTCTCCCCTCGGGGGAGAAGGTGGGCGGCGGAGCCGCTCGGATGAGGGGGAGGCCGGGGACGGATCGGCTGGCGGGGAGGCCGATCGAACAGCCCCCTCATCCGTCTCGCTCCGCGAGCCACCTTCTCCCCCGAGGGGAGAAGGCGTGCGAGTAGTCAAGGGCGATCCCGGCGCGCCGCCGGTGGTGGACGTGCTGATCTCCCAAGGGCGCGTGCCGTGGGCGGGCCATACCGGCGTCCATGCGATCCCGGAGGTCTATGAGGCGATCAAGCGCTCGGGGATGAGCCTGATCTTCGTCAACACGCGCTGGCAGTCCGAGTTCGTGTTCCAGCAGCTGTGGGCGATCAACGAGGACAACCTGCCCATCGGCCTGCATCACGGATCCCTGGCGGCGGAGCAGCGCAGGAAGGTCGAGGCGGCCATGGCGCGGGGCGAGCTGCGCGCGGTGGTCTGCACCTCCACCCTCGACCTGGGCATCGACTGGGGCGACGTGGACCTGGTCATCCAGCTCGCGGCGCCCAAGGGGGCGAGCCGCCTGGTCCAGCGCATCGGTCGCGCCAATCACCGGCTGGACGAACCGTCCCGCGCCCTGATGGTGCCCGCCAGCCGCTTCGAGATGCTGGAATGCCAGGCCGCCCGCGAGGCGGTGGCGGAGAACGCCTTCGACTGGGAGCCCGTCCACATGGGCACCCTCGACACCCTGGCCCAGCACGTCATGGGCTGCGCCTGTTCCGAACCCTTCGACATGGCCGACCTGTTCGACGAGGTCCGCTCCGCCGGGCCCTATCGCGAGCTCAGGTGGGAGACGTTCGAGGAGGTCGTCGATCTGGTCGCGACCGGCGGCTATGCGCTGAGGACCTACGAGCGCTTCGCCCGCATCGTGCGGACGCGCGAGGGTCTGTGGAAGGTCCGGAACGCCCAGGTCGCCCAGCGCCACCGCATGAACGTCGGCGCCATCGTCTCGGCGGGCACGCTCAGCATCAAGGTGGCCCATCGTCGTGGAGGCGGAACCGGCGCCGCCCGCTGGACCGCGGGGCGCAAGGTCGGCGAGGCGGAGGAGTGGTACTTCGAGCAGCTGTCGCCCGGCGACACCTTCGTCTTCGCCGGCCAGGTCTGGGCCTATCAGGGCATCAGCGGGACGGACGCCCTGGTGACCCACGCCCGCGACGTGGACCCGAAGATTCCGTCCTGGGGCGGCTCGAAGTTCCCGCTCGGCACCAGCCTGGCCGAGCGGGTGCGCGACATGATCCAGGACCGCGACCATTGGCGCGTTCTGCCGCCCGACGTGCAGGAGTGGCTTGAGCTTCAGGCGGCGCGTTCGGTCATCCCCGACGCCGGCACCATGCTGGTCGAGACCTTTCCCCGAGGGTCGCGCAACTTCCTCGTCGCCTATCCCTTCGAGGGACGGCTGGCGCACTCGACCCTGTGCATGCTGCTGACCCGCCGGCTGGACCGCCTAGGGGTGGGGCCGCTGGGTTTCGTGGTCACGGACTACTCCCTGGCCATCTGGTCGATCCGTCCAATGGGCGGGCTGGACCTCGACGGGCTGTTCGAGCCCGACATGCTGGGCGACGACCTGGAGACCTGGCTGGAGGAGAGCTTCATGATGAAGCGCACCTTCCGCAATTGCGCCCTGATCGCGGGCTTGATCGAGCGCCGCCAGCCGGGCGCCGAGAAGACAGGGCGGCAGGTGACCTTCTCCACCGACCTGATCTACGACGTGCTCCGCCGCCATCAGCCCGATCATCTGCTGCTCCGCACCGCCCGGGCCGACGCCGCCTCGGGGCTTCTGGACGTGGCGCGGCTGGGTCAACTGTTGACTCGCATCCAGGGCCGCATTCGCCATCAGCCGCTGGAGCGGCCGTCGCCCTTCTGCGTGCCGGTGCTGGTCCAGATCGGGCGCGAGCGGGTGGGCGGCGGCGCGGCCGAGATGATCCTGGACGAGACCGCGCTGGAGTTCTCCGAAGAGGCGCTGGTGGCCGAGGTGATGTCTTGAGCGTCGCCGCGACTTTCCTTCTCCCCTCGTGGGAGAAGGTGGGCCGCAGCGCGGCTCGGATGAGGGCGCTGTTTCAGTCCGCTCGCCGTTTGACGATGAGCCTGGGGCCGGCCTCTCCCTCATCCGTCATGCTCCGCATGCCACCTTCTCCCACAAGGGGAGAAGGAAGATGAACGCGGCCCTGCGCCAGACCCTGTCACCCTATCGCCATCCCTGCGGCGGCCTGAAGGTGACGGTCGCGGGCGAAGCCTGCGTCCTGCGCTGCTCGGGCGCCCTGTGGGTTCCGGCGCATCGGACCCTGATCGCGTCCGACCTGCACCTGGAGAAGGGCTCCGCCTTCGCCGTTCGGGGCCAGATGCTGCCGCCCTACGACAGTCCGGCGACCCTGGCCAAGCTGGAGGCGGAGATCGAGGACCTCGGTCCCGCCACGATCGTGCTGCTGGGCGACAGCTTCCACGACGCCCGCGCCGTCGAGCGGCTGGGGGAGGCGGAACACGCCCGGCTGACGCGCCTGGCGACCGGGCGGCGCTGGATCTGGCTGGAGGGCAACCACGACCTTCAGGCGCTGGCCGGCGCGCTGGACCGGCTGACCGGCGAGGTGGTCACCACGCTTCGGGTGGGCGCGCTGCACCTGATCCACGAACCCCAGCCGGGCGAGGCCGTCGGCGAGGTCGCAGGCCACCTGCACCCCGCCGCCCGCGTCGCCGCCTATGGCCGGGGCGTGCGCCGCCCGTGTTTCGTGACCGACGGCCGCCGCATCATCCTGCCCGCCTTCGGCGCCTTCACCGGCGGCCTCGACGTCCGCCATGCCGCCATCACCGGACTGTTCTCCGCGCCGCCCCTCGTCGCCGCGCTGGGCCGCGAGAAGGTGCACGCCCTGGCGTGGGAGCGGCTGGCCTGAACATTCCTCCCCCTCGAGAGAGGGGGAGGAATGATTGCGCTCGTTAGATATGGATCGCGTGGCCCAGCGCCCGCAGCGACGCCTCGTGGAAGGCCTCGCCCAACGTCGGGTGGACGTGGATGGTCCCGGCGACGTCCTCAAGCAGGGCGCCCATCTCCAGCATCTGGGCGAAGCTGTTCGACAGCTCCGACACGTGCTGGCCGACGGCCTGGATGCCCAGCAGGCGGTGGTCGGTCTTGGACGCGATCACGCGCACGAAGCCGCCGTCCTCGCCCGCCTCGATGGCCAGCGCCCGGCCGATGGCCATCAGCGGAAAGACCGAGGTGATCACGTCGTCGCGCCCCTCGACATCCGCCGGACCGAGGCCCGCCGAGACGATCTCCGGCTCGGTGAAGCAGACGGCGGCGATCGAGACCGGATCGAACCGGCGGGGTTTGCCGGCGATGATCTCGGCGACCATCTCGCCCTGGGCCGAGCCCTTGTGGGCCAGCATGGGTTCGCCGGTCAGGTCGCCGACGGCCCAGACATTTTTCATGCTGGTGGCGCAGCGGTCGTCGACCTTCACGAACGGGCCATCCATGGCCAGGCCCATGGTCTCCAGGCCCCAGCCCTGGGTCCGGGGCTTTCGGCCCACGGTGACCAGCACCTTGTCGGCGTCCCGCTTGACCGCCTCGCCGTCCTTGGTGGTGACGTTCAGCCGGCCGTCCCCGAACGACCCGGCTTTCGCCCCCAGATGCAGCTCGACGCCATGGGCGGTCAGCCACTTGGCGACCGGATCGGTCAGGGCCTTGTCGTAGAGCGGCAGGATGCGGTCGGCCATTTCGACGATGGCGACCTGGGCCCCCAGCTTGCGATATGCGATGCCGAGCTCCAGCCCGATGTAGCCGCCGCCGACCACGACCAGCCTGCCCGGCACCTTGTCCAGCGACAGGGCCTCCGTCGAGGAGATCACGTCGCCGCCGAACGGCAGGAAGGGCAGTTCGACCGGCTCCGACCCCGTGGCCAGGATGACGTGCTCGGCGGTGATGGTGATCGGACCGTCCTCGGTCTCGACGCGACAGGTCTTGGCGTCCTGGAAGGTCGCCCAGCCCTTGATCACCTTGACCTTGGCCTTCTTCAGCAGGGCCGCGACGCCGGCGTTGAGCTTCCTGACGATGCCGTCCTTCCACTCCCGCGTCTTGACCAGATCGATGGCGGGCGCTGACGCCGTGATGCCCAGGGCGCCGTCGCCCGCCGCCTTGGCGACCGTCTCGTACTTGCCCGCCGCATGGATGATCGCCTTGGACGGAATGCAGCCGACGTTCAGGCAGGTGCCGCCCAGCCCGTCGCCGCCGTCCACGAGCACGGTCTCCAGCCCCAGCTGCCCGCAGCGGATGCCCGCGACATAGCCGCCGGTGCCGGCGCCGATGATGAGGACCTTCGTCTTGAGCTGCTGCATCGGAAACCTGTCAGAGGGCGTAAGGGGCGCGAACGCCCGGCTCGTCGGCCGGAAAGTCCTTGGTGTTGCGGGTGACCAGGAGGCGGCCGGTGGTCTGGGCGGAGGCCCAGATCACGGCGTCCGGAAACTTCAGGCGGCGCGCCTTGCGAATCTCGACGGCGCGCTCCGCGACGGCATCAGTAAGCCCGACGACGATAAACCGATCAAGAAACTGTCGAGTGCGTTCGGACGAGTCATCCCCCACCCCAACCATCACCTCGATCCAGGTCACGATGCTGATCGCTGGATTCGGATATCGCTCGATTTCCGCCGTCGCCTGGGGATAGCCCTTGAGGTGATCGACCAGAATGTTGGAGTCCAGAAGGGCCGCTACCACTCGCTGCGCAGCCTTTCCTGGTAGGCGAGCCCGTCCTCGCCGTCCTTGCCCCACAGGCCGAACGAATCCGCGAGCGGCGCCGGCTGTTTGTGGCGGGCCACATAGTCGTCGATCGCGGCTCTAATGACAGCCGCGCGCGGCCGCTTCTCGCGCTTGGCCAAAGCGTCCAGCGCCGCGACTTGACCCTCATCGGCGTCCACGAGAATTCGCATTTCGACCTCCGTGATATACGTTGTGTATATCATATAGCGGTGCAGGGACGAACCGCCAGTCTCACCCCATCCACAACGTCGCCGGCTGTTCCAAGAGGCCCTTGATCCGCTGCACGAAGACCGCCGCGTCGTGGCCGTCGACGATGCGGTGATCGAAGGACGACGACAGGTTCATCATCTTGCGCACGACAATCTGGCCGTCCCTCACCACGACCCGCTCCTGGATCTTGTTCGGGCCGACGATGGCGACCTCGGGGTGGTTGATGATGGGGGTGTGGACGACGCCGCCGAGCGTGCCCAGCGAGGTGATGGTGATGGTCGAGCCGCTGAGCTCCTCCTTCGCCGCCTTGCCCGACTTGGCCGCGCCGGACACCCGCGCGATCTCGTCGGCGGTGTCATAGACGTCGCGCGCCTCGGCGTGGCGGACCACCGGCACCATCAGTCCGTTCGGCGTCTGGGCGGCGATGCCCAGGTGGACGGCGGCGTGCTGGGTCAGGATCCCGGCCTCGTCGTCATACCAGGCATTGATCTGCGGCTGGTCGCGGAGCGCCACGACGATGGCGCGGGCGATGAAGGGCAGGACGTTCAGCTTCGGCCTGTCCGTGCCCTTGTTCTGGGCGTTCAGATGAGCCCGCAGCTCCTCCAGCGCCGTGACGTCGATCTCCTCGACGTAGGTGATGTGCGGGATGCGCCGGACGCTTTCGGCCATCTTCTCCGCGATCTTGCGGCGCAGGCCGATGATGCGGACCTCGGTTGAGCCCTCGGCCCTGGCGTAGGTCGCCGCGCCGCCGCGCGCCGCCGGGCGCGCGCCGCCGGCGATATAGGCGTCCAGGTCCGCGTGCTCGATACGCCCGGCCGGGCCGGAGCCCGTGACGAACTGCAGCTCGATCCCCAGCTCCCGCGCGCGGTTGCGCACGGCAGGCGAGGCGAGGGGCTTCTGGTTGGGATCGCGCGCGACGTCCGAACGTCGGGCCGGCGCGGGGGCGGGAGCGCTCGGCGGGGCGGCGCCGGCGACCTCAATCTGTGCAGCGAGGGACTTGGGTTCGGGGGCAGGGGCCGCCGGGACCGGCGCCGGCGACGACTCCTCCGCCGCGGCGTTGCCGTCGCCTTCGACCTCGAACTCCACCAGCGGGCCGCGCACGGCCATCATCTGCCCGGGTTCGCCGTGGAGCTTGGAGACGGTGCCGGACACCGGGCTGGTGATCTCGACCGTGGCCTTGTCGGTCATGACGTCGGCCACGACCTGGTCCTCGGCCACGACGTCGCCGACCTTGACGTGCCAGGCGGCCAGTTCGGCCTCGGCGGTGCCTTCGCCCACGTCGGGCAGCTTGAAGACGAAACGACCCATCAGCGACCTCCCGACATCACGGCTTTCAGCGCCTCGGCCACCCGCTCGGGGCCGGGGAAGTATTCCCACTCGAAGGCGTGGGGGTAGGGCGTGTCCCAGCCGGTCACGCGGGTGATCGGAGCCTCCAGATGGTGGAAGCAGCGTTCCTGCACCAGGGCCGACAGCTCGGCGCCGAAGCCCGAGGTCCTGGGCGCCTCATGCACGATGACGCAGCGGCCGGTCTTCTTCACCGAGGCCTCGATCGCCTCGATGTCCAGCGGCACGAGCGAGCGCAGGTCGATGACCTCGGCGTCCACGCCCGCGTGCTCCGCGCCCGCCAGCGAGACCCAGACCATCGTGCCGTAGGCCAGGATGGTGACGTCGGCGCCCTCGCGCATGATCCGCGCCTTGCCCAGCGGCTCGACGACCCGGCCTGTCGGCACCTGGGCCAGGTCCTGGGCCTTCCAGGGCGACACCGGCTTCTCGTGCCAGCCGTCGAAGGGGCCGTTGTAGAGGCGCTTGGGCTCGAAGAAGATGACCGGATCGTCGTCCTCGATCGCCGCCGTCAACAGGCCCTTGGCGTCATAGGGGTTGGACGGGATCACCACCTTCAGCCCGGCGATGTGGGTGAACAGGCTCTCCGGGCTCTGGCTATGCGTCTGGCCGCCGAAGATGCCGCCGCCGTAGGGCGAGCGCACCACGATGGGCGCGGTGAACTGGCCGGCCGAGCGGTAGCGCAGCTTGGCCGCCTCGGACACGATCTGGTCGTAGGCCGGATAGATGTAGTCGGCGAACTGGATCTCCACGACCGGGCGCAGGCCGTAGGCGCCCATGCCGATGGCGGCGGCGACGATGCCGCACTCGCTGATCGGCGCGTCGAAACTGCGGATCAGGCCGTGCTTCTGCTGCAGCTTGTCGGTGACGCGGAAGACGCCGCCGAAATAGCCGGCGTCCTCGCCGAACGACAGCACGTTCGGGTCCTCGGTCATCTTCACATCCAGCGCCGAGTTGAGCGCCTGGATCATGTTCATGGGCACGACGGCGGGACTGTCGCCGACGGTCGAGGCCGGCGCGGCGTCCTGATCGACCATGTCGGGCTCGATGCCGTCCGTGCGGTCCGCTTCGGTGAAGGCTTGCTCGCTCATGATCAGACCCCCACCTCGCGCCGCTGTTCGACCAGGCGCCAGTCCTCGGTGGCGAAGACGTCCTCGAACATGGTCTTCACGCTGGGCCGCGACTGGCCGAGCGTGCCGACGGCCTCCGCCTGCTTGCCGGCGGCGCGGACAGCCTCGTCGGCGGACTTGAGTTCCGCCTCGTGCTGGTCCTCGGACCATTCGCCGAGCGCGATCAGGTGCTGCTTCAGCCGCGCGACGGGGTCGCCCAGCGGCCACTTCTCGAACTCGTCGCCCGGCCGGTACCGGCTGGGATCGTCGGAGGTGGAGTGCGGCGCGGCGCGATAGGTGAACAGCTCGATCACCGTGGCGCCCAGGTTGGCGCGCGCGCGCTCCTCGGCCCACTGGGTCGCCGCCCAGACCGCCAGGAAGTCATTGCCGTCGACCCGCAGCGCCGGCAGCCCGTAGCCGATGGCCTTGGACGCGAAGGTCGTCTCCAGACCGCCCGCGATGCCCTGGAAGGAACTGATGGCCCACTGGTTGTTGACGATGTTCAGGATCACCGGCGCGCGATAGACGGCGGCGAAGGTCAGGGCGTTGTGGAAATCCCCTTCCGCCGTCGCCCCGTCGCCGATCCAGGTGATGGCGATCTTGTCGTCGCCCTTGTAGGCCGAGGCCATGGCCCAGCCCACCGCCTGGGGCACCTGGGTGCCGAGGTTCCCCGAGATGGTGAAGAAGCCGTACTCCTTTGAGGAGTACATGATCGGCAGCTGGCGGCCTTTGATCGGGTCCGACGCATTCGAATAGATCTGGTGCATCATATCGACCAGCGGATAGTCGCGCGCGATCAGCAGCCCCTGCTGGCGATAGGTCGGGAAGCCCATGTCCTCGCGGCTCAGAATCATGCCTTGCGCGACCGCGATGGCCTCCTCGCCGGTGCACTTCATGTAGAAGCTGGTTTTGCCCTGGCGGTGGGCGCGGTGCATCCGGTCGTCGAAGGCGCGGGTCAGGATCATCGCCTTCAGGCCCTTCTTCAGGGTCTCGGCGTCGAGCTTGGGGTCCCACGGGCCCACGGCCTTGCCGTCCTCGTCCAGCACCCGCACCAGGCGGAAGGCGAGGTCGAGCATGGCGGCCGGCCGCGAATCCGTCGGCGGTCGATCCACCGCGCCGGCGGCGTCGAGCTTGATGTGGCTGAAGTCCGGCGTATCGCCCGGACGGCCCGAGGGCTCGGGAATCCGCAACGATAGGGGCTTGCTGTTCTTTTTCATTCGTCCTGCCCTCGGTTGATCCGATCGGCGTTTCACTCCAAGCCGGGGCAATAGCACGAGGCCGCGCCGAACGCTCGCTCAAATCCGCCTTGCCAAACGGCGATTTGAGGTATTTTGTTCTAAGAAATACAAATCAGGAGGAATGATGCTCGCGGAAGACCTGGACGCCATCGACGCCCGCATCCTGGATATCCTGCAACAGGACGCCGGCCTGTCCGTCGCCGAGGTCGCTGACCGGGTCGGGCTGTCCGCTTCACCCTGCTGGCGCCGGATCAAGAGGCTGGAGGACCAGGGCTTCATCCGCAAGCGCGTGACGCTGCTGGACGCCACGAAGCTGGGCCTGGACTTCGAGGTCTATGCGATCGTCAAGCTGAGCCTTCCGTCCACCGACAATCTCATCGCCTTCGAGGCGGCGGTCGAACACTGGCCGGAGGTCGTCCAGTGCGCCACGATCACGGGGCGTGAGGACTATGTGCTGCGGATCGTCACCTCGGACATGCACGCCTTCGACAAGTTCCTGCGTGAGAAGCTGCTGGCCCTGGCGGTGGTGTCGGACTGCGAAAGCCACATCGTCACGCGCGGGGTGAAGAACGTCACCACCCTTCCACTGGGGATCGTCACGCCCCACGTCGCCTGAGCATCAGCAGCGAGCGTCAGGGGCGCCGCACCAGGAAGACGCCGAGCAACACCAGGACCACGCCCGCCAGACGGCCCATGCTCATGGGCTGGCGCGGCACGCCCAGCCAGCCGAAGTGGTCGAGCACCAGGCTCAGCACCAGCTGCCCCGCGATCATCAGGGTGATGGTGGAGGCCACGCCCAGCCTCGGCACGGCGAAGGCGGCGGCGACCACGAAGACCGCGCCATAGGCCCCGCCCAGCCAGGCCCAGAAGGGCAGGGCGCGCGTCGCCGCCGGATCCGGCGGGGTGCGCAGCACCAAGGCCAGCGCGGCGAGCACCGCCGTGCCGACCGCGAACGAGATCAGCGCCGCGTTGACCGGAGAGGCGACCGCCCCCGCCAGCCGCGCGTTCGTCGGCCCCTGCAGCGCGGTGAAGGCGCCGCCCACGATCACGGCGGCGATGGCGAAGGCGGTGGCGTTGCTGAGCGTCATGGCGTCACCAGTGCGGTGTCCGCGACCTGTCGTCCAGCCTGTCCTGACCACGCCCATCAGGCGGATTGACGCCGAGCGCCGAGGCGACCTTGAATACGAGCGGGATCAGGAGGGGACGCGATGAGGCTTCAATCGGTAGGCGTCGCAGCGGTTCTGAGCGGCGCGTTGGCGATCGGTGGTCCGGCTGGCGCCGGTGAGCTGGCCTCATATGTCCGGCACGCCCTTGATCAGATGGAGTACCAGTGGGCCGACCGGCCCTACACCCGCTCCTATTTCATCACCCAGAACAACATGGGCCAGGGCGCATCGTGGACGCAGAGTTTCGTCAGCGGTGCGAGCACGGTCTCCCTCGTGGCGGGCTGCGATCAGGACTGCAGCGGCCTGTCCCTGATCGTTTTCGATCGCGCCAGCGGACAATCTCTCGGCCAGCGCCGCGGTTACGGAAAATCGATCGAGATGACGGTCAGCCCAGGCGCCAACCGGCATCTGGTGGCGGTGCTGACGATGGAAAGCTGCGCCACTGAGGTCTGCTACTTCGCTTTCACCGCCGTCCATTGATCACCAGAGCGCCGTCGTCGGCGCACCGGTCATCGCCTCGCGGATCCGGTCGCGGCTGGCGCGGTTCATCGGTTCGGGCAGGGCGTCGGGCGGGAACCACCCGATGCGCGAAATCTCGCCCGAGGGCTGGAAAGGGTCCGCCTCGAAGTCATCGACGCGGAACAGGAGCACGTGGTCGCCGGGGAAGAAGGCCTTGTTGGAGTGCACCGAGACCAGGCGGGGCGGGCCGACGACCCTCACGTGCGCCTCCTCGC
The DNA here is from genome assembly GCF_042434805.1 of Brevundimonas balnearis. Lineage (NCBI taxonomy): Bacteria > Pseudomonadati > Pseudomonadota > Alphaproteobacteria > Caulobacterales > Caulobacteraceae > Brevundimonas > Brevundimonas balnearis. The sequence continues at coordinate 495,703 of NZ_JBHLSW010000003.1, read as the reverse complement.
GCAGCTCGCGGATCACCGCGTCGTGCGCCGTCTCTCCGCGATCCACCCCGCCGCCCGGCAGCCACCAGCCCGGCAGGTAGGTGTGCTCGACAAGCAGCACACGCCCGTCGGGATCGACCACCAGTCCGCGCACGCCCAGGGTCATGCCGCGTGTCAGTCTCGACCAGGTGAAGAACAGGGGTCGGGTGAAGGGCTCGATATGGCGACGCCAGGTCATGAAAGCTCCGGTCGGTCGCCCTCGATATGCGGCCTCGCGCGCCTTGAACAGCGCGGCGGCGCGGACTAATCACCGGCCGAACGTTTCGGAGCGCCGCCCCATGATCGCCCTCTACATCATTCTCGGCTTCGTCGCCGTCGTCGCGGCCATCAACGTCTTCGAGTTCGGCCGGGTTGACTGAGCCCTCGCCGCGCGGGGCCGCGCTGGTCACCGGCGCGGGCAGGCGGATCGGGCGGGAGATCGCCCTGACGCTGGCGAAGGCGGGCTTCGACGTCGCCGTCCACTACGGCGGATCAGCCGAGGCCGCGCAGGATGTGGTCCGCGAAATCGAGACGCTGGGCCGTCGCGCGGTCGCCGTCCAGTGCGATCTGATGAACGAGGACGCGGTGCGCGGCCTCGTCCCGGCGGCCGCAGGCGCCCTCGGGCCCTTGTCGGCTCTGGTCAACAACGCCTCCGTGTTCGAGGACGATCGTGTGGGGTCGCTGTCGCGCGACAGCTGGGACCGGCACATCGAGACCAACCTGCGGGCTCCGGTCGTGCTGGCGGAAGCCTTCGCCGCCCAGGCGCCGGACGGGTCGGCGATCGTGAATCTGCTGGACCAGCGGGTGCTGAAGCCGGACCCGCGATTCTTCTCCTACGCCCTGTCCCGCAACGGCCTGTGGTGGGCGACGCGCACCCTGGCCCAGGCGCTGGCGCCGCGCATCCGCGTCAATGGCGTGGGGCCGGGCCCGACGCTGCAGTCCATCCACCAGAGCGAGGACGACTTCGCGGCCGAGGCGGCGGCGGTGCCGCTCCAGCGCGCGGCGACGCCGGCGATGATCGCCGACGCGGTGCTCTGGCTGATTGACGCCACGATGGTGACCGGTCAGATGATCGCCGTCGACGGGGGCCAGCACCTCGCCTGGAAGACCCCCGACATCCTGGAGTGACCGTGTCCCTGCCCGAACCGCTCGCGCCCTTCCCCGGTCCTGTCGCGGCGCGTCGTGAGGGCCTGACCGTCTTCGTGCGCGGCCTGGAGGTCCAGGCCGGCATCGGCGTGCACGCGCACGAGCAGGGGGTGCTGCAGACGCTCATCCTGGACGTGACGCTCGAGCTCGGCCCCCGCCCCGTCGAGCGGCTGTCCGATACGGTCAACTATGAGACGGTGGCCCAGGCCGCCGCCGCGCTGGTCGCGGACGGCCACATCGGTCTGGTGGAGACCTTCGCCGAACGGCTGGCGCTGGCGTGCCTGGACGACCCTCGCGTGCGACGCGTGACGGTGCGGGTGGAGAAGCCGGGCTGCCTGCCCGGCGCGGTGGCGGCGGGTTGCGAGGTCGCCTACGCCCGCTGATCAGTTGCGCGGAACGGCCGCGCTCGCCATTGTCCGACCGTTCGCCCGGCGTAGCGAGGAGGGCCGATGGCCACGCCTGACAATCCCGACGACAAGGCTCCCGACGGCCGGGACCCGTGCGACGAGCTGGACCGCCAGATCGGCTTCGCCAGCCCCGACCACCTGCGCGGCGAATCACGGCCCGCGCCGTCGCCGGAGCCCACCGCGGCTCCGGTCGAGCCGGAACCGCCGCTGGAGACCCCGCGTTCCCAGTCCGTGCCCGATGCGCCGCCCCCTCCGCCGGAGCCTTCCATGATCGCCGGCCCCGAGCCGGTCGTCGCCGTCGCGCCCCCGTCGCGCCCGCCGGTGCGTCGTCGTGACGAGATCGCGGACACGCCCGAGGGCATCCGGGCCGTCACCCTCTATGCGCTGATCCTGTTCGCCGTGCCGACGCTGGGCGTCTCGGCCGTCATCGGCATCCTGGCGGTGATGGGGCGCGAGGCGCCGTCCGATCCGCTGGCGGGCAGCCACTTCATCTTCCAGAAGCGGACCCTGTGGGGCGCGGCGCTGGCGGCGGGGGTCGGGCTGATCCTGATCGTCGTGAACCTGGGCGTCTTCGTGCTGTTCCTGGCGGCGGTCTGGACCCTGATCCGGGGCGCGGTGGGCGTGTTCAAGCTCAAGGCGGCCCGCCCCATCGACAACCCCATGACTCCCTTCCTCTGAGGCCGAGATGACCCAGCCCCGCTACGACGCCAGCCACGAGGCTGCGGGCAAGCCCGCCGCGGCGGTGGCGTGGCTGCTCTACATCCTGTCGATCCCGTCGGCGAACCTGCTCGTCATCGTCGGCCTGCTGGTCGCCTATGCGGCGCGCGGGGGCGCGACGGGCGTCCCGCGCCAGCACATGGACGAGCAAATCCGGTTCTTCTGGTCGGTGTTCTGGTGGACGATCGGGCTTTGGATCCTGCTCGGCGTCAGCATCATCCTGTCGTTCGTGCTGATCGGCATTCCGTTCGCGATCCTGTTCGGCCTGGCCCTGCTGCTGCTGCACCTCTGGTTCACCGTGAAGAGCGTCATCGGCCTGCTGAACCTGCTGCAGGACCGCCCGGCGTGAGCGCGACGGGGCCGCTCATCGATGAGGCCGAGGGCAAGCGCTTCGTCCAGCCCTTCGAGGGCGGCGAGGTGTTCTGCGACTACGCCTCGCGCGGCGAGGTGAGGGCGCTGCTGCATGTGGAGGCGGACCCCGACCTGCGCGGCTCAGGCGCGGCGGGACAGTTCATGGCGGCGCTGGTCGAGCACGGCCGCGCCCACGGCCTGACGTTCACGCCGGTCTGCGGCTATGCGGTCGCCTGGTTCCGCAGGCATCCCGACGCGGCCGACGTGCTGGCCTAGTCCAGCGCCCATACCCGCGTGCGCTTGACCTCCTGGTCCTCCAGCTCGCGCGTCGTGGGCACGGTGTATTCCGCCAGCATCGTCAGACCGGCCTTCGGGAAGTAGCTCCGCCCCGGATCGCCCACGAGCACGCGCGCGCCCCTGCGTCGCGCCGCCGTCAGCCACGCCAGCACCCGCTCCGCCATCGGCCGCTCGTAGAAGACGTCCCCGGCGAGGATCACCTCCGCCTCGGGGGCCGCGGCGTCCAGCAGATCGGTGTCCGTGAAGCGCACCTCCACCCCGTTGGCCTCCGCGTTCAGCGCCACCGCCGGCCCGCAGAAGGCGTCGATGTCGGCCGCCAGGACCGAGGCGGCGCCCGCCTTCATCGCCGCGATGGCGACGAGGCCGGAGCCCGTGGCCAGGTCGACGACCGTGCGCCCCGCCACCTCTTGCGGATGGTCCAGCAGCCAGCGGGCCAGCGCCTGTCCGCCCGCCCAGGCGAAGGCCCAGAACGGCGGCGCCACGCCCATCTCGCCCAGCTCCTCCTCCGTCAGGCGCCACAGCGGCGTGACCTCGTCCGCCAGCCACAGGCGGATCTCCGGCGCGTGCGGCACGGTCGTCAGGCGCGTGTTGGCCAGGATGAAGCCGCGCGGGTCGGAAATGGCCATGGTCAGGCGTAGGCGGACATCAGCGCGCGGACATCCACCCGCGCCTTCAGCCGCGCCGCCAGCAGATACATGCCGCCCAGCTTCCTCTGCACGAACATCAGGTCGGGCGGCGGCGCCTTCCACACGTCGCGATCCTCGGCGAAGGCCATGCCGCGTTCCCGCAGCGCCCGCACCACGGACGGGTCGCCGAAGTCGAAGGGGCCGGCCTGCCGGAGCGGGGCCATCGTCAGGTCGAAGATGTCGTTGACGACCGCCCCCTGCCGCTCGACCAGCCGTTCGTCGAAGAAGCCCACCCGCATGGCCGCCGCGATCGTCGCCTCCCGATCGCCCGACAGCCCCGCCCGCAGAAGGCCGCGATAGGCCTCGGCCGTCAATGGCGCGATCTCCCGCGTGGCGCCGAAGTCCAGCAGCACGATCCGGCCGTCGGGCGCGTGCAGATAGTTGGCGAAGTTCGGGTCGGTCTGCATCAGGCCGAACTCGAACAGCTCGCGCAGCGTGAGCTCCAGCAGGCGCGCGACCACCTCGTCCCGGACCGCCTGATCCGCGCTCGCCAGCGTCTCGATCGGTCGTCCCTGAAGCAGGGTCATGGGCAGGACGTCCGCGCGCAGCAGGGGCGCGTAGGGCTCCGGCGTGACGAAGCGGGCGTCGTCGGCGACCAGGGCGGCGAAGCGGGCCATCTGCGCCGCCTCGCGGACGTAGTCGGCCTCCTCGTGCAGCTGTCGCTTGGCCTCGGTCAGCAGGGGCTCGATCTCCAGCGACTTCGGCAGGGCGCCGGACAGCTTCAGCAGGCCCGAGACATTGTCCAGGTCGCTGTCGATGCTGCGCGCCACGCCCGGATACTGCACCTTGATCGCCAGCTCATGTCCGTCGGTGGTCACGGCCCGGTGGACCTGGCCGATCGAGGCGGCGGCCATGGGTTCGCGATCGAAGCGGGCGAAGTTCGCCTCCCACCCCCGGCCCCAGCGGCGGTTCAGCGCCGCCTCCAGCTGGGCGGGCGGCATCGGCCGGGCCTCGGCGCGCAGGCGGGCGAGGATGTCGGCGAGCTCGGGCGGCAGCATCTCGCCGGCGTCCATCGACAGCAGCTGGCCCATCTTCATCGCCGCGCCGCGCAGCCGCGCCAGCTCGTCGGTGACGCGCAGGGCCGTGGCCGGGGTCAGCAGGACATCGCTCAGGGAGGGCCGCTTGCCGCCCGCCATCTGACGCGCCCCCTCGCCCAGGGCCGCGCCCGCCACGCCCGCCGCCATGCCGCCGAACCTCAGCATCCGGTTCAGACGCCCGGACGGCACCGCGCGGCCGGGACCGAGAGAGGAGGGAGGTCGCATGTTCAGGTTCCTAGGCCCGCCGGAGTTCGCGGGCGATGCGGCCGATCAGCCGCGCGTGGCCAGCCGCAGCACCGAAAGATAGCCGGGGGCGACCTCCATGCCGCTGGCGTCGGGCTTGGATCTCAGCAGCCGATGCAGGCGCGGCAGCTTCCAGCAGGGCACGTGCATGAACAGGTGATGCTCGGCGTGGAAGTTGACCCAATAGGGGGCGATGAAGGCCCGCTCCCACCAGGACGCCCGCGTCGTGCGCGCCGCGCGGAAGGCGTCTTCGGCCGAGCCCTCGACGCAGGCGTGCTCGGCGATGTTGCGGATGCGCGTGACCAGCGGGAACCAGGTCGCCATGGGCAGCAGCCACAGCACCCAATAGGCCCACCAGGCGCCGGCCAGCGCCAGACCTGCGGCCAGCACGGCGTTCACCGCCAGGAAGGCGACGATCGAGCGGCCGGTGACCACGGCGTCATAGGCGTGGTTCGCGCCCTCGACCCTGGCCCGGCGCATCATGGCCAGCGGCAGCAGCACCCGCTGCTTGAAGAAGGTCTGGCCCGTCAGGTCGCGCAGCATCTTCCGACGCAGGGACGCCGGGCTGACGGGGAAGGGATCGGACAGGATCTTGTCCGGATCCTCCGGCTGCTGGGCGAAGCGGTGGTGGCTGAGGTGATAGGGGCGATAGGCGTGCAGCGACGCCCCCACCGGCACGGCGCACAGCCAGTGGCCGACGAAATCGTTCAGCTTCAGGTTCCTCGACAGGGCCCCGTGCGCGGCCTCGTGCATCAGGATGGCCAGGCCCAGCTGCCGCGTGCCGACGACCATGACCGCGATCGGGATCAGCACGGGCCAGACCACGGCGGCGCCGATGGCCAGCGCGATCACGCCCCAGCAGTGCGCCACCAGCAACAGCCCGACCGCGCCGGACCGGCTCTGGAACGGCGCCCACTCCTCGGCCGTGAAGACGGCGGACGGCGCGATGCGGGGCGCGGCGGGCATGGATGCAGGATACGCCGCGCGGCGGCGCGCGCAAAGCCGGGGCCAGACGTCATGTCCGCCTTACTGAATGTAATGTTGACATTACATCTCGTTGATGTAATGTCAGCCTGACATCAAGTCAGGAGAACCTGTCATGAACTACTCGACCGCCGCCCCCCTTGACGCGCCGCAGAAGCGCTACGTCACGCGGACGCTGATGTTCATGGGCGGGTATGTGGCCGTGAACGTCCTCGCCATCCTCGGCGCCTTCGACGAGATCGTCGGCGAGCCGGCCGGCTGGATCCTGGGGCTGGCGGTGGCGGCCCCGGTCGCGGGCCAGATCTGGGCCACGCTCAGGCTGATGGTCGAGAGCGACGAGTTCGTGCGCGTGCTGACGGCCAAGCGCTTCATCGCCGCGTCGGGTCTGGCGATGGCGCTGTTCAGCGGCTGGGGCTTCGTCGAGAGCTACGGCGGCGCGCCGCATGCGCCGGGCTGGATGATCTATCCGCTGTTCTGGGGCCTGTACGGTCTCATCACGCCGCTGATCCGGACGACGCGATGAAGAACCGGCTGAAGCTGCTCAGGGTCGAGCGCGACTGGACCCAGGCCGAGCTCGGCGAACGGCTGGGCGTCTCGCGCCAGGCGATCATCGCCTTGGAAAGCGACAAGCACGACCCGTCGCTCGACCTCGCCTACCGCATCGCCGCCCTGTTTGGACGGCCGGTGGAAGACATCTTCGAGAACCCGCACGCCTGAGACGGCGGCGATCAAACCCCTGAATGGAGACGACCATGTTCAACGCCGTTCAACCGGCGCGCCCGACCGCGCACGCCAAGACGACGCTCAAGCCCTGGCGGGCCGCCCTGATCGGAATGATGGCGGCCACGCCCTCCCTGGCGGTCGCCGTCGCCGCCTTCGCCCATCCAGCCCCGGTGCAGAGCCCGGCGGCCTTCGCGTCGGACCGGCTGTCGGTCGAGGTGCTGGGCCAGGGACCGGACGTCATCCTGATCCCGGGCTTCGCGTCCTCGCGGGAGGTATGGCGGGCCGAGGCCGAGCGCCTGAGCGCCGCTCACCGGGTCCATCTGGTTCAGCTGGCCGGGTTCGCCGGAGAGCCCTGGGCGCACGGGCAGGGCGGGCCGTTCCTGGCGCCCGTCGTCGGCGAGCTGGAACGCTACATCCGCGAGCGCGGGCTGAAGCGTCCGGCGGTGATCGGCCACTCCATGGGCGGGCTGTTGTCGCTGATGCTGGCGGACGCGGCGCCCGAAGCGGTCTCCAGGGTGATGAGCGTCGACAGCCTGCCGTTCTTCGGCGCCCTGTTCGGGCCGACGGCGACGCCCGAGACGGTGCGTCCGGCGGCGCAGGCGACGGCCGCCGCCATCCTGTCCGCCGACGAGGCGACCTTCCGCCGGCAGCAGGCCCAGACCGCGATCGGCCTGGCCCGCAGCCCGGCCGCCCGCGAGGCGATGGTGGAGTGGTCGATGGCGTCGGACCGCCAGGCGCTGGCGGCGGCGATCTCGGAGGTTATGACCACGGACATCGGCCCGCGCCTGTCCGGAATCCGGGTTCCGGTGACCGCCGTCTACGCCGCCGACGCCGACGGCGGCGCGCCCGCCGCCATGGCCGACGCGATGTGGGCCAACGCCTATGCGGCGCTGCCGGATAAGACGCTGGTCCGGGTCGACGGCAGCCGCCACTTCATCATGGCCGACCAGCCCGCCCGGTTCGCCGAGGCGGTCGACGCCTTTCTGGCGGAGTGACGGCTCAGAAGTCGAAGAAGACCCGGGCCACGAGGGCGCCGTCGTCGATGTCGCTGTCGATCCAGTCCAGGCCCAGGGTCAGGGGACCGGCCGGCGCCTCGGCCCCTAGGCGCCAGTCGACCTTGCCGTCGGGGGCGAAGCCGCCGCGCTCGTGGCCGACCCGGGCGTGCAGCGACACCGGCCAGGCGATCGGGGCGTAGTCCGCGCCCAGCCACGCCCAGGTGTTGTCTTCGCCGCCGACGCCGGTCTGATCCGGCGCGTAGATGACCCCGGCGCTCAGTCGGGCCGGGCCGATGGCCCGCGCGATCTGCACCGGAAACTCCACGTAGTCGACGTCGGTCCCGTCGGGGTAGTGGTTGCTCCACACCCCGACGTCGACCTCGAAGCCCACGGCCTCGCCCGCCCAGCCCGCATAGGCCGTGACCTCGACCCGCGCGCCCTCGCCGTCGGCGTCGACGCCGTAGGGGTCGATCCCGGACAGCCACACGCCGGCGTAGGCCCCCGTCGCACGCGACGCCGTGACCTCGCCCTGGGCCGTGACGCCTTCGGACAGCATGTAACCGCGATCATAGTAGTCCGAGACCGCACCGACGCGACCGCTCAGCGCCCAGCCGCCGTCCTGGGCGATCGTCGGCGTCCCGATCAGCAGGGCCGCGCCCGCGATCGTCAGGCCCAGAGACTTCATGGCGTTCTCCCCGTCTTTTCCGCACGCTAGCGGAACGACGGGTTAAGGGGCGGTAACGCCAACACATCTTTCACCATGTCCGATAAGGCTGACTTATGGACTGGCCGGTAGCCTCGGCGGCATGGAAATCGTCGCTTCGCACAAGCAGAAGCTCGGCCGTGTGCTGTTGGCCGCCGCTCTGGTGGGCGTCGCCGCCATGGCGGGGGTGGCGATGCTGATCGCCTGGGCCGCCCTGTCCGTGGATCGGGTGGAGGTGGTTCGCGAGCAGAATCTGGTGCAGCGCCGAACGGCAGCGGCCCTGGAGCGGATCTCGGAAGACATCAACTCCGCCGCGATCTGGAACGAATCCGTCGTCGCCATGACCGGCGACCCGGACCTGCGATGGCTGCAGGTCAACTTCGGCGATTATTTCGCCGACTACATGGATCACGCCGCCACCCTGGTGCTGGACGGCGACGGGGCCGTGGTGCTCGCGTCGCGCGACAGCGAGCCCGTCGGGGTCCACGAACTCGCGACGTTCCACCAGGCCGCCCAGCCCCTGGTGGCGCGGGTTCGCGACGAGAGCGCGACGCCGGCCAGACGCGGCGCGCTGGGATTCGAGGGCGCGGTGTCCGCCACGGGGCTGGTGCGCGTCGAGGGCGAGGTCTGGCTGGTCGGCGCCGCGACGATCACGCCGGAAGACGCCGTGGTGGCCCGGCTCGACGCGGATCCGATCGTCGTCTCCGGTTATCCCCTCGATGCGCTGATCGCGTCGATCGGCCATGATCTCGATCTCAGGGACGTCGCCTTCACCCCCGATCCCGAGGCCGCGCGCCTGAGCCTGGCCGGGCCGAACGGGGAATGGATCGGCGGCCTCACCTGGACGCCTGAACGGATCGGGCTGAGCCTCCTGGCCGAAGGCGCCCGGATCATGGCCTGTGTGATCGCGCTTCTCGCGCTGGGCTGGGCCTGGCTGATGCTCTGGTTGCGACGGACGACGACCGCGATGGCCGAAGCCGAGGACTCCCTGATCCGCGCCAAGAACGCCGCGGAGGCCGCCAACGCGGTCAAATCGCGGTTCCTGGCCAACGTCAGCCATGAACTGCGCACGCCGCTGAACGGAATCGTGGGCATCGCCGAGGTCATGGCGACGCAGGATCTGACGCCGGTGCAGAAGCAACACCTGGATCTCATCCGATCGTCCGGCGGCCGTTTGACCGAACTGATCGAGGAACTGCTGCAACTCTCGCGACTGGAGCGCGGTCAGATCGTGACCCGCGCTGAGGTGTTCGATCTGGACGCCCTGGCGTCGTCGGTCGTCGAGCGACAGAGGCCGGCGGCGGCGGCCAAGGGCGTCGCGCTGCGGCAACGCGCGCCGAAGCTCGGACTGCGCAGGGGCGATCCCGAACATTTGGCCCAGGCGCTCAACCAGCTCATGGAGAACGCGGTCACCTACACCTCGGCGGGTCACGTCGAGCTTGCGGTGGCGGACACGGACGGTGTCGTCCGTTTCACCGTCGAGGATACCGGCGCCGGCCTCGAGGCGGCGAAGCTGGCGGAAGTGTTCGGCCTCTTCGTCCAGGGCGACGACAGCCTGACCAAACCGGCGGAGGGGCTGGGCGCCGGGCTGCCGCTATGCCGCATGCTGGTCGTGGCCATGGGGGGCCGCGTGCTGGCCGACAGCAAGCCGGGAGAGGGGTCGAGGTTCGTGGTTGAACTGCCCTTGCCGCCCGCCGGCCGGACCGACGGCCAGGACGCGCCGCCGGCCGACGCCCGGTCGTTTCGCGAAGCGTCGCTTCAGATCGCCGGCTGATCAGCCGGCCGACGCCGGCGGCTTGACCGGCTGGCCCGCGAACTCGTCGACATAGGCGGGCGCGACCAGGGCGCGGAAGGCGCTCTGCGGCACCTGCACCTGATAGGTCCCCTCGGCCCAGGGCCCGACCGTGTAGGGGGCGATCAGGAACGTCAGGCCGCCCGCCTTGCCGGGCGTCGTCGACGGGGCCAGCACGAACGGCGTCTCGATGGCGCGGGGGCAGCCGAAGGTGTCGGTCGCGCCCAGCCGGACGGGCGGGATCGTCGGGTCCTTGGCCTTCTTGGCCAGGTTGACGGCGTCGCACAGCGCCCGATCCAGCGCCGCCAGATCCGCGCCCGGGCGGAACAGCTGCGCGGGCTGGAGCGTGCGCTTCAGGGCCTTGTCCCAGAGCACCGAGGAGAAGGCCACGTTGCCGTGGGCTCCGCCGGTGTACTCCGCCACCTCGCGGCCCAGCGACAGCAGTTTCCCGGTCTCGGCGCCCGAGGTCCAGTCGATGTTGCGATAATAGCCGGGCATGCCGGAGCCGCCGAACTCGGACAGGTCCGCCTGGGCCCCCTCGGCGAACTGGCGCAGGTCGCGCACGTCGGCGGCGTACAGGCGGGCGTGCAGGTCCGGCTGGGTCTTGATCGCCTCGGGCAGCGCGAGCTTCACCTCCGCGTACTGGGTCTTGGAGTCGAAGTTCAGCGGGGCGGCGGCATCGGCCGGCGTCACGGTCGGCTGCGCGGGCGCGGGGCCCGGCGCCGGTTCGGCGGCCTCCTCACGGCGCTGGCAGCCCGCGAGCGTGGCGACGAGGGCGCATGTCAGCAGCAAACGGGCGGTCATCGGCGAACTCCGGTCAGGGCAGGCGAAGCGCCCCCAGCATGAGCGCGATCAGCGACAGAATGCCCGTCTCGCGATTGGACTTGAAGAGCCTGAGCGCCAGAGCGCCGTCTTGGGGCCTCAGGCGGGTCGTCTGCCAGACGAGATGCAGCGCCGCGAGCGCCACGCCCGCCCAGGCCCAGACCCCGAGGCCGGCGACCGTGACCGCGGCGGCCAGGAACAGGACGCTGACGACATAGAACAGGGCGACCCCGGCCCGCACGCTCCCCCCGAGCCGACGCGCGGTCGACCTGACGCCGACCAGGGCGTCGTCCTCTATGTCCTGGAGCGCGTAGATCGTGTCGTAACCCAGCGTCCAGAACACCCCGGACGCATAGAGCAGCAGCGCCGCCGCCCACGGCTCTCCCCCGGCCGCCGCGAAGCCCATCAGCGCGCCCCAGTTGAAGGTCAGGCCGAGCCAGGCCTGCGGCCACCAGGTGATCCGCTTCATGAACGGATAGGCGGCCACCGGCGCCAGCGACCCGATCCCCAGGGCTATCGCGACCGGCGGCAGGGTGAGCAGGATTAGGAAGCTGACCAGGCTGCACCCGACCAGGAAGCCCCAGGCCTGCTTGACCGAGATGCGGCCAGACGGGATCGGGCGGCCGGCGGTGCGGGTCACCCGGGCGTCGATGTCGCGGTCGACGATGTCGTTGTAGGCGCAGCCCGCCGCCCGCATCAGGCAGGCGCCGAGCGCGAAGCCGAGGATCAGCCACAGATCGTACAGGGCCGGCGCGCGACGCTCCGCCGCAAGGGCCAGCGCGATCCCCTGCCAGCCGGGCAGGAGCAGCAGCCAGATGCCGATCGGCCGGTCGAAGCGGCCTAGCTTGAGCCAGGGCTTCAACCCTTCGGGCGCGTGCTCGTCGACCCAGTTGCGGCCGGCGTCGGGCAGGGGGGCGCTGGTCATGAGCGGGGAATATCACGCCTGCCGGGAAAGTCGCCCCGGCGCGCCGATCACCCAAGCTGTGACTGGACGCCGCTTCAAAACCGGCCATCATTCCCTATCTCAGGCCACGACTCCCCCGAAACCGGACGACGAATGCCCAACAGGAGACCAGGTGAGAACGCCGGAGGCGGCCTAGGCGCCGCGACGGTCACCGAGACCAAGCCGAAGGTGCAGAAGCCTTCGCTGTACCGGGTGCTCATCCTGAACGACGACTACACGCCGATGGAATTCGTCGTCTACGTGCTGGAGCGGTTCTTCCAGAAGAGCCGCGAGGACGCGACCCGCATCATGCTGCACGTGCATCAGCATGGCGTCGGGGTCTGCGGCGTCTACACCTATGAGGTGGCCGAGACCAAGGTCGCCCAGGTCGTCGAAACCGCCCGCCGTCACCAGCATCCCCTGCAATGCACGATGGAAAAGGACTGAGATTCCCTTGCCCTCCTTCTCGCGCCCCCTCGAAGAGACCCTGCATCGCGCCGTCGCCTACGCCAACGCGCGTCGGCACGAATACGCGACGCTGGAGCATCTGCTTCTGGCGCTGATCGACGATCCCGACGCCGCCGGCGTCATGCAGGCCTGCAACGTGGACCTGGCGTCCCTGCGCGGCGCGCTGACGCTCTACGTCGACACCGATCTTTCGGCGCTCGCCACCTCCGACGGCGACGACGCCAAGCCCACCGCGGGCTTCCAGCGCGTGATCCAGCGCGCCGTGATCCACGTCCAGTCCTCGGGCAGGGAGGAGGTGACCGGCGCCAATGTGCTGGTGGCCATCTTCTCCGAGCGCGAGAGCCACGCCGCCTACTTCCTGCAGGAGCAGGACATGACGCGCTACGACGCGGTCAACTACATCGCCCACGGCATCGCCAAGAAGCCGGGCGCCGGCGAGACCCGCCCGGCGCGCGCCACGGGCGGCTCGCGTGAGGACGCCGAGGACGCCCAGGCCGTGAAGTCCGGCGGCGAGGCGCTGGAGGCCTATTGCGTCGACCTCAACGAGAAGTCGCGCCAGGGCAAGGTCGATCCGCTGATCGGCCGCCAGGCGGAGGTCGAGCGCTCCATCCAGATCCTGTGCCGCAGGACCAAGAACAACCCGCTGCTGGTCGGCGATCCGGGCGTCGGCAAGACCGCGATCGCGGAGGGGCTGGCGCGCAAGATCGTCAACGGCGAGGTGCCGGACATCCTGAAGGACGCCACCATCTACTCGCTCGACATGGGGGCGCTCTTGGCCGGCACCCGCTATCGCGGCGACTTCGAGGAGCGCCTCAAGCAGGTCGTCAAGGAGCTCGAGACCCACGACAACGCCATCCTGTTCATCGACGAGATCCACACGGTGATCGGGGCCGGCGCCACCTCGGGCGGGGCGATGGACGCCTCGAACCTGTTGAAGCCGGCGCTCGCGGCCGGCAGCCTGCGCTGCATGGGCTCGACGACCTACAAGGAGTACCGCCAGCACTTCGAGAAGGACCGCGCCCTGGTCCGGCGCTTCCAGAAGATCGACGTCAACGAGCCGACGGTCGAGGACTCGGTGAAGATCCTGCGGGGCCTCAAGAGCTACTACGAGGACCATCACAAGGTCCGCTACACCGAGGCGGCGGTGCGCACGGCGGTCGAGTTGTCGGCGCGCTACATGTCCGACCGCAAGCTGCCGGACAAGGCGATCGACGTCATCGACGAGGCGGGCGCCAGCCAGAAGCTGCTGCCGGAGTCCCGGCGCAAGAAGGTGATCGGCCTGAAGGAGGTCGAGAGCGTCATCGCCAAGATGGCCCGCATCCCGCCGAAGTCGGTCTCCAAGTCCGACACCGAGGCGCTGCGCGAGCTGAAGGCCGACCTGAATCGCGTCGTCTTCGGCCAGGAGGCGGCGATCGAACAGGTCACCGCCGCCATGAAGCTGGCGCGCGCGGGCCTTCGCGATCCGCAGAAGCCGATCGGCTGCTTCCTGTTCTCCGGCCCCACCGGCGTCGGCAAGACCGAGGTGGCCAAGCAGCTGGCGGGCACGCTGGGCATCGAGATGCTGCGCTTCGACATGTCCGAGTACATGGAGCGCCACACCGTCAGCCGCCTGATCGGCGCCCCTCCGGGCTACGTCGGCCATGACCAGGGCGGCCTGCTCACCGATGCGGTCGACCAGCACCCGCACGCGGTCGTCCTGCTGGACGAGATCGAGAAGGCGCACCCGGACGTCTACAACATCCTGTTGCAGGTGATGGACAACGGCCAGCTGACCGACGCGGTCGGCAAGAAGGTCGACTTCAGGAACGTCGTCCTGATCATGACCACCAACGCCGGCGCCGCCGACAACGCGCGGGCGGCCATCGGCTTCGGCCGCGGCAAGGTGGAAGGCGAGGACGAGAAGGCCATCCAGCGGCTGTTCGCGCCGGAGTTCAGGAACCGCCTGGACGCCATCGTGGCCTTCAAGGCGCTGGACTCCGAGACGATCAAGTCGGTGGTGACCAAGTTCATCCTGCAGCTGGAGGCCCAGCTGGCGGACCGGAACATCACCATCGCCCTGACCGACGAGGCGACGGACTGGCTGGCCAAGAACGGCTTCGACGAGCTCTACGGCGCCCGGCCGCTGGCCCGGGTCATCCAGGAGCACATCAAGAAGCCCCTGGCCGACGACATCCTGTTCGGCCGCCTGACCAAGGGCGGGCACGTCCAGGTGGTGCTGAAGGACGGCAAGATCGCCTTCGACATCAGCGACGCGACGGGCGCCCCGGCCGAAGAGGACGAGGACGTCACGGCCTGACGATCCGAGGCGACGCGAGCTCCGGCGACGGGGCTCGCGTCCGCCGTCCCCGCATCCTATGAACGCCCTCCAGAGCCATGGAGGGTCCACGCATGTTCAATCTCACCGGCAAGACCGCGCTGGTCACGGGCGCGACCGGCGGCATCGGGGGCGCGATCGCGCGCGCCCTGCACGCCCGGGGCGCGACGGTGGTGCTGTCGGGCACCCGCGAGGCGGTGCTGGCGGATCTGGCCGGAGAGCTGGGCGAGCGCGCGCATTTCGCGGCGGCGAACCTGTCCGATCCCGAATCGGTCGACGGCCTGGTCGGCGCGGCGGAGGCCGCGGCCGGCGCGCCGCTCGACATCCTGGTCGCCAACGCCGGCATCACCCGCGACGGCCTGATCCTGCGCATGAAGGACGAGGACTTCGAGCAGGTGCTGAAGGTCAATCTGGAGAGCTACTTCCGCCTGTCGCGGGCGGCGGTGAAGGGCATGATGAAGCGCCGCGCGGGCCGCATCATCGGCATCACCTCGGTCGTCGGCGTCACCGGCAACCCGGGCCAGACCAACTACGCCGCCTCCAAGGCCGGGATGATCGGGTTTTCGAAGTCGCTGGCCCAGGAGGTGGGCTCCAGGGGCATCACCGTGAACTGCATCGCCCCCGGCTTCATCGCCTCGCCCATGACCGATGTGCTGAACGACCAGCAGCGCGAGACCATCCTGAACCGCATTCCGCTGGGCCGGCTGGGCACGGGCGACGAGATCGCCGCGGCGGCGGTCTATCTGGCGTCCGACGAAGGCGCCTACGTCACCGGGCAGACTCTTCACGTGAACGGCGGCATGGCGATGCTCTGACGGCGGAGACGCCGATCACACCGCGCAACAGGCTATTTCCTCGCCCGTCGGCTGTGCTAAAGCCCGGGCGCAAGACCAACGAAGCGCTCTCGGGCGCGAACTGAAGGCAGAGACATGTCCGACACGCTTGAACGCGTCCGCAAGATCGTCATCGAACACCTGGACGCCGATCCGGACAAGGTGACGGAGAAGGCCAGCTTCATCGACGATCTGGGCGCCGACTCGCTCGACAACGTCGAGCTGGTCATGGCTTTCGAAGAAGAATTCGACATCGAGATCCCGGACGACGCCGCCGAGCACATCCAGACCGTCGGCGACGCGGTGAAGTTCATCGATTCCAAGACGGCGGCCTGAGGCCTTCCACGTCTTGAGCGGCATTCGTGGCCGTCCGGCGCGCCCTAGCGGGCAGCCCGGGCGGCCATTAATGTTTCCGGACCTAACGCGTTGAGGATTCGAAGGAGCGGAGCATGCGCCGCGTCGTCGTCACCGGCCTCGGCCTGATCACCCCCCTGGGCTGGGGTGTCGAGCACAGCTGGAAGGGCATCGTCGAGGGGCGCTCCGGCATCCGGCCGATCACCGTCTTCGACACCGAGGGCTACGGCTGCACCATCGCCGGCGAGGTGCCGTCGGTCGATGGACGCGGCGGGGGCGCCCCCGGCCGGCCGGGCGTCTTCGATCCGGACCAGGTGATGTCCGCCAAGGACAGGAAGCGCGTCGACGACTTCATCCTGTTCGCCATCGCCGCCGCCGACGAGGCGCTCCACGACGCCGGGTGGAAGCCCGAGAGCGACGAGGACAAGGAGCGGACCGGGGTCATGGTCGGCTCCGGCATCGGCGGCCTGGGGCCCATCGCCGACACCGCCATCGTCCTGAAGGAGCAGGGGGTCCGCCGGGTCAGCCCCTTCTTCATTCCGTCCGCCCTGATCAACCTGGCGTCCGGCCAGATCTCGATCCGCCACGGCCTGAAGGGGCCCAACCACTCGGTGGTCACGGCCTGCGCCACCGGCGCCCACGCCATCGGCGACGCGGCCCGCCTGATCGCGCTGGGCGACGCCGACGTGATGGTGGCCGGAGGCGCGGAGAGCTCCATCGTGCCGATCGGCATCGCCGGCTTCCTGGCGTGCCGGGCGCTGTGCACCGCCTACAACGACAGCCCGTCGGCCGCCAGCCGGCCCTACGACCGCGCCCGCGACGGCTTCGTCATGGGCGAGGGGGCCGGCGTCGTGGTGCTCGAGGACTACGACCACGCCGTCGCGCGCGGCGCCAAGATCTACGCCGAGGTGGTCGGCTACGGCCTGTCGGGCGACGCCTACCACATCACCGCCCCGTCGGAGGACGGCGAGGGCGGCTATCGGGCCATGGTCGCGGCGCTGAGGCGGGCGGGGCTGCAGCCTTCCGACATCGACTACGTCAACGCCCACGGCACCTCGACCATGGCCGACTGGATCGAGGCCAGAGCGGTCGAGCGGCTGGTGGGGAACCACGCGGCCAACGTGGCCATGTCCTCGACCAAGTCCATGACGGGCCATCTGCTGGGGGCCGCCGGCGCCATCGAGAGCATCTTCTCGATCCTGGCGATCCGCGACCAGATCGCCCCGCCCACGATCAATCTCGACGACCCGGAGCACGAGACCGCGATGGATCTGGTGCCGCACAAGGCCAAGCCGATGAAGATCGACGTGGTCATGTCCAACAGCTTCGGCTTCGGCGGCACGAACGCCTCCGTCGTCTTCCGGAAGGTCGCCTGACGTGGCGCTGTGGGGGGGCAAGGGCCGGGAGGCCGCGCGCCGTCGGCCGGGGTTGTTCGCGGGGCTGCTGGCCGCCTCGGCCACCGTCAGCCTGTTCCTCATCGCCGGCCTGATCTGGGCCTGGAGCGTCTACTACGGGCCGGGCCCCGGCGCGCGCCGGGGCGAGACCACGATCGTCACCCTGGCCTCGGGCTCCAACGTGGACGCCATCGGCGCCTCGCTGAGACGCGCCGGGGTGATCCGCTCCACCGACATGTTCAAGGCCGCCGTCAGCCTGACGGGCGCCGATCGCCGCCTGAGGGCCGGCGAGTACGAAATCCCCTCCCGAGCCTCGCTGGCCACGGTGATCCGGACCCTGACCGAGGGGCGGGTGGTGCGCCATTTCGTGACCCTGCCCGAGGGCTGGTCCTCGGCCCAGGCCGTCGACATCCTGATGGCCGAGGACATCCTGACCGGCGAGATCGAGGGCGTGCCGGAGGAGGGATCCCTCTGGCCCGAGACCTATGAGATCACGCGCGGCGAGACGCGCCAGTCGGTGATCGCGCGCATGCAGCGGGCGGCGGAGGAGAACCTCGCCCAGCTGTGGGCCCAGCGCGCGGCCAACCTGCCCGTCCGCACGCCCGAGGAGGCGGTGATCCTCGCTTCGATCGTCGAGAAGGAGACGGGCGTGGCCGCCGAGCGCCCGCGCGTGGCGGCGGTCTTCACCAACCGGCTGCGCCAGGGCATGCGGCTGGAGAGCGATCCCACCATCGTCTACGGCATCACCCAAGGGCGGCCGCTGGGCCGCGGCATCCGCCTGTCGGAGCTGCGGCGCGAGACGCCCTGGAACACCTATCTGATCGACGGCCTTCCGCCCACGCCGATCGCCAATCCGGGGCGCGACGCGCTGCGGGCGGTGCTCAACCCGCCCCAGACCGACGAACTGTTCTTCGTCGCCGACGGCTCGGGCGGCCACGCCTTCGCCCGCACCTACGACGAGCACCTCAGGAACGTCGCCCGCTGGCGCGCGATCGAGCGGGGCGAGACGCCGGCCGGCGAGCTGCCGCCCGAGGTCGCGCCCATGAGTCCCGAGGCCGAGGCGGTCGCCGAGGGCGAGGCGGTGATCACCCTTCAGCCCGAGGGCTCGGGCGCCCTGCGCCCAACCCCGGCCCAGCCCTGAGATCCAGCGAGTCCGCTTCGAATGTCCAATGACCGCAGCCCCCGCCGGGGCGTCCTCTTGATCGTCGCCAGCCCGTCGGGCGCGGGGAAGACCTCGCTGTGCCGCCGGTTGATGGCCGATCATGCGGGGCTCGAGCTGTCGATCTCCATGACCACCCGCGGCATCCGCCCGGGCGAGGTGGACGGTCGCGACTATCACTTCGTCGACCGCGAGGCCTTTCAGCGGCTGATCGACGAGGACGCGTTCCTGGAGTGGGCCGACGTGCACGGCAACCTGTACGGCTCGCCCCGCGCGCCGATCGACCGCGCCTTGGCCGAGGGTCGCGACGTGCTGTTCGACATCGACTGGCAGGGCGCGCGCGAGGTGGCGAGGAAATGCCCCGAGGACGCGGTGCGCGTCTTCATCCTGCCGCCCAGCCTGGAGGAGCTGAAGCGCCGGCTGGTCACCCGCTCGCAGGACTCCATGGACGTCATCGAGCGGCGGGTGACGAACGCCAAGGGCGAGATCGAGCACGCGGACGAGTTCGACTACGTCTTCGTCAACGACGACTTCGACCGGTCCTACGCCGAGCTGGCCCACATCTATCACGCCGAGCGCAGCCGCCGGTTCCGGAACCTGTGGGTGGAGGCCTATCGCCAGGCCCTGCTGAACGAGGCGGTCTGAGGACGCCGCACGGCGAAAGGCCCGACCGGGCGGTCGGGCCTTCCCCACGTGGGGTGTTTCAGCGCTTCCGCTTTTCCGACGTCCAAAGGGGGGCGGCCGTCGCGATGACGATGCAGCTGCCCGCCGCGAACCAGATCAGCGCCTCGGTCCGGTCTCCGGCCTGCAAGGCCTGAAGCACCACCAGCCCGTAGACCAGCAGGACGCCGGCCGCCGCGCCGATGATCACCGACCGATGACGCCCGTCGCGGCGTGTTTCGCAGGGCGACCCGGTCATTGGCGCACCGCCTGGACGCCGCGGTCCTCGAGGATCTCCTGGACGCTGTCGTCACCGGCGAGGTGCGCCGCGCCCACCGCGATGAAGACGTCGCCCGATCCGGCCAGCATGGTCTGGATCTGGTCGGCCCAGTCGCGGTTCCGGTTCGTCAGAAGGGCGTCGTAGAGCTCCTGCGACTCTTCTCGCATGCGGGTCACGCCGATGCTCTCGATGCCTTCGACGTCGCCGCTGGCCCAGGCGCCCACCAGACCGTCGAGGACGGTCGTCGCCTCCTTGTAGTCGCGGATGGCGGACCGCAGGAAGGCGAGCTGCGTCTCCTCGGACAGGCCCGCCAGCATGCGGATCTGCCCTTCCAGCGTCTCCAGCCCCTCGACGGGCTTGCCGTCGGCTTGGGCGCGCGCCCTCATTACCAGCTCCACGCCGGACTGGGGGTCGTAGCCGGCAGTGATCACCGGGGCGATCGAAATGGTCAGACCGGCGAGCCAGGGGCGCAGCGGATCGAGCTGGGCCGCGCTGGCGCCCAGGGCCTTCGCGGCTTCGTCCAGCTCGGCCAGCTCGGCGGCCGTCAGCAGGCTGGACAGGGGCGTCTGCGGCGACACGCCGTACTGCTGGACGATCGGCGCGGCGGCGGCCTGGTCGTCCGGATTGGTGATCTCGAGCACCAGCTTGTCGGCTTCGGCCAGGGCCTGGTCGACCTTGGCGGAGCCCCAGGGCGTGTTCGGGCGCAGGACGTGCACGGTGCCGAACAGCCAGATGCGCGAGTCGTCGTCCTGGATCAGCCACAGGGCCGGGCCGTCGCCGGTCGCGGGGGTCACGGCCGGGGCGGCCGTCTGGGCGGCGGCGCCGTCGACGATGGCGAAGGTCAGGGCCAGGCCGGCGGCCACGCCCACCACGTTGCGGGCGGCGGACTTGAGAAGGGGGGGCAGGGTCATCGTGAGATCTCCTTTCGGGGAAGAGGGGGTCATCCGAGACCGCGGCGGGTCGCGACGATCGAGGAGGCGAGGATGTAGAGGGCCATCATGATGCCGATCAGGCTCCAGGCGTTGACCTCGGGCGCGAGACCCAGCCGCTCGGCGGCGGCGTAGAGGAACAGCACCCCCTGAGCGAGCCAGAAGGTGAGGGCCCCGGCCTCCACGGTGATGCGGCGCAGAAGCTCGTCCGCGCGACGCCACAGGAGGAGGTTGGCGGCGGTCTGGATGGCGAGGAGCACGGCGATGCCGAGGAAGGTCACCTCGGGCGACAGGCCCAGCGGGGCGATGGGGGCCAGCAGCATGATCCCCGCCAGCGCCGTCACCGTGATCTGCAGAACCCCGCACCCCTTGGCGACATGGGTCGGCCGGTTCAGCATCACGAAGACGCTGATGACCGCCATGCCCAGGAGCGCCACGGCCACCAGACCGGCCACGGTGTCCGGCGCGTTCGTCTCGCCGAGGAAGGTGTACCGGGCCACCACTGCGCCCACCACGGCGCCCAGCGCGCCCAGCCCGACGCCGACGGCGATCTTGCGGGCGAGGGGGACGGGTCTTTCGTCGTCAGCGATCATGTTCAGCTCTCCTGATCGATGAAGATGCTCTCGATCGGCTGTCCGAAGACGCGCGCGATCTTGAAGGCGAGGGGAAGGGACGGATCGTAGCGGCCGGTCTCGAGGGCGTTGACGGTCTGGCGGGACACCCCCAGCCGCTCCGCGAGCTCGGCCTGGCTCCAGCTGCGCTCGGCGCGCAGGACTTTCAGACGGTTGTTCATGGGATCACCGATGCCTCAGCCACCAGACGGCCCAGGCGATCGCGTATCCGACCGCCTGGCTCAGCACCATGAACATCGCGCCGTTGTACAGCGCTTCGGTCGCGGGCATGTCGGACAGCGGGCCCAACGCCGCCGGATCGCTGCGGAACTGAACCGCGATCAGGATGATGAGGCCCGCCGCCATCCCGCCGGAGCCGCCCCAGAACCAGGCCCACTTGTGGGCCTCGCGGGCCGCCTCATCCAGGCGTCGCCACCATCCCATGCAGACGTAGAATCCGACCGCCAGGGCGACGGCGACGACCGCCATGGTGCCCAGGAGGCCCGCCGGACCGTCGACGTCGTCCAGATAGACCGACACCCCGCCCGCGACCGCGCCGGCCGCCAGGCATATGCCCATGACCCCTGCAAAGCTGCCCCAGTTGGGCGATCGACTCGACATGAAGACATCCTCGTCGTTGTGACAAGGGTGCTTTACCTGGCGCTCGACGCACTGTCAAGCGACATTGTCATTATGCAAAGTGTTAGCGACACCGCGCCGTTCAGGCCGCCATGCGCGCCATGTCGATGACGAAGCGATAGCGGACGTCCGACCGCTCCATCCGCGCGTAGGCCTCGTTGATCTGGTCGGGCGCGATCAGCTCGATGTCGCAGGCGATGCCGTGCGCGGCGCAGAAGTCGAGCATCTCCTGGGTCTCGCGGATGCCGCCGATCAGCGACCCGGCCACCGAGCGGCGCCGCCAGAGCAGCGGCATGGCGAACACCGGAAGGCCCTCGGTCGTGAGGCCCAGCATGACCATCGTGCCGTCCTTGGCCAGCAGCTGCAGATGGCCCGCGATCTCGTGGGTGGCCGAGACGGTGTTGATGATCAGGTCGAAGGTCTCGCCCGCCGCCTTCATCGCCTGGGCGTCGGAGTTGATCAGGAAGTGCTTCGCGCCCATCCGCTCCGCGTCCGCCTTCTTGCGGTCCGAGGTGGACAGCACCGTCACCTCGGCCCCCATCGCTACGGCCAACTTGACCGCCATGTGCCCGAGGCCCCCCAGCCCCACCACCGCCACCTTGGAGCCCGGACCGACTTTCCAGTGCCTGAGCGGCGAATAGGTGGTGATGCCCGCGCAGAGCAGGGGCGCGGCGGCGTCGAGCGGCAGGCTGTCGGGAATCCGCAGGACGTAGTTCTGGTCGACCGTGATCCGGTCGGAATAGCCGCCCTGGGTGATGGTCTGGCCGACCGGCCCGCCCTTCGGATCGGCCGAGCCGTAGGTCTGGGTCATGCCGGGGACGCAGTACTGCTCCTCGCCGGCGCGGCAGGGTTCGCAGACCCGGCAGCTGTCCACCATGCAGCCCACGCCCACCCGGTCGCCCACCTTGAAGCGGGTGACGTTGTCGCCGACGGCGGTGACCACGCCCGCGATCTCGTGGCCCGGCACGATCGGGTAGCGGGTGCCGCCCAGATCGTTCTTGGCGACGTGCAGATCCGAATGGCAGACGCCGCAGAACTTGATCTCGATCGCCACGTCGTCCGGGCCGGGGTCGCGCCGGTCGAAGCGGTAGGGCTCCAGCGGCTTGTCGGCGGCGACGGCGGCGAAGGCGCGCGTGGCGATCGGCATGGGAGGTCCTTTCAGGGGGGCGGAACGGCTCGGCTGCACATAGGTCGCCGGCCCGCCGTCGCAACTACGTCAGCCGTTCGATCAGGGCCTGCGCCGCCGCCGGATTGCGCACCTTCGCGCCGGCGATGAAGTAGGCGAAGACTTCGCCGCGTTTCGCCCAGGCTCGCGCGCGGTCCGCGACCGCGTCCAGTTCGCCCGAGGTCATGCCGGTCGGCTCCTCCTCCCGGCTGGACATCAGCCGGGCGTAGGTGAAGTCGGCGGTCGGCTGGTCGATGCGCGGCCACTCCGGCGCCTCGTCGTCCTCGGCGTAGACGATGGCGGCGCCGTACTTCGCCGCCAGATCGAAGAAGGCGGGGGTGTCGAAGCTGGGGTGGCGCACCTCCAGCGCATGACGCAGGCGCACCCCGTCGCGCTCCTCGGGCAGGAGCTTGAGGAACCCCTCGAAGTCTTCCGCGTCGAATCGCTTCGTGCCCATGAACTGCCAGTTCACGGGGCCGAGCTTGTCGCCCAGCGCGGTCAGTCCCTGGCCCAGGAACCGGTCCATCGACTCGCCCATGTCGGCCAGCACCTTGCGGTTGGTGCAGTAGCGGCTGGCCTTGACCGAGAAGACGAAGCCGTCCGGCGTCTCGTCGCGCCACTTCATCCAGCTGTCGGGCTTGAAGGTCGAATAGTAGGTGCCGTTGATCTCGATGGAGGTCAGGGCCCGGCTGGCGAACTCCAGCTCCTTCTTCTGGCTCAGCTTCTCCGGATAGAAGACGCCGCGCCACGGCTCATAGGTCCAGCCGCCGACGCCGACGCGGATGGGGTGGGTCATGGCGCGTCTCCATAGGGGGCGGCGATCCAGTTCTCGCGCGCGAATCGAATGCGGACGATGACGATGTCTGGCCCCTCGGTCTCGTACAGGATCATGTGCGCTTCGTGCGGATAGGCGCGGACCGGCGGGTCGATCTCGGTCCGCAATCTGGCGGCGTCAGGGAAGTCGGCCAGGAAAGCGAAAAGCTTCTCCAGCTCTTCCAGATAGCGTTCGGTTCGAGCGGCGCCGAAGCGCTCAAGCCCGTCCCAAAAGATCGCCGAGAGATCATCGTCGGCCTCCCGCGAGAGGCGGTAGCTCACGCCGCGCCCTTGCTACGCTCGAACTCGGCCTTGGCCTCTTCGAAGATCTGGCGGGGCGTCCGGTCGCTGATGCCCGACGCCCGGCCCTCGTCGATCAGCCGCTGCATCTGGGCGATCTTGTCCGCCCGGACCTGGTCCCGGCGGATCAGGTCCCGGACATAGTCGCTGGCGTTGGCGTAGCGGCCGTCGGCGGACTGGGCCTCGACCCAGGCCTTCATCTGATCGGGCAGGGAGATGTTCATCGTCGCCATGGCGCGAGTCTCACCCCTTGGCAAAGTTTGTCAACGACTACCCGCCGCGCTGCCGGCGCCGCAGCCGCTCCATCTCGCGCTCCACGGTGCGCTCATGGGCGCCGGACAGGCTGTAGCTGACGCTCACCGCGTGGGCGACGAGCCCGATGCCCCAGCCGAACAGCGACCAGAAGGCCCAGTCCACCCTGCCGTCCACGAACCAGTCCAGCCCGATCAGGCCGGCGTTCACCAGCACATAGGTCAGAAGATGCGCCTGCACGCTCATCCGCGCGGCGGCGCGCCGCTCGGCCGTTTCCCGCAGTGAGGCTTCGTCGTCGGTCATGGGGTCCCCCGTCATGCTCCCGGGCCGAGGATGGCGCCGATCGGCGACGGCCGGAAGATCAGTAGGCGAAGTCGCGATAGACCCGGCTGACGTCGCCGGCCCAGTCGCCATGATACAGATCCAGCAGGCGCTCGGCCGGGGTCACGCCGGAATCGGCGATGTCCTCCAGCTCGGCCAGATAGCCGCGCTCGTCCACCATCCCGCCCGAGAAGCGCGCGCGGTTCTTCAGGCCCTGCTTGGCGATGGCGACCATGTCGACGGCGACGTCGCGCAGGATCCGTCCGCCCACCTCGGCGCGCAGGCCCAGACGCGTCACGTCCCTGCGCAGACGCTCGTGGTCCTCCACGTCCCAGTCCTTGCACAGGTCCCACGCGGCCGCCTGCGACGGCGCGTCATAGAGGATGCCGGCCCACAGCGCGGGCAGGGCGCAGATGCGGCTCCAGGGTCCGCCGTCGGCGCCGCGCATCTCCAGATAGGACTTCAGCCGCACCTCCGGGAACAGGGTGGTCAGGTGGTCGCCCCAGTCCTTCAGCGTGGCCCGTTCCCCCGGCAGCTCGTCCAGCCCGCCGTCGATGAAGTGGCGGAACGACCGGCCCGCCAGATCGACGTACCGCCCGTCGCGCTTGGCGAAGTACATCGGCACGTCAAGGGCGTACTGGGCGTACCGCTCGAAGCCGAAGCCGTCCTCGAAGACGAAGTTCAGCATCCCGGTCCGGTCGCCGTCGGTGTCGGTCCAGACGTTGGCCCGCGCCGACAGGAAGCCGTTCGGCCGCCCTTCGGTGAAGGGGCTGTTGGCGAACAGGGCCGTGGCCACCGGCTGCAGCGCCAGGCTGACGCGGAACTTCTCCACCATGTCGGCCTCGGACTCGAAGTCCAGGTTCGCCTGGATCGTCGAGGTCCGCAGCATCATGTCCAGGCCCATCGACCCGACCTTGGGCATGTAGGCGCGCATGATGTCGTAGCGGCCCTTCGGCATCACCGGGATGTCCTCGCGGCGCCACATCGGATCGAAGCCGAGGCCCAGGAATCCCAGGCCCAGCTGGTCGGCGACCTGCTTGACCTCCAGGAGGTGCTGGCCGGTCTCGTTGCAGATGTCGTGAATGGTCGTCAGCGGCGCGCCCGACAGCTCGAACTGACCGCCGGGCTCCAGGCTGATCGAGGCGGTGAAGCCCTCGCCGTTGACCCGCTCCAGGGCGATGACCTTGTCGCCCTCGCGCACCGGCGCCCAGCCGAACCGCGTCAGGCCGTCCAGCATCTCGCGGATCCCGCCGGGGCCGTCGTAGGTCGGGCGCCGCAGGGTCGAGCGGTCGAAGCCGAACTTCTCGTGCTCCGCGCCGATCCGCCATTGCTCACGCGGCTTGATGCCCTTGGCCATGACGCCGACGAGATCGTCTAGCGAGAGCGGCGCCTGGTCGGTCATGCGGAATCCCCGAGTGTCGCGGCTAGATGGGCGGGAAAGCGTCGCCGCTCAAGAGGGTCGTCGGTGGGGCTACCGTTCCCAGTCCCCGAGCGTGGCCTGCCACAGGGTCAGGGCGACGACCGCGGCCGTGTCGGCGCGAAGCACGCGCGGTCCCAAGGACACGGGCGTGGTGAAGGGCAGGCCCCGCAGGCGCTCTCGCTCCTCCGGCGTGAAGCCGCCCTCGGGACCGATCAGGATGGCCCATTTCCTCCCTTCCCCCTCGATGGGGGAAGGGTCGGGGATGGGGGTGCTCGCACCGTACTCGTCGTCGTGGCGCATGAGGCGCTGATCTCCAGACGCCCTCGCCTCTCGCGCCTCATGCTTCGACGATTGCGGATCCACCCCCACCCAACCCTCCCCCATCGAGGGGGAGGGCTCTAGCAGCGCCCTTATCGCCGGCGGCCCGCCCGTCTCGTCGCAGAACATCAGCCGCCGCGCCGGGTCCCAGCCGTCCAGCACCGCCGACAGCCTTTCGGGATCCAGCACGGCGGGCACGTCCATCCGTCCCGTCTGCTCGGCGCTCTCCTCGGCGATGGCGTCCAGCCGATCCAGCCGCAGGTGCTGAGGCTGGGTGCGGGCGGTGGTGATC
This sequence comes from Brevundimonas balnearis, assembly GCF_042434805.1. Classification (NCBI taxonomy): domain Bacteria; kingdom Pseudomonadati; phylum Pseudomonadota; class Alphaproteobacteria; order Caulobacterales; family Caulobacteraceae; genus Brevundimonas; species Brevundimonas balnearis. The sequence continues at coordinate 469,317 of NZ_JBHLSW010000003.1, read as the reverse complement.
AGGCGGATGCGCGCGACGCCCAGCTCGGTCGCCTTCTCAACCGCGAACTCCAGCGCCGACTTCTTCACCGTGGCGATCAGCAGTTCCACGTCCGGCGGTGTGATCTGCTCGCGCATCCTGGCTTCGGCGCGCAGGATCACGCCCTTCTTCAGCACCTCGGCCACGACGGCGCGCCACTCGCCGTCCCGCCCGTTGAAGACCAGCAGGGCGTCCCCGGTCTTCAGCCGCATGACCTGGGTCAGATAGCGCGACTGCTCCAGGGTCGGCGCGATCGCCGCGCCGGGCGCGAGCTCGCTCGTGACGTGCAGCCGGATCATCGGCTCGTTCGCTATCAGGCCAGTTCGACGGCCATGGCGAGGGCCTCGCCGCCGCCGATGCAGAGCGACGCCATGCCCCTGGATTTGCCGTGGGCCTGCAGCGCCGCCAGCAGGGTGGCCATGACCCGCGCGCCGGACGCGCCGATGGGGTGCCCCAGAGCGCAGGCCCCGCCGTTCACGTTCAGCCGCGCGTGGTCGATGTCCATCTCGCGCATGGCGATCATGGGCACGACGGCGAAGGCCTCGTTGACCTCCCACAGATCGACATCCTCGACCGACCAGCCGGCCTTCTTCAGCGCCTTCTGCATCGCGGGCACGGGGGCGGTGGTGAACAGCGACGGCTCGTGGGCGTGGGCGGCGTGGGCGACGACCCGGGCGACGATGGGCAGGTTCAGCGCCCTGGCCACGCTCTCACGCGTCATGACCAGCGCCGCGGCGCCGTCGGAGATGGAGCTGGCGTTGGCCGCCGTGATCGTGCCGTCCTTGGCGAAGGCGGGCTTCAGGTTCGGGATCTTGGCCGGGTCGGCCTTCATCGGCTGTTCGTCCTGGCTGACCACGTCCACGCCCTTGCGGGTCGTGACCTCCACCGGCACGATCTCGGCGGAGAAGGCGCCGGTCTCCGTCGCCTTGCGCGCCCGGTTCAGGCTCTCGATGGCGTAGGCGTCCTGCGCCTCCCGCGTGAACTGGTACTGACGGGCCGTGTCCTCGGCGAAGGCGCCCATCAGCTTTCCGGGGGTGTAGGCGTCCTCCAGCCCGTCCAGGTACATGCTGTCACTGATCACGTCGTGGCCGATGCGGGCTCCGCCGCGGTGCTTGGCCATCAGGTAGGGGGCCCCGGTCATCGACTCCATGCCGCCCGCGACGATCACGTCGACGGTTCCGGCCGCCAGGGCGTCGTGCGCCATGGCGGCGGCCTGAAGCCCCGAGCCGCACATCTTGTTGAGCGTGGTCGCCTCGACATGCAGGCCCAGTCCGGCGCCGATCGCCGCCTGGCGCGCCGGGGCCTGGCCCAGGCCCGCCGGCAGGACGCACCCCATCAGGATCTGCTCGATCCGCTCGGCCTCGACGCCCGCGCGCTCCACCGCCGCCTTGACGGCCGCGGCGCCCAGCTCGGTCGACTTCACGCCGGACAGCGCGCCCTGGAAGCCGCCCATCGGCGTGCGGGCGAAGGAGCAGATGACGACCGGATCGGACATGAGGAACCTCTCTTTGGGCGCGGATTAGGGGAGGGCGGCCACGAATGGCAAGCGGCGCTATCGCACGGCCGACAGCTTCCGACGCTGGCGCACCAGGGCGATCGGCGCGCCGCCACGGGCGAAGGCGCCGCCGTCCTCCACCGCCCAGCCGCCGCCCAGGTCCCGCGTCGCGTACTCGAAGAACACCCAGCCGTCCGGCGCTGTATCGGGCGTGATCGGCTTCAGCACGTCGATCCTCAGGTCCACGCTGGCGGCGATCGCGGGCGGGGCGGGCAGGGCGGTCCAGTAGGTCGGATAGACCCCGTCCAGCAGGAAGCACAGCCGCGCCTCATCCAGAGGCGCGCCGTCAGCGATGCGGACCCAGACCCTGAGCGTCGGATCGTCGGGCGGATTGTGGCCGAACAGCTTGGGCCCGTCCTCGAAGCGGTACTCCATGAAAGGGGTGAACCAGGGGCCGTAGCGCGGATCCAGCGGCAGGGACGGCAGCGATTCGGGACCGCCCGGCGCGCGGCGCAGCGGCGTCAGCGTCGGGCCGGAGAACTCCCGCCCGAACGTCGCCAGTGCGCTCAGGATATGGCGGTCGCCCTGGGTCGCCGCGACCGTGGCGAAGGCGGCCGAACGGCCGCCCCGGGTCAGGTGCGGCCGGAACAGCACCGGCGCGTCAAAGGCGGCCGCGGCCACATACTGCACGGTCAGCGACCGGAGCGGCGGCTCGATCGCGAGGCCGTCCCGCGCCGCCCGCGTCGCCAGCGCCGCCATCAGGCCGCCGAACGGCCCGCCGCGCTCGGCCGGCATGGAGAGGGGCGCGTTCGAGAACCGCGGCGACACGCGCGCGCTCAGCCCGTCGTCCGCCGCGTCGAGGGCGAAGGCGGTCTCCAGCGTGACCTCGGTCATCATCTCTCCGCACAGGAAGTCGGCCGGCGATCTAGCACGGGATCGGCCGGCCGCAGGTGAGGAACGCGAACGGCGCGGGGACGCCACACCGTTGCGTTTCAATACTTACCTGCTGGGTTCGGATTGGCAACCCACTTGCCAAATGGCTGACGCAGGGTCACTTTCGGTCCATGGGCCGCACCGCAGACTATTCCCGCCAGTCCTGTTCCATCGCCGCGACGCTCGAGGTCATCGGCGATCCCTGGACCCTGCTCGTCATCCGCGACGCCTTCAACGGCCTGACCCGGTTCGAACAGTGGCAGGAGCGGCTGGGCGTGGCGCGCAACGTGCTGGCGGCCCGTCTGAAGAGCCTGGTGCAGCACGGCGTGCTGGAGCCGCGCCTGTATTCCGAGCGCCCGCCCCGCAACGAGTACGTTCTGACCGCCAAGGGCAAGGACCTGTACGGCGTGCTGGTGACGCTGCACGGCTGGGGCGCCAAGCACGTCTATGGCGAGGCCGACAGCGGCGTCGACATGGTGCACAAGACCTGCGGCCATACGCTCGAGCCGAAGATCGCCTGCGCCTGCTGCGGCGAGATCGTGAAGCCCCGCGACATCCGCCTGACCATCGCCGCCGACCGCCCGACCGTCGGCGACGTCCTGCCAAGGGAAGAGGCGGCCTAGCCGCCGCGCGTCGCGATCAGCGGGATGACGATCTCTTCCTCGTCGTCCAGGTGGCGGTCCAGCAGGGGCGTGGCGGCCTCCAGCGTGTCGGCGAACACGAGCAGGGCGTCCCGTGCGTCCGGGGACCGGCCCAGCACCGCCTGGTGATAGGCCAGCCCCCTGGCGTGCAAAGTTTCCAGCCGGCCGTGGACCACGTCATGGTCCGCGTCGAGCAGCGCCAGACCCTCGGCCACGCGGGGCTCGATGGTCCTGAACTGCGGAAAGTAGTGACCGCTCTCGATCCGGTGGTGGTGATCCAGGTGCTGCAGGAAGCCGCCCAGCAGCCCGATCAGGCGCGGGTGCGTGGTCGCCGCGTCGGCGTTCCCGGCCCGGACCGCCGTCGTCAGCCGCTCCATCTCCGCCTGCTGGGCGCGGAAGCCGTCGTGCATCCGCAGCCAGAAACGCGCGGTTGGATGCAGGTCGTCCCCACCCCAGGTGTCGCGCGGCCGTGCCGGCAGCAGGAAGCGCATCGCCTCGGGCAGCCCGCTCCGGACGCCCAGCTGCAACGGATCAGACAAGGCCGCGGGTCGTCGCGATGAAGCCGCCGCCCAGCACCCGGTCCGGATCGGCCGGATCGTACAGCACGCAGGCCTGGCCCGGCGCCACGCCTTCCTCGCCCTGGTCGAAGACGACCACGGGGCCGCCCTCGTCGCGCCGCAGGCGCGCCGGCGACGGCTGGCGGGTGGAGCGCACGCGGGCCAGCACCGGCCGGCCGGCTTCGGCCGCAGCGTCCAGCGAGGGTTCGTCCCCCAGCCAGTTGACTTCTTCCAGCGTCAGGGACGCGGTCAGCAGCGCCTCGCGCGGGCCGACGACGACGCGCCGCGTCTCCGGCTCCAGCCGCACGACGAACAGGGGCTCGCCGACCGCCACGTTCAGCCCGCGCCGCTGGCCGATGGTGTAGTCCGTGATCCCCGCGTGGGCGCCCAGCACCCGGCCGTCCAGGTGCACGATCTCGCCCGCCTCGCGCCCCTGAGGCCGAAGCCGGTCGATCAGGGTGCGATAGTCGCCGCTCGGCACGAAGCAGATGTCCTGGCTGTCCGGCTTGGCGGCGAGCTTCAGACCCAGCTGCGCCGCCACACCCCGCACCTGGGGCTTCTCCAGATCGGCCAGGGGGAAGCGGAGATAGTCCAGCTGTGCGGGCGTCGTGGCGAACAGGAAGTAGGACTGGTCCCGCGCCGGATCGATCGCCTTCCTCAGCTGCGGACGCCCGTCGTGACCGACCGCGCGGCGTACGTAGTGCCCGGTCGCCATGGCGTCCGCGCCCAGGTCGCGGGCGACGTCCAGCAGGTCGCGGAACTTCACCGTCTGATTGCAGCGGATGCAGGGGACCGGCGTCTGGCCCCTGAGATAGCTGTCGGCGAACTGGTCGATCACCGCGTCGCGGAAGCGGCTTTCGTAGTCCAGCACATAGTGCGGGATGCCGATGGTGTCCGCCGCCAGACGCGCGTCGTGGATGTCCTGACCGGCGCAGCAGGCGCCCTTCTTCTTCAGCGCGGCACCATGATCGTAGAGCTGCAGCGTCACGCCCACGACGTCGTATCCCGCGCGCGCCAGCAGCGCCGCGACGACGGTGGAGTCCACCCCGCCGGACATCGCCGCCACGACGCGGGCGCCGACTGGCAGCCCGACCGCCGCGCGCGCGGCCTCGACCGCCCCGTCCATATCGGCGGGGGCGATGGTCGGGACCGGGCAGATGGGCTCGACGAGCGACATGGCCGCCATTTAGGCGCGAACGGCGCCGATTTCGAGGGCGGGGCCGATCAGCCGTAGTTGAAGCTGATCGAGATGCGCTCCGACTTGGCCGCGTTCGGCGGCACCTCGTGGCGCAGCCAGCTTTCCCACATCAGGACCGTGCCGGGCTGGGGCGTCAGATAGACGAAGGGCTGTTCGGGGATCGGCGCGTCGGGGCGGACCGACGGCCGCGCCATCATCATGGCCAGACGCGGATCCTCCAGCTTCAGCGCCGAGGCGCCGGGCGGGGTCTCCACATAGACGGTGCCGGACAGGATCGCGTGCGGGTGGATATGGCCGCTGTGGCCGGCCCCGGGCTTCAGGATGTTGACCCACAGATTGTCCAGCCGGGGCTTCCGCGCCAGATCGAAGTTCAGGGCGCGGGCGTAGGTCGCCGCATGCCGGTCCAGCCGCCGCTTCAACTCGGCGAACTCCGGAAAGCGCCGGGGCAGGTCGGTCAGGGAGCCGTAGGAGGTGTAGCCGCGATAGGCGTGCGCCTTGCACCAGGTGCGGCCGGCCCCGTCTTCCTGGGCCAGCACCCGGCACATGTCGGCCAGCGCGCCGTTCAGCTCGGCGAAGTCCGGGTCTTCTGCGAGCGTCGCCTCATAGACCTGGGTGACGAAGAGGGGACGAAGGCTCATGCGCCCCGCTTAATCGAACACGAGAGCCAGCGCGAGGCACCCCACGACCGCGCCCGTGAGCTGAAGCCTGAGCGCGCCGTACCAGCCGGGACTGCGTCCCTGGCGGACGGTCAGCAGGTCGTAGGCCAGAAGAGCCAGGAACGCGACCAGACACAGCGTCAGACCGACCTCGCGCGGTTGCAGCAGCGCCGCCCAGGCGACCAGGGCCGGGATCACCGACACCGCCAGGCGCTGGCCGTCAACCTTCGCCTCCGCCGAGGCCAGGCCCCACTGCGCCCCGCCCATGAACGACAGGATCGCGGCCGCATAGGCGATCAGCACCGGCTCGGGCCTGAGCCCCGGCAGGCGCACCTCCAGAGCCGATGCGAGCGCGAAGGCGGCGAAGGGGATCACCCCGGCCCAGCCCAGCAGCAGGGCGGGGCGGGGAATCGCGGTCGAGGCTTCGGTCATGGCGTTTGCCCTGGGATTGAGAAGCCTGTATAGGCGCGCGCTCGCGCTTCGGACCACCCGTCCGGGGCGCGTAAATCCGTGGGAGGCCGCCATGCCGCACCACGGCTCATCCGTGGCGATTAGCTTCGCCGCTTCATAGGAGAGACCGATGGCCAAGAAGATTCTGGGCTACATCAAACTGCAGGTGCCCGCCGGCTCCGCCACCCCGTCGCCGCCGATCGGCCCGGCGCTGGGTCAGCGCGGCGTCAACATCATGGGCTTCTGCAAGGAGTTCAACGCCCGCACCGAGAAGGAACCCAAGGGCACGCCCCTGCCGACCGTCATCACGGTCTATCAGGACAAGAGCTTCACCTTCGTCACCAAGACCCCGCCCGCCACCTTCTATCTGAAGGAAGCCGCGAAGATTAAGTCGGGCGCCAAGGCGACCGGCCGCGAGACCGCCGGCAAGATCACCCGCACCCAGCTGCGCGAGATCGCCGAAAAGAAGATGAAGGACCTCAACGCGAACGATCTGGACGCCGCGTCCAAGATCATCGAGGGCTCGGCCCGCGCGATGGGCCTGCAAGTGGTGGAGGGCTAAGCTCATGGCCAAGCAACCCAAGCGCATTCAAGCCTGGACCGGCGACCGCGAGGCGCTGATGCCGTTCAACGACGCCATCAAGGCCGTCAAGGACAACGCCAAGGCCAAGTTCGACGAGACGATCGAGATCGCCGTCAACCTGGGCGTCGATCCGCGTCACGCCGACCAGCAGGTCCGCGGCGTGGTCAATCTGCCCTCGGGCACCGGCCGCGACGTCCGCGTCGCCGTCTTCGCCAAGGACGCCAAGGCCGATGAGGCCAGGGCCGCCGGCGCCGAACACGTCGGCGCCGAGGACCTGTTCGAGAAGATCAACGGCGGCTTCATGGAGTTCGACCGGGTCATCGCGACCCCGGACATGATGGGCCTGGTCGGTCGTCTGGGTAAGGTGCTGGGCCCGCGCGGCCTGATGCCGAACCCGAAGGTCGGCACCGTCACCCCGAACGTCGGCCAGGCGGTCAAGGACGCCAAGGGCGGCGCCGTGGAGTTCCGCGTCGAGAAGGCCGGCATCGTGCACGGCGGCATCGGCAAGGCCAGCTTCACCCAGGACGCCCTGGAGGCCAACGTGAAGGCCTTCGTCGACGCCCTGAACCGCGCCAAGCCGTCGGGGGCCAAGGGCACCTACGTCAAGAAGATCAGCCTGTCGTCCACCATGGGCCCGGGCTTCAAGATCGACCCGGCGTCGCTGAACGCCTGATCGATCCCTGATCCCACTTCGAAGCGGCCCCGGAGAGCGATCTCCGGGGCCGTTCTCGTTTCAGGCGCGGCCGAGGAAGGTCCGGATCCAGCGCGTGACCGTCGCGCGGTCGTCCTGGCCCGTGTCCAGGCTTCGCAACGCCTGATCGACCAGCGGCGCCGCGATCCGTCCCCGGCGCCCCTCGTACAGGGCGGCGGCGAAGGCGGGGCTGAACTCCGGGTGGCACTGGAAGCTGATCGCGTCGTCGCCGTAGGCGAGGCCGGCGTAGGGCGTGAAGTCGCTGCGGGCGATCACCCGGGCGTCCGGCGGCGCGACGACGACCTGATCCTGGTGCGACACCGGAATGGCGATCCGGCGCGCGGGCGGGCTCATCCACTCGGCTTGGTCGGCGATCTCATAGGCGTGCAGGCCCACGCCCCAGCCGCGCTCGGACTTCTCCACCCGGCCGCCCAGCGCCTGGGCCATCGCCTGGTGGCCGAAGCAGACGCCCACCAGCCTGAGCCGGCCCCGCGCCGCCCGGATCCAGTCGAGCAGCGGCGGGATCCACGCGTGGTCCTCATAGACCCCCGCCGGCGACCCGGTGATGATCGCGCCGTCGAAGGCGTCGGGATCGGGCAGGGCCCCCGTCGTCGCGTCGAAAACCTCCGTCTCGAAGCCTTCGCCCAGCAGGGCGCCGAACATGTCGGGATAGCCGCCGAACTCGGCCCGCAGCAGCTCGGGCGGACGACCGGTCTCCAGAATGGCGATGCGGGTCAAGGGGTCTCCAGAAGCTGTTGAAGTCGCGCCGCATGTCCGCTGGCCGGGAAGTCTGCCGCGATCCAGTCCTCTTCGAACCGCTTCAGCAGCCGTCCCGTCTCCGGCCCGGGCGCCACGCCGAGCCGGGCCAGGTCCGCGCCGCCCACCGGCATCCGGGGGATCGGCCAGGTCTCGAACAGGCGACGCAGGGCGGGTGAGGCGGCTCCCTCCACCGCCTCCGCCAGCGCCAGCCGATCCAGCGCCGTCTCCCGCCCCAGCCGATAGAGGGCCGCGCGCCCGGCCTCGGGTCCCATCGTCGGACGCACCGCCGCGGACGGATCGAGCGCCGCCACGAGCCGCGCCCGCTGCGCGTTCGACAGCCGCAGACGCCGCGCCACCGCCTCGGCGCCCGCCGCCTCGTCCGGCAGCAGCGCGGCGAGCCGCAGCAGAGGGTCGTCGTGTTCCACGCTCAACGCCGCGAACCGGGCCAGATCGCCGACCTCCGGCAGCACCTCGGCCAGCACGCCCGCATCGGCCATGGCCTGGACCGCCCGGCGCGGATCGGGCGCGGACAGGAGCTTCAGCAGCTCCTTCGACACCCGCTCGGCCGACAGCTGCTTCAGGCCGTCCTTCAACGCGGCGCAGGCCGCCAGACCCTCGGCGTCCGGCGCGCCCCGGCCGTACCAGGCCATGAAGCGGAAGAAGCGCAGGATGCGCAGATAGTCCTCGCGGATGCGTCGCTCCGGCTCGCCGACGAAGACGATCCGGCCCGCCTGCGCGTCCTCGACGCCCAGCCCCGTGGGGTCGAACACCTGGCCGTCGCCGTCGGCGTAGAGCGCGTTCAGGCGGAAGTCCCGCCGCGCCGCGTCCTCGGCCCAGTCGTCGGTGAAGGCCACGGTCGCGCGCCGTCCGTCCGTGGAGACGTCGCGGCGCAGGGTGGTGATCTCGAACGGCCGCCGCTCAGCCACCGCCGTGACCGTGCCGTGCTCCACTCCCGTCGGCACGGCCTTCAGCCCCGCGCGCTCCAGGGCCGCGATCACCCGCTCCGGCGTCAGGGGGGTGGCGATGTCCACGTCGTCGACCGCACGGCCCATCAGGGCGTTCCGGACCGAGCCGCCGACGAAGCGGGCGCAGCCGGCCCCGCCCTCGGCCTCCAGCGCGTCCAGCACCGCGCGCGTGGCGGGCGCGGTCAGCCAGGGCTGGCCGGTCAGGCGGGTCACGCGGCGGCCTCGCCGGCCGCGTCCAGACGCAGGGCCAGGGCGCGCAGCATCCCGGCGGTGGCCCCCCAGATGTAGCGCCCCTCCCAGGGCATGGCCCAGAAGCGCCGGCGGCGGCCGTCGTCGGCGTCGTAGTGGTCCTCTCGGTGATTGGCGCGGTCCAGCAGGAACTGCAGCGGCGGCTCGAAGATCTCGGCCACCTCGCTCGGGGAGGGCCGCAACTCCACCGGCCGCGCCACCCAGCCGATCACCGGCGTGACGATGAAGCCCGTCACCGTCTCATAGGCGTCCGACAGGCCGAGCGGCTCGACCCGCGCCGGGTCCAGCCCGACCTCCTCCCAGGCTTCCCGCAGGGCGGCGTCCACCGCGGTCTCGCCGGGATCCAGCCGTCCGCCCGGGAAGGCCACCTGCCCGGAATGACTCGTCAGTTCGTCGGCGCGACGGGTCAGGACGACGGCGGCGCCCTCCGGCCGCGGCAGGACCGGCACCAGCACGGCCGCGGGCCTCAGTTCGCCCGGCGGCCGTCGGGTCGCGTCCGGGTTCAGGTCGTAGTCGGATCGTCCCGCGCGGCGCTCCGGGCTCCAGCTCTCCACCGGGTCGAGCGCGGCGATCAGGCGCGCGCGCAACGCCTCGCCCGTCATGCGGCGGCCCCCAGGTCGAAGCTCGCGCCGCCCGAGCGCACCGACAGCCGCCCGTCCCTCAGCTGGGCCATCTCGACCAGCTCGTAGAAGACGCTGCGGGCGATCCGGGCCTTCAGGCCCCGCCGTACGTGAAGGCTGGGACGCGGCTCTCCGGTCGCCGGATCGACCGACACCTCGATCGGATGCTCGGCGTCGGCCCGGACCTCGTCCCCGACGTCGGTGGTGAAGATCAGGTCCTCGCCCTCCCGCCGCATCAGGACGGCCCGGAACGGCAGGTCCTCCACCCGGATGCTCAGCTTCTCGACGGGGGTCACGAGCCGATAGCCGTCGGGATCGAGCCGCAGGATGGTGGAGAACAGCCGCACCAGCTCGGCCCGCCCGATGGGCGACCCCTCGTGCATCCACACCCCGTCGGCGCGGATGACGATGTCGATGTCGCCGCAGTGCTCCGGGTTCCACAGATGGACGGGCGGCAGCCCGCGTCCGGCGCGCGCGGCCTCCCGCGCCGCCTTCGCCGCCGCCGCCAGTCCGTCCGCCGTGCCGCTCTGCGCCATGGGCCCAAGCTAGGGTGCGTCGCGCCCGGTTTGAAGCGCCCTCAGGCCGTGACGTCCCCGATCGCCGTCGCGCCGCTCAGCGACAGCCACAGGACCCGGCGCGGATCGGCCGGCCCCGGCAGCCGCACGTCCCCGGCCGTCTCGAAGCCGAAGCGGCCGAAATAGGGAGCGTCGCCGACCAGCAGGACGCCCGCCGCCGCTTGCGACCGCGCCCAGTCCAGACAGGCGGCGACGAGGTCCGCGCCGAGGCCGGCCTTGCGGTGGCTCTCCTCCACCGCGATGGGGCCGAGGAACAGGGCGGGGGTGTCTCCGATCCGGATGCGCCACATGCGGACCGATCCCACGAGCCGTCCCGCGTCCGCCGCCGTGAAGCCCGCCGCGAACGCCGCGCGTTCACGCAGCCGCTCCGCCGTCTTGGCGAACCGTCCGGGCCCGAAGGCGGCGGTGACGACGGCCTCCACGCGCGCCGCGTCGTCCGGCGTTTCCGGGGTGATCAGAAAGGAGGTCGTGGACGCGGGCGCGAGCATGGCCGCGCGCCCTTAGGGCTTCACGCCGGGCCGCGCAATCGCGATCGCGCGACGACGTCAGCTCGCCTTGTCGAACACCGGCTGGCGCTTCTGCTGGAAGGCCATGAAGGCCTCCATCGCCTCGGGACTGCGCATCTGGCTGCCGAACGCCTCGCCCTCGCGCAGCATCAGGGACCACATGCGCTCGGCGTCGCGCATCAGGGCCTTGGTCTTGCGGATCGAATTCGGGGCGCGCGACGCCAGCTTGGCCGCCAGCTCGCGGGCCGTCTCGTCCACCTGACCGGCGGGAACCGCCCGGTTGGCCAGGCCCCAGGCCTCGGCCTTCGCCCCCGTGATCGGCTCGCCCAGGGCGAAGATCTCGAACGCGCGCGGGTGGCCCACGATGGCGGGCAACAACAGGCTCGACGCCGCCTCGGGCGCCAGCGCCAGATTGATGAAGGGCGCCGACAGCAGCGCGTCCTCGGCCACCACCACCATGTCGCAGTGGAGCAGCAACGTCAGGCCGATGCCGACCGCGCGGCCCCTGACCGCCCCCACCGCCGGCTTCTCCAGATGGGCCAGGGCCTTCAGGAAGCGGAACACCGGCATGTCGTCCGGCCCGGCCGCCTGGGAGCCCAGGGCGATGAAGTCGCCGATGTCGTTTCCGGCCGAGAAGGCGTCGCCCTCGCCCCGGAACAGGATCACCCGCACCGCCGGATCGGTCTGGGCGCGCTCGGTCGCCTCCGCCAGCGCCGTGTACATGGCCTGGGTGATGGCGTTCTTCTTGTCCGCCCGGTTCAGGCTGACGCTCAGCACGCCGTCGGACAGGTGGGTCAGGACGTGGTCGGTCACGTGTCGGCTCCGTCTTGGGTTGAGGTCCACCAGTCCATGCCGTCGGCGTCGCGCGTCCGCTCGGCGCGCCCCTGGCGGATCAGGTGATTGAGGTGGGCCAGCGCCTCGCCGGTGGCCATGCCCAGGAGGCCGTCGTCGACGGGGCGGGCGAACAGGCTGCCGAACACGTCGATCGCACGCTTCGGGGCCTTCAGGCTGCGCTCGAGCCGCTTCAGCGAGACGTCGTGTCCGCGCCGCAGCTGCTCCAGCCGGGTCAGAACGCCGGTGAACGGCTCGCCGTGGGACGGCAGCGCCAGCAGGTCCTCCGGCAGCAGCGCCTCCAGCTTGTCGATCGACCGCAGCCAGTCGCCCAGCGGGTCGGCGTCCGGCTCGATCGGCCAGATCGATATGTTGGACGAGATGCGCGGCAGGATCTGGTCGCCGGCGATGAAGACGTCGTCCTCCTCCCGCCAGAGGCAGGCGTGCTCCGGACTGTGGCCGTCGCCGACGACGACGCGCCAGTCGCGGCCGCCGATCTTCAGCACGTCGCCATCCGTCAACCGTTGATAGCTGTGCGGCAGCGGCGCGACCCCTCGTCCGAACAGGCCGTAGCGCCTGCGCCACCCCTCGATCTGGTCGTCCGTCCATCCGGCGGCGCGGTAGAAGACCTCGCCCTCGCGCGGGGCGGGGCCGACGTCGGCCAGCAGCATGCGGGCGGTGACATACTCCAGCCGCGTCATCAGCAGCGGGGCCTCGAACCGCGCGCACAGCCAGCCCGCCAGGCCGATGTGATCCGGGTGCATGTGGGTGCAGATCAGCCGCCGCACCGGCCGGCCGGCGAGGGGGCCCGCCAGCAGCGCCTCCCACGACGCGATGGTGTCCGGCGTCCGCAGGCCCGTGTCGACGACCGTCCAGCCGTCGCCGTCCTCGATGGCGTAGAGATTGACGTGGTTCAGCGCCATCGGCAGCGCCACGCGCATCCACAGCACGCCGTCGGCGACCTGCGCGGCCGCGCCGTCCGCCGGAATCTGGAACGGGTAGACGAGGCCTCGGGAGGCGTCGGTCGGGGCGGTCTGGCCGTCGGCCACGTCAGTCTCCAATCGCAACGCGCCGACACTGCCCGTTCGCCGCGCCGTCGTCAAAGTTTTGTTCGATCATGCGCTTGACCCCCGTCGCCGCCCGCGCCAACCGTGCGCCGGGACGAAGAACCAGGAAGGCCTGATGTCGATCAAGTTGAGTTCATCCTTCGCCTTGGGCGCGCTCGCCGCCCTCGTGATGGCCGTGACGCCCGCGGACGCCCAGACGCGCGGCCGCCGCCAGGCCGCCGAGCCCGCCGCCGATCCGGCGCAGGTCCAGGCCGACGCGCAGACGGCGATCGCCGCCGCCGGCGTGGTCTGCTCCGTGTCCGAGGCCAAGCGGCTCGGCGTGAACGACGCGGGCACCGCCTACGAGGTCGCCTGCGAGAGCGGTCCCGGCTACCTGCTCATCTCGGGCGAGACGACCCAGGCGTTCAACTGCCTGGCCCTCGCCGTGTCGGCCACCGAGGAAGGCGCCGCCCAGTGCACCCTGGAGCGCAACCTCGACGCCCTGGCCACCATCCGCCCCCTGGCCCAGGCCTCCAACGTCTCCTGCGAGATCGACCAGGCCGCCTGGATCGGACAGCTGCCGTCCGGCGAGGACCGCTACGAGATCGGCTGCGCCGGCAGCGAGGGCTACTGGATCGACGTGCCCAAGACCGCGGCCGCGGCCAGCAACGTCATTCCCTGCCTGGAGGTGGCCGGCGCCCGCACCTGCCGGTTCACCACCCCGGAGGAGCAGACCGCCTGGATCGCCGCCAAGTACCCGACCATCGGCTCCGGCTGCGTGCCCGCCCAGGTCCGCGTCGCCGGCGCCAACCAGCAGGCCAAGTTCTATGAGGTGAAGTGCGAGAGCGGGGACGGCTACTTCCTGCGCACCCTGCTCGCCGACGGCGCGCTGGATCGGGCCATTCCCTGCATCGAGGCGGTGAACATCGGCGGCGGCTGCACCTTCGTCGACACCAGCGCGGCCCTCGCCGAGGCCAGCGCCGCGCGCGCGGCGGCCCTGTCGCGCCTGGCGCCGAACTGCCAGCCCGGCGACAGCCGGCTGATCGGTCGCGAGACCACCGGCGACCTGCGCGACGTGGTGGAGTTCGTCTGCGCGGCTCAGCCCGTCGGCGTGGTCGGCTTCCTGGCCGCCGGCGGCGACTCCAGCGAGGTGCTGGACTGCGTCACCGCCACCCTGCGTCGGATCAACTGCCAGCTCACCACCGCCGACCAGGTGAAGGCCGCGGTGCAGCGCCAGATGGACGCCGGGAACATGCCGTGCCCGGTGCGCGAGTTCCTGGTGCATGGCCGCACCGACGATCTGACGGGCGATTTCATCGAGGTGAAGTGCGAGGACGACCGCAGCCTGTTCGGCCAGTTCCCGCACAACCGGACCCGCGCGGCCGGCGATGTCATGATCTGCGCCCGCGCCCGCCTGCTGTACGGCTTCGAGTGCGAGCTCTGACCGAACCGTTCGAGCGTCTCTGACAGGGGCCCGCCGGCGATCCGGCGGGCCTTTTGTTTTGCGCGACGCGCGGGCGCGCTAACCTGATCAAAGACTCAAGCGCCGGAGCCCCGATGCGGATCGCCACTTGGAACGTGAACTCCGTCAACGCCCGGCTGCCGACGGTGCTGGCCTGGGTCGAGGCGGCTTCGCCCGACGTCCTCTGCCTGCAGGAGCTGAAGTGCGTCGACGAGAAGTTCCCCCGCGAGCCCTTCGAGAGCCTGGGCTACAACGTCGAGACCCACGGCCAGAAGACCTACAACGGCGTCGCGCTGCTCTCGAAGCTGCCTGTGTCCGACCTTCGGCGCGGACTGCCGGGCGACCCGTCCGACGAACAGGCCCGCTACATCGAGGCGGTGATCGAAGGGGCCCGGCCCGTCCGCGTCGCCTCGATCTATCTGCCGAACGGCAATCCGATCGGCACGGAGAAGTTCGCCTACAAGCTCGCCTGGTTCGAGCGCCTCCAGCGTCACGCGGCTGAGCTCCTGGCCCTGGAGGAGGCGCTGCTGCTGTGCGGCGACTACAACGTCATCCCCGAGCCGGAGGACGCCCGCAATCCCAAGGCCTGGACCGACGACGCCCTGTTCCAGCCCGAGAGCCGCGCGGCCTGGCGCGCCCTGAAGTTCCAGGGCTTCACCGACGCCCACGAGGCGGGGAACGAGCCCGACGGGACCTACACCTTCTGGGACTATCAGGCCGGCGCCTGGCAGCGGGATCACGGCATCCGCATCGACCACGTCCTGATGTCGGCCCAGGCGGCGGACCGCTTCGTCGGCATCGAGACGCACCGCGACGCCCGCGACATGGAGAAGCCGTCCGACCACGTCCCCGTCGTCGTCGAGATCGCCGACTGATGGAGGCGCTCCGCCTCATCCTGCTGATCTGTCTGGCGGCCGCGGCCCTGACCACCGGCGTGCTCGCGCTCGGCTGGTGGATGGAGCCGGCTCGTCGGCTGCGCCGGGCGATGGACAAGGCGATCGGGCGCGTCGCCGAGGCCGAGGCCTTCGCCCCCGCCGAAGGCAAGGCGGCCGCGCTGGATTTCAGCTCCGGTCAGGCGCTCGTGCTGTGGGACCGGGGCGCCGAGGGCCTGGTGTATCCCTTCGAGGAGGTCGACGGCGCCGAGCTCATCGTCGACGGTTGCGTGGTCGCGCGCGTCCGGCGCGGCGAACAACGCCGCGAGCTCGACGTCATGGCGCCGGACGCCTCGCAGGTGGTGATGCGGCTGATCTTCGCCGACGCCCGTCACCCGGAGTTCGAACTGTCGCTCTACGACGTCCGCGTCCCCGTCGAGCCCTCGACGCCGCCCGAGGCGCTCCGGCTGGGCCGGCGCTGGCTGTCCCATGTCGAGGCCCTGACCAAACAGGGCTGACGATCGCGCGGCCCCGCTTTCGTTCGCGTCTCCGGCGAGCTAAACCGCCGCCACCGTTCCCCGCAGTTTCGCCCAAGGAGCCTTCGTGGCCCGCCTGTTCGACGCCGTCATCATCGCCGACTGGACCGCCGCCGAGACGAAGAAGCTGGGCGATCAGTCCCTGTGGATCGGCGTGGCCAAGCGCGACGTGCGCTTCCGCCTCTACGCCGAGACCCACAACGTCGCCACGCGCGCCGAGGCCGAGGCGCTGCTGGCCTCCCTCCTGGCCGATCACAGAAAGCGCGGGGACCGCGTCCTGGCGGGCTTCGACTTCTGCCTGGGCTTCCCGGCGGGCACGGCCGCGCGGTTGGGCCTGAAGGGCGAGCCGGCCTGGTCCGAGACCTGGAAGTTCCTGGCCCAGAACGTGGTCGACAAGCCCGACAACACCAACAACCGCTATCAGGTCGCGGCCAAGATGAACCGGCTGATGACCGATCAGGCCTGGCCCTTCTGGGGCGCGCCGGCCAAGCAGACGCAGCGCTGGCTGACCGCGACCAAGCCGACCGCGGCCCACGACATCCCGGAGTTCCGCGCCACCGAGGACGCGGCGAGGAAGGGCAAGCTTCAGCCCAAGAGCGTCTGGCAGATGCACGGCGCCGGCGTCGTCGGCGGCCAGACCCTGGTCGGGATCCCGGCCGTGCGACGCCTGCTGGACAAGGCGGGCGCCTCGGGCGCCGTCTGGCCGTTCGGCACGGGCTGGCGCGCTCTGACCGCAGCCGACGTCGAGCCCCTGTCGCTGGTCGTCGCCGAGGTCTGGCCGTCGCTCTATCCGACCCGGCCCGAGCCCGGCGAGTTCAAGGACCAGGCCCAGGTGCGGACCACCGCGATGGCGCTGGCCGAGATGGACGACAAGGGCCTGCTCGGTCCCGCCTTCGGCCCGCCCAAGGGCGCGAGCGACGACCTCATCGCCCGCGTCGAGGGCGAAGAGGGCTGGATCCTGACCGTCTAGACCCGCCGCGCCACGCGCAGGAACCGGCCCGTCAGCAGCCCGGCGGACACGAGGCTGGCCACGATCACGCTCCACACGATGCCGTCCACGCCCAGGCCCAGCGTCAGGGCGAAGATCCAGCCCAGCGGCAGCATCACCAGCCCATAGCTGACCACGTGCATCGCCGTCGGCCACCAGACGTCGCCGGCGGCCCTCAGCGCCTGGGCCGCAACCACCTGTATGCCGTCGGCGACGAAGAACAGGGTGGACAGCACCAGCGCCGGCACGGCGATGGCGATCAGCGTCGCCTCGCGGCTATAGGCCCCGATGACCCACGGCGCGGTCGGCCAGATCGCCAGCGCGACCACGAACGTCAGGGCCGCCACGACCGCCAGCCCGACCAGCCCCGCCCTCAGCACGCCCGCGCGGTCCTGCGCGCCATAGGCCCGGCCCACCAGCACCGCCGTGGCCGACGACAGGCCCATCGGCGCCATGAAGACGATCGCGGCGATGTTCAGCACGATGGCCCAGGCGGCCGTCTCCGCCCCGCCGATCCGTCCGGCGATGAAGGTCATGGCGGCGAAGGCCCCGACCTCGACGAAATAGGAGGCGCCGGCGCCCAGGCCCACGCGGGTCTGTTCGCGCGCCGCGACCGGATCGGGCCGCGGCTTGGCGAAGATGTTCAGGCCCTTCGCCTCCGGCAGCCGCAGGATGATCCAGACCAGGAACAGCATCAGCGCCAGCCGTGCGCCGAAGGTCGACCAGGCCGAGGCCACCGCCCCGTCCACGCCCAGCCCGAGCAGGTCCGGCACCAGCACCAGATTGAGGCCCAGGTTCACCGCATTGGCGACCCACATGGCGATCATGCCCGGCTTGGGCTTCGACAGGGCCTCCAGGAAGAACTGGCAGGCGACGTAGACCAGATAGACCGGCATCGACAGGGCGAAGACGATCAGGGCCGGCGACGCGCCCTCCGCCAAACCATCCTCCAGCCCCGCCTGCGACAGCGCCCAGGGGCCGAGCACGATCAGCCCGATCATGGACCCGACGCCGATCTGAAGCGCATAGACCAAGCCGCGCCGTAGGACCGCGCCCGTCTGTTCCTGTCGCCCCTCGCCGATGAACCGGGCCGTCATCACCTGCACGCCCAGCATCAGCCCGACGGCGGTCGTCACCACCACCGAGGTCGGCGCCCAGGCGATGGCGTGAAATCCCAGCTCCTCGGCGGAATAGTTCCCGACCACGATGGCGTCGGTCAGCCCCATGACCATGATGCCGATGCGCGCCAGCACCACCGGCCAGGCCAGCGTCAGGAGTTCACGGGTGGTGGCGCGGACGGCGGGGGACATGGAGTGGTGAGCGAGGGGTGAGCGAAGGGGTGACGAGTGAGCCGGGACGCCCCTGCGACAGAGGTCAGGTTCAGGTCGGGCCCGGCCCATATAGGCCAATCAGCCGAAGCACTACCCATCGCTCACGATTCACCCCTCGGCTCACCTCTCGCTCACTGTTCACCAAGCCCCGAGCTCGCGCAGCTGCCTGACCAGATCGTCCGGCAGGCTGGTCGCCTCCGCCGAGGTCAGATCCGGCGGCGCCTCCTTGGCCTCGAGATAGCGCCATCCCTGGAACGGGCGCCGCGCCAGCGGCGCGGTGCGGATCACCTCGGGCGCAAGGGTGATGTCGCAATGGCTGGTTCGGCCTTCACCATGGGTGGTGATGTCCAGGATCGGCTGGCGGCACAGCACGGCGCCCTTGATGACCCAGTACAAGGAGCCGCCGTCCTCGATCTCCGCGGCCCGCTTCGGCGTCATGCGGGTGGTGATGACCAAGGGGCGCCCGGTCCGGGCGCGCGTCTCGAGCCACGCGACGTCCGAGACCCCGACGCAGAGCTTGATCATGTGCAGCGGCATGGGCCGCAGATGCGCGATCAGCCCGGCGCCGTCCAGTGGGCCCTTTGGCCGCGCCGGACCTCCCAGCAGGCGATGCCCGCGCTGACGGCGAGGTTCAGCGATCGCGCGCCGGGCTCCAGCGGGATCACCACGCGGGCGTCGGCGGCGGCGTGCACGAAGTCCGGCGCGCCCGTGGGCTCGGAGCCGAACAGCAGCACGTCGTCCCGCTCGAACGGAAAACGATCCAGCGGCGTCGCCCCCTTCGTGGTGAACAGGACCAGTCGCCCGGGGGCGCGATCCGCCTGGAACGCCGCCCAGGACTCATGGACGGTCATGTGCCCCAGGGGGCCGTAATCCAGCGCGGCCCGCTTCAAGGATCGGTCGTCGAGGGGAAAGGCGGTGGGGCCGATCACGTGCAGCTCGAAGCCGAAACAGGCCGACAGGCGGATACAGGCGCCGACGTTCTGCGGGATGGCCGGTTGAAAAAGGGCGAGACGCATTCTAAGGCCACGTCTAAGCGCGGCCATCGGGCCTGTCGCGGTCTGTTTTTGCGAGCATGTCTCAGCGTCGTCCGCGTCGAGCGGCGATCCGTCGCAAAGTCGGGCCGGACAGGCCTTTCGTGATTGCGCTAAAAGGTTTTGCGCCGAAACGGACCCGATGGCGGGCTCCGGCGCGGCAGGTCAGAGGTGAGACGTGACCGAATCGGTCGTGCATTCAGACGGTCATCCGGAAGGCCAGGGCGGCGACGCCACCCGTCGGGACTTCATCCATATCGCCGCGGGCGCCGCGGCCGCCGGCGCGGGCGTCATGATCGCCTGGCCGTTGGTCAACCAGATGAACCCCGCCGCCGACACCCTGGCGCTGTCCGTCATCGATTTCGACCTGACCAAGGTCGCCGAGGGCCAGCAGGTCGTGGTGAAGTGGCAGGGCAAGCCGGTGTTCGTGCGCTATCGCACCCCGGCCGAGATCCAGGCCGCGCGTGAGACCCCGATGTCGGCCCTGAAGGACCCCCAGTCCGACGCAGACCGCGTCAAGGAAGGCCGCGAGCAGTATCTGGTGCTGGTCGGGTCGTGCACGCACCTGGGCTGCGTGCCGACGTTCGGCACCGGCGATTACGGCGGCTGGTTCTGCCCCTGCCACGGGTCGCACTACGACACCTCCGGCCGCATCCGTAAGGGCCCGGCGCCGACGAACCTGGTCGTGCCGAACTATGAATACGTCTCCGACACCGCGGTGCGGATCGGCTGAGGCGGGACGAGATCATGAGCGAGCATCAATCCACCTACGTGCCCAAGACCGCTTTCGAGCGGTGGATGGACAGCCGGCTGCCGATCATCCGCTTCGGGGCCGACTACATGTCGCTGCCGACGCCGAAGAACCTGAACTACTGGTACACCTTCGGCGCCATCCTGACGATCTGCCTGATGACCCAGATCATCACCGGCGTCGTCCTGGCCATGCACTATGTGCCGAACACCGAACTGGCCTTCGCCTCGGTCGAGCGCATCATGCGCGACGTCAACGGCGGCTGGCTGATCCGCTACGTCCACTCCAACGGCGCGTCGATGTTCTTCATCGCCGTCTACATCCACATGCTGCGCGGCCTGTACTACGGCTCGTACAAGGCGCCGCGCGAGATGATCTGGATCGTCGGCTGCGTGATCTTCTTCCTGCTGATCGCCACGGCCTTCCTCGGCTATGTCCTGCCCTGGGGCCAGATGTCGTTCCACGGCGCGGTCGTGATCACCAACCTGATCGGCTCGATCCCGGTGGTCGGCGGGCCCATCCTGACCTGGCTGCAGGGCGGTCCGGCGATCGACAATGCGACGCTGAACCGGTTCTTCTCGCTGCACTACCTGCTGCCGTTCGTGATCGCCGGCTGCGTGGTCCTGCACCTCTGGGCGCTCCACCACGCGGGCCAGAACAACCCCGTCGGCATCCTGATCCCCAAGGACCGCACGGCCAAGGACACGGTGCCGTTCCATCCCTACTACACGGTCAAGGACGGCTTCGCCCTGATCCTGTTCCTGATGATGTTCGCCGTGTTCGTGTTCTTCCTGCCGAACGCGCTGGGTCACGCCGACAACTACATCCCGGCCAACCCGCTGGTGACCCCGGCGCACATCGTGCCGGAGTGGTACCTGCTGCCCTTCTACGCGATCCTGCGGGCCGTGCCGGACAAGTTCGGCGGCGTGGTGGCCATGTTCGGCGCCATCGCGGTGCTGTTCGTGCTGCCGTGGCTGGACACCTCGCGGGTGCGCTCGATGCGCTACCGCCCGACGATGCGGGTGTTCTTCTACATCTTTGTCGTGAACGCCTTCATCCTGGGCCTGTGCGGCGCCAAGCTGCCGGACGAGCCGGTGATCGGCGAGTTCTCGACCTTCATCCTGATCGACGGCGACCTGAACAGCTATCTGTGGCTGGGCCGATTGGCGACGCTCTACTACTTCGCCTTCTTCGTGGTGATCATGCCGCTGGTGGGCCTGCGCGAGACGCCGCTGCCGATCCCGCAGTCGATCTCCGAGCCGGTGCTCAGCGGTCCCGCCGCCGTGCCCGCCGGCGCCGCGGCCCAGCCCGAGACCCGGGGCTGATCGTCATGACCTTCTTCGGAAAGAACACCGCCGTGAAGTCCATCCTGATCCCGGTTCTCGCCGCCGCCGGCCTGGCGCTGGCCGCGCCCGCCGCCCAGGCCGCGGGCGCCGGCGCCAAGGAGCCGCGCCATGCGGGCTTCAGCTTCGAGGGGCCGTTCGGCACCTTCGATCAGGGCCAGCTGCAGCGCGGCTACAAGGTCTATCGCGAAGTGTGCGCCTCGTGCCACTCGATGAACCTGCTGCATTTCCGCAACCTGGCGGCGGACGGCGGGCCGTTCTGGGATCCGCACGTCGAGAACCCGAACGAGAACCGTTTCGTGCGCGCGCTCGCGGCCGAGTTCGAGATCGCCGACATCGACTCCGAGACCGGCGAGCCGATCACCCGTCCGGGCACGCCGGCCGACCGCTTCCCGAACCCCTATCCGAACGCCACGGCCGCCGCGGCGGCCAACGGCGGGGCCGCCCCGCCGGACCTGTCGGTCATGGCCAAGGCCCGCCACGACGGCGCCAACTACATGTACTCGCTGCTGTCGGGCTACCAGGCCCCGCCGGCGGGCCTGCGGATCGCGCCGGGCCAGTACTACAACCCCTACATGCCGGGCGACCTGACCCCGTTCTGGGAGGGCGATCCGGATAAGGTGCCGGCCGGCGGCTTCATCGCCATGCCCGCGCCGCTCACCGACGGCCAGGTGACCTACGACGACGACGCGCCGGAGACGGTCGATCAATACTCCAAGGACGTCGCCGCCTTCATCGCCTGGGCCTCGGACCCCAAGGCGGTCGAGCGCAAGAAGACCGGCATGGCGGTGCTCGCCTATCTCGCCATCTTCGCCGGCCTGACCTACGCCAGCTACCGCCAGATCTGGAAGAACGTCGCCCACTGAGGCGCGGCTCCCGCCTGAACGGACAAAGCCCGCCGGATCGCTCCGGCGGGCTTTTTCGTAAACGCCGTCGATGTCGACCTACAGGCTGTCGACCATCACCAGTTCGGCGTCGGCCTTGGCCGTGATGACCAGTTCGGCCTCGTCCTTGATCGCCGCGCCGTCGCGCGCCTTGAGGACCGCGCCGTTCACCTCGACCTCGCCGACGGCCGGGACCAGATAGGCCCGGCGGCCCTGCTTGAGGGGATAGCGGATCGTCTCGCCGGCGTTCAGTGTGGCGCCCAGAACCCGGGCGTCGGCGTTGATCGGCAGGGCCTCGTCGGCCGCGTCGCCGGACGCCAGCACCTGGAACTTGCCGCTTCGGTCGGCCTTCGGGAACGGCTTGGCGCCCCAGGACGGCTGGGCGCCGGGCCGGTCCGTCTCGATCCAGATCTGGAAGATGGTCGTCAGCTCGTCCTCCAGATTGTACTCCGCGTGCCGCACGCCGGTCCCCGCGCTCATCACCTGCACGTCGCCCGCGCCGGTGCGGCCCTGGTTGCCCATGGAGTCCTGGTGCGTGATCGCGCCGGTCCGGACGTAGGTGATGATCTCCATGTCCGCGTGCGGGTGGGGCGGGAAGCCCGACTTGGCCGCGATCTCGTCGTCGTTCCACACGCGCAGCCGGCCCCAGCCCATGCGCGACGGGTCGTAGTAGTTGGCGAACGAGAAGTGGTGGCGGGCCTTCAGCCAGCCGTAGTCCGCGCCGCCGAGGCTGTTGAAGGGGCGAACGTCGATCATGTGTCACTCTCCCTGGAGGCGCTCAGGCCTCGTTTGGCGAGGATATAGGTAACAGGAACTGTTGCGGAAGGGGGGCGTTTGTCGCGGCCTCATCCGCCGATCAGCGCCAGCCATTCGTCCTCGGACAGGACCGCCACGCCGTGCTTCCGGGCGTCCGCCAGCTTGGAACCCGCGCCGGGGCCGGCGACCACATAGTCCGTCTTCTTCGACACCGAGCCGGAGACCTTGGCCCCCAGGCCCTCGGCCCGCGCCTTGGCCTCGTCGCGGGTGAAGCGCTCCAGGGCGCCGGTGAAGACCACGGTCTTGCCCGCCACCGGCGTGTCGGTCTTAGGGCGCTCGGCCGCCTGGACGGAGTCGAGCTGCTCGACCAGCGCCTCGACCACTGCCCGATTGTGCGGTTCGTGGAAGAACTCGGCCACCGCTCGCGCCGCCACGGGCCCCACCCCGGAAACGCCGGCGATCCGCCCCAGGGTCTCCGAGGGGCCTTCGTTGCGCGCGATCTCCGCCAGTCGCCGGACGCCCGCCCAGTCGTCGGCGAGCAGCGCCAATGCCCTACGTGCGGGCGCGGCGAGGCCGGGGAACGCCAGCGACAGCTTCTGATCCATCGACGCATCCGGCCAAGGATCGGCGTCGGGCGGCGTCGCCTCGGCCAAGGTCGCCATGACGCGCGCCGAGACTCCGTGGCGCTCGGCCAGCCGGGTCCACTCCGGCGAGGGAATCCCGGCCGCCGCCTCTCGCCCGGCCGCCTCGAAGGCCTCCCAGGTCCCGAACTCGCGGGCCAGCAGCAGCGACGTCTGCTCCCCGATCTCGCGGATGCCCAGCGCGAAGATCAGGCGCTCCAGGGCGATGGTCCGCCGCGCCTCGATGCCCGCGACCAGATTGCGCACACTGGTCTCGCCGTATCCGTCCTCGGCGCGCAGCGCCTCCAGCTTGGCGTCGTCTCGCGCCAGGCGGAAGATGTCGGCGGGCTCGCGGATCCAGCCGCGCTCGGAAAACGCGATCAACTGCTTCTCGCCCAACCCCTCGATGTCGAAGGCGCGCCGCCCGACGAAGTGCTTCAGCCGCTCGACGATCTGGGCCGGACAGATCAGGCCGCCGGTGCAGCGCCGCCGCGCCTCGCCCTCTTCGCGCACGGCTTCCGAGCCACACGCCGGGCAGCGGGTGGGGAAGACGAACGGCTCGGCCCCCGCCGGACGGCGGTCGATGACGACCGAGACGATCTGCGGGATCACGTCCCCGGCGCGCTGAAGCACCACCGTGTCGCCGATCCGCACGTCCTTGCGGGCGATCTCGTCCTCGTTGTGCAGGGTCGCGTTCCTGACCACCACGCCGCCGACGGTGACGGGCGCCAGCCGCGCGACCGGGGTGAGCGAGCCCGTGCGCCCCACCTGGATATCGATGCCCTCCAGCAGCGTGGTCGCCTGCTGGGCCGGGAACTTGTGGGCGATGGCCCAGCGCGGGCTTCGGGCGACGAAGCCCAGCCGCTGCTGCCAGTCCAGCCGGTCGACCTTGTAGACCACCCCGTCGATGTCATAGCCGAGCGTCGCCCGATCGGCCTCCAGCCCGCGATAAACCTTCAGCAGCCCCTCGGCGCCCTCGACCCGCGTCGATCGAGGATTGGTCCTGAACCCCCAGCTCGCCAGCGCCTCCAGGGCCTCGCTCTGGGTCTCGGCGAAAGGCTCGGACGTCTCGCCCCAGGCATAGGCGAAGAAGCTGAGCGGCCGCGTCGCCGTCACCTTGGCGTCGATCTGGCGCAGCGATCCGGCGGCGAAGTTCCGGGGATTGGCGTAGGTGCGCTTGCCTTCGGCCTCGGCGGCGGCGTTGAAGGCGGCGAAGGCGTCCGTGCCGGCATAGACCTCGCCCCGCACCTCGATCCGCTTCGGCCAGCCGGACCCCGCCAGACGGCGCGGAATGTCGCCGAGGGTCAAGAGGTTCGCCGTGACGTCCTCGCCCGCGCGTCCATCGCCGCGCGTCGCGCCCTGCACCAGCACGCCGTTTTCGTAGCGCAGGCTGGCCGACAGGCCGTCGATCTTGGGCTCGGCGGTGAAGGCGACCGCCTCGTCCGCCGGCAACTTCAGGAAGCGCGCGACGCGGGCGACGAAGTCGCGCACCTCGTCCTCGTTGAACGCGTTGTCCAGAGACAGCATGGGCACGCCGTGGCGCACCTCGGCGAAGGCCTGCGACCCCGCCACGCCGACCCGCGCGGAGGGCGAATCGGCTCGCGTCAGTTCTGGAAAGCGCGCCTCGATCTCGGCGTTGCGCCGCCTCAGAGCGTCATAGTCCGCGTCGCTGACCTCCGGCGCGTCCCCGACGTAGTAGAGGGCGTCGTGCCGCGCGATCTCCTCGGCCAGGCGCGCCAGTTCGGCCTCGGCCTCTTCGCGGGACAGATCGGCGATCGGGGTGTCGGTCATCACGTCTGATTAGCGCGCCGCCGCCGGGCTTTCGACTCCGAACACAGGAGCCTAAACAGCGCCCATGACCACTTCCAACGACACCTGGACCGTCGCCGGCCGGACCTTCAGCTCGCGCCTGATCGTCGGCACCGGCAAGTACAGGGACTACGCCCAGAACGCCGCCGCGGCCGAGGCCTCGGGCGCCGAGATCGTCACCGTGGCGGTGCGGCGCGTGAACCTGACCGATCCGGGCCAGCCGGTGCTGACCGACTTCCTGGATCCCAAACGCTACACCTACCTGCCCAACACCGCCGGCTGCTTCACCGGTGAGGACGCGGTCCGCACCCTGCGCCTGGCGCGCGAGGCGGGCGGCTGGACCCTGGTGAAGCTCGAGGTGCTCAGCGACCCCAAGACCCTGTTCCCCGACATGGAGGAGACGCTGCGGGCGCTGAAGCTGCTGACCGCCGAGGGCTTCGAGGTCATGGTCTACTGCACCGACGACGTCGTCTACGCGCGGAAGTTAGAGGACGCGGGGGCCGTCGCCGTCATGCCGCTGGGCGCGCCGATCGGCTCGGGCCTGGGGGTGCAGAACCCCGTGAACATCCGCCTGATCGTCGAGCAGTCCAAGGTGCCTGTGCTGGTCGACGCGGGCGTCGGCACCGCCTCGGACGCCGCCGTCGCCATGGAGCTGGGCTGCGACGGCGTGCTGATGAACACCGCCATCGCCGAAGCGCGCGACCCCGTCCTCATGGCCTCCGCCATGAAGCACGCGGTGATCGCCGGGCGCGAGGCTTACCTCGCCGGCCGGATGAAGAAGCGCATGTACGCCGATCCGTCCTCACCGCTGGCGGGGTTGATCTAGAATCCACCTTCTCCCCTTGTGGGAGAAGGTGGCATGCGGAGCATGACGGATGAGGGGGGATGCAGCCGCGCGCTCATCGTCTGACGGTTTGCGAGCCGAGGGAGCCCCCTCATCCGAGCGCCTCTGGCGCCCACCTTCTGCCACGCGGGGAGAAGGGAGACTTATCGCGCCTTCGCTGCGGCGATGGCTTCCGCGATCGCGGCGGGCTGGATGCTCTCGGTCGCGCGGCCGTTGACCAGGAAGGTCGGCGTGCCCTGCAACGCCAGCGCCTGGGCCGTCGCGTCGATGTCGGCCACCTGATCGCGGATTTCGGCGCTGTCCATGTCCGCCCTTGCCCGCGCCAGATCGACGCCGTTCTCGACCAGCAGCTGATCGATCGTCTCGGGCGACAGCGCCGGCTCGGCCAGCAGCGCCTGATAGACCGGCAGGTAGCGGCCCTGACGGTGCGCCGCCAGCGCCGCGCGGGCGGCGTAGTCCGACGTCCCGCCCGGCTCACGGTCCAGGATCGCCCAGTCCCTGAACACGAACCGCACGTCCGGATTCGCCTGCATCAGCGCCAGGAACTCCGGGGCCACGGCCTTGCAGCCCGGGCACTGGAAGTCGAAATACTCGATCACCGTCACCTCGGCGTCCGCAGGGCCGAAGGCGGGGTCGCGCGGATCGACGGCGACCAGCGAGGGGTTGGCCTGGGCCCGCCGCGTCGTCTCCTCGGCGGCCAGCGCCGCCTGCTGAGCCTGGCCCGCCTGGACCATCTCCTGGACCAGCTGGGGGTTCTCCAGCAGATAGGCCCGGACGCGCCCCTCGAAGCCGAGCTGGCCCGCCAGCGCGATGACGATCGCCACGGCGCCCAGGATGGGGCCCAGCCAGTCGAACAGCGCGCGCGCGGGGGCGGGCGAGGGGGTGTCGGACATTCGGTCTCCGGCGATCAGTTGCGGGTGGTGCGGCGATCCAGGTCCGCCAGATCCTCGGGCGTCGCGCCCGACGCCAGCACGATATCGACGGCGCGACGCCACTCGGGCGTGCCGGTCTCCAGCATCGCCCGCGCTCTCAGGGCGAACTGCACCGCCTCCCGCTCGCGTCCGAGCGCGAAATAGTACTCGGCAGAGGCCAGCCGGGCCTCGCCCTCCTTGCCCTGCGCCGCGAAGGCCTGCCCCAGAAGCCGCCAGCCCAGCGGGTTGTCGGTCTCGCGCGCGGTCGCGAGCTTGAGTTCGTTGATCGCGTCGTCCAGCCGCGCGGGATCGTTCGTCTCGATCAGGGCGTGGGCCAGATTGATCCGCAGCAGGGGCGCGTCGGGCTTCAGCTCGACCGCGCGTCGATGGGCGTCGACGGCCTCGGCGGGCCGACCCTCCTCGAAAAGGATCTGGCCGCGCAACTCCCAGAAATAGGGGTTGTCCGGGTCGCCCTGCATCAGTTCGTCGACCGCCGCGAGGGCGCGGTCGGTCCGACCGTCCCGGTACCAGGCGATGGCCCGCGCATAGCGGGCCGGCAGGGACTGATCCGTCTCCGGATAGGCGCGGTAGGTGTAGGTGGGCAGATCAAGGAACGCCCGAATCTTGGCCAGCATCAGCGCGTGCTGGGCCATACGCTCGGGACTGTCGCGACGCTCGTAGTTGGATGCCGCGGCCACCGGCCGGCGCAGGGCCTCGATCCGGTCCGACGAGAGCGGGTGGCTGCGGAAGTAGGGGTACCGCCTGGAATCCGAGAACACCTCCTGCGAGCGGAAGTTCTCGAAGAACTCGACCAGGCCGCGTCCGGATTCGCCCGCGGCCTCCAGCGCCCGGGCCCCGGTCAGGTCCGCCTCGCCCTCCTGGCTCTGCAGATAGCGAAGCGCGCTGAGGGTGCCGAAGTACTGGCTCGAACCCAGCAGGGCCGCGCCGGCGTCGGGCGCTCCGGCGGCGATCGCCAGGGCCCCCAGCGCCATCGAGACGAGGAAGGGCTGGCGCGCCGCGTCGGAGGCGCCGTCCCGCAGGGTATGGCGGTTCTTGATGTGCCCGCCCTCGTGCGCGATCACGCCCAGCAGCTGGTTCGGCGTATCGGTCTCGAGGATCAGGCCGGTGTGGATGCCCATGATCCGCCCGCGCGTGGCGAAGGCGTTCAGGCTGGGATCGTTGACCAGCAGGATCTCGACATCGGCCGGGATCAGGCCCATCGCCGACAGGACCGGATCGGACCATTCCCGGATGATCGCCTCGATCTCGGTGTCGCGGATGATGCTCTGGGCCGAGGCCTGACCGGGCAGGGCGAGCGTCGCGGCCGCCGCCGCGACGGCCGCGACGCCCTTCAGGGCGCCCGTCAGGGGCGACATTCGTCGGGACAGCCAGCTC
Source organism: Brevundimonas balnearis (assembly GCF_042434805.1). Taxonomy (NCBI): domain Bacteria; kingdom Pseudomonadati; phylum Pseudomonadota; class Alphaproteobacteria; order Caulobacterales; family Caulobacteraceae; genus Brevundimonas; species Brevundimonas balnearis. The sequence goes on along the minus strand of NZ_JBHLSW010000003.1, from coordinate 441,011 downwards.
ATGGCGATCTCCACTCCGCTTCGGCGCCCCCGCCGGTCACTCCAATCTAGCGGCCCGCGCTCAACGGCGCCACCACCCGCGCTTAGGCTTCGGCGGGGGCGCCGTGATCTGCGCCGGATCCTCGGCGATCAGCTCCGCGACGCTCACGACCGGCTGGGGCGCGGGCTCCGGCGCCGCCTCGGTCGGGGCTTCCGCCGCGACCGGAGCGGGCTCCGGCTCCAACTCCGGTTCGGGCGCCGACTCGATCTCGACCTCCGCGACAGGCTCGGGTTCGGGCGCCGGGTCGAGGGTCTCCGGTTCGGCCGTCTCCGCCGACGGCGCGTCGCCGCGCGTCTTGCGGCGGACGCGACGGCGCTGGGGCTCCGGCGGAATGGCGACGGGCGCGGTCTCCAGCTCGGCGGAGGCGACTTCCGACTCGGCGTCGGCGGCCGCTTCGGCGACGTCCGTTTCGCCCGTCATCTCGAACGGCGCGCGATCGCCGCCCCGTCCGCGACCCCGACGTCGACGCCGGCGACCGCCGCGCTCCTCGCGGGGCTGGTCCGGCTCGCCGGACCCGGCGACAGGCGCGCCCTCGTCCGCGGCTTCGGCGTCCCGCGCCTCGTCCAGCGCGGCGTGAGGGTTCAGCGGATCGAACCAGAGATAGGGCTGGTCCAGCGACGGCGTGCGGCCGCGCACCCAGGTGTAGACGTCGCGATCCCCGTCCTCGCGGACTCGGCGACCGCCCCGGCGGCCCCGGCGACGGCGGCGACCGGCCTCGTCCTCGTCGCTCTCGGGGGCGGCGACCACGGCCTCCTCCTCGCGACGCCCGCCGCGGCGGCGGCGGCGGCGGCCGCGACCCCGGCCTTCGCCGTCGTGTCGCTCCGCGCGCTCGCGCGGCTCGTCATCATCGGCGTCCTCGCGGTCCTCGCCGTCCTCGTCCTCGAAGTCCTCCTCGTCCTCGTCCTCGTCGTCGAAGTCGTCATCCAGGTCGAAGCCCGGCATGTCCGGCGAGTCGGGCAGGGCCGCGATCTCGGCGTCGAGATCGATCTCCGGCGCGACGAAGTCCTCGTTGGTCTCGAGCCGCTCGATCGCGTGCTCGGCCTGGGCCAGGCCGGCGTCGATCAGCACCACGACCTCCAGGCCGCGCCGCTCCAGCAGCCGCTGCAGGTGCGAGCGCTTGTGGTTCAGGATGTAGAGGGCCACGGCCGCGGGAACCTTCAGGTTCACCAGCCCCGCGCCGTTCTTGCCGACTTCGATGTCGATGGCCCTGAGCGCGGTCAGGGCCGCCGACTCGGCCGAGCGGATGCGACCGGCGCCGTTGCAGTGCGGGCAGATTTCGGTCGCGCCCTCCAGCACGCCCAGCCGACGACGCTGGCGGCTGATCTCCATCAGGCCGAAGCCGGAGATCTTGCCCATCTGGATGCGCGCCCGGTCCCCCGCCAGCGCGTCCTTCAGCGCCTTCTCGACGGCTCGGTTGTTCTTCGACTCCTCCATGTCGATGAAGTCGATGACGATCAGGCCCGCCAGGTCGCGCAGGCGCAGCTGGCGCGCGGCCTCGACGGCGGCTTCCAGGTTGGTCTTGGTGGCCGTGGCCTCGACGTTGCGTTCCTTGGTGGCGCGCCCGGAGTTGACGTCGATGGCGACCAGCGCCTCGGTCTGGTTGATCACCAGATAGCCGCCGGACTTCAGCGGCACGACCGGCTGGTGGATCTGGTGCAGCAGGTCCTCGATGCCGTTGGCGGCGAACAGCGGCTTGGCGCCCCGGTACAGGTGAACCTTCGACGCCTGGGACGGCATCAGCACCCGCATGAAGTCGCGGGCCTGCTTCCAGCCCTCGACCCCTTCGACCTGGATGCCGTCGAAGTCCTTGTCGAACATGTCGCGCACCGCGCGACGGACCAGGTTCTCTTCTTCGTAGATCAGAGCCGGCGCATGCGACTTCAGGGTGGTCTCGCGGATCGTCTCCCACAGGCGCAGCAGGTACTCGTAGTCGCGCTTGATCTCCGCCTTGGTGCGCTTGGCCCCGGCGGTGCGGATGATCAGCCCCATCCCGCGCGGCACGTCCAGGCTCTGGGCGGCGGCCTTCAGGCGCTTGCGGTCGGCTGCGTTGGTGATCTTGCGGCTGATGCCGCCGCCCTTGCCGGTGTTGGGCATGAGCACGCAGTAGCGGCCGGCCAGCGACAGCCAGGTGGTCAGGGCCGCGCCCTTGGCTCCGCGCTCGTCCTTGACGACCTGAACCAGCAGGATCTGGCGGCGCTTGATGACGTCCTGGATCTTGTAGCGCCGCATCAGGCGACGCTTCAGGCGCTCCTCGTCGGCCAGTTTGGCCTCGGGATCGGCCTCGTCGTCGAGGCTTTCGCGACCCAGGTCGTCCTCGTCCTCGTCGTCGCCCGCCTCGGCCATGATGGCTTCGCGGTCGGCGACCGGGATCTGGTAGTAGTCCGGGTGGATCTCGTTGAAGGCCAGGAAGCCGTGGCGGTTGCCGCCGTATTCGACGAACGCCGCCTGCAGGCTGGGCTCTACGCGCGTGACCTTGGCGAGGTAGATGTTCCCACGCAGCTGGCGCCGCGCCTTGGATTCAAAGTCGAATTCCTCGACCTGGCGGCCGTCCACGATCGCGACGCGCGTTTCTTCCGCGTGCGCCGCGTCGATCAACATAGTCTTTGACATCAAGGGTCTCTCTCTGGCGCGCCGGCGCGGGCCCGGTCAGGGCTCCCGTCGCGGCTCGCCGAATGGGGGTGAGGGGCCGGGCGCGCGCGAATCCATCGCCGGTGACGGCGATCTCGGTCTTGAGGAACCGGTGGGAGGCGCAGCCTGAAAGGCCCATGGTCGTCTTCATTCCTGGACCGGGGCGCGCCCTCGACGAGGGCGGCGGTCCGCTCGGCCCGGCGGCGCGCTGGATCGTTCGATCCCGTCGCTCCGCAGAATTGGTCGGATAGCGAACGCCTGGACGCGGGAGCCGACCCGAACCGGGCCGGTCGCTTCCGGACTCCCGGAACATAGTCCGGCCTGAGCCGAATGCAAAGCGCGCGCGCCGCTTAACCCCTTGATCACCGCACTCGTGCACCATGGGGTCAACAAGAATGGTGGTCTGTGCGAGCCGGGTCATGAAGGACCTCATCACACGCTTGGGCGCTTTCCTGCGCCGTCGCCGGCTGGCGACCGTTGCTGTCGGCGTCTTCGCCGCCGGTTTGCTGGCGGCCGGGCAGGGCCTGGCCTCCGGCGCGGCCGGGGATCTGATGCGCCTGCGCCTCGGCGGCGACGGCGAGCGCACCCGCATCGTTCTGGACATGGACCGCACGGCCCAGGGCCGGGTGCTGGAGGACGGCCGGTCGGGTCGCCTCGTGCTGGAGTTGAGCGGCGTCGCGCCGGAGGCGCCCCTTTCGGGGCGGGGCCTCGGCCTCGTGCGCGACTACCGCGTCGAGGGACGCGGTGCGGCCGCCCGCGTCGAGGTGGCGCTGACCTCGGCGGTCGAGGTGGAGCGCCGCTTCCTGCTGCCCCCCGGCGACGGGGTCGGGCACTATCGCTACGTCATCGACGTCCGCGCCAACGGGCGGGCCGCGGCCCCCGCGCCGATCGCGATCGCGCGGCGTGAGGCGCGGTCCGAACGGCCGCTCGTGGTCATCGACGCCGGGCACGGCGGCCGTGATCCGGGCGCTTCGGGCCAGACCGCCCGCGAAGCCGACATCACCCTGGCCGCCGCCCGGGAGCTCGCCGCCGAGCTGGAGCGGCGCGGGCGTTACCGCGTGCGTCTGACCCGCACCGACAACACCTATGTGGACCTCTACCGTCGCGTGGCCATCGCGCGCCAGGCCGACGCCGACCTGTTCATCTCGCTGCACGCCGACGCGGGCTCGGATCCCGCCACGCGGGGCGCGAGCGTCTACACCCTGTCCGAACAGGGCGCCGGCCGGGCGGTGCGGGAGTTCACCGGTCGCGACGACTGGCACCGGGAGCTGCATCTGCCGGGGCGGGACCCTTCCGTCGATCGCATCCTGCTCGACATCACCCAGCGCGCGACCCAGAATCGCTCGGCCCTGTTCGCCCGCACCCTGCTGGGCGAGATCGAGCGCGGCGATCATCCGCTGCTGCGCCGCAGCCACCGCGACGCGGGCCTGGCCGTGCTGCTGGCCCCGGACGTGCCCGCCGTGCTGCTCGAGATGGGCTTCATCACCAATCCCGAGGACGAGCGGGCGCTCACGGACCCTCGTCAGCGCCGACGCCTGATGCAGTCGGTCGCGCGCGGCATCGACCGCTATTTCGCGGGCGGCGAGCCGCTGCGGATCGCCGAGGCGGGCCCGACCGCCGGAAGTCCGTAGGGGCCGATAGAACGTCGTTCCCGCGACACGTCTTTGCGTCGGCGGCGACGCGGGCTAAACCCGCAGCGGGCGTCTATCGGAGCGCGCGGTGAAGCTGCCGGCGATTGAAATTCAACAGAAGTGGTTCGTGGCGGCGGGGATCGCCTTCCTCAGCGCCATCGCGCTGGCGGGGGTCGTCGTCACCATCTACGCCGCCTGGCTGTTCCACGACCTGCCGGACGCGTCCGAGCTGGCGGACTACCGCCCGGCCACGGCGACTCGCGTGTTCGCCGCCGACGGCACCCTGATCGGCGAGTATTCCGACGAACGCCGGATCTATGTGTCGTACGACCAGATCCCCGTGACGGTCGTGCAGGCCTTTCTCGCCGCCGAGGACCGCAACTTCTTCCAGCACGGCGGCATCGACGTGTCGGGCATCGGCCGGGCCATGGCCAAGAACGTCTTCAACGTGCTGACCGGCCGGCGTCTCGAGGGCGGCTCGACCATCACCCAGCAGGTGGCGAAGAACGTCCTGCTGACGAACGAATCGAGCATCAACCGCAAGCTCAAGGAAGCCATCCTGGCCAGCCGGCTCGAGGCCACGCTGACGAAGGAGCAGATCGTCGAGCTGTATCTCAACGAGATCTTCCTCGGCTACCGGTCCTACGGCGTCGCCTCGGCGGCCTACAACTACTTCGGCAAGTCGCTGAGCCAGCTGACGGTGGAGGAGGCGGCGTTCCTCGCCGCCCTGCCGAAGGGGCCGAACAACTATCACCCGCGCCGCCAGCCGGAGGCCGCCAAGGCCCGTCGCGACTGGGTTCTCGGCGAGATGGCCGACAACCGCTTCATCAGCCGAGAGGTCGCGGAGGCCGCCATCGCGCGCCCCTTGCGCACCCAGGACGCGCCTCGCCGGGCGCAGTACCAGGACGCCGACTTCTTCGTGGAGGAGGCGCGGCGCCGCGCCATCGCGCTGTTCGGGCGCGAACAGGTCAACCGCGGCGGCTACTACATGCGCACCACCCTGGACCCGGAGCTCCAGTCGGCGGCGCGCCGGGCGCTGATGCGCGGCCTGGAGCAGTACGATCGACGCCACGGCTGGCGGGGCGCGTGGGGCCAGACTGACTTTGGCCCGAACTGGCGCGAGGAGGCGCAGGCGCGGCAGATTCCACCCGAGCGTCGGACGTGGCTGGCCGCCGCGGTCGAGAGCGTGTCGGGCAATAATGTGCGGGTCCGCGTCGCCCGAGACGACCGCACGGGGGCCCTGCTGGCCTCGGACGCCGCCTGGGCCAACGCCAACCGACAGCTTCGCCGCGGCGACCTGATCTTCGTCGAGCCCGAAGGCGGGCAGTTCGCTTTGCGTCAGGTGCCGGCGGTGAACGGCGCGCTCGTGGCGATCGATCCCCAGACCGGCCGAGTTCTGGCGATGGTGGGCGGCTATTCCTACGCCCTGTCGAGCTTCAACCGCGTGACCCAGGCGGAGCGCCAGCCCGGGTCGGCGTTCAAGCCCATCGTCTACGCCACGGCGCTCGAGGGCGACTTCACGCCCGCGTCCATCGTGCTGGACGCGCCGATCAGCTTCGCCGGAGGGGCCAACGGCGAGCGGTGGACCCCGCAGAACTACAGCCGGGAGTACTACGGCCCCCAGACCCTGCGACGCGGCCTGGAGCTGTCGCGCAACGTCATGACGGTGCGCCTGGCGAACGAGATCGGCATGAGCCAGATCGTGCGCAGCGCGGAGCGGTTCGGCGTGGCCGACGACCTGCCGGCCAACCTGTCGGTCTCGCTGGGCGCCGGGGAGACGACGCCTTACCGGCTGACCGCCGCCTATGCGACCTTCGTCAACGGCGGGCGGCGCATCGACCCCTACATGATCGAGGTGGTCCAGGACCGGGACGGCGAGACCATCTATCGCGCCGACGGCCGAAGCTGCCGCGAATGTCGCCGCGGCTTCAGCGGGCAGGCGTCGCCTCGCCTGAATCCGCGGGGCGAACAGATCATCGATCCCATCACCGCCTACCAGATCAGTTCCATGCTCGAGGGCGTCGTCCAGCGCGGCACCGCCGCATCGGCGCGCGGGCTGGGACGCTGGGTCGGGGGCAAGACCGGCACGACCAACGAATACCGTTCGGCCTGGTTCGTGGGCTTCACCACCGACATCGTCGTGGGGATATTCATCGGCTTCGACGACAACCGGCCGCTCGGCTCGGGCGAGACCGGGACGACCGCCGCCGTGCCCGTCTTCATCGAATTCATGCAGACGGCGCTCGAGGAGCGGCCGGCGCGTCCGTTCGTGCGGCCTCGCAACGCCATCTTCCGCACGGTGAACGGCATCGAGGAGGCGTTCCGCCCGGGCACCGAGCGCGCCCGCGTGGAGGAACGCGCGCCGGAGGTCGTGGAGGGGCCGCAGAGCTACTACGACGTCATCCGCCGCGAACAGGAAGCCGCCGGCGAGCCGGTCACGGTTCCGACCCCGACCGCGCCCACGCCGCCGCCGCCGGAGAAGGAACCCGCCGAGGACCTGAGCGGACTTTATTGAGCCGGGCGGATTGGGCCTTCCCCTCGGGGGCGGCGGCCTCTATCTCGGCCCCTCGTTTCGGATGCGGAGAAATCCATGAGACTGGATGTCGAGGCCATGAAGGCCGACATCGAGCAGAGCCTGGCTCTGCTCAGGAGGCGACTTTGACTGGGATGTCGCTCTAAGGAAGCTCGATGAGCTGAACGCCCGTGTCGAGGACCCCACCCTGTGGGACGACCCGGATCAGGCCCAGGCCGTCAGCCGCGAACGCTCGCGGTTGGAGACGCAGATCAACGCCGTCCGCGAGATGGAGACGGCGCTGGAGGAGGGCGTGATGCTCTCCGAGATGGCCGACGAGGAAGGCGACGAGGCGACGCTGGAGGAGGCGCGCCAGAGCCTGCGCGCCATCAAGGAACGCGCCGCCCGCGCTGAACTGGAAGCTCTGCTCTCCGGCGAGGCGGACGGCAACGACGCCTATCTCGAGGTCAACTCCGGCGCCGGCGGAACCGAGTCCAACGACTGGGCCGGAATGCTGCTGCGGATGTACAGCCGCTGGGCCAAGGCGCACGGCTATGAGGTCGAGGTCGAGGCCGAGGAAGCGGGCGAACAGGCCGGCATCAAGTCCGCCACCATCCAGATCAAGGGGCCGAACGCCTACGGCTGGCTGAAGTCGGAATCAGGGGTGCATCGCCTGGTCCGCATCAGCCCCTATGACGCGGCGGCCAAGCGGCACACCTCGTTCGCCTCGGTCGGCGTCTCGCCGGTCGTGGACGACGCCATCGAGATCGAGATCAATCCGGCGGACGTGCGCACCGACACCTATCGGGCCTCCGGCGCCGGCGGCCAGCACGTCAACAAGACGGACTCCGCCGTGCGTCTCACCCACATCCCGACCAACACTGTAGTGGCCTGTCAGGCCGGGCGCTCCCAGCACCAGAACCGCGAGCAGGCGTGGAAGATGCTGCGCGCCCGCCTGTACGAGCTGGAGCTTCAGAAGCGCGAGGCGGCGGCCCAGGCGCTCGCCGATGCCAAGACCGACATCGGCTGGGGCCACCAGATCCGATCCTACGTGCTTCAGCCGTATCAGATGGTGAAGGACCTGCGCACCAACGTGGAGACGTCGGATACGCAGGGCGTGCTGGACGGCGATCTCGACGCCTTCATGGGCGCGGCGCTGGCGGCCCGCGTCGGCGCGACGCGCGGCTCGACGGCGGAGGAGTAGGCATTCGCCCTCCCCGTGAAGGGGAGGGCGAAGGTCAGCGCGGCGTCAGCTCGCCGGCTTCATGTCGATGACGGTCGGCGCCGGTTCGGCGGGCGCGGGGGTCGGCGCGGGCTGGGGCGCGGCGGCCTTCGGCGCCTCGCGGCGGCCCTGCAGCACGCGGCCCTGGAAATAGGCGCCGATGTCGATCGACAGCTGTTCGGCGGTGATGTCGCCGTCGACATAGGCGGTGGAGACCAGCTTCACCTGCTTGCCCGACACCGCGCCGACGACACGGCCGCGCACCTCGACGTAGTCCGCCGAGACGCCGCCCTCGATCGCGCCGGTCTCGCCCACGATCAGGCGACCGACCCGCACGTCGCCCTTCACGGCGCCGTCGACCTGCAGATCGCCCTGGCCCGAGACGTCGCCGTCGAACTGCAGATCCGCCGACAGGGTCGACAGGCCGCGACCGGGCGTCATCGGCGTCGGAGAGGGTGCGACCGGCGCCGGCGCCCGGCTCGTCTGGCCCGGCGCGGGCAGATCGGGCAGCGGCGGGATGGGTGTGGGCGTGGTCGAGCGTTCGGGGGTCGGGGCCTTAGTCTTGTTGAACAATTTGATCTCCTGCGCGGATGAAGCGGGCGGGATTGTGCGGGCGGCCGTCCATCCACACCTCGTAGTGCAGGTGAACGCCGGTCGAGCGGCCGGTGGTGCCCATCCCGCCCAGACGCTGGCCCAGCGACACGCGCTGGCCGGCGGCGACCGAGATGGTGTTGAGGTGGGCGTAGCGCGTCTTGAAACCGTCCCCGTGGTCTATCTCGACGGTCTTGCCATACCCTGAACGGACCCCGGCGAAAGAGACGACGCCGGGCGCCGTCGCGACGATGGGCGTGTTGATCGGCGCGGCGAAATCCTGGCCCTGATGCAGCGCGGGGCGACGGTTGAAGGGATCGAAGCGCAGGCCGAAGCCGGACGTGATGCGGGCCTCCGCCGGGCGGCCGAAGGGAATGGCGCGGGATGCGTCGGCCAGTTGCCGCATGTCCGACAGGTCGTCGGCGGCGCGCTGGATCCGGGCGGCGAAGGCTTCATCCACGTCGAGCACGGCGGCCAGCGCCTGGGGATCGTCGCCCTGGACCAGAGGGCCGCCGAGACCCGAGGAGGCGTTCACATAGGCGGCGGGGTTCAGGCCGGCCAGGCGAAACGCCAGGCGCAGCCGCTCGGCGCGGCTTTGGGCGAAGTCCTGCGCGCGGGCGAGCAGCCGTTCCTGATCCAGCTTGACCGCGGCCATGCGGCGCACGGGGCTGGCGCTGTCCAGCGGCGGGGCGGGACGCAGCGCCTGCTCCGCGCCCTGGACGTCGCGGAACATGCTCATGACGCCGACCAGGGCGGCGTGGCGGCGCTCCACCATCGAGGCCGTCTCTTCGAGCGAACCGGTCGTCGAGGTCATCCGCACGACGGCGCTGTCCAGACGCGCCTGCAGGTCCGCATTGACCCGCTCGGACGCCGCCCGGGCTCTCGCCACGGCCGTTTCCGCCTGGGTCTGATAAGCCAGGTCGAACAGAAAGCCGCCGGTCGCGATCAGGGCCCAGACGGCCGCCACCAGCCCCGCCGAGGCCATGGCGATCTGTCTGCCCGTGGTCAGGACATAGCCGCGGATCTCGCCGTGAGCCCTGACGTAGAGATGACGTTCGGGAAACCAGACGTCCTGGATCAGGCGTCTGCGAGGTTCTGTTGATTTACGCATGCCACACCCCCCGGACGACAAGGGTTATCCCCAATGCCGGGGGAGTGGGCAAGGCTGTTCACGATGAGTTAACCATCATTTCAGATCGATGACGGCCTGCGGGCTAAGTCGAACGATGTTTTTCGCCTTCCGAGCGAAGATTCGTCGGGACGCTCCACTTCGCTCAGCCAGAAACGGCGGCGAGCACCTCTTCGGCGTGACCCTTTACGGACACCTTGCGCCACACGCGCTCAACCTTGCCGTCCGCGCCGATCAGGAAGGTGGCGCGCTCGATCCCCATGTAGGTCTTTCCGTACATGCTCTTCTCGACCCAGACGCCGTAACGCTCGCAGACGTCGGTGTTCTCATCCGAGGCGAGGACGACCTTGAGGTCGTACTTGGCCTTAAACTTGTCGAGCTTCTTCACCGGGTCCTTGGACACGCCGATGATCACGGCCCCGGCCGCGTCGAACGCGCCGATCTGGTCCGTGAAATCCTTGGCTTCGTTGGTGCAGCCGGGCGTATCCGCCTTGGGATAGAAGTACAGCACCACCCGCTTGCCCGAGAGGTCGGCAAGCCGGGCGCGGCCCCCGCCGTCGGCGGGCATGTCGAAGTCGGGCGCGGCGACGCCTGGGGTGATCGCGGTCATGTGGGCCTCCGGATAGCTTGACCGTCGCATAGCGCCTCGCGGGACCGCGCGCAGCGGTCGCAAGGTCGCAGATGGATCAGGACGCCAGGCGGACCAGCTCGTCGGCCAGGGCGGCGGTGAGGTAGCCGTCCGCGATCCTGCCGTTGGCGGACTGCCAGCGCCGCAGGGCCGCGCGCGTGTTCGAACCGATGACTCCGTCGATCCCCTGGGTGTCGTAGCCCAGCGCCGTCAGCGCCCGCTGCGCGCCGATGCGCTGCTCCCGCGACAGGGGCGCGTCGTCGGGCCAGGTGGCCGTGAGCCCCGGCTTGCCCTGCACGCGGTCGGCGGTCAGGCCGATCGCCAGCGCATAGCTGACCGAGTTGTTGTAGCGCCGGATCACATAATGGTTCGGCAGGGCCAGGAAGGCCGGCCCTCGCGCGCCCTGGGGCAGCAGGATGGTCGCCGGTTCCGCCGCCTCGGCCGCCGTGGGCTCGCCGCCCTGGGCCAGCCGGACGCCCCGCTGGGCCCAGTAGCTCCAGGGATGACGCGGCCCCTCGGCCTCGGCGTAGTCGAAGCCGGACGGCAGGATGACCTCGTAGCCCCAGCTCTGACCCCGCTTCCAGCCCGCGTCGGCCAGCAGATTGGCGGCGGACGCCAGCGCGTCGGCGTCGGAGCCCCAGATATCGACGAAGCCGTCGCCGTTCTGGTCCACGCCCAGCCGCAGATAGTTGTCGGGCATGAACTGGGTCTGGCCCATCGCGCCGGCCCAGCTGCCCTTCAGGCCTTCCCGCGAACGCCGGCCGTCGATGACGATGTCCAGCGCATGCTTCAGCTGGCCCTCGGCCCAGTCGCGGCGGCGACCGTCGTAGGCGAGGGTGGCCAGGGAGCGGATCACATCCATGTCGCCCTGGATCCGGCCGAAAGAGCTTTCCTGGGCCCAGATGGCCACCAGGATCTCGGCCGGCACGCCATACCGCTGGATGACCGGCCAGGGCACGGCGTCGGTGCGCTGACGCGCCTCGGCCACGCGCGCGGCGCTGACGGCGTTCTGCACATAGGCTCCGGCCGGGCGCGAGAACTCGGGCTGGTTGCCGTCCAGTCGGATGACCGTGGGGTCGGGCGTCAACCCGGCCAGCTGGGCCTCATAGGCCGCGCGTCGCGCCCCGCCGTGCCGCGCCAGAAATCCCTGCTTCCAGCCCTCGAAACCGGCGGCGTCCGGCGTCGCGGGCGCCGTCGAAGGCTGGATCGGCGCGGGGGCCGGCTGCGGCGTGGGCTGGGGCGCGGGCGTGAGCGGCGGCGGCTCCGGCAGCATCGGCGCACAGGCGGCGACGGTGGCGATCAATAGAAGGCGAAGGCTGTTGCGCATGACCGCATCCTAAGGCCCATCGGCGTCGGCGCCGACCTCACAGATGCGCGAGAACGGTTGAGCTGGACGCACCGTTGCGCCGACGACGCGAAATCCACCGCCCTCCGTTCCCCAACGGCCGTCGTTAACCTCGAATCTTGTTGGGCCGCTCACGGGGGCGGGCGTATGTCCCAGCGCTCACTCAGCGGCCTGGTGGCGGAGTGGCGACGCGGCGGGGGTGCAACCCCGCACACCCTCCGTTCGACTCGGAGGCCAGGCCTCCATTCCTGTTGCGCTACCGCTCGCCGCGCGGCGGCTCGCTGTTCGAGCGCGGATGTTGGGCTACCGCTCGCGACGCGCTCGCGCGCTGCTTGAACACGGTGTTGACGGCGGAGGCGGGCTTATCTATAGGCACCGCTCCCGCCGCGAGGTCCGCCTCAGCGGCTTTTCTGTTTCGATTTTGAGGCCCCGACGACCATGAAGGTCCGTAGCTCGCTGAAGTCGCTGAAGACCCGCCACCGCGACTGCAAGGTCGTGCGCCGCAAGGGCCGCGTCTACGTCATCAACAAGACCGACCCGCGCTTCAAGGCGAAGCAGGGCTGAGGCTTGTTGGCGAGGCGACCGCTGCCGACGCGGTCGCGCGCTGATTGAGCTCAGAGGTTATCCCAAGGCTGCGGAGATGATCCGCAGCCTTTTGCTTGTCCGGCGTTGAGCGCGGCCGATGGTCGTGGTTAGCGTCGCCCTCCCATTCCATTCCTCAGGTTCCCGCCGTGGCCGACGACGCTTCCTTCGCCAATCCCGATGTCCTGACCGCGTCCGCGCAGGGACGTCTGCGCACGATCGTCGAGCGCCTGGAGCGCCTGGAGGAGGACAAGCAGGCCATCATGGGCGACATGAAGGAGGTCTTCGCCGAGGCCAAGGGCGAGGGCTACGACGTCAAGACGCTGCGCAAGGTGCTGCGCATCCGCAAGCAGGACCGGGCCAAGCGCCAGGAGGAGGAGGCGATCCTCGACCTCTACCTCTCCGCGCTGGGCGAGGCGTGATCGGGCGAAGCCTGATATACCCGGCTGCGTGAAGCGGAAGCCGCCGTCCGACAGCCCTTTCGAAGCCCAGCGCAAGGCGGCCCAACGCGCCGCCCTGAACGCGCTGAAGCGCGCGCGCCGCGCCGCCGATAAGGCCGGCGTCGCCCTGTCCGAATGGGAGGGCGAGTTCCTCGATTCGGTCTCCGATCGCGTGAAGACCCACGGCCGCGCCTTCGCCGATCCGGAAAAAGGCGCGCCGGGTCAGGCGCTCTCGGCCATGCAGGGACGCAAGCTCAAGGAGATCGCGGCCAAGGCCAAGGGCGACGCTCCCAGGCGGCCCTGGGGGCGTCGCTAGTTCCGACTAGAACAAGATCTTGCGGAAGCTCACGCTGATCCGCCGGCCGGTCGAGTCGAGGTAATCCGGCTGATAGTTCAACGGAGTCTCGCCGTCGCTGCTCACCACGCGCTGTTCGCTGTCGAACAGGTTCTGCACGCCGAGCTGGATCCTGCCGCCCCGCAGCCAGGGGAAGCGATCCACCAGCGCCTCCCTCTGATCCAGATTGACGAAGGCGTTGAGGTTCACGGTCGCCCGGTCGTCGAAGAACAGGTCGGGACCCGTCCCGCCGTCCACCTGCGTGCCTTCGCGCCACGACGCGTTCAGGAACATGCCCACACCGTTGCGGAAGACCCCGCCTTGCACCTCGATCTGATGCCGGGGGCTGCCGCCGTTGGCGTCGGTGGCGTCGCCGTCGAGCAGGTCCAAGACGGGCACTCCGGGCGCGATCAGGATTTCGTCGGCCAGACGCCAGGTGTGGAAGACCGAGATGTTGAAGCGGCCCTGGCCGGGCTGCATGCCGCCGCCTCTGCCTCTCCCCCCCGGGCCGCCGCCGGGCCCGCCGAAGCCGGGGCCGCCGCCGAACCGGGGGCCTCCCGGACCGCCCGGCGGCGGACCGCCGAATCCGCCCGGACCGCCCCGCGCCTGGCTCGGGTCCGGGGTCCCGAACGCCCGGGAGAAGTTGAAGCCGGTCCTGAGGTCCTCGCGCTCCACCTCGGCGAAGTTGAGCGGCCGGGCGTCCACCGAGATCAGCACTCCGCTCGCGTCACGCTCGAAGCGGTCGGGCAGGGCGGCCTCGAGCGCGGCGGTGACGGCCGGGAAGCTGTTCACGTCGTTCTCGATGACGGTCCGGGTCCAGGTCGAGGTCAGGCGCAGGTCCTGGTCCTCCAGCGGCTGCCAGTTGACGCCAAGACGGCTGACTCGACGCGACTCGGCCTCGAGATTCGCGTTGCCGCCGGTGATCCGCGTCACCAGCACCGTCTCGCCGGTCGCGAAGTCGAACACCGGCGTGTTGGGCGTCGAGATGACCGGGTCGTTCAGCTGTCCCAGGCTGGGCGCCTCGTTCTCCTCGGACAGCCCGCCGAGGAAGGACAGGCCCTCCATGGGCGACCAGTTCAGATTGAAGCCGAGGCGTTCCAGACCGCCGAAGTCGGACACGTCCTCATAGCCGGCGTTGAGGTTCAGCGAGATGTCGCCCAGCAGGTTCGGCGTCTCCTCGTCCTGCTCGAACAGCGGCACGTCGAGGCTGGCCTGGGCGTTCAGCCGGTCGCGGGACAGCGAGCGCGCCGAGAACACGCCGGAGCGCAGGCTCTCCGAGTCCTGATCCTGCCGTTCCGCGCCGAAGGTGAGGGTCGAGCGGACGTCGCCCGCCGGCAGTTCGAACAGGTCGCCGTTCAACACCACCTCGGCGCTCCACACGCTGTTGATCGAGCTGGCGGTGTCGATCGGCAGGGCGTCGAAGTCACCGGGATCCAGAGGCCCGAACGGCGCTAGGCCCGAACCGCCGGCCGACAGCCGCGCCTGGTAGTCGGCGGCCGAGTAGCCGCGCCCCGTCTCCGTGTCCGTCTCGCTGCGGCTGTAGTCGCCGTTGACCGTCCAGCGCCAGTCGTCGCCCAGAAAGCCGTCCAGGACCACGCCGATCTCGCCCGACAGGCTGTCGCTGCGGGACATCAGGGCCGACGGCGCGTCCAGATAGCGGAACGCCTGGACCGGCGATGAGAACGGCGATCCGCCTTCGCCCGCGGGCACGGTCAGGGTCACGCCGGGCAAGCCGTTGAAGCGCTCCGTCGACCGGTCGGTCAGTTCGCCGCTGAGGGTCGCCTGAATGTCGCGCCCAAAGCCCCGCTTCAGGGTTCCGCTGATCTGAAGCTGCTCCGTCAGCGGTTGCAGGGTCCGGTAAGCGGTCAGGTCGTCCGATCGCGCCGGGCCGTAGGCGGCGGCGAAGTCGGCGAGCGAAGACCCTCCAGCTGGGACCGGCGCCAAGACCGCCGTCTCCCCCACCAGAGCGGAGAGCGCCGGGTCGATCTCGTCGCCGAACGTCGGGGCCGAAACGTTACCGGTCAGGTCGAAGGGAGAGGACCCCGGCTCGCGCACGATGTCGCGCTCGGTTTCGTACAGCGGACTGTCGCGCTCGTACTCGATGTCGAAGGACCAGCGGTTGTCGCCCTGGATGCGGACGACGTCGCTCTCGATCTCATAGCCGCTTCGCCCGCCCTCAGTGGCGCCGCGCAGCTCCACCTCGGCCGTGGTCGAGCGGAAAGGGTCCTTGAGGATGAAGTTCACCACCCGCTGATCAGCGCGATAGCCGAACTGCAGGGCGACCTCCTCGGGCAGCACCTGGACCCGCTGGATGGCCTCGGTCGGGAGTCCCCGGATTTCCCGGAAGCCCGAAATCCTGCGGCCGTTGACCAGGAAAACCGGCGGGCCGCTGCCGCGCGAGCTGCGGGTGACAGGCTCGAGGAACTCGAGCAGTTGGGCGATGTCGGACGCGCCGTAGGCGGCGATCTCCGCCTCGTCGAGCTCGACCTCCGGGGCGATGTCGGTGTCCACCGCGCCGCGCGGCCGCGCGCCCGTGACCACCACCTGCTCCACGGTCGTCACGCCCCCTTGGGGGTCCGCCGACGCCTCCTGAGACGGCGTCTGGGTCAAGAAGAGCGCGGCGGCGCCGTAGAGCGCCGTGGTGGAAAGCAGCATGCGTCGGTCCGATCGCTGGGGAGGCGGTGAGGGGTCGCGGCGCGCTGAACGCGCCTCGGCTCCCTAGAACAACCTTCACACGGCGCAGTTGCGGGAATCCGTCGCAGGACGTCAGCCGGCTTCGCGAATGGCCTCTTCCAGCCCCTGCTCGCGCACCTTGCGATACAGGGTCGAGCGGCCGATCCCCAGGCGCCGCGCGATCTCGGTCATGTGCCCGGCGTAGACCTCGATCGCGTGCTGGATCAGGTCGCGCTCGATGTCCTCCAGCGTGCGCAGGTGTCCACGCTCGTCCAGCACCCGGACCGGCGTGTCGGGCAGGGGCGGCAGCGGCTCCGGCGCGCCGGCGGCCGCTTCGGACGCGGCCTGTTCCGGCATCGGCGCGGCCAGGCCGGACACGGAGGGGAAGTCGTGCGGCTGGAGCCAGGGCGAGTCCGCCAGGATGATCGCGCGATAGACGGCGTTTTCCAGCTGACGGACGTTGCCGGGCCAGTCGAAGGCCTGCAGCATCGTCAGGGTCTCCGGCGCGCAGCCCTGAACCCGCTTGCCTTCCTCCAGATTGAACCGGGCCACGAAGTGCTCGACCAGCGCCGGGATGTCGTCGCGACGTTCGCGCAGGGCCGGAGCTTCGATCGGAAAGACGTTCAGGCGATAGAACAAGTCCTCGCGGAACTGCCCGGCCTTCACCTGATCGGCCAGGTCGCGGTTGGTGGCCGAGACGATGCGCAGATCGACCTTCACCGGCCGCTTGCCGCCGACCGGATCGACCTCGCCCTCCTGGATGGCCCGCAGCAGCTTGACCTGCATGTCCAGGGGCAGCTCGCCGATCTCGTCCAGGAACAGGGTGCCGCCGGACGCCTCGACGAACTTGCCCAGATGCTTCTCCACCGCTCCGGTGAAGGCGCCCTTCTCGTGGCCGAACAGGATCGATTCGATCAGATTGGCCGGCAGGGCGCCGCAGTTGACCGCGACGAACGGCTTGCCGGCGCGGTCCGAGGCGCCGTGCAGGGCGCGCGCGATGACCTCCTTGCCGACTCCGCTCTCGCCGGTGATCAGCACCGGGATGTTCGACCTCGCCGCCCGCTCGCCCAGCGCCTTGACCATCCGCATCGGCGCGGACTTTCCGACCAGATCGTCGAAGGAGGTGCGCCCGGTCGCCCGCTTCTTCAGGCGGCCGACCTCCTGCTCGAAGGCGCCCAGCTGCAGCGCGTTGCGTACGCCCACCAGGATCCGCTCCGGGCTCGCCGGCTTGATGAAGAAGTCCTGGGCCCCGGCCTGCATGGCCTTGACGACCGTGTCGATGCCGCCGTTGGCCGTCAGCACGATGACGGGCGTGGAGACGCCCGCCGCGCGCAGCTCCTTCAGGGTGTCCATCCCCGACAGGCCCGGCATGACGAGGTCCAGCAGGATCAGGTCCGCCGGCGCGCCCGAGGTCTGACGGTCGATGCATTGGCCGCCGTTCTCGGCGTGCGCGACCTGGTAGCCCTCGCGCTCCAGCACCGCCTGCGCCAGCCGGCGCTGCGTCGGATCGTCGTCGACCACCAGGATCGTCTTGGCCATGAGTTTGGTCCCGTGCGGTCGCGAGAGGGCGACCCATTTCGGGACGGTTCTAGGCCCGACGCGGTGAAGATCGGGTCATCGGGCGTGGTGAACGGCGTCTCAACGCCTTGCGGCTATCCGGGTGCGCTCCCATACCTCTCGCCATGAACGCCCCCTTCACGCCGACCGACGCCGACGCCCCGCTGTGGGATCTGTCCGACCTCTACGCCGATCCGACGGACGCCAGAATCCAGAGCGATCTCGACGCGGCCCGGGCGGCGGTCGCGGAGCTGAACGGGCTGCAGGGACAGCTCATCGCCGCTGACGGGGCGGCGCAGCTCTCGGAACGGCTGGACCGGGCGATCGGCCTGTACGAGCGCGCATCCGACCTGCTGGGCGGGATCGGCGCCTACGCCTTCCTCCGGGCCTCGACCGCGCGCGACGATGCGAAGGCGCAAGGGTTCGAGGCCGACCTGCGCCAGAAAATCTCCGACATCGCCACCCCGACCGTCTGGCTGACGCTCGAGATCAATCAACTGGATGACGCCGTCCTCAAGGCCGCGCTCGAGACCGGGCCGGCCGGTCGCTGGGCTCCCTGGCTGCGCCGGGTGCGCCAGATGAAGCCCCACGAGCTGTCGGCCGAGCTCGAGACCTTCATCGCCGAGCAGGCGCCGATCACCGCCCAGTGGCCCCGCCTGTTCGACGAGCAGCTGGCGGCGCTGCGCGCCCGCGTCGGCAAGGAGGAGCTGACGCTCGCCGAGGCGCTGAACCGGCTGTCCGACCCCAAGGCCGAGCGCCGCAAGGCCGCCGCCGAGGGCCTGACCGCGGCCCTCTCGGAGCGCGCGCCGACGCTGGGCCTCGTGCTCAACGTGGTCGCCCAGGAGAAGGCGCTGGAGGACAGGAAGCGCGGCTTCAAGCGGCCCGCCGACAGCCGCCACCTGGCCAATGAGGTCGACGGCGAGGCGGTCGACGCCATGGCCGAAGCGGTGGCCGAGGCCTATCCGCGCCTGTCGCACCGCTACTACGCCGTGAAGGCCCGGCTGATGGGGCTCAGGACCCTGAACCACTGGGACCGCAACGCGCCGCTGGACGCCGCCCCGCCGCGTCAGTTCTCCTGGGATCAGGGCCGGGATCTGGTGCTCGACAGCTTCGCCGACCTGGGGCCGGAGTTCGCTGATCGGGCGAAGGGGTTCTTCGAACGGCCCTGGATCGACGCCCGCGCGCGGCCGGGCAAGCAGTCCGGCGCCTACGCCCACCCGGTCACCGCGAACCGCCACCCCTATGTCTTCCTGAACTGGATGGGCGAGCGGCGGGACGTCCTGACCCTCGCCCACGAACTGGGCCACGGGGTGCACCAGACCCTGGCGGCGGGGCAGGGGACGCTGCTGGCCGACACGCCCCTGACGCTCGCCGAAACCGCCTCGATCTTCGCCGAGGGCCTGACCTTCGACCGCCTCCTCGCCGGCGCCGAAAAGGGCGAGCAACGCGCGCTGCTGGCCGGCCGCATCGAGGACGGACTGAACACGGTGGTGCGTCAGATCGCGTTCCACCGGTTCGAGACCCGCTTCCACGACGAGCGGCTGAAGGGCGAGGTGTCCCGCGAGCGCATCGGCGAGATCTGGCTGCAGGAGATGGGCCTCAGCCTCGGGCCCGCCGTGACCCTGAACCCCGGCTACGAGCACTGGTGGGCCTACGTCAGCCACTTCGTGCACGCGCCCTTCTACGTCTACGCCTACGCCTTCGGGGACCTCCTGGTGTCCGCCCTGATGGAGGCGCGCCGCGCCGATCCGGCCGGGTTCGCGCCGCTGTATCGCGAGCTGCTCGCCGCCGGAGGGACGCGGACCTACGTGGAGGCGCTCAAGCCGTTCGGCCTGAACCCGCGCGGCCCCGCCTTCTGGTCAGCCGGCTGCAAGCGGCTGGAGCGGCTCATCGACCAGTTCGAGAGGCTGGTCTGATCGGGTGCGCCGACCTGACGGCTTGAGCCCTGCCGAACAGGCCCTATAAGGCGGCGTCACAGACTCATCCGGACTGACGACATGGCCGACCACAACGCTCCCGCCGACCACGACGCCGAAGCCTATCAGCGCGGCGCCATGCCCATCGAGGAGCAACAGGCGACGTGGGCCCTGTTCGGCGGCCTGACCAAATGGGGCTCGCTGGCGGTCGCCTGCGCGCTTCTGCTGCTGACGGTGTGGTTCATGCCGCGCGGCGGCGGCTTCATCCCCGGATTCATCGCGGCGGCGGTCCTGGCCGTCGCGGGCTGGTGGTTTCTGCGCGAGAAGCCGCAGGCGCACTGAGCCTTTACGGCCCCTTCAATAACCGCCTAAGCTCCCGACGCTGTCCAGTCGGGAGTCGCCCTTGGCCGTCACCATCGCCGCCACCCGCGAACGCCGCGAAGGCGAGACCCGCTGCGCCGTCACGCCGGAGACGGTGAAGAAGCTGATCGCCCTGGGCGCCGAGGTCCGGGTCGAGGCCGGGACCGGCGCCGGCTCCTCCATTCCCGATCAGGACTACGCCGAGGCGGGCGCGACGGTCGTCGCCGACACCAAGGCGACGCTGTCCGGCGCCGACATCCTGCTGAAGGTGCGCGGCCCCACCGCCCAGGAGACCAGCGCCCTGAAGCCCGGCGCGATCGTCGTCGCCATGCTCGACGCCTGGCGCGAGAAGGAGACGGTCAAGGCGCTGGCCGGCGCGGGCGCCACCGCCTTCGCGATGGAGTTCGTGCCCCGCATCACCCGGGCCCAGGTCATGGACGTGCTGTCGTCCCAGGCGAACCTGGCCGGCTATCGCGCGGTGATCGAGGCGGCCAACGCCTACGGCAAGGGCTTTCCCATGATGATGACGGCGGCGGGCACGGTCGCCGCCGCCAAGGTCTTCGTCATGGGCGCGGGCGTCGCGGGGCTGCAGGCCGTCGCCACCGCCCGGCGTCTCGGCGCCGTGGTCACCGCCACCGACGTCCGTCCCGCGGCCAAGGAACAGGTCGAGAGCCTGGGGGCCAAGTTCATCGCCGTCGAGGACGAGGAGTTCAAGGCCGCCGAGACCTCCGGCGGCTACGCCAAGGAGATGTCCGACGCCTACAAGGCCAAGCAGGCGGAACTCACGGCCTCCCACATCACCAAGCAGGACGTGGTCATCACCACCGCCCTGATCCCGGGCCGCCCGGCGCCCCGCCTGGTCACCGCCGCCCATGTCGCCTCGATGAAGCCCGGCTCGGTCATCGTCGATCTGGCCATCGAGAACGGCGGCAACGTCGAGGGCGCGAAGCTGAACGAGATCGTCACGACGCCGAACGGCGTCACCATCGTCGGCCACGCCAACCTGCCCGGCCGCATCGCCGCCGACGCCTCGGCGCTCTACGCCCGCAATCTGGTCGCCTTCCTGGGCCTGATGATCAAGGACGGGGCGCTGAGCGTGGACCTTGAGGACGAGATCCTGAAGGCCGCCGTCGTGACGCATGGCGGGGCGGTGGTGCATGAGGGGGTGAAGGGATGATAGCCACCTTCCTTGCCCTCCTGATGACGCCCAACCCCCAACCGCTCAGTTGCCTACGCGATGGGGACAGGATTTCCGGCGAGTTCCGGTACGTTGAGTCGCGCCATCCCAACGGCACGAACTTGCGCTACAGTGTCGTGAAGACGCCCGAGTCCGTCTGTGTTGTCTACGAAGGCATGGAGACCGGCGAGCCGCACGTTGCGTCGGGTAGTTGGGTACAAGTGAGCTGGTCAGCAGAGCAAATCGGAAGTCAGCCCTATCCGGGGGATCTGGTGGTGGTGGCTGGCAGGTGTTTCGAGCCACACACTGCTTGGCATCTCGGCGACATTGTATGCATCGATGTTCAGCCCATCAGCCGCGAACCGATGTAAGGCCTCGCCCATGGACCAAGTCGACCCCACCGCCTTCTGCCCATCGACTCCCCTTCCCCTCGAGGGGGAAGGGGTTGGGGGATGGGGTGGAGTCACCGGCGGCTCCATCGAGCCGCCGAAGACTCGGTCGGAGTCTCCTGGGAACGCATCCAAACGCCCTGCCTCCACCCCCTCCCAACCCTCCCCCCTCGAGGGGGAGGGCTTGCTCACTTCTAGGTTCGCGCGGACGCCAAAGATCAAGTCGGGCGGCGTCAAGCGTACCCGGCGCTTACGCGCCGAGCCCACCCTGGCTGAGGCCCGTCTCTGGGAGCATCTGCGGCTGTTCGAGGTCCGCTTCCGCCGCGAAGCCCCCATCGGGCCGTACGTCGTCGATTTTGCCTGCCATCGGGCGCGCCTGATCATCGAAGTGGACGGAGGCGTTCACGCGCGCGAGGACGTCGCCCTCAGGGACTATGAACGTCAGTTCTGGTTGGAAGGGCAGGGCTATCGCGTCCTGCGTTTCACCAACGACCAGGTTCTGCTCCAGCCGGAAATCGTGCTGGACACGATCCGATCCGCCCACCCGCTTCTCAGCGAGCGTACCTGACCATGGAACACGTCGATCCCACCGTCTTCCGCCTGGCGATCTTCGTGCTGGCCATCTTCGTCGGCTACTACGTCGTCTGGTCGGTGACGCCTGCGCTGCACACGCCGCTGATGGCGGTGACCAACGCCATCTCCTCGGTGATCATCGTCGGCGGTCTGATCGCCGCGGCCGCGGTGGCCGGTCAGGCCGAGGGGCCCAACGCCTGGATCGCCAAGGGGGCGGGCGTCGCGGCGGTGGCCCTGGCGTCGGTGAACATCTTCGGCGGCTTCATGGTCACCCGCCGCATGCTGGCCATGTACCGGAAGAAGGAACGTCCGGCGGGGGCCGCGCGGCATTGACCACCGACCCGGTCAGCCTGGCCGTCGGGGCCGCCTGGACCGCCACGGCGGTGGGGCTGGCGCTGTGGGTGTGGAGCTGGTTCGGCGAGAAATGCCCGGTCCAGCGGATCAGGTACCGGGACTGCGGCGTGGTCCTGGTGTTCGCCGCGGTGATGATCCGGGTGTTCTTCCCGGCGCGCGCCCTGACCGCCTTCGACTGGCTGGTCCTGGCGCTCGGCCCGATCTTCATCGGCGCGGCCATCTGGCGTCTGGGGCGCACGGCGGGGGGAGCGGAGCGATGAGCGATGCGCCTCTGCTGGACCGCGTGCTCGAGGTCGTGCGCAGCCATCAACCGTTCGCACGCGAAAAGGGATTGCGGCTCGTGGGGGTTGTCGGATCGGTCGCCAGGGGTGAGTCGAGACCCGACAGCGACATCGACGTGGTCTACGACGTCGTGGGGCAGCCGAGCTACTTCGACGTGGCGGCCGTTGCGGCGGCGCTGGAGGATGCCTTGGACCGCCGAGTGGACATGGTCGGCCGACGCGCCATCAGACCGGATCGCTGGGCCTTCATGGGGCGTGATCTGGTCACCGTATGATGGAGGAGCTCGCTCGAATCCGTCTGAACGACATGATCGAGTATGCGACCAAGGCCGTCGATATGCTCGGCGATCGGACGCCTGATCAGCTCCGGAGCGACGACATCCGGCTTCTCGCCGTAACGCGGGCTGTCCAGATCGTGGGCGAGGCCGCCCGAAAGGTGCCGCCTTCCGTTCAGGCGAAGGCGCCGTCCATCGCTTGGCGCTTGTCGGTCGGCATGCGCAACATCCTCGTGCACGACTATGGCGATGTCGACGTCGGGCTGCTCGTAGCCACCATCCGCAATGACTTTCCGCCATTGATCGCGGCCCTTGAACG
Organism: Brevundimonas balnearis; assembly: GCF_042434805.1. Classification (NCBI taxonomy): domain Bacteria; kingdom Pseudomonadati; phylum Pseudomonadota; class Alphaproteobacteria; order Caulobacterales; family Caulobacteraceae; genus Brevundimonas; species Brevundimonas balnearis. The sequence goes on along the minus strand of NZ_JBHLSW010000003.1, from coordinate 418,056 downwards.
CCTCCTGGGGGAGCAGGACACATGAACGCATCCATCGCCGCCCTGGCCTATCTGGTCGCGGGCGTCCTGTTCATCCTGTCGCTGCGCGGGCTCTCCAGTCCCGAGACCAGTCGCCGGGGCAATACGCTCGGCATGGTCGGCATGGCGCTGGCGGTGCTGGTCACTCTGCTGACCCTGTGGACCTCCGGCGCGCTCGACCTGTTCACCGCCGCCCTGATCCTCGGCGGCGTGGTCGTCGGCGGCGGGGCCGGCGCGATCATCGCCGGGCGCGTGCAGATGACCCAGATGCCCCAGCTGGTGGCCGCCTTCCACAGCCTGGTCGGCATGGCGGCGTGCCTGGTCGCCATCGGCGCGGTCTATGCGCCGGTCGCATTCGGCATCGGCGACGGGGCGGGGGGGATAAAGGCGCTGTCTGTGGTTGAGCTGAGCCTCGGCGTCGCCATCGGCGCCATCACCTTCACCGGCTCGGTCATCGCCTTCGCCAAGCTGAACGGCAACATGAGCGGCGCGCCGATCCTGTTGCCCGCCCGGCACCTGATCAACATCGGCCTGGCGCTGGCCCTGATCTTCCTGATCGGGATCATGATCGGCTCGGGCGGCACCGCGACCTGGGCCTTCTGGGGCGTGTTCGTCATCGCGCTCGTCCTGGGCGCGACCCTGATCATCCCCATCGGCGGGGCCGACATGCCCGTCGTGGTGTCGATGCTGAACAGCTATTCCGGCTGGGCGGCGGCGGCGCTGGGCTTCACGCTGGAGAACATCGCCCTGATCATCACCGGGGCCCTGGTCGGCAGCTCTGGCGCGATCCTGTCCTACATCATGTGCAAGGGCATGAACCGCAGCTTCGTCTCGGTCATCCTGGGCGGCTTCGGCGGCGATGCGGGGCCGGCCGGCGAGGGCCGGGTCGAGACGCGGCCGGTCAAGCAGGGCTCGGCCGACGACGCCGCCTTCATCATGAAGAACGCCTCCAAGGTCATCATCGTGCCCGGCTACGGCATGGCGGTCGCCCAGGCCCAGCATGCGCTGCGCGAAATGGCTGACAAGCTGAAGGAGGAGGGCGTCGAGGTGAAATACGCCATCCATCCCGTCGCCGGCCGCATGCCCGGCCACATGAACGTGCTGCTCGCCGAGGCCAACGTCCCCTACGACGAGGTGTTCGAGCTGGAGGACATCAACTCCGAGTTCGCCTCCGCCGACGTCGCCTTCGTCATCGGCGCCAACGACGTGACCAATCCCGCCGCCAAGACCGACCCGACCAGCGCCATCTACGGCATGCCGATCCTCGACGTGGAGAAGGCCGGCACGGTCCTGTTCGTCAAGCGCGGCATGGCGGCGGGCTATGCGGGGGTCGAGAACGAGCTCTTCTTCCGCGACAACACCATGATGCTCTTCGCCGACGCCAAGAAGATGGTCGAGGGGATCGTGAAGGAGCTTTAGCGGCAGAGGCCGAGCGCCGCGATTCCGCGCCTTTGTGGGACGCGCGTCGAGGTCGGGCCGGTCGCGTTCGCCTCGCCGTGACGCCATGCGAACGATGCGGCCGACGTCGGCCTAGCTTTTGCCCTCGGCTCCCGTCTAAACGAGGAGCCCACCGAACACGGACCTGTCCTGATGCGCCTGTCGCGCTATTTCCTGCCCACGCTCAAAGAGGCGCCCTCCGACGCCCAGATCGTCTCGCACCAGCTGATGCTGCGCGCCGGCCTGATCCGGCAGGAGGCGGCCGGCATCTACGCCTGGCTGCCGCTGGGCCTTCGGGTGCTGAAGAAGATCGAGCAGATCGTGCGCGAGGAGCAGGTGAGGGCGGGGGCCGTCGAGCTGTTGATGCCGACGCTGCAGCTGGCCGACCTGTGGCGCGAGTCGGGCCGCTACGACGCCTACGGCCCCGAGATGCTACGCATCACCGATCGTCACGAGCGCGAGCTGCTGTACGGCCCCACCAACGAGGAGATGATCACCGACATCTTCCGGGCCTATGTGAAGAGCTACAAGCAGTTGCCGCTGAACCTCTTCCACATCCAGTGGAAGTTCCGCGACGAGCGCCGCCCCCGCTTCGGCGTCATGCGCGGGCGCGAGTTCCTGATGAAGGACGCCTATTCCTTCGACTTGGACGAGGCCGGCGCGCGGCGGGCCTACAACCGCATGTTCGTGGCCTATCTGAACACCTTCGCCCGCATGGGTCTGAAGGCCGTGCCGATGCGCGCCGACACCGGCCCGATCGGCGGCGACCTGAGCCACGAGTTCATCGTGCTCGCAGACACCGGAGAGAGCCAGGTCTTCTGTGATCGGAAGCTGGTGGAGATGCCCGCGCCGGGCGCGGACGTGGACTGGAACGACCTGCAATCAATCGTTGATGAGCGAACCTCGCTCTACGCGGCGACCGAGGAGATGCATGACGCCTCGGCCTTCGAGGCCCAGACGGCTGAGGCCGACCGCCTGACCGCGCGCGGCATCGAGGTGGGCCACATCTTCTATTTCGGCACCAAATACTCCGCGCCGATGAAGGCGAAGGTCGCGGGCCCCGACGGGGCCGACACCGAGGTGCACATGGGCAGCTACGGCGTCGGCGTGTCGCGCCTGCTCGGCGCCATCATCGAGGCCAGCCACGACGCCTCGGGCATCATCTGGCCGGACGCGGTCGCGCCCTTCGACGTCCAGCTGATCAGCCTGCGGCCCGACGCGCCGGACGTGGCCGCCGCCTGCGAGCAGGCGCTGTCGCGGCTGGAGGCGGCGGGCAAGGCGGTGCTCTACGACGACACCGACGAGCGGCCGGGCGGCAAGTTCGCCACCGCCGACCTGATCGGCACGCCGTGGCAGCTGACCATCGGGCCGAAGGGCCTGGCCGACGGCGTGGTGGAGCTGAAGCGCCGCGCGACCGGCGAGAAACTCTCGCTGTCGCTGGACGAAGCCGTCGCGAGGCTGGTGGGATGAATAACGCTCAGACACCCCTTCTCCCCCCGGGGGAGAAGGTGGGCCGCAGCGCGGCTCGGATGAGGGGGCGGGTTCAGCTCGCAAGATGCTTGACGATGAGCGAGGGGCCCACAGCCCCCTCATCCGTCGTGCTCCGCATGCCACCTTCTCCCCCAAGGGGAGAAGGAGCGTGGTCATGAAGCCCGCCGGGCCGTTTTCCGCCTGGGAGCTGGGGCTGGCGTTCCGCTACCTGCGCGCCAAGCGCAAGGAGGGCGGCGTCGCCCTGATCGCCATCATCAGCTTCGTCGGCATCATGCTCGCGGTCGCGGTGCTGATCAGCGTGATGAGCATCATGGGCGGCTTCCGCGCCGAGCTGCTGGGGCGGATCCTGGATTTCAACGGCCACATGTACGTCCAGGGCGAGGTGCTGAACGCTCAGGACCGCGACCGGACGCTGGCGCGTATCCGCGCCGTGCCCGGCGTGGCCGAGGCGATCCCCCTGGTCGAGAACCAGACCGCCATCCGCGCCCGGGGGCAGGTGCTGGGCGCGATCGTGCGCGGCACGACGCCCGAGGACCTGCGCGCGCTGGAGTTCGTGCAGGAGACCGTCACGCCCGAGGCGATCCGGTCGTTCGGCGAGGGCGAGTACGGCGGCGACGGCGTGATCATCGGCCAGGCCCTCGCCGACACCCTCGGCATCCGGGTGGGCGACCCCCTGACCATCTACTCCCTGACCGGCAGCGGCTCGGCTCTGGGCACGCTCGGCCCGCTGGAGAAGACCTACATCGTCACCGGCACCTTCCAGGCGGGCATGGCCGACTACGACCGCGCCTTCATCTTCATGCCGCTGGAGCAGGCGCAGATCTTCTTCGGCAAGGACGGCCTGTGGGATGTCATCGAGATCAAGGTCGACGATCCCGACCGCGTCTCCGACATCATTCCCGGGGTTCGTCGGGCGGCCGGTCCGCGCGCCGTGATCACCGACTGGCGCGACCGCTCCGCCGCCTTCTGGGAGGCGCTGAAGGTCGAGCGCGTGGCCATGAGCATCATCCTCAGCCTGGTCGTCGCCATCGCCGCCATGAACATCATCTCCGGCATCGTCATGCTGGTGAAGAACAAGGGCCGCGACATCGCCATCCTGCGCACCATCGGGGCCGGACAGTCGGCGATCCTCAGGGTCTTCTTCGTCGCCGGCGCCGCCATCGGCATCGGCGGCACCATCGCGGGCGTGATCCTGGGCCTGCTGTTCTGCTGGAACATCGGCTCGATCCAGGCGGCGATCGAGGCGATCACGGGCGCCAGCGTGTTCAACTCCGAGGTCTATCTGCTGCCGCGCGTGCCGGCGCTGGTCGATCCGGTGGACGTGGCCTGGGTCGTGTTCTGGTCGCTTCTGATGTCCTGCGTCGCCAGCCTGCCGCCGTCCTGGCGGGCCAGCCGCCTCGATCCGGTGGAGGCGCTGCGTTATGAGTGATCGTACCCCCGTCCTGTCGCTGCGCGACGTCAGCCGCACCTATCCGACCGCCCAGGGCGGGCTGACGGTGCTGAAGGGCGTGAACCTGGACATCCATCCGGGCGAGGTGGTCGGCCTGATCGGGCCGTCGGGCTCGGGCAAGTCGTCGCTGCTGCACGCCGCCGGGCTTCTGGAGCATCCGACGTCCGGCGAGATCGCCATCGAGGGCGAGGCCGTCGGCGCCCTGCCGGAACGGGCCCGCACCCGCATCCGCCTGGCCAAGGTCGGCTTCGTCTATCAGTTCCACCACCTGCTGCCGGAGTTCGACGCGCGCGACAACGTCGCCCTGCCGATGCGGATCGCCGGCGTGCCCGAGCGCGAGGCGCGCGAGCGGGCCGAAGCCCTGCTGGCGACGCTCGGCCTGAAGGATCGGGCGCTGCACCAGCCGGCCCAGATGTCGGGCGGGGAGCAGCAGCGCGTGGCTCTGGCCCGCGCGCTCGCCAACCGGCCGCGCCTGCTGCTCGCCGACGAACCCACCGGCAACCTGGACCCGACCACCAGCCAGACGGTGTTCGAAGCCCTCCAGGCCGTGGTCAAGGACACCGGCGTCGCCGCCCTGATCGCCACCCACAACATGGAGCTGGCCGGCCACATGGACCGGGTCTTCGCCTTGAAGGAAGGGCACCTGGAGGAACGCCCGGCGGAGGGGCGGGCTTATTGATATCCAAAAAGCGGACTGTCCCCCTCTAGAGCTTGACCGGAACAAAAAGCCAACATAGAACATTCCCGGAACAAGCGCTGGGAGCGGTCTGATGCGTGGCTGGGTGCGGGATCTGATGTCGCTGGCGTCGTGCGGCGGCTTCGTTTGGGTGGTGTGGCAGGCGGCGCTGCTGGCGACGGCGGCGTAGACGGTCGGCGAGGGCTTCGACCGAATCCACCCCGCCATCCTCTGGCTTGACCCGAGGATCGGAGGTCGAGGGCGAAGATCGGTGTGGGCTTGGGCTTTGGCTGTCGGGCCGTCTTCGCTGGACGTGCGGCGGACAGTCCGACCCTCGGGTCGAGCCAGAGGGGGGCGGTTGTTGAGGCAGGGAGCCTCAAGGTCCTCGGCACTGCCTACTGCCTACTGCCTACTGCCTACTGGCTACCCCCTCCCATTCATCCACAACTCGCTGACCCTCGCGGCTGGCCCCCGAATCGTCCGCGCGCGATAGGGTTCGTATCGGCGAGATCGCCGCGGGTGCGTGAAGGACGTCGATGGCCGAGGGTTTCGTCCACTTGCGGGTGCGCAGCGCCTATTCGCTGCTGGAGGGCGCGATCAAGGCGGGCAAGATCGGTCGTCTGGCGGCCGACGCGGGCATGCCGGCGGTGGGCGTGGCGGACCGGGCCAACCTGTGCGGGGCGCTGGAGTTCAGTCAGGCGGCGCGGGACGCGGGCGTCCAGCCCATCATCGCCTGCGCGCTTCCGGTCACCGGCATCGGCGGCCGGATCGAGGCCCGCTGGGCGCGCATCCCCACCATCTGCCTGATCGTCCAGAACGAGACCGGCTGGCTGAATCTGTCGGCCCTGTCGACCGCCGCCTACATGGCCGCCGACGAGACCGGCGAGCCGGGCGTGGACTGGGCCGAGGTCGCGGCTCATGCCGAGGGCCTGCTGCTGCTGTCCGGCGGTCCCGACGGGCCGATCGATCCGCTCTACGCCCAGGGCAAGGCCGCCGAGGGCGACCGCGCGCTCGCCGCCATGCACGCGGCCTTCGGCGACCGCCTCTATGTCGAGCTGCAACGCCACGGCCGGCCGGAGGAGGGGGCGGCGGAGAAAGGGCTGGTCGCCTTCGCCTACGCGCACGACGTGCCGCTGGTCGCCACCAACGACGTCCACTACGCCAGGGCCGAACAGGCCCGAAGCCACGACGCCCTGCTGTGCATCGCCGACGGCGCCTTCATCGGCCAGGACGATCGCCGCCGCGTCACCGAGCAGCACTGGTTCAAGGGCGCCGAGGAGATGCGCCGCCTGTTCGCGGACCTGCCCGAGGCTTGCGACACCACGCTGGACATCGCCCGCCGCACCGCCTTCATGGTGGAGACGCGCAAGCCCATCCTGCCGCGCTTCGATACCGGCGCGGGCCGCTCGGAGGGCGAGGAGCTGCTGCACCAGGCCCGCGAGGGGCTAAAGGCGCGGCTGGAGCAGGTCGAGCCGGTGGCCCCGGCCGAAACCTACTTCGAACGGCTGGAGTGGGAGGTCGGGATCATCCAGCAGATGGGGTTCCCCGGCTACTTCCTGATCGTGTCGGACTTCATCAAATGGGCCAAGCTGAACGGCATTCCGGTGGGGCCGGGGCGGGGCTCCGGCGCCGGCTCGGTGGTGGCCTGGGCGCTGACCATCACCGACCTGGATCCGCTTCGCTTCGGCCTGCTGTTCGAGCGGTTCCTGAACCCGGAGCGGGTGTCGATGCCCGACTTCGACGTGGACTTCTGCCAGGAGCGGCGCGAGGAGGTGATCGCCTACGTCCAGCAGCGCTACGGCAAGGACCGGGTGGCCCAGATCATCACCTTCGGCACCCTTCAGGCGCGCGCGGTGCTGCGCGACGTCGGTCGGGTGCTGCAGATGCCGCTGGGTCAGGTCGACCGCCTCGCCAAGATGGTGCCGGCCAACCCGGCCAATCCGGTGACCCTGGCCCAGGCCATCGAGATCGAGCCGCGTCTGAAGGAGGCCCGCGACGCCGAGGCCTCGGTGGCGAACCTGTTGTCCACCGCGCTCGAGTTGGAGGGGCTTTACCGCAACGCCTCGACCCACGCGGCGGGCGTCGTCATCGGCGACCGGCCGCTGGTCGAACTGTGCCCGCTCTACAAGGACCCGCGCTCGGAGCTGCCGGCCACCCAGTTCAACATGAAGTGGGTCGAGCCCGCCGGCCTGGTGAAGTTCGACTTCCTGGGCCTGAAGACCCTGACGGTGCTGGACCGCGCGCGCCAGTATCTGGAGCGCCGGGGCATGGCCCCCGACTGGAACGCCCTGCCGCTGACCGACCCGCGCACCTATGAGCTGATGGCGTCGGGCCAGACCGTCGGGGTGTTCCAGCTGGAATCCCAGGGCATGCGCGACACCCTGAGGAAGATGCGCTGCGGCTCCATCGAGGAGATCACCGCGCTGATCTCGCTCTATCGCCCCGGCCCGATGGAGATGATCGACACCTACATCGACCGGAAGTTCGGCCGGGCGGAGATCGACTATCTGCACCCCAGCCTGACCGAGGTGCTGAAGGAGACCTACGGCGTCATCATCTACCAGGAGCAGGTGATGCAGATCGCCCAGATCCTGGCGGGCTACAGCCTGGGCGAGGCCGACCTGCTGCGTCGCGCCATGGGCAAGAAGAAGAAGGAGGAGATGGACGTCCAGCGGGCCCGCTTCATCAAGGGCGCGTCCGAGAAGGGCGTGCCGGAGGCGCAGTCCGGCGGCATCTTTGATCTGGTGGCCAAGTTCGCGGGCTACGGCTTCAACAAGTCCCACGCCGCGGCCTATGCGCTGATCAGCTTCCAGACCGGCTGGCTGAAGGCCAATCACTCGGTCGAGTTCATGGCCGCGTCAATGAGCCTGGACCTGTCCAACACCGACAAGCTGGCGGTCTTCTACCAGGACGCGCGCCGCTTCGGGGTGAAGGTGGTGGCGCCGGACGTGAACCGGTCGTCGGCCGACTTCGACGTGGCCTATGACGAGGCGGGCGAGGGCGCGGTGCTCTATGCGCTGGGCGCGATCCGCAACGTGGGTCTGGAGGCCATGCGCCACGTGGTGGAGGTGCGCCAGGCGGGCGGGCCGTTCGCCGACATCTTCGACTTCCTGGAGCGGGTCGATCCGCGCGCGGTCAACAAGCGGGCGCTGGAGAACCTGGCCCGCGCCGGGGCCTTCGACTCGATCCATCCAAACCGGCGCCAGCTGGTGGAGCAGGCCGACGTCCTGATGGCCTATTGCCAGAGCGTGGCGGCGGAACGGGCCTCCTCCCAGGTCAGCCTTTTCGGCGCCGATCAGGCGCACGCCGCGCGGCCGCGCCTGAAGAGCACCGAGCCCTGGGTCGGCCCCGAGCGGCTGGACCAGGAGCTGGCGGCGGTCGGCTTCTACCTGTCGGGCCACCCGCTGGAGGACCTGGAGGGACAGCTGCGCAGGAAGCGCGTGACCTTCGTCGCCGAGGCCATCGCGCGGGCGGAGCAGGGCCACGAGGCCTTCCAGATGGCGGGGGTGATCCGCCGCAAGCAGGAGCGCACCAGCGCGCGCACCGGCGAGAAGTTCGCCTTCGTGGCCTTCTCCGACCCGACCGGCGAGTTCGAGTGCCTGTTCACCCCGGACTCGCTGCGCCGCTGCCGCGACCTGCTGGAGCCCGGCGCCTCGGTGCTGGTGAAGGTGCGCGCCAAGGCGGCGGACGGGGAGGTGCGCTTCTTCGGCGACGAGGTCTCGCGGCTCGACGCGGTGCTGGACGACGCCGGCGCGGGGCTGCGGGTGCATCTGTCGGCGCGCGGGGCGGACCCCGCCTCGATCAAGGCGCGGCTGGACCGGGCGATCGCGCCGGGCAAGGGCGGGACGATCTCCCTGGTCGCCTCGCTGGACGGCCGGCGCGAGGTGGAGCTCACCCTGCCGGGCCGCTACCGGCTCGATGCGGCGCTCAGGGGCGCGCTGAAGTCGGCCCCGGGCGTGCTGATGCTCGAGGACGCCTGAACCGGGAACCTTGGCGGGACGTCGCGGTTGTCGCGGCGAGTTTCACCACGGGAGACCTGACATGACCCGACTGCTGCTGGCCGCCTCGGCCTCGGCCCTTCTGCTCGCCGCCTGCGGCGACAACGACGCCAACCAGAACCCGGTCGACGCGGTGCAGGACGCCGCCGCCGCCCCCGTCGGCCAGACCTCGGCCGCGACGATGGGCGCGAACAGCGTCGGGGCCTATGTCTCCAATGCCGCGGAGGGCGACATGTACGAGATCCAGGCCGCCGAGATCGCGCTGGAGCGCAGCCAAAACCCGCAGATCCGCGAGCTGGCCACCATGATCCGCACCGACCACACCCAGGCGGCCGAGGCCATGAGGGGCATCGTCCCGCAGGCGGCGCCGGACGCGCGGATTCCGACCGAGCTGGACGAGCGCCGCCAGGGCCTGCTCGACAATCTGCGCTCGGCTTCGGCCGAGGCGTTCGACAGCGTCTACATCGACCAGCAGGTCGCCGCCCACCAGGAAGCGGTCACCCTGCACGAGGGTTTCTCCGACAACACGGACGCGCCCCAACTGGCCGAGCACGCCCGCATGGTGCTGCCGAAGATCCGGGCGCACCTGCAACAGGCCCAGGCGCTCGACGAGTAGAGCGACGGGCGATCAGGCTGACGGCGGCGGCGCCGCCGTCAGCAGGCGCTGGTACGAGTCCACGAGGCTCGAATAGGTCGGCACGAAGATGACCGCGCTGGAGCCGCCGCTGGCGACCGGCGCCTTGATCTCGAAATGCAGGTGGATGGTCGTGGCGTTCCCGCCGAAGGCGTCCGACACCTGGCCCAGCCGCTGGCCTCGGGACACCCGCTGACCCTCGTCGATCAGCGCGTTCACCCCGGCCGGATCCATGTGCAGATAGCGGTAGATGCGCCCGGAATCCCCGGCGATGAACACCGAGTACGAGCCGATCGAGGTGACGACCCCGCTCTCGGCGGCGACGACCCAGTGCACCTTCTTCACACAGGTCGCGGGGCGGATGTCCTGGCCCTGGTGCCCCTGGCCGGCGGGGCACATGGTGTTGGTCCAGGACCGGGTCTCACAGAAGTTGTCGCGCCAGGGATAGGCGTAGTTGCGCGCGTCGCACTGGCCGCCCGGGCCCGGCGCAGCATAGCCGCCGTAGCCGTAGACCTGGGAGTTGGCGTAGGCCGGGGCCGCCTCCATCGGAAACCGCATGCCCGGCGCCCAAAGGGTCGCATCGGTCGCGCCGGTTCCCGAGCCGGGGTGCAACGCGCCGGCCGGCTCGTGAGGCCATGTGACGGGCTCAGGCTCCGGCTCGGGCTCCGGCTCGGGTTGAGGCGGGGCGGGCGCGTCCGGCTCCGGCGTCTCGGGGGCGGGGGCCGGCGCGGGACCGGTCCCCGAACAGCCGCCGGGAGCGCAGGCCGAGAGCAGCAGACAGGCGGCGAGCACGGGCCAGCGCATCAGCCGCCCCCGCCGATCAGCTCCAGCCCGGCGGCGAAGCGGATCGCCGCCGCCTCGTCGCAATCGGGCGGCCCCTGGGCGTCGCACACGAAGGTGACGTTGTAGGCCGCGCCGAACCGGCTGAAGGCGACGTCGACGCCATACTCCGTCCGCTCGGCGATGATGGTCTCGAGCCCTCGGGCGCGGGCCTGGGCCAGAGCCTGAGCCTGGGCCTCTGCGCGGGCGGCGGTCGTCCTCTGCGGGGCGCGCGCCGCGACCGGGGCCTGAGCGGTCGCGCCGGGCCGCACGGGGTCGGCGGGGCGGAAGGCGCGGGTCGTCCCATAGATCTCGACGATCCGGCCGGGCGGCCGGACCACGAGCGTATAGTGGGTGTCGGCGGGATAGAACCGCGCCGTCTGCAACAGGCCGGGATCGGCGGGCGCCAGGACCGGCACGTTCGAGGACGCGGCCTGGTCGAGCACCACGCCGACCTGGGGCAGATTGGCCGAGACGCCGCGCAGCCGCGCGATGAAGGGGTTTTGCCGCGCCTGGTCGAGTGCGGCGGCCTCGGCCCTGTCGGGCTGTAGGTCGAAGGGCGTCGCGGCCGGTCCGAGGGGCGCCGGGGCCTGGGACGACGCCAGGCCGGCGATGGCCGAGGCCGCGATCACCGCGGCTCCCAGGATCCTGGATCTGCGCAAGGCGATCATGGCGGCTCCCCCGAGCGGAAGTCGCACGATAACACCGTTACCTCTCGACGGCCACGGCGGACTTGCGTTTGGCGGGGGTTTCGCCTATCTGCCCGGCGCACTTCACACGCAGGCGTGGCGCGTGCCGGGAGACATCCGGTTCGCTCCGTTCCGAGGGTTTCGACCTTTACAGCGCCTGCGGCGGATTGATCGGAAAAAGGACCGTACGCAGATGGCTCTGCCTGAATTCTCCATGCGCACCCTGCTCGAAGCGGGCGCCCACTTCGGCCACCAGACGCACCGCTGGAACCCGAAGATGGAGCGTTACATCTTCGGCTCGCGCTCGAACATCCACATCATCGACCTGTCGCAGACGATGCCGCTGATGCATCAGGCGCTGGTCGCCGTGCGCGACGTGGCCGCCAAGGGCGGTCGCGTGCTGTTCGTCGGCACCAAGCGCCAGGCCGCCGACCCGGTCGCCGAGGCGGCCAAGCGCTGCGCTCAGTACTACATGAACAACCGCTGGCTCGGCGGCACCCTGACCAACTGGAAGACCGTGTCCGGTTCGATCCAGCGTCTGCGCGAGCTGGACCAGGTGCTCGAGTCGGGCGGCGAGGGCCGTCAGAAGCGCGAACTGCTCAGCCTGCAGCGCGAGCGTGACAAGCTGGAAGCCTCGCTCGGCGGCATCAAGGACATGGGCGGCATCCCCGACATCATGTTCGTGATCGACACCAACAAAGAAGCGATCGCGATTCAGGAAGCCCGCAAGCTGAACATCCCGATCGTGGCCATCCTGGACACCAACTGCGATCCGGACGGCATCACCTATCCGATCCCGGGCAACGACGACGCCGCCCGCGCCATCCAGACCTACTGCGACCTGATCGCCGACGCGGTGCTGGACGGTCTCGCCGCCGGCGCCTCGGCCCAGGGCATCGACCTGGGCGCGTCGGAGGCGCCGGTCGAGCCGGCGCTGCGTGAGCCCGCTCCGGTCGCTGCCGAAGCTGCGCCGGCCGGGACCGAAGGCGCCGCCGAGGAGCTGCTGGCCAGCGAGAATCCGTCGGCCGACACCGAGGCCCTGGACGCCGTCGCGACCGAGGAAGCCACCGGCTGAGCCTTCGCCTGATCCGAGGCGAAACCGACACACGGCCGGGCTAATGCAGCCCGGCCGTTACCTTACGAAGACCTGACTCTAGGAGAGACAACATGGCCGAGATCACCGCCGCGCTCGTGAAGGAGCTGCGTGAGAAGACCGGCGTCGGCATGATGGACTGCAAGAAGGCGCTGGCCGAGACCAACGGCGACCTGCAGGCCGCCATCGACTGGCTGCGCGCCAAGGGCCTGTCCAAGGCCGCCAAGAAGGCCGACCGCGTCGCCGCCGAGGGCCTGGTCGCCGTGGCGACCCGCGAGGACGGGGCCGGCGAGATCGGCGCCGCGATCGAGTTCAACGCCGAGACCGACTTCGTGGCCCGGAACGACCTGTTCCAGAACGCCGCCAAGCAGTTCGCCCAGCTGGGTCTGGAGCATCACCACCTGGAGGGCCTGCACGGCGCCCAGCTGGAGAACGGCAAGACCGTCCAGGACGAGGTGACGAACCTGATCGCCACCGTCGGCGAGAACATGCAGCTGCGCCGCGCCGCGCGCCTGTCGGTCGAGGAAGGCGTCGTCGCCTCCTACGTCCACAACGCCGTGGCCCCGTCGCTGGGCCGCATCGGCGTGCTGGTCGCGCTGGAAGGCGCCGGCGACAAGGCCCAGATGCGCGAGCTGGGCCGCAAGATCGCCATGCACGTGGCCGCCACGGCCCCGCTGTCGCTCAACACCGACGACCTGGACCCGGCCGCCATCGAGCGCGAGCGCGCCGTCCTGATCGAGAAGGCCAAGGAGGAAGGCCGTCCCGAGAACATGATCGAGAAGATCGTCGACGGTCAGATCGCCAAGTTCCAGAAGGACGTGGTGCTGTCCAAGCAGCCGTTCGTCATGAACCCGGACCAGACGATCGAGCAGCTGGTGGCCGAGACGGCCAAGTCGCTGGGCGGTTCGCTGAAGCTGGTCGGCTTCGTGCGCATGGCGCTGGGCGAGGGCGTGGAGAAGGTCGAAGGGCCTGACTTCGCGGCCGAAGTCGCCTCGATGACCAAGGGCTGACGCCCCAGGGCGCGTCGCGACCGCTTATCGCGTGACAACGGGGGCCCGTTCGGCTTTGAAGGCCGGCGCGCCCTTCGTCTATGGTGCCCCGCCCCCGCCGCCCGATTCCCGAGAGTCCGCCCCCCATGTCCGACAGCGCCACGCCCAAGTTCAAGAAGGTGCTGCTGAAGGTCTCCGGCGAAGTCCTGATGGGCGATCAGGGCTACGGCATCGACATGAAGACCGTGGACACGGTGGCCGAGGCGATCGCCCGCGTGGTCCGTTCGGGCGTGCAGGTTTGTCTGGTGATCGGCGGCGGCAACATCTTCCGCGGCCTGTCGACGGCGGCGAAGGGCATGGAGCGGGCCTCGGCCGACTACATGGGCATGCTGGCGACGGTCATGAACGCGCTGGCCATGCAGAACGCGCTGGAGAAGATCGGCGTCGACACGCGGGTGCAGAGCGCCATCCCCATGGCCGCGATCGCCGAGCCCTACATCCGCCGGCGGGCGGTCCGGCATCTGGAGAAGGGCCGCGTGGTCATCTTCGCCGCCGGCACGGGCAACCCCTATTTCACGACCGACACGGCGGCGGCGCTCAGGGCGGCCGAGATGGGCTGTGACGCGCTCCTGAAGGGCACCAGCGTGGACGGCGTCTATTCGGCCGACCCGAAGAAGGACCCCAGCGCCACCCGCTACGACACGCTCACCTATCACGACGTCCTGTCGCGCGACCTGCGCGTGATGGACGCCTCCGCCATCGCCCTGATGCGGGAGAGCCGGATCCCCATCGTGGTCTTCTCGATCCGCGAAGAGGATTCGCTGCGCAAGGTCCTGAACGGGCAGGGGACCTTCACCATCATCGGCGAGCCCCGGGCCGCCGCCTGACCTGAACTTGGACAAACGAGAGCGAGGACAAACGCCATGGCCAAGCCTGACCTCAAGACCTTCCGCGACCGCATGGACAAGGCGGTGGGCGCCCTCAAGGAGGAGTTCGCCGGTCTGCGCACCGGCCGCGCCAACGCCGGACTTCTGGACCCGGTGATGGTCGAGGCCTACGGCTCCACCTCCCCCCTGAACACGGTGGCCGCCATCAGCGTGCCGGAGCCGCGCATGATCACGGTCAGCGTCTGGGACAAGGGGATGGTGGTCTCGGTCGAGAAGGCCATCCGTTCCGCGGGCCTGGGCCTGAATCCCGTTGTCGACGGCCAGACCCTGCGCATCCCGATCCCGCCGCTCACCGAGGAGCGCCGCAAGGACCTGGTCAAGCTCGCGGCCAAATACGCCGAGCAGCAGAAGATCGCCGTGCGCAACGTGCGCCGCGACGCCAACGACGAGCTGAAGAAGGCCGAAAAGGCCGGTGAGATCAGCCAGGACGAGCAGAAGAAGATGGAGGCCGAGGTCCAGAAGGATACCGACGCCGCCGTGAAGCGCATTGACGAGGCCCTGAAGGTCAAGGAAGCCGAGATCATGCAGGTCTGATCGACCTGAGCCCCGGAGCGCACGCGATGACCGACGCCCCTGACGGGCCGGGTCCTGAGGGGCCCCGCCACGTCGCCATCATCATGGACGGCAACGGACGCTGGGCCGAGCGGCGGGGCGTGCCGCGCGCCGTGGGGCATCGCGAGGGCGTTCAGGCGCTGAAGCGCACGGTTCAGGCCGCGCCCGATTTCGGTATCCGCTGCCTGACGGTCTTCGGCTTCTCGACCGAGAACTGGCGCCGTCCGGCCGAGGAGGTCTCCGACCTGATGGGCCTGGTCCGCGCCTATGTGGCCAGCGATCTGGACCGGCTCGCGCGCGAGGGCGTGAGGGTGAGGGTTCTGGGCCGCCGCACCGGACTGCCGGCCGACATCGCCGAGATCGTGGAGCGGGCGGAGCGTCGCACGGCGGGCAACGACCGGTTCCTGTTGCAGGTCGCCTTCAACTACGGCGGTCAGGCCGATCTGGTGGACGCGGCCCAGGCGCTGGTGGACCGGGCCGCGCGCGACGGCGGGTTTAGGGTGGGCGAGGCGGACCTCGACGCCGGGCTGTCGACCGCCGGAGCGCCGCCCCTGGACCTGATCGTGCGCACCTCGGGCGAGCAGCGCCTGTCGAACTTCCTCCTGTGGGAGGCCGCCTACGCCGAACTGGTGTTCCAGGACGTGCTCTGGCCCGATTACGGCGCCGAGGCGCTGGGGCAGGCGGTGGCGGATTACCGGCGACGTCAGCGCCGCTTCGGCGGCCGACCCGCCCAGCCTGTGCTCGCGGCCGGCTGATGGCGATCCGGGTCGGCGACTTCGGCCTGCGCGCGGCGTCCGCCGCCGTCCTGGCGCCGCCGGCCATCTTCGCGGTGTGGCTGGGCGGTCTGTGGATTCTCGCCGTCATGGCGGCCGCCTGCGTGCTGCTTGCCGCCGAATGGGCGCGGATGAGCGCGCCGCAGAGCTGGCGCTCGGTGGTCGTCGGCGTGGCGGCCGCGCTGCTGGCGGCGCTCGCGGCGGTCCATTTCGTCGGGCTTTCGCTGGGGTTGATCGTGATGGTCGCCGGCGCCGCGCTCGCCGGACTGTTCGCCTGGAGCCGCAAGCGCTCGCCGGTCGATGCGGCCTACGGGGTCCTCTACATCGGCTGGCCGGCGGTGCTCTTCATCTGGCTGCGCGACGGGACCAGCGTCGAGGGCTTCTACTGGGTCACCCTGACCTTCGCGGTGACCTGGTCGGCGGACATCATGGCCTTTCTGGTGGGTTCGACCGTCGGCGGGCCGAAGCTGTGGCCGCGCTTTTCGCCCAACAAGACCTGGTCCGGCTTCATCGCCGGCCTGTTCGCCGCGACCGCCGCCGGCGTCGCCATGACCGCGCTGCCCGACGCGGGCACGAAGAGCCTCGTGGTCGGGGCCATGCTGGGCCTGGCCGGCGGCGCGGCGGCCATGGCGGGCGACCTGTGGGAATCCGCGCTCAAGCGACGCTTCGGGGTCAAGGACGCGGGCGACATCATTCCCGGCCACGGCGGCCTGCTGGACCGCGTCGACGGCCTGATGTTCGCCATCGTGATCATCGCCGCCGGGCGTTTCCTCGTGCAGATGGGGCAGGGCGGATGACGCGCGCCCGCCGCATCACGGTCCTGGGCTCCACCGGCTCCGTCGGCGTCTCTACGCTGGACCTGATGGCCGCCATCGAGGCGGGCGGCGGCGAGCCGTTCGAGGTCGTGGCCCTGACCGGCGCGGGCAACGTCCGACGACTGGCCGAGCAGGCGCGCCGCTGGCGCCCTCGGGTCGTGGTCACCGCCGACGCCGACCGCCTGGAAGAGCTCCGCGCCGCCGTCGCCGACCTCGAGGTCGAGGTCGCCGCCGGGTCCGACGCCGTCGTCGAGGCGGCGGTCCGGCCGACGGACCTGGTCATGGCCGCCATCGTCGGGGCGGCGGGCCTGCGTTCGGCCTGGGCGGCGGCGGGGACCGGCGCGACCCTGGCGCTGGCCAACAAGGAGAGTCTGGTCTGCTGCGGCCCGGCGCTGAAGGCGCGCGTGGCTTCGTCCGGCGGTCGTCTGATCCCGGTCGATTCCGAGCACTCGGCCATCTTCCAGGTGTTCCCGCACGACCGGCCCGAGACGGTCGAGAAGATCATCCTTACCGCGTCCGGCGGGCCTTTCCGCCGCACGCCGCGCTCGGCCATGGGCGCGATCACGCCCGAACAGGCCGTGGCCCATCCCAACTGGAGCATGGGCGCCAAGATCTCGGTCGACAGCGCCACCATGGCCAACAAGGGCCTGGAGATGATCGAGGCGGCCTATCTGTTCGACACGCCCTCGGCCCGGATCGACGTCGTGGTGCACCCGGAGTCGATCATCCACAGCCTGGTCGAGATGATCGACGGCTCGACGCTTGCCCAGATGGGGCCGCCGGACATGAGGACGCCGATCGCCTGCGCCCTGGCCTGGCCGGGCCGCGCGGCCTGGCCGGCGCCGAAGCTGGACCTCGCGGCGCTGGGGGGGCTGACCTTCGAGGCCCCGGACCTGGAGCGCTTTCCCGCGCTCGCGCTGGCGCGGCAGGCGCTGGAGGCGGGGGGCGCGGCGCCGGCGGTGTTCAACGCGGCCAACGAGGCGGCGGCCTTCGCGTTTCTTGACCGTCGTCTGGCCTTTCTCAATATTGCCTCAGTCGTCGCGGAAACCTTGGAGCGGGTGACCGGCGCGGGGGGACAGTTCAGCGCCGAGGACGCCTGTCGCGCGGCGCTTCAGGTTGACGCCGTCGCGCGGGGCATCGCTTCGGACGTCATCGCCGAGATGGCGGCCGCGGCCTGACGGACGGGAGACATCGATTTTCATGCTGGACGCCCTCGGTCAGGTCCTGATCTACGTCGTGCCGTTCCTCCTGGTCCTGACGGTCATCGTCACGATCCACGAGCTGGGGCACTTCTGGACCGCGCGCGCCTTCGGCGTGAAGGTCGAGCGCTTCTCCATCGGGTTCGGCCGGGCGATCCTCAGCCGCAAGGACCGGCACGGCATCGAGTGGCGTCTCGCCTGGCTGCCGCTCGGCGGTTACGTCAAGTTCGCCGGCGACATGGACGCCTCCAGCGTGCCGGACCACAAGGGTCTCGCCGAGCTGCGGGGGCGCATCGAGCGCGAGGAGGGGGCCGGCGCCGTCGGCGACTATTTCCACTTCAAGCCGGTGTGGCAGCGCGCCCTAATTGTGGCGGCCGGGCCGTTCGCCAACTTCGTCCTGGCCACCCTGATCTTCGCGGTCCTGTTCGCCACCCTGGGCGTCCAGCAGGCCCCGCCCCGGGTGGCGACCGTCGCGCCCGACGGCCCGGCGGCGGCGGCGGGCTTCCAGGCGAACGACCTCATCACGGCGATCGACGGCCGCCGCATCGAGGACGCCAACGAGATGATCCGCATCGTCAGCCTGAACGCCGGCGAACCGCTGGTCTTCACGGTGGAGCGCGGCGAGCGGCTGGTGGAGCTCATCGCCACGCCCGCGCGGACGGTGGAGAACGATCCCGTCGCCGGCCGCGTGACCGTCGGCCGGATCGGCCTGGAGGTGGGCGCCCGCCGCGACGAGGTGCGCTTCATCCGCTACGATCCGCTCACCGCCGTCGGGCGCGGCGTCGCCGAGGTCGGCGACGTGATCGGCACCACGCTGCACTATCTGGGTCGCCTCGTGACGGGCCGTGAGAGCGGCGACCAGCTGAGCGGGCCGCTGGGCATCGCCAAGGCGTCCGGGGCCCTGACCGATCAGGCCGCCAACGCCAACCCCGACCCGATGTTCACCGCCCTGAACATTCTGCTCACCCTGGTGCAGTTCGCGGCCATACTTTCGATCGGAATCGGCTTCATCAACCTGATGCCCATCCCCGTCCTGGATGGCGGACACTTGGTTTTCTACGGCTACGAGGCTGTGGCCGGAAAGCCCGTGGCGGCCGGTGTTCAGGAGGCGGGGTACCGGGTCGGTCTTGCTTTGCTGGCGGCTTTGATGTTGTTCGCCACCTGGAACGACCTGCAGAAGTTGAACCTGTTCCGTTTCCTCGGCGGGCTCGCGAGTTGAGCCGACGCCAGCCCCCGATGGTAGACCGCATGAGCCCTGTCCGATCCCGTCATCTCCTGCGCCTGAGCGCCTGCTGCAGCCTGGGCGCGCTGGCGCTCGCGGCCGGACCGTCGCTGGCCCAGGACGCCGCGCCGACGGCGACCCCCGAGGCCCAGCCGCCGGTCGTTGAGATCGCGCCCGCCGACCAGGCGCGCGTGAACCGCATCATCGTGCGCGGCAACCAGCGGATCGATCAGTCCACGGTGCTTTCGTACCTGCCGATCCAGGCTGGCGACACGGTCGACTCCCAGGTCCTGGACGTCGCCGTCCGCACCCTGTTCCGCACCGATCTGTTCTCCGACGTCCAGATGGGGGTCCAGCCCAACGGCGACCTGATCATCGACATCGTCGAGAACCCGATCATCAACCAGGTGGTGTTCGAGGGGAACAACGCCGTCCGCGAGGACAAGCTGCGCGAGGAGGTCACGCTGCAGCCGCGCGGGATCTTCACCCGCGCCCGCGTCCAGGAGGATGTGCAGAGCATCGTCGAGCTGTACCGGCTCCAGGGCCGCATCTCGGCGTCGGTCACGCCCAAGCTGGTCCAGCTCGAGCAGAACCGGGTCGACGTGGTGTTCGAGATCGACGAGGGCCCCGAGACGGGCGTGCGTCAGATCACCTTCCTGGGCAATGAGGCCTATTCCGACGGCGACCTGCGCGAGGTGATGGTCACCAAGACGTCACGCTGGTGGCGGCTGTTCACCTCTAACGACAACTACGACCCCAATCGCCTCGACTACGACCGCGAGCAGCTGCGGACCTTCTACACCAACCGGGGCTACTACGATTTCCGGATCCTGTCGGGCGTGGCCGAACTGTCTCCGGACGACGACTCCTTCGGCATCACCCTGACGGTCGAGGAGGGGGATCGCTACAACTTCGGCGAAGTGTCGGTGCAGACCCAGACGGATCGCCTGAACGCCGATTTCCTCGAGGCCCTGCTGCCGATCCGCACCGGGCAGCTGTACCGCAGCGACCTGATCGAGGACTCCGTCGACGCCCTGACGTTCGCCGCGGGCTCCGCCGGCTACGCCTTCGTCGACATCAATCCGACCTACACCGCCAATCCCGACACCGACACCGTCGACGTGACCTTCAACGTCACCGAGGGCGAGCGCGTCTATGTCGAGCGCATCAACGTGGTCGGCAACACCCGCACCATCGATCCGGTGATCCGTCGAGAGCTGCTGCTGGTCGAGGGCGACGCCTTCAATCGCCGGCTGATGGACCTGTCGCGAAACAACCTCCGTGCGCTGGGCTTCTTCGAGGAGGTCGAGATCGAGGAGGCGCGCGGCAGCGCGCCGGACCGCAGCGTCCTGAACGTCAACGTCACCGAGCAGCCGACCGGCGAGCTGTCGGTGGGCGCGGGCTTCAGCTCGGTCGACTCCTTCGTGGTCAACCTCGGCATTTCCGAGCGCAACTTCCGCGGCCGCGGCCAGAACCTGCTGGCGCGCCTGGAATGGGGCTCGCTGCGCCAGCAGATCGACTTCCGCTTCACCGAGCCGCGCTTCCTGGGCCGCAACCTGCGGGCCGGCTTCGACCTGTTCCACTCGCGCTACGACTTCCAGGAAGAGAGCTCGTTCGACTATCGCTCGACCGGCGCGGGGCTTCGCCTGTCCTACCCGCTGAACCGGTCGACCCTGTTCAGCGTGCGCTACTTCCTGCGGGACGACGAGGTGATCGTGCCCCGCAACTACTGCGAATCCGGCGGCTCGCGGGCGCTGTGCGACCAGATCGGCGCCTCGATCAACTCCTCGGCCGGCTACACCCTGTTCGTCGATCGGCGCAACGATCCGGTGCGGCCGACGCGCGGCTGGTCGGGCAACCTGCGCCAGGACTTCGCCGGCATCGGCGGGGACGTGAACTACATCAAGACCGAGGTGGACGCCGCCTGGTACTGGGGCCTGACCCCCAGCTGGGTCGTCAGCCTGCAGGGGTCGGCCGGCTACGTCGCCGGCTGGGCCGGCGACGCGATCCGCATCAACGACCGCTTCTTCAAGGGCGGGAACACCTTCCGCGGCTTCGAGACCGCCGGCATCGGCCCGCGCGACCTGGTCACGAACGACGCCCTGGGCGGCAACTTCTACGCCATCGGCACGGCGGAGCTCACGGTGCCGAACGGCCTGCCGGAGGAGTACGGCATCCGCACCTCGCTGTTCGCCGACGTCGGCACGATCGGCGGCCTGGACGACCGCTACACCGTGAACGACAACGGCGTCATAGACACCTCGATCGTCGACGACGCCTCGCTCAGGGCCTCGGCCGGCGTGAGCATCCACTGGCGCTCCCCGATGGGCCCGATCCGCTTCGACCTCAGCCACATTCTCTCTAGAGAAGACTATGACGAGACGGAGACCTTCCGCTTCTCGACCTCGACCCAGTTCTAAGCGATCCGGTTTCCCCGGACACAGGTGACCCCCATGAAGACCCTCGCCCTGGCCGCCTTCGGCCTCGTCTCGCTGGCCGCCTCGGCGGCGTCCGCCCAGACCGCCGGCCCGGCCAACCCCGGCCCCGCCATCCCGGGCGTCTGCGTCTATCACAACGAGCGCCTGATCGCTCAGTCGACCGCCGGCCAGTCGCTGGCGACGGGCATTCAGCGCCTGGTCGAGGAGGTTCGCGCGGAGCTTCAGCCCTACGCCGCCCAGATCGAGACCGAGGCCCAGGCGCTGCAGCAGGGCCAGTCCACGATCCCGCCGCAGGAGTTCGAGCAGCGCCGCACCGCCCTGCAGCAGCGGGTCCAGGAAGCCGGCCAGCTGGAGCAGACGCGCGACAACGAGCTGCGCTACACCCGCGGCGTGCAGTTGCAGGCCATCGCCCAGGCGGTCGATCCGATCATCGTCGCCGTCTACCAGGAGCGCGGCTGCGGCATCCTGATCGACCGCGAGAGCGTCTATGTCGTCAACCCGGCCATGGACATCACCGACACCGTGATCCAGCGGCTGAACGCCCAGCTGCCGACGCTGACGTTCAACCGTCTGCAGGTGCCGGTGCAGCAGCAGCAGCCGACCGCCGCCCAGTAAGGCATGCCTGATCCCCGCTTCTTCCGTCGCCTGCCCCCCGTCGCCCTGGCCGATCTGGTTGGGGATTGGGGCGAGGTGGCGAGGGGCGGGGGTCGCATGATCTCCGGGGTCGCGCCCCTGGCCTCGGCCGGGGCCGACGACCTGGCCTTCCTGTCGGACCGCAAGCTGGCCGGACGGCTCGCCGACACCGCGGCCGGCGCGGTGGTCGTGAACGCGGACATGGTCGATCACGCGCCGCCTTCCGCCGCCGTGGTCGTCAGCCGGTTTCCCCAGGCCCTCTGGGCGCGGGCGTCCGGCCGACTGTGCGCGCCGGTGCAGCTGGACTCAGCCGCCGAAGTCGTCGAGGCCGCCCAGGACGACAGCGTCGTCGTCGAGCCGGGCGTCGTCCTGGGCCGGGGCGTCCGGATCGGCCGCGGGACGCGGATCGGCGCCAATTCGGTGATCGGCCCCGGCGTGCAGATCGGGCGCGGCTGCTCGATCGGTGCCCATGTCACCCTGGGCTTCGCGCTGGTCGGCGACGGGGTGCGCATCCTGTCCGGCGCCCGGATCGGAGAGGCGGGTTTCGGGGCCGCCGCGTCGCCCGTCGGCCCGATCGACGTGCCGCAGCTGGGTCGCGTGATCCTTCAGGACCACGTCACCGTCGGCGCCAACACCTGCATCGACCGGGGCGCCTTCGACGACACGGTGATCGGCGAGGGGACCAAGATCGATAACCTGGTCCAGATCGGCCACAACTGCCGCATCGGACGCTTCTGCCTGATGGCGGCGCACACCGGCGTTTCCGGATCGGTCATCGTCGGCGACGGCGTGATGTTCGGCGGCCGGGCGGGCGTCGGCGACCACATCACCATCGGCGACGGCGCGCGCATCGCCGCCGGCGCGGGCGTGCTCGCCGACGTGCCCGCGGGCGAGACCTGGTCCGGCTATCCGGCCAAGCCCATCCGACAATCCTTGCGCGAAGCCGTCTGGCTGGCCAAACAGGCGTCAGGCAAGCAACGCGGCAGGGCGGATTGAGATGGCTGAGGACGACGGCAGGATCGACTACGCCGAGGTGATGCGGCGGCTGCCGCATCGATATCCCTTCCTGCTGGTGGACCGGGCGGAGGATTTCGTCGCCACGACCTCGATCACCGGGATCAAGAACGTCAGCCACAACGAGCCCTTCTTCCCTGGGCACTTCCCCATCGATCCGGTCATGCCCGGCGTGCTGATCGTCGAGGCGATGGCCCAGACCGGGGCGTTGCTGATGTCCAAGTCGCTGGACGTGAACGTTGCCGACAAGGTCATCATGTTCATGTCGATCGACGGCGTCCGCTTCCGCAAGCCCGCCCGTCCCGGCGATCAGCTGCGCATGCAGGTGGTGGTCACCCGCGCGCGCGGCGACGCCTACAAGTTCCGGGGCGAGACCTTCATCGACGGCAAGCTGGCGGCCGAGGCCGAGTTCATGGCCATGGCGGTCACCGTCGACCAGCCGGTGAGCTGACCATGGCGATCCACGCGACCGCCCAGGTCGATCTGAAGGCCGAGCTGGCGTCCGACGTCGAGGTCGGCCCCTGGTGCGTGGTGGGGCCCGGCGTGACCCTGTCCGCCGGCGTGCGCCTGATCAGCCACGTGGTGGTCCAGCAGGACACCCATGTCGGCGAGCACACCGTGATCCATCCCTTCGCCGTGATCGGCGGGGACCCCCAGCACAACGGCTACAAGGGCGAGCCGGTGCGTCTCGAGATCGGCGCCGACAACGTCATCCGCGAGCACTCGACCTTCAACCGGGGCACGCCCCAGGGGAGCGGCGTCACGCGGGTCGGCTCGAACAACCTGTTCATGACCGGGGCCCACGTCGGCCATGACGCGGTGGTCGGCGACAACGTCGTCATGGCCAACAACGCCACCCTGGGCGGCCACGCGCGGGTGGGCGACAAGGTGTTCCTGGGCGGGCTCTGCGCCGTGCACCAGAACGGCCGGGTGGGCCAGGGGGCGATCGTCGGCGGCCTAGCGGCCGTGACGCGGGACGTGATCCCCTACGGCTCCGCCTGGGGCAACCACGCGCGCCTGCACGGGCTGAACCTCGTCGGCCTGAAGCGCAAGGGCTATGGCAAGGACGCGATCCGGCGGCTGCTCGCGGCCTATCGCGACCTGTTCGAGGGCGATGGCGTCTTCACCGACCGGGTCGACCGCGCGGCCGAAACCTACGCCGACCTGCCGGAGATCGGCGAGATCATCGCCTTCATCCGCGAGGACGCGCGCCGCCCCCTCTGCCTGCCCGGCGAATGAGCGCGCCCGCCTCGAAGCTCGGCCTGATCGCCGGCGGCGGCGACCTGCCGCTGAAGGTGGCCGCCCGCTGCGAGGAGGAGGGGCGCGAGGTGTTCGTGATCCGCCTCGCCGGCTTCGCCGATCCCCATCTGGTCCGATACGCCGGCGCCGAGCTGGGCATGGCCGAGATCGGGGGCATCCTGTCGGCCCTGAAGCGCGAACGGTGCGGCGCGGTCTGTTTCGCCGGCAACGTCGCCCGGCCGGACTTCAAGAGCCTGAAGCCGGACTTCAAGGGGGCCACCCTGCTGCCCGGCATCGTGGCGGCGGCGACCAAGGGCGACGACGCCCTGCTGAGGAAGATCCTCTCGATCTTCGAGGGCGAGGGCTACGCCATCGAAGGCGCCGACGACGTCCTGGGCGGCGAGATGCTTCCGCCCGGGCCGCTCGGCCGCGTCAGCCCGACGGCGGATCAGCTGGCGGACCTGAAGAAGGCGCTGCATGTGGCCGAAAAGGCGGGGGAACTGGATATCGGCCAGGGCGCGGTCGTGGTCGACGGCCTGGTCCTGGCGGTGGAGGCGCAGGAAGGCACCGACGCCATGCTGACCCGCACCGCCGGCCTGCCCGCCGACCTGCGCGGTTCGCAGGACGCCCGCAAGGGCGCGCTCGGCAAGGCGCCCAAGCCGATCCAGGACCTGCGCGTGGACATGCCCGTCATGGGCCCCCGCACGGTGGAGCTGGCCGCCGCCGCCGGGCTTGCGGGCGTCGGCGGGGTGGCGGGGCGTCTGATCCTGATCGACCGCGACGCCATCGTGCAGGCGGCGGACCGGCTCGGCCTGTTCGTGTGGGGGGAGAGCCTGTGACGGGCGCTGCTTCAGTCCTTCTCCCCTCGTGCGAGAAGGTGGGCGCCGGAGGCGCTCGGATGAGGGGGCTGTTTCAGTCCGTTCGCCGTTTGACGATGAGCCTGGGGCCCGCCTCCCCCTCATCCGTCATGCTCCGCATGCCACCTTCTCCCACGAGGGGAGAAGGAAAGTAGGCCGATGATGACCTCGCCGCTCACCCTCATGCTGGTGGCCGCCGAAGCGTCCGGCGACGCGCTCGGCGCCGGCCTGGCCAAGGCGCTGAAGGCTCGCCTGGGCGACCGCGTGCGCTTCGTCGGGGTCGGCGGTCCGCGCATGGCGGCTGAGGGCGTCGCCAGCCCCTTCGACATCGCCGAGCTGTCTATTCTGGGCTGGATCGAGGGCCTGAAGGCCTATGGCCGGGTCAAGCGACGGGTGGCCGAGACCGCGGCCCTGGCGGCGCGGGAGCGGCCCGACGCGGTCGTCCTGATCGACAGCTGGGGCTTCACCATCCGCGTGGCCAAGGCGATCCGCGCCGCCTCGCCGGACACGCCCCTGATCAAGTACGTGGGCCCCCAGGTCTGGGCGTCCCGTCCGGGCCGGGCCAGGACGCTGGCGGGCGCGGTCGACCATCTGCTGGCGCTCTATGCGTTCGATGCGCCCTGGTTCGAGCGCGAGGGGCTGAAGACCACCGTGGTCGGCTCCCAGGCGCTGCACCTCGACCTGGGCGATGCCGATCCCGCGCGGCTGCGGGCCGATCTCGGCATAGCGCCCGACGCCCCCCTGCTGCTGGTCCTCCCAGGCAGCCGCCCCAGCGAGATCGCGCGCATGACACCCGTCTACGAACAGGCGGTGGCGCGGCTGAAGGCCGAGCGGCCGGGGCTTCAGGTCGTGGTCGTCGCCGCCGGCCCCGTCGCCGAGGACGTGCGGGGCCGCATCGCCGCCTGGCCCTTCCGCGCGCATCTGGTCGGCGAGGAGCGCAAGCACGCGGCCATGAAGGCGGCGGACGCGGCGCTCGCCACCTCCGGCACCGTCTCGACCGAGCTGGCGCTCGCCGGCGCGCCGATGGTCGTCGCCTATCGCATCGATCCGCTCAGCTACGCCCTCATGAAGCGGTTCGTGACGGCCCGGCACGTGACCCTGTTCAACATCGCCGCCGACGACCGCATCGCGCCGGAGTTCATCCAGGACGAGGCCACGCCCGACGCCCTGGCCCGGGCCGTCGCCCGCCTGCTGGACGATCCGGCGGCCGCGCGCGCGCAGGCCTCGCGCCAGACCGAGGCCCTCAGCCTGATGGGCCGGGGCGGGGCCGATCCCTCCGCCCTGGCGGCGGAGGCGGTGCTCGACGTGCTGCGTGATCGGGGCGCGGCCGTCCCCGGCGCCTGAGCCCGATTTGCGCCGACGGGCCTTTGCGCCTATAGAGCCCCCGTCGATCTCTGTGCGTCACGCCCCTGTTCTCTCTGCGCACGCACGAGTTTTCCGGCCGATCCATTCAGACCCGACACGTCGCCCAGGGCTCTTCCTGGCGGCGAACGCCATGTGGAGACCTGAAATGGCGACTGGCATCGTAAAGTGGTTCAACCCGACCAAGGGCTACGGCTTCATCCAGCCGGAAGACGGCGGCAAGGACGTGTTCGTTCACATCACCGCTCTGGAGGCCGCCGGCCTGCGCAGCCTGAACGAGAACCAGCGCGTCGGCTACGAGCTGGAGCGCGACCGTCGCACCGGCAAGGAATCGGCCGGCAAGCTGACCGTCGAAGCCGCCTGAACCTGATCAGGGTTCGCGGATCGGAAACGCCGGGGCGACCGCCCCGGCGTTTTTCGTTTCGGCGGTTGGCGTGAGGGGCGCGACCCGCGGGAGATGGCGGCGGAGGCGGCGCCGGACGTTCTGGCGTCGGGTACCGGCTCCTGCGGCGAAGGCTCTTTTCGACCCGTTGCGGACGTTTGGGGGAGCGGCGCTAGTCCCAGCTACCTACCGTAGCGTTAAGCGTCGTCTGCCCATTCGATCCGACTTCAGCATCCAGTTCGCTGCTATAAGTTTCCACCGCAAGCCCTATCGACGGTGAGCCTGGGCTGCAAAAGGACGGCCTGATGCCGATCACCCTAGACCGGCTGATCAAGGATTCGAGGCTCTCGTCACCCACTGTCACCGGAGTGGCTTGACCATCGATAGTGGATCTTACGACCCGCGAAGTGCTTCCATCTACGCTGATCTCGATCTCGAAGGCTGCGGCGCCGCAGTGCGTCCGGGCCGACAGGTGATAAGAGCGCAGCGTAGGAGTTTCGCCTATCACAAGCGTGTCCGGCGTTTGGTGAACCGGAGCCGTCTGAGCGCCGAGGGTTGTGAGCGCGATCAACAGAGTTGCGGTGTCCATGGACGGCTCCTAGCTCTCCCGCCGTTCCAATAACGGTAGGGCTGTCGTCTGGTTCCCACCCCTGGGCGACAATAGGCTCCCGATCCGTTGCGGACATTTGCAGAGCCATCCATTGTTCCCCGATGGTGACTCAAGACAGTCTGACTATCGGGGACCGCTTGCAGCTTGACGGCGGTTACGAACCCAACCCCGGCTGGTTCTCCGGCAAAGCAGCAGTTGTTGGCACGTTGACCGACTTCATACCGGGCCAGGATGGATCGCCTGCCGTTGTGGTCCAACTCGACGAGCCAATCAGCGGCGAAAGCAGGAGTGGCTCTACGGTTGTGCTTCAGCTTCGATACGCCGACGCGAAATGGGAGCCCACGGAGACAGTGCACGTCGAACTATGCGATTTCCTTCCAGAGCGGAAAGTCTGGAATGATCGACGACAGGGCGAGTGGGTCGAAAGCCACGCCACTTATCGGCTGCTTTCCGGCTGATTGCCTGGTCTCCTTCCCACCCCTTACAGCCCTCCGTCAGTTCCGCTGGTCAGCCGATACGACAACGCCGAGGCGGCGGCCTCGGCGTTGTCTTTCTCGGATGAGCGAGCCTCAGCCCCGCTGGCTGATCGGCACGTAGTCGCGCTCGGTCGGGCCCGTGTAGAGCTGGCGCGGGCGGCCGATCTTCTGGGACGGGTCGGCCATCATCTCCTGCCACTGGGCGATCCAGCCGACGGTGCGGGCCAGCGCGAACAGCACGGTGAACATGGTGGTCGGGAAGCCCATCGCCGACAGGGTGATGCCGGAATAGAAGTCCACGTTCGGATACAGCTTGCGCTCGATGAAGTACTCGTCGTTCAGCGCGACCTGCTCCAGCTCCTTGGCGACCTGGAACAGCGGGTCGTTCGGATCGCCGACGGCGGCCAGCACCTCGTTGGCGCTCTCCTGCATCACCTTCGCGCGCGGGTCGTAGTTCTTGTAGACCCGGTGGCCGAAGCCCATGAGCTTGTAGCGCTTGTCCTTCACCCCGGCGATGAACTCCGGGATCTTCTCCGGCGTGCCGATCTCCTTGAGCATGTTCAGCGCCTCCTCGTTGGCGCCCCCGTGCGAGGGGCCCCACAGGCAGGCGATGCCGGCGGCGATGCAGGCGAAGGGGTTGGCCCCCGACGAGCCCGCCAGACGCACCGTGGAGGTCGAGGCGTTCTGCTCGTGGTCGGCGTGCAGGATGAAGATGCGGTCCATCGCCTTGGCCAGGACCGGGTTCACCTCATATTCCTCCGCCGGCACGGCGAAGCACATGCGCAGGAAGTTCTCGGCGTAGTTCAGGTCGTTCTTCGGGTGGATGAACGGCTGGCCGACAGAGTATTTGAAGGCGCGCGCCGCGATGGTCGGCATCTTGGCGATCAGGCGGATGGCCGAGATGTTGCGCTGGACCGGATCGTGGATGTCCAGGCTGTCGTGATAGAAGGCCGACAGCGCCCCGACCGTGCCCACCATGATCGCCATCGGGTGGGCGTCGCGGCGGAAGCCCTCGAAGAAGCGGTCGAACTGGGAGTGCAGCATCGTGTGCATGGTGATGCTGCGCTCGAACGACTCGTATTCCGACGCGGTCGGCAGTTCGCCGTGCAGCAGCAGGTGGCACACCTCGACGAAGTTCGAGTGCTTGGCCAGCTGGTCGATCGGATAGCCGCGATGAAGCAGCGTGCCCTTGTCGCCGTCGATGAAGGTCAGGCCGGACTCGCAGGCCGCCGTCGAGGTGAAGCCCGGGTCGTAGGTGAAGGCCTCGGTCGCGCCGTACAGCTTCCTGATGTCGATCACGTCGGGGCCGGTGGTGCCGGACAGGACGGGCAGGTCGACGGTCTTGCCGCCGTAGTTGAGCGTCGCCGAGCCGGCGGCTTTGGTCTGGTCGGTCATCTGGCCCCCTGAGGTTCCGGGTACGTCGGGCGACGACTTAACGCCGCTCACTCATCGTTGGTGGCGTTCACTTAGTCTGTTGCAGCGCGTCATCCAAGCGCCCGAGCGACTCTTCCCGCCCCAATGCCGCCAGGGTCTTGCCCAGATCGGGCGAGGGGCGGCCGCCGGTCAGGGCGGCGCGGGCGACCGGGCCGATCTTGCCGAACCCGACGCCCTCGGCCTCGGCGAAGGCTTTCAGCTCGGCTTCGAGCGCCGGCGCGGTCCAGTCGGTCTGACCACCCAGCCGGTCCCGAAGGCGCGACAGCCGGTCGCGGGCCTCGCCGGCGATCAGGCCGCGCGCCTTGTCGTCGAGCGCCAGCGGGCGCTCGGCGCGGGCGAAGGCGGTCTGGTCCGCGAGGTCGAGCACGGTCTTGGCCCGGTCCTTCACCTGCGGGATGGCGGCGGCCAGGCGGGCGGCGTCGGCCGCCTCGCCGCGACGAACCAAGGCCTCAGCGGTCAGGGCGACCAGACGGTCGTCGTCCGCCTGGCGCAGCCAGTGGGCGTTGACATAGGCCAGCTTGTCGAAGTCCAGCCGCGCCGGCGCCTTGCCCACGCCGTCCAGGTCGAACCAGGCGATCGCCTCTTCGTCGCTGAACAGCTCCGCGTCCCCGTGCGACCAGCCCAGCCGGGCCAGGTAGTTGCGCATCGCCTCGGGCAGATAGCCCATCTCTGCGTACTCGTGCACGGCCTGCGCCCCGTGCCGCTTGGACAGCTTGGCCCCATCCGGTCCGTGGATCAGCGAGATGTGGGCGAACACCGGACGCGGCCAGCCCAGCGCGTCGTAGATCAGGCTCTGGCGCGCGGCGTTGTTCAGGTGATCGTCGCCGCGGATCACATGGGTCACCCCCATGTCGTGATCATCCACCACCACGGCGAGGTTGTAGGTGGGCGCGCCGTCCGAGCGCAGCAGCACCAGATCGTCCAGCGCCGAGCTATCCCAGCGCACCTGGCCCTGCACCGCGTCCTCGACCACCACCGGCGCGTCCATCGGACGGCGGAAGCGCACGGTGAACGGCTTGGACAGGTCCTCGGGCGTCGGCTCGCGGTCGCGCCACGGCGACTCGAACGACCGGCCTTCGGCCTTCGCCGCGTCGCGCAGGGCGCCGGTCTCCTCGGCCGTCAGGAAGTCGCGGTAGGCCGCGCCCCGGGCCAGCAGCTCGTCCACCACCTCGCGGTGGCGGTCGGCGCGGCTGAACTGGAACACCGGCGGTTCGTCGGCGGTCAGGCCCAGCCAGTCCAGCCCGTCGAAGATGGCCTTCACCGCCGCCTCGGTCGAGCGTTCGCGGTCGGTGTCCTCCACCCGGATCAGGAACCTGCCGTTGCGCCGCCGGGCGTAAAGCCAGTTGAAAAGCGCCGTTCTTGCCCCGCCTATGTGCAGATAGCCGGTGGGCGAGGGGGCGAAGCGGGTGACGACGGGGGCGGGTGAGGAGGTCATGGCGTCCAGGCTGGACGGGCCTCTGGCGGCCCGGGCGGCCCTTATAGCGCCGGACGCGCCCCGGGCCAGCCTCGCGGCGCGCGCCCGGACCTGGCTGGCCGCCCAGGTCGAGCGGCAGGCGGATCGCTGGCGGTTGTGGACCCCCGTCGCGCTGGGCGGCGGCGCGGCGACCTATTTCGCCCTGCCGACCGAGCCGCCGGCGTGGCCGCTTTATCTCGTGGCGCTGCTGGCCCTCGCGGGCTGGGGGATCGCGCGGCGGCTGGCGGCGGCCCGGATCGTGACGCTGGCGGTCCTGATGCTCGCCGCTTTCGCGGGCGGGCTGTCGCTCGCCAAGGCGCGCAGCGACCGGGTCGCCGCGCCGGTCGCCCCCGCGATGGGCGAGCCGGTCTGGATCGAGGGCTGGGTCGTCGACGTCGACAGTCCGGGCGCCAGCGGCGCGGCGCGGGTGGTGCTGGCCCCGGTCCGCATCGACGGCCTCGCGCCGGAGGCGACGCCGGTCCGGGTGCGCGCCACCGTGCGGGGCGCGCCGCCCGCGCCGGGTCAGGCGGTCGGCATGCTGGCCCTGCTGAACCCGTCGCCCAGCCCGGCCAGCCCCGGCGCCTACGACTTCGGCCGCGTCGCCTGGTTCCAGAGCCTGGGCGGGGTCGCGTTCGGCCTGTCGGCCCCGCGCGGGATCCAGGCGGCTCCGCCGCCGTGGCGGCTGCGGCTGACGATGGCGGTCAACGGCGTGCGCCACGATCTGGCCCGCCGCATCGTCGAGCGTGTGGGCCAGCCCTCAGGCGGGGTCGCGGCCGCCATGGTCACGGGCCAGGAGGCGTGGCTCGATCCGGACCAGGTCGAGGCCATGCGCGCGTCCGGTCTGGCGCACATCCTGTCGATCTCCGGCCTGCACATGGCGGTGGTGGGCGGGTTCAGCTTCTTCCTGGCGCGGCTGATCATCGCCGCCTGGCCGTGGCTGGCGCTCAGGATCAACGGCAAGAAGGCCGCCGCCGTCGTCGGCCTGATCGCGGTCGGGGCCTATCTGGTCATCTCCGGGGCGCCGCCGCCGGCCGAGCGGGCCGCGATCACCGCCTCGATCGCCTTCATCGCCATCCTGGCCGACCGTCAGGCGATCAGCATGCATGCGCTGGCGGTCGCCGCCGTCGCCGTGCTGATCCTGCAGCCGGAGGCCATCGTCACGCCGGGCTTTCAGATGTCGTTCGCCGCCACCGCCGCCCTGGTCGCGCTGGCCGAGGCCTGGCCGCGCCAGCCGAGGGAGATCTCCGCGCCGCTGGTCATCGTCGTGGTCCAGCGGGCCGGCGTCTGGCTGGTCATCGCCGTCCTGGCCAGTCTCGTGGCCGGCGCCGCCACCGGCCCCTTCGCCATGCAGCACTTCAACCGCACGGCCATGTTCGGGCTGCTGGCGAACCTCATCGTGGCCCCCCTGTCGGACTTCCTCATCATGCCGATGCTGGCGCTCGGGGCGGTGTTCGAGCCGTTGGGCCTGGGCGCGCCGTTCCTGTGGGCCGCGGGGCAGGGGATCAGCGCCATGCTGGCGGTGGGCGGCTGGATCGCGGCCCTGCCCGGCGCGGTGGTGACGATCCCGAGCGCCCCGACCGCCGCCCTGCCGGTCGCCTTCCTCGGCGTGCTGTTCCTGTGCCTGTGGCGCGGGCCCCTGCGATGGGCGGGCTTGCCCTTCGCCTGCGCGGTGCTGTTGTGGCCCCGGATGGAGCCGCCGGACCTGTGGATCGGCGACGGCGGGGCCAATGCGGCGATCGTCCGGGACGGGGTCGCCGAGGTGGTGCGCGGATCGGCCGGCGCCTTCGCGGTGGAGGTCTGGAGCCGCCGGCGCGGCCTGGTCGCCGAGCCGCGCCCGGCTGAGGCCTGGTCTTGCGACCGCACCAGCTGCCTGCCGGTGGCGGGCGGTCCGCTGGCGGTCTCCTGGGGCCGCAGGGCGCCGAGCCCGGAGCGGGTCGCCGCCCTGTGCGCCTCGGCCGAGGTCGTGACCGTCAGGGCCGAGCTCCCGACCCTGCCCCCCGAGTGCGCGAGCCGGCTGGTGCTGGACGCCGTGGACTTCGCCGCGAACGGCTCGGTCGAGCTGTGGCGGAGCGACGACGGCTGGCGCGCGATCTGGGCCCGCGACGTACGCGGCGAGCGCCCCTGGAGCCGCTTCGGGGGTTAGTGATACCGGCGGATCAGGCCGACCAGCTTGCCCTGCACCTCGACCTGGTCCGGGCCGAAGATGCGGGTCTCATAGGCGCGGTTGGCGGGCTCCAGCGCGATCGACTGGCCCTTCTTGCGCAGGCGCTTCAGCGTCGCCTCCTCGCCCTCGACCAGGGCGACGACGATCTCGCCCGAGGACGCCGTGTCCGCCTTCTTGATGACTACCAGGTCGCCGTCGAGGATGCCGGCCTCGATCATCGAATCGCCCTCGATCTCAAGCACATAGTGCTCGCCCGCGCCCAGCATGGCCTCGGGCACCGGCAGGCGGTCGCGCTCATGCTGGATGGCCGCGATGGGGGTGCCGGCGGCGATCTTGCCCAACACCGGCAGGTCGCGGGTGTCGTTGGCGGCCTCGACCGAGGCGGCGGCGACGCGGCCGCCCTGGATCACGTCGGGCCGGAAGCCCGCGACCCCGCGCGGCGCGCCGGCCGTCGCCTGATCCGGCAGCTTCAGCACCTCCAGCGCCCTAGCCCGATGCGCCAGCCGGCGGATGAAGCCCCGCTCCTCCAGCGCCGTGATCAGCCGGTGGATGCCCGACTTGGACGCCAGGTCCAGCGCCTCCTTCATCTCGTCGAAGGACGGCGACACGCCCGTCTCCTTGATACGTTCGTGAATGAACATCAGGAGCTCGTGCTGCTTCTTCGTGAGCATCGGGCGAAGACCTTCCAGAACAAGGCGTGAACCGCTGTGGATGTTCTGTAAGTGTTCTTCCTTAATGTCAACCTAACGACAACAGGGTCCTCGTGGCCGCCGTCACGTCGGCCTGGCGCATCAGGCTTTCGCCCACCAGGATCGCGCTCGCCCCGGTGCGGGCGACCTCGGCCACGTCGTCCGGCGTGAAGATTCCGCTCTCGGCCACCAGCAGGGCGTCGGCGGGCGCCGTCGCCGCCAGTCGCCCGGTCGTCGCCAGGTCCACCTCGAAGGTCCTCAGCGAGCGGTTGTTCACCCCCACCAGATCGCCGCCGAGCGCCACCGCGCGCGCCATCTCCGATTCGTCGTGTGTCTCGATCAGGGCGTCCATGCCGAATCGCCGGGCTTCGCTCAGCAGCTCGCCCGCCAAAGCGTCGTCGATCATGGCGAGGATGATCAGGATGCAGTCGGCGCCCAGCGCGCGGCTCTCGGCCACCTGCCAGGGATCGACCAGGAAGTCCTTCCTCAGGCAGGGCAGGGCGGTCGCCGCCCGCGCCTGACCCAGATAGGCGTCGTCGCCCATGAAGCTCGGCCCGTCGGTCAGCACCGACAGGCAGGCGGCGCCCCCGGCCTCGTAAGCGCGCGCAAGCGCCGGCGGATCGAAGTTCGCGCGGATCAGGCCCTTGGACGGGCTGGCCTTCTTGATCTCGGCGATCAGGGCCGGGCCGCCGGGGGTCGCGCGCTCGGCCAGGGCCCGGCGAAAGCCGCGCGGGGCGTCGGCCGCCCTGGCGCGCGCCTCGATCTCGGCTTGTGACGTCGCGGCCTTCCGCGCCGCCACGTCCTCGCGCTTGTAGGCGGCGATCCTCGCCAGAACGTCGGTCATGCCTCGGGCGCCTCGACGATGCGGTGGCTGGCGGCGACCAGCCCGTCCAGCGCCCGGGCGGCGCGGCCGTCGTCGATGGCGGCGGCGGCCATCCGCACCCCCTCCACCGCATCGGCGGCCAGATCGGCGACGGTCAGGGCCGCGGCGGCGTTCATCAGGACGATGTCGCGGTAGGCGCCGGGCTCGCCCGCCAGAAGCCGCCGCAGGGCGTCCGCGTTCACTTCCGCGTCGCCGCCGCGCAGGTCCTCGACGCGCGCCGGCGTCAGCCCCAGCGCCTCGGGCGTCAGGGTGAACCGGCGGACCGTCCCGTCCTCCCACGCCGCGACCTCGCTCGGCCCCGTGGTGGTCAGCTCGTCCAGCCCCTGGCCATGCACCACCCAGGCGCGCCTGGCCCCCAGCCGCCCGAGCACCTCCGCCAGGGGTTCGAGCAGGCGCGGGTCATAGACTCCCATCAGCTGGCGCGTCGCGCCCGCCGGATTGGTCAGCGGGCCGAGCAGGTTGAACACCGTCCGGAACCCCAGCTCCGCCCGGATCGGCGTCACATGGCGCATCGCCCCGTGGTGCGACGGCGCGAACAGGAAGGCGATCCCCGCTTCGGTCAGCGCCGCCATCTCCTGCTCCGGCGTCGCCTGCAGGTTGACCCCCAGCGCGGCCAGGACGTCGGACGATCCGGACTTCGAGCTCAGCGCCCGGTTGCCGTGCTTGGCCACCTTGGCGCCCGCCCCCGCCGCCACGATCGCGGCGGCGGTGGAGATGTTGAAGGTGTGGGCCCCGTCGCCGCCGGTGCCGCAGGTGTCGATCACCTCGAACGGCGGCTGGATGCGGCTGGCGGCGGCGCGCATGGCCTCGGCGAAGGCGGCGATCTCCTCCACCGTCTCGCCGCGCACCCGCATGGCGGCGACGGCGGCGCCGACCTGGCCCGGCGTGGCCTCGCCCGCCAGGCAGGCGGCGGCGAAGGCGCGGGCCTGTTCGGCCTCGAGACTGCGGCCCTCGGCCAGCCGCGCCAGTATGGGCTTCAGGGCGTCGGACACGGGGACGCTCAGGCCGCCTTCAGGCGGCTGACCCCGGCGATGTCCAGGAAGTTGGCCAGCATCTCGTGGCCGTGCTCGGTCGCGATCGACTCCGGGTGGAACTGCACCCCGTGGATCGGGCGCTCATGGTGCATGAAGCCCATGATCTCGCCGTCCTCGGTCCAGGCCGTGACCTTCAGCGTGTTCGGCAGGGTTTCGCGACGCACCGCCAGGCTGTGATACCGGGTGGCGGTGAAGGGACTGGGCAGGCCCTTGAACAGGCTCTCGCCCTCGTGGTGCATCGGCGAGGTCTTGCCGTGCATCAGGGTCTTGGCGCGCACCACCTCGCCGCCGAACGCCTGTCCGATCGCCTGGTGCCCCAGGCAGACGCCCAGGATCGGCAGATCCTCCGGCGCGTCGCGGATCAGGTCCAGACAGATGCCCGCCTCGTTCGGCGTGCACGGGCCCGGCGACAGCAGGATCGCCTCGGGCTTCAGCGCCAGCGCCTCGGCCGCCGTCAGGTCGTCGTTCCTGATGACGCGCGTCGTCGCGCCCAGCTCCGCGAGGTAGTGGACGAGGTTGTAGGTGAAGCTGTCGTAGTTATCGACGACCAGGATCATGGCCGCGCTTGTAGGCGGCTCGCAGGCCCGCGCCAAGCGGATGCGGCGATCAGCACTTCCTTAAGCGGCGCCGGGTCAGCGTGGCGGTATGACGATCCGCCTCGACGTTTCCGACCACATCGCCCGCGCGCGCGCCCTGCTGGCCGAGCCCGAGGCGCCCGCCCGCTCGCTGAACGCGCTGGCGGCGGCGGGTCTGATGGCGGGATCGGCCGTGCTGATGGCGTGGATTATGGTGCTGGGGGTCTAGGCCTCACCCACTCACCAGGCCGCCGGGCAGCAACTCCGCGCGGCCGGCGAGGCTGAGCTCCAGGAGCGCGGCCGACACCAGTCCGATCGGCAGGCCCAGCGCCCGGGCGATCTCGTCGCGCGGCGTCGGCGTGGGAGACAGCAGGGCGGCGACCTGTTCCAAGAGCGCCTCGTCCGGCTCGTCGCCGGGCGAGGGGGTATAGGCCGACGGCGGCTCGGCGAGGGTGCGCGGGCCTTCCAGCCCGCCCAGGATGTCCTCCACACCCTCACAGATGTGCGCCCCCTGGCGCAGCAGGTCGTTGACTCCCCGCGCGCGCGGGTCCAGCGGCGAGCCGGGCACGGCGAACACCTCGCGCCCCTGCTCGTTGGCCAGCCGGGCGGTGATCAGCGAGCCCGATCGCAGCTCCGCCTCGACCACCACCACCCCGCGCGAGAGCCCGGAGATGATGCGGTTGCGGCGAGGGAAGTCGCGCGCCTGGGCCCGCGCCCCCACGGGACTTTCGGACAGGACCAGTCCCTGGACGATCAGGCGCTCGTAGAGCCCCGCGTTCTCGGACGGGTAGACGTCGTCGACGCCGCCGCCCAGCACCGCGACCGTGCCGGTCGCCAGCGACCCCTCGTGCGCCGCCGCGTCGATGCCGCGCGCCATGCCGGACACCACCAGAAAGCCCGCGTCGCCCAGGCTCTGAGCCAGGCCGCGCGCGATGCGCTGCCCGCCCGCAGAGGCGATGCGGGCGCCGACCACGCCGATCGCGTCCGTGCGCGCCAGAAGCTCGACGCGCCCGCGCGCCCACAGCACCGGCGGCGGGGCGTCCAGCGCGGCCAGCAGCGGCGGATAGTCGGGGTCGCCCAGCACGACCAGTCGCGCGCCGATGCGCTCGCCCCGCGCCAGCTCGGCCGCGATCCGGTCCTCAGCGGGCGGCGTCAGCTCCGAACCCGCGCGGCGAGCCAGGGCGGGCAGGGCGTCCAGCGCCTTCGCCGCGCTCCCGAAGCGGGCGATCAGGTCCCGGAACGCCACCGGGCCGACCCGGTCGGTGCGCGCCAGCCGGAGCCGCGCGACGCGCTCCGGCTCCGCAAGGCTCACGCCTTCTTCGCGCCGATGCGCGGCTCGGCGCCCTTCAGCAGGCGGCCGATGTTCTCGTGGTGGCGGATGTAGATCAGCAGGCCGGTGAACACCGACAGGACGACGACCGGCGTGGCGACCTCCACGCCCAGCGCGGGCAGCAGCCACGCCCCATAGACCGGCGTCAGCAAGGCCGCCGCCAGAGCGCCGGTCGAGGAGATGCGCGTGATCGCCACCGTGGCGAGCCAGGTGGCGCCGGCGATCAGCCCCAGCGGCCAGGCCGCCGCCAGCAGCAGGCCGAAGAAGGTCGCCACCCCCTTGCCGCCCTTGAACCCCAGCCAGACGGGAAACAGGTGCCCCAGGAAGGCCGCGCCGCCCGCGACGGCGGCGGCCGCCTCATTGTCGAACAGGGCGCGCGCGATCAGCAGCGCCGCCGCGCCCTTACCGGCGTCCAGGATCAGGGTGGCGAAGGCCAGGTCCTTGCGGCCGGTCCTCAGCACATTGGTCGCGCCGATGTTGCCCGAGCCGATCCGGCGCACGTCGCCCGCCCCCGCCGCGCGCGTCAGCAGGACGCCGAAGGGGATCGACCCCAGCAGATAGCCGCCCACGGCCACCAGTCCGAGCGTCAGCATGGCGAGGGATGCGAGATCCTGCACGAAGGCGTCCTTCCGACACGAGTCGCGCGTTCTCTAGCACAGCCCCTGCGCGAAAGACGACGGGGCGGCCCGTCTCCGGACCGCCCCGCCTTCAGCTCGCTGTCGCCGGGATCACCAGCGCCAGACGTTCCAGACGACGTCCAGGATGTAGCCGTCGTACTCGTCGATCAGATAGACGTTGTTGTCGACATAGACCCAGCGCGTACCCGCCGGCGGATAGGGCAGGCCGTAGTAGTTCCAGTCGCTGAGGCGGTAACGCCAGAAGATCGACGGCAGATAGTCACCCGCCGACCAGCGGATTCCCCAGTAGTTCCGCGGAACCTGATAGTAGCCATAGCCCGGCGCGAAATAGAACCCGACCCGCAGCCCCGTGTAGTTGCGGAACCAGGTGTGCGACCGCCACCAGTCGTCGCGGTGGCGGCGGCTCCAGTCCGAGCGCCAGCGGTCGCGGTTCCAGCTGCGCTGGAATTCGCGATAGTCGCGGCGATCGCGGCGGTACTCGCGCCGATCGTCGCGGCGGTCCTGCCTGAAGTCGCGGCGATCGTCCCGGCGATCCCAGCGATCATCACGCCGGTCCTGACGGAAGTCCCGGCGGTCCTCCCGCCTGTCCTGGCGGAAGTCCCGGCGGTCGTCGCGGCGGTCCTGGCGGAACTCACGCCGGTCCTCGCGGCGCTCCTGCCGGAACTCCGGACGGTTCGGCGTCGGATCCTGTCGGAACTCGCGCCGGTCCTCCCGCCTGTCCTGGCGGAAGTCCTGGCGATCCTCGCGGCGCTCCTGGCGGAACTCGCGACGGTCCTCGCGGCGCTCCTGGCGAGCCTCCGGGCGGTCCTCACGACGCTCCTGCCGGGCTTCGCGTCGCTCCTCGCGCCGTTCCTGACGCAGCTCGGGGCCCCGAGCCTGTCCGCCCTGCCGGGCCTCGCGACGCTCCTCGCGACGCTCTTGCCGCTGCTCGCGGCGTTCAGCGCGGTCGCCGTCCTGGGCCAGCGCGGGCGCGGCGGCGGCGGCTGGCAGGGCGAAGGCGCCCGTGGCCGCGGCCATCATCAGCCATGTCTTCATGTCGTTTTCGTCCTGCCGGGCCCCACCTGGCGATCGATCGGACGGTGGCGGGCGCGGGATGAACCCAGTCTGAACGGCCCGGGCGTCGCCCTCAGGCCTCGGGCTCGCGCCGCTCCTCGCGGCGCTCCTGACGCCACTCGCGGTTCTCGGGGCGAGGAGCGGGGGCCTCCTGACGCTGCTCACGCCGTTCCTGCCGCCATTCGCGGTTCTCCTGGCGTGGGGCCTCCCGCCGAGGCGCAGGCCGCTGCTCGCGCCACTCGCGCTTCTCCTGCGCCTCGGCGAGCGACGGGGCGGCTGCGGCGGCGGCCATGGCGATGGCCAGAAGCACGGCGGATCGGGTCGTGTTCATGGCGAGCTCCTTACACACTTGAGCGGCGCGAGGGTAGCGACCGGCCCTGAACATGGCCTGAACGGTTGCGGGGCGCACGCCCGTCGCCCACCTCAACGGCCACGCTGACGCTTCAAGGAGCTGCCCATGCCCGCCCCGATCGAACTCTGGTACTGGCCCACGCCGAACGGCTGGAAGATCTCCATCGCGCTGGAGGAGATGGAGCTGCCTTACGCGCTCAAGCCGGTGAACATCGGCGTCGGCGAGCAGTTCAGGCCGGAGTTCCAGGCCATCAGCCCCAACGGCCGCATGCCGGCCATCGTCGATCCCGAGGGCGACGACGGCAGGCCGCTGTCGATCTTCGAGTCCGGCGCGATCCTGCAGTATCTGGGGCTCAAGTCAGGCCGCTTCTATCCGCAGACCGCGCGCGAGAAGGCCGAGATCGACCAGTGGCTGTTCTGGCAGGTCGGCGGCCTGGGCCCCATGGCGGGCCAGACCCACCACTTCCGGCAGTACGCCCCGGCCCTGATCAAGGACCAGCGCCAGATCGCCTACGGCGTGCGCCGCTACACAGACGAGACCCACCGGCTCTACGGCGTGATGGACCGCCGCCTGAAGGATCGCGAGTACCTGGCCGGCGACTACTCCATCGCCGACATGGCGGCCTGGCCCTGGATCCTTCCGGAGCATCAGGGCCAGAACCTCGATGAGTTCCCCCACCTGAAGGCCTGGCATGAGCGGGTCGGGGCCCGCCCGGCGGTCCAGAAGGGGCGGGCGGTCGGCGAAGAGCTGCGCGCCAATCTCGCCGCCTCGGGCAAGGCCGCCGAGGAGGCGCGCAAGGTCCTGTTCGGCCAGCGCGCCCGGTAAACGCGCCGGTCATGAGTCTTGCGCGGTGGTGAATGCCGTTCGAAGTATTCACCATCGCTTTACTCAGAATATTTTTCGTCAACGCCGCCGTTAACCTCGCTGCAAGAGCGACGGTATTTGATCATGTGCAACGGGCGTCAGAACGACGCCGCAGGAGGGCACATGATGGTGGCTCAAGACACGACGATCCCGGCCGAGGACAACGCTCTGCCGCTGCCGACCCCGGACATGACGGGCGACGACCTGTTCAAGCTGGGTCTGATGTACTCGACCGGCCAGGGCGGCTGCCCGATGGACCGGGTCTCCGCCCACATGATCTTCAACCTGGCGGCCCTGAAGGGCTCGATCGAGGCGCGGATCTATCGCCGCGAGCTCAGCCAGGAGATGGATCGCGACGACATCGCCGAGGCCCAGCGCGCCGCGCGCCGCTGGATCGACAACGGCGTGGTGCGGCTCGCGGCCTGAACATCTTCTTTGCGCTCGCGACGCGGTCGCTCGCTGTGTGAGCGCGAGTTCTGGCGCAGGCTGATGGCGCCCAGGCAGCGAGGCTCCGCGAGCCGAGCAGTGACGCCCTTAGAACTGCTGGTACTGCCCGTTGATCGTGTAGTTGAAGCCGATGGGCAGGGCGTCGCGGATCTGGCTGAAGAAGACCGCCAGTTCCGCCAGCGTCGTGCGCGGCACGAACAGGATGTCGGAGCGTCTCAGCGCCACCACCTCGCCGCGCCGGGGCCGAAGATCGATCGGCCGCATCATTCGAACGCCGCCCGGGCCCCTGCGGATCAGCGCCACCTGGTCCTGGCGCGCGCCGGGCAGGAAGCCGCCCGCCTGGACGATCGCCTGATAGGCGTCGATGTCGCCGGGCATGTCATAGACGCCGGGGGTTCGCACCTCTCCGTCCACCCAGACCTTCAGCGGCGTCGCCTGGCGCAGGGTGACCTCCACCACCGGCCGGCGCAGCTGGCTGGCGTAGGCGCTCGACAGCGCCCCCTCCAGCTCCGACAGGCTGCGGTCCGCCGCCATCACCTGGCCGATCAGGGGCAGGGCGATACGACCGTCCGGCCCCAGGGTCACCTGCCGGTTCAGCTCCGGCGCCGTGGGCGTGGCCACGTCGATCTGGTCGCCGGGATAGAGCAGATACTCCGGCTCCGCGTCGGTCCAGTCGGCGAAGCCGATGTCGGGGAAGGCGCCGGCCTGCGTCACGACGCGCGCGCCCGCGGGTCGAGCCGGCGGGCCGGAGCTGGCGCAGCCCGCGACGGTCGCGCTGAGCCCGGTCAGGGCCAGAAGCATCATCCGCCGATCCAGCATCGCCACTCCAAAACGACTCGCCGCCGGGCATTCCTCCCGTCGCCAGGGACGTTCGGCGATCATGGGTAACCAGTGGTTAACGGCGGCGCCGGACTGTGGCGTCAGTCCTTCGTCTCGCGGATTCGCTGTTCACCCATGCGCACCCCGGCCTACGCCACGGCACGCCCGCGCTACGGGTTCTGGGACGTCGTCGGCCTGATGCTGCGCGAGACGGTCCTGATGATCGTCGTCTTCCTGGTGGTGTTCGCCATCGGCGCGGCGGCCGTCCTGACGCTGAAGAAGACCTACACCGCCCAGGCCAGCCTCTTCGTCGGCATCGGCCAGGAATACGTCTATCAGCCCCGCGTGGGCGAGACCCCGCCCTTCAACCTGCCCCAGCCGGGCGAGGTGGCCCAGTCCGAGACCACCATCCTGAACAGCCAGGCCCTGGCCCAGCGGGTGGTGCGCACCGTCGGCGTTGAGGGGGTGCTGGGCGAGCCGGGGACCGAGGTCCAGGCGCTCCGGGCCTTCTCCAATCGGCTCAACGTCGCCATGACGCCCACCAGCGGCATCCTGGACCTGACCTATGAGGACGAGGACGCCGAGCGCGCCGCCCGCATTCTGAACGCCACCGTGGATCAGTACCTGCTGTACCGGCGCGACATCTTCCAGGACCCGGCCACGCCGCTGCTGCGCGGACAACGCCTGCGGTTCGAGGACGATCTGGCCGACGCCGACGCGGCCTACGAGACCTTCCTCAGGACCAACAACATCGGCGACTTCACCGCCGCCAAGGCCGCGCTGGCCGCCACCTACCAGACCGTCTTCGCCGAGCGGCTGTCGATCGAGGCCCAGCTGAACCAGGCGCGCCAGCGGCTGACGACGCTGGAGGGCCAGCAGGCGATCACCCCGGCGGAGGTGGCGCTCCAGCAGGACCTGAACATCTCGGCCCAGGACCAGATCCTGCAGCTTCGCACCGAGCGCGAGCAGCTCCTGTCCCGCTACCAGCCCGACGCCCAGCCGGTGCGCGAGATCGAGACCCGCATCGCCCAGCTGCAGGCCTATGTCGACACCGGCACGGCCGTCGGCGCGCGCGAGGTCCGGCTGGGGCCGAACCCGGTCTGGGTCGAGCTGGAGACCACGCGGATCAACACCCAGGCCGAGCGCGACTCTCTCGCCGCCCGCCTCGCCGCTCTGGACCGCCAACTGGTCCAGATCCGCCAGCGCCAGGCCGAGCTGACCGATCTGGAGTCCGAGAACGCGACCCTGGCCTCAAGCCGCGAGGTCCTGACCGCCTCCATCCGCGAGTTCCAGCAGCGCGAGGCCCGCAGCCAGGCCGAGAACAATCTGGCGGCGGAGGGGGCGGACTCCATCACCGTTCTGGCCCGCGCCGCCACCCCGACCCGCGGCCGAAGCCTGAAGGCGCCGCTTCTGGCGCTGGTCTTCCTGTTCGCCGCCTTCACCGCCGTCTGCGTGGGGCTGGTGCGGGTGTTCACGCGCAGGGGCCTGACCACCGTCGGCACGACGGAGCGCACGCTCGGCCTGCCCGTGCTCGCGGTCGCTCCGGTCAAGTCGTGAAAGTGTTAGCCTGAGGCGTGACCCAGAGTGCGCGTGGCGATTCGATGGTCGACCTGACGTCCGAGATGGCGGCCCTGTGGGCGGCGCTCGGCCCGGCCCCCGCGCGTCGGGGCCGGGTCATCCAGTTCGTCTCGGCGACCAGCGGGGAGGGCGTCTCCACCGTCACGCGCGAGTTCTCCCGGCTGGCGGCGGTACGGGCGCGACGGCCGGTCTGGCTGGTGGACGCCGACCTGGCCCAGCCTTCGCAAATGGAGGCCGTGGGGGCCGAGCCCGAGCGCTTCGGCCGGCTGGGCCAGCCGGCGGCGGCGACCCCGGACGGTTCGACCTTCTTCTCGGTCCATCCGCCGGTGAAGACCCGCGACGGCCGCGAAGTCCCGCCCGGCCGCCTGTTCAGCGCTCGCTCGGCGCTGGGCGGCCGCCTGTGGATCACCTGTTTCCGCGCTGAGGCCCTGAGGTCCGGCCAGCGGATCGAGACCTCCGCCGAGCCCGCCTACTGGGACGCCATGCGCCGTCACGCGGAAACCGTGGTCATCGACGCGCCCGCCGCCGACCGGAGCGACGTCGCCGTGACGCTGGCTCCGCTGGTCGATCTGAACGTCCTGGTGATCGCCGCCGAAAGCACCCCGGCGGCCCAGGCCGCGGCCCTGCGCGACCTGATCGAGAGCGCCGGCGGCCGCATCGCCGGCGTCGT
This sequence comes from Brevundimonas balnearis, assembly GCF_042434805.1. NCBI lineage: Bacteria > Pseudomonadati > Pseudomonadota > Alphaproteobacteria > Caulobacterales > Caulobacteraceae > Brevundimonas > Brevundimonas balnearis. The sequence goes on along the minus strand of NZ_JBHLSW010000003.1, from coordinate 374,260 downwards.
CATGAACCGCTTCGCCTACGAACCGCCGAAACTGCTGCGCGGCCTGGCGCGGTGATCGCGCCTCTCTTCCCCCGCCATCCTCGGGCCGTCCGCATGCCCCGCATGCGGGTCAAGCTCCCACCCGAGGATCGGACGCAGGACCGCGATCCGCCTGAAGCCTTCGCGCGGAATCAGACCTTCGGTCCCTCGGCGGCGTGTTAGTCTGCCACTCGCCACCAGCGGCGCGGACGACCCGACAGCCGGTTTTGAGACTTTTGAGACGATAGAGACGCGCTCTGCGACCGTCTCAAAACCCCGCCCGGGCCAGCCGCTTCATCTCGGCCTGTCCATAGAAGGCGGGCTCCAGCCCGGGCATCCACAGGACCTTGCCAAGCCCGCGCACGGCCCGGTCCAGCCGCCAGGCGCGGCGCGGGTCGCGGGTCAGGAAGGCCCATCCCGCCGCGAGTCCGAACACCACGACCTGCGCGCCGCCGACCAGCATCCACTTCAGGACTCCCAGCGGGTCCTTGCGCCGCCACGCCGTCTGGCTCGGGCCCTGGCCATAGGCGAAGGCGCGGGTCAGGGCATAGGCCAGCGTCGCCCGGTGCGCGGGCGCGAACTCCTCGACCCAGGCGTCCGCCGCCCAGCCGAAGCGGCCGCCGCGCGCCTTCAGGGCCGCGAACAGGGCGTCGTCCTCGCCCCCCGCGTGATCCGCCCCGACGTCAAACGGCGCGGGGCCGGGCAGGGCGGTCGCCCGCACCATCAGGCTGTTGCCGCAGCCGAAGGGCTCCTCGACAAGCCGGTCCTCCGACGGCCCCTCACGCCCGAAGAAATGCTCCAGATACGGCCTGAGCCACGCCGCGCCGTCGGGGACCCGGCCCTGGATCGGCCCGAACACCACGTCCGCTCCCGTGGTCGCCCGAGCGGCCAGCAGCGCCTTCAGCCAGCCGGAGGAGGCCGCCTCGTCGTCGTCCAGGAAGGCGATCAGGGGCGCGTCCGTCGCGGCGAGTCCCGCGTTCCGCGCCGTCGCCACGCCCGGAACCGGCGCGTGCACATAGCGGCAGGGGACAGGGCCCGCGGCCGCTCCGACGGTCGCCTGGGCCGATCCGGAGGGGTCGTTATCGACCACCACGATTTCCGCCAGCCGATCAGCGACCCCCGCCTGCGCCTGAAGCGACGCCAGAGCTCGGGCCAGGCTCTCGGGCCGCCGCAGCGTCGGCACGATGACGGCGACGTCCCGGCTCACCTCAGCGCCTCCGCATAGACCGCCGCGCGGTACAGCCTCAGAGAGAAGGCGCGCGCCCGCACCGGCGCCCAGGCCGCCCCGGCGAGCCGGCGGGCCAGCCCCTGAAGCGCGCGCGGGGCCAGCGGCAGCCGCTTGAGCAGCCGCGCCGCACGGTAGCTGGGGTAACCCGCCACGATCTGGGGGTGGCGCTCGACCACCCGGGCGAAGTTCGCGCCCGACTGGGCGTACTTGCCCGCCAGCGCGTCGACGGTGTCCAGACCCATGTGGGTCGCGGGATTGTCCACGTGGACGATGCGGTGCCGGCGCGACACCCGCATGCCCCACTCCACGTCCTCCCAGCCCCAGCCGGCGAACTCCGCGTCGAAGGCCTCGGCGGCGAAGACGTCCCGGCGGACCAGCAGGTTCGAGGTGTAGACGTACTTCTCGGGCGTCCTGGCACGGACGGCGTAGGGGACGCACTCTGACGCCTGGGACAGGGCCCGGTGCACCGCGAAGCGCGGCTCGTCCGGCGCCTGCAGCAGGGAGAATCCGCCGAAGGCGACCGCCGGATCCTCCCGCGCCACCAGCTCCGCCCAGGTCCACAGGAAGCGGCGGTGGTCCGGCCGCATGTCGCTGTCCAGGAAAAGGTAGCTCCCGCCCCGGGCCGCCTCGGCCAGGCGATTCCGCCCCCGCGACCGGCCCGCGTTCACCTCGAGCGTGATCAGCTTGGCCGGCAGCCGCATCGCCCGCATCCGGGCCTGCAGCCGGGTGGTCAGCTCGCGGTCATTCGTGCCGTCGTCGAGAAGAATGACCTCAACCGCGCCGGCGACGCTCTGCGCCTCCTCGTCCAGCAGGTCGATCAGGTCCGACGGGTCGTCGCGCAGGAAGGGGATCAGGACCGACAGGGCGGGCCTGGCCTTGCTCCAGCTCGGGCTGACGGCGGCGCGCCGGCTCATGCGGGCTGCTCCACCGCGCGGCTCAGCCGGCTGCGCGCCAGCCGCCGGACCCCCCCGGCGTCGAAGGCCAGGGCGGCGAGGGCGTAGACCCCGGCGCCGACGCCGGCCTTGAGGATCAGCTCGGCCCATCCGCCGGGACTGGGCAGCGTCAGGACCGCGACGGCCATCACGCCGGTCGCCAGGCCGCAGCTCAGCAGCGCCCGCCAGGGGATCGGCAGCGCCAGAACGCGACGGCCCAGCACCAGCGTCGCCGCCAGTCCCAGCGCATAGCTGAGCACCGTCGCCAGCGCCGCGCCGATCAGGCCGAACAGCGGGATCAGGAAGAGGTTCAGGACAATGTTCGACACGGCCGGGATGGCCATCGCCGCGAACAGCCGCCGGGTGTTCCGCGCCAGGGTGAAGGCCTGGCCGAAGTAGTAGGTGGTCAGGCCCGCCATCAGGGCCGACAGCGCGATCAGCGGCGTCACCGAGGCGGTGGCGACCCGGAGTTCGTCGCCGATCATGATCTCCGCGAGCGGCCGGGCGACCAGCGCCAGGCCCGCCGCCGAAGGCAGGGCCAGCAGGAGGAAGGTCGAGGCCTGCTCGCGGGCGGCGACCTGCAGCCCCTTCCGGCCCGAGCGCTCCAGCGCCATGACCAGGGCCGGCGCGCCGGCCGAGCCCAGCCAGATGAACATGACGTCGAGCGTCCGGTTCGAGAGACTGTAGGCCGCATGGTAGGCGCCGACCGCCGCCTCGTCGAGGAAGGCGGCCAGCAGGAACCGGTCGGTCGAGGCCAGCACCAGCGACAAGGCCAGGGCCGCCGCGATCGGATAGCCGTAGCCCGCGTAGGCCCCGAGGCGGTCGCGCAGATATCGTCCGCCCAGGCCGCGCCGCCACTCCGTCGGCAGCACGAACGGCAGCGTCAGCAGCGGCGCCAGCGTCAGGCCCAGCAGCGGCGCTGCGCCTCCCGCCCCCGCCAGGGCGAAGCCGACGCCGATCGCCAGGCCCGCGACGGCCGTGACGATGTCCACGGTCGCGGCGCGGGCCACCTCTCCGGACGCGCGGAAGCGTTCCTGGGCCAGCTTGTTCAGGCATCTCAGAGGCGCGCCCAGGACTCCGGCGGCGATCGCGGCCTTCAGCGGCCCGTCGACGGGCAGGGCGAGGATCACCGCCGCCGCCACCGGAACGAACACCGCCGCGAGCGTCAGCGTGGCCCGGTACAGGCTGTGGAAGTGGTCCTTCAGCGCCTGGCCGCGCTCGGCCGCCCAGAACCGCGCCATGGCCGCCTCGAGCCAGGTGAACACGGCCACATGGCTCAGCGTCATCACCGAGAAGGCCAGGGCGTAGCGGCCGTAGTCGTCGGGGTGAAGCAGGCGGGTGAACACCACCAGGCCCAGAAAGCCCGTCACGCCGGTGACGATGTTCGCCGGCAGGTAGCCCCAGACGCCACGCCAGAACATCAGCGCACCGCCAGCCGGTCGCCCAGCAGCACCGGCAGGGTCACGGCCATGATGCGCAGGTCCAGCCACAGGGACTGGCGCTCGATGTATTCGATGTCGAGCTTGACCCGGCGGCGCACGTCCTCGGGCGTGTGCAGCGGCCCGCGCGAGCCGTGGATCGCCGCCCAGCCGGTCAGGCCGGGCTTGATCCGGTGACGCCAGGCGTAGTCGGCGACCAGCTTGGCGGACTCCACGTCGCCGGTCTTCATCCCCACCGCGTGCGGGCGCGGCCCGACCAGCGACATCTCGCCTGTGATGACGTTGAGCAGCTGGGGCAGCTCATCCAGGCTGGTGGCGCGAATGAACCGGCCGACCCGTGTGACGCGGTCGTCGTCTGAGGTCACCTGCCGCGCGGCCGTGGCGTCGGCGGCCTCGTGGCGCATGGAACGGAACTTCCAGACCACGATCTCCTCGTGGTTGAAGCCATGGCGACGCTGGCGGAAGAAGATCGGACCCGGGCTGTCCAGCCGCACGGCCAGCGCCACCAGCGCCATCACGGGGGCCAGCAGGATCAGCGCCAGCCCGCCGATGAGCAGGTCCTGCATGCGCTTGTTGAAGGCGCGGCGAGCGGGGTTGACCGGCTCCAGCGGCGCGAAGGCGGGACCTGCGAGGCGGTCCAGCGCGGCGTCCAGGTCCTGGTCGGCGCGCGGGTCGAACAGCAGGGTGACCTCGGTCGGTAGCGCGGACAGCCGCGTGATCAGCTCGCGCACCCGCGCCTGGGCGGCGGGGGCCACGGCGATGACGATCCGGTCGACATAGGCGGTCAGCCGGTGGGTCAGGAGCTCCTGTGAGCCGCCGAGCACGGGCACCCCGGCCAGGTTCTCCGGCGCACGACCGCGCCGGTCATCGAAGATGCCCAGCACCGCCAGCCGGCGCTGCTCCAGCGCCCGCGTGATCAGGGTCTCGGCCTCCTTGGTGGCGCCGACCACCACCACGCTGGAGGTCAGAAGCCCGCCCTCGCGCCAGCGTCGCACGAGGCCCGCATAGATCAGGTGGGCCCCGCCTAGGGCGAGAAAGGCCGCCGAAGCCCACAGGGCCGCCGCGTCCGTATCTGACCCCAGGAACAGGAACGCCGCGCCGGCCGCCCCTGCGCCGATGAGGGTCGCGGCCGCGGCGCGTCCCAGCTGGTGCAGCTCCGGCCGGGCGCTGCGGAAGGCGTAGGCTCCGCTCGCCTTGAGGCCGGCGGCGGCCGCCGCCGCCGCCAGGGCGAGCGGCCCGGCCAGCGCCAGCGGAGCCGCCGCGAGCTCGGGCGCCAGGCGCGCGAGCACGGCGACGGTCACCGCCGCCAGAAGGGCGAGGTCGATCAGGCGGAACAGATGGGGCGCGAGGCGCACGCCTTCCCGCTGGCGCAAACTCCTCCACATCTCGGGGCGGAACGGCCCGCGCCGCGAGCCGGGGGACCTGACCTCGCGCGTCTTCTCCGCGCCGCCGCGCGCGGGCTCGGCCACGGCCTTCCGGGCCAGGATGTCGGGCGTCGTGGAGGTCATGCCGTCCGAGGGGTCATTTCGCCGAACCCTGCACCGGCCGCCGTGCAGATCGCGTTAACGGCTAGGCGCGGCTGAACGGATAGGGGCTCACCGACTTGGCCCAGTCGTCGACCGCCAGGGCGTGATCCACGGGCGGGGCGGCGCGCTCGGCGCACGGGTGCCGCTCGCACAGGCGACAGGCGGGGCCGATGGGGGTGACGTCCGGGTTCCTCAGGTCGAGGCCGCGCGCATGCACCAGCCGGTGGGCGTGCTTGAGCTCGCAACCCAGACCGATGGCCAGATCCTGACCCTCGGTGAAGGCGTCCCGGCCCTGACGGTCGACGGTGCGCGACAGCGTGAACCAGCGGCCGCCGTCCGGCGTCTCGATGATCTGCGTGACGATGCGGCCCGGCGTCCTGAAGGCCGAATGCAGCCGCCATCTGGGGCAGGCGCCGCCGAACCGGGCGAAGGGAAAGGCCTCGGACGCGAACCGCTTCGAGACATTGCCCGCCTGATCCACCCGCATCAGGAAGAAGGGCACGCCGCGCGCCGAAGGCCGCGACAGGGTGGTCAGCCGGTGCGCCGCCTGTTCGAACGAGACGCCGAAGCGAGCCTGCAGCCGGCCGAGGTCGTAGCCCGTCTCCTCCGCCAGCCGGTGAAACGGTGCGTAGGGCATCAGGATCGCCGCGGCCAGGGTGTTGGTCAGCGACACCTTCAGCAGCCGCGCCGACGGATCGTCGGGCGGGGAGGCGGCCTCGACCATCGCATTGATCTCGGCCGCGTGCTCGACCTGCGCCAGCTGATAGGCCAGGGCGAAGGCGCGGGAGGAGGGACCCAGCGTCTCCGACAGCAGGAGCCGGCGCCGGTGCGGATCGAAGCGGCGGGTCCACTCCACCATCACCTCGGCGGGCATGGTGCGGACGCTGAGATCGTGACGCGTCTTCAGCCGGGCGCGCGCCGCCGCCTCGAAAGATTCCGGCCCCGCGGGATCGCCCGCCAGAGCCTCATGCAAGGCTTCTCCCAGCCGGTCCAGCTCCGGAAAGTGATTGCGCCGGAATTGGACGAACTCGCGCACCCAGTCGGCGGGGGTGTGATCGCCGACCCCGCCGCCCCGCTCGGCGTCGATCCGGTCCCGCGTGCGACGCTCGGCGTACGCCCGGTACAGCCTGAGGAAGGCGTCGGCCATCCCCGGCGCCTCGTCGATCAGTTGCAGGATCTCGTGGCGAGGCGGGGCCGAGCCCTTGAACAGGGGATCGGACAGGGCCTCGGCGATCTCGGCCTCGCCGGCCTCGCCCGCCTGGCCCAGCGCCCGCAGATCGACGTCATAGGTCTCCGCCAGTTTCAGCAGCAGCTGGGCCGACACCGGCCTCTGGTTCCGCTCGATGTGGTTCAGATAGCTGGGCGAGACGCCGAGGTCGGCGGCCATGGCCGTCTGGGTCAATGTCAGCTCGCGCCGCAGACGCTTCAGGCGGGCGCCGAGGAACAGCTTACGGTCGGCCATGGAGCGTAGTCGCAATGTGACAGATAACTGGTGTCATATCATGACATGATGACGCCGACAAACCGCCTTACGCTGTATCAGTTTTGACCGCCGGCATGTTCCCTGTCCCGAACGGCGCGTTGAGGCGCCTGATCGAGAGACACAGCCATGACCACCTTCGCCGATCTGGTTCCGTCCCCCGCCGGCCGCTTCGACGGTATCGAGCGTCCGTACTCGCCGCAGGATGTGCAGCGCCTGCGCGGTTCGGTGCCGATCACCTACACCCTGGCCACGCGCGGGGCGAACCGCCTGTGGGAGCTGCTGCACTCGGAGCCCTACATCAACGCGCTCGGCGCCGTGACCGGCAACCAGGCCATGCAGATGGTCAAGGCCGGGCTGAAGGCGATCTATCTGTCGGGCTGGCAGGTGGCGGCCGACGCCAACACCGCCGGCGCCATGTACCCCGATCAGTCGCTCTATCCGGCGAACGCCGCGCCCGAGCTGTGCCGCCGCATCAACCGCACCCTGCAGCGGGCCGACCAGATCGAGCACGCAGAGGGCGGGGCCAGGCGCGACTGGTTCGCCCCGATCGTCGCCGACGCGGAGGCCGGCTTCGGCGGCCCGCTGAACAGCTTCGAGATCATGAAGGCCTTCATCGAGGCGGGCGCCGCGGGCGTCCACTTCGAGGACCAGCTGGCCTCGGAGAAGAAGTGCGGCCACCTGGGCGGCAAGGTGCTGATCCCGACCCAGGCGCATGAGCGGAACCTGATCGCGGCGCGCCTGGCGGCCGACGTCTGCGGCACGCCGACGCTCACGGTCGCCCGCACCGACGCGGAGTCGGCCCAGCTGATCACTTCCGACATCGACGAGCGGGATCACCCGTTCATCGACCGCGACAACCGCACGCCGGAGGGCTTCTTCCGCCTCAAGCCCGGCACGGGTCTGGACCACTGCATCGCCCGCGGCCTGTCCTACGCCAAATATGCGGACCTGCTGTGGTGGGAGACCAGCCACCCCGACCTGGATGACGCGAGGAAGTTCGCCGAGGCCGTGCATAAGGAGCACCCGGGCAAGCTTCTGGCCTACAACTGCTCGCCCTCCTTCAACTGGAAGGCCAAGCTGGACGAGGCCACGATCGCGAAGTTCCAGCGCGAGCTGGGGGCGATGGGCTACAAGTTCCAGTTCGTGACCCTGGCCGGCTTCCACAGCCTGAACAACGGCATGTTCGAGCTGGCGACCGGCTATCGCGACCGGGGCATGGCGGCCTATTCGGAACTGCAGCAGCGCGAGTTCGACAACGAGGCCATCGGCTACACCGCCACCCGTCACCAGCGCGAGGTCGGCACCGGCTACTTCGACGACGTCGCCACCGTGATCTCGTCGGGCCGGTCGTCCACGACCGCGCTCAAGGACTCCACCGAGACCGCGCAGTTCGTCGCGGCGGAATGACAGGAGAGACGACCATGGAGACCAGCAACGCCTCGGCCATCATCGACTTCTGCCTGGCCCCGCTGAACCTGACCGACCGCACCGATGCGGAGCGGGAGGTGCGCCGCCGGCTGGAACACGTGATCAAGACGTTCCAGAACAAGATCCCCCAGCCTGTCAGCGTCGACTTCAACGCCATGCCGCCCCTGGTGATCAACGAGGCCGCTCACGGGTACGAGTGAGTCCTGACCTCCCCCTCCCCGTGATGGGGAGGGTGGCCCGAAGGGCCGGGTGGGGAGGGCTCGGCGAAACAGACACTCGGTCGACCGAGCCGCCCCACCCGTCTTCGGCCTTGCGGCCCAGCCACCCTCCCCATCAGGGGGAGGGAGAAAGTTACGGAATGCCCCTGGACACCCTGAACGACAGCGCCATCCGCATCCTCGGTCCGGTCGAGGGCAGGGCCGAGGAGATCCTGACGCCGGACGCCCTGGCGTTCGTCGCCGACCTGCACCGCCGCTTCGACGGGCGGCGGCGGGAGCTGCTGGCGGCGCGCGATGCGCGGCAGGCGCGGTTCGACGCGGGCGAGACGCCGGACTTCCGGACCGATACCGCGCACATCCGCGACGGCGACTGGCGGGTCGGGTCGATCCCGGCCGAGCTGCTGGACCGGCGGGTGGAGATCACCGGGCCGGTGGACCGCAAGATGGTGATCAACGCCCTGAACTCGGGCGCCAAGGTCTTCATGGCCGACTTCGAGGACGCCACCAGCCCGACCTGGGACAACCAGCTCGAGGGGCAGGTGAACCTGAAGGATCTGTGGGCCGGAACGCTGTCGTACGACGATCCGAAAACTGGCAAGGCCTATCGGCTGAACGAGAAACGCGCGGTGCTGAAGGTCCGGCCGCGCGGCTGGCACCTGCCCGAGGCGCACCTGACGGTGGACGGCCAGGTGGTGTCGGGCGCCCTGTTCGATTTCGGCCTCTACGCCTTCCACAATGCCCATGCCGCCGGCGCCGCCGGGTCCGGCCTATGGTTCTACCTGCCCAAGCTGGAGAGCATGGAGGAGGCGGCGCTGTGGGACGAGGTCTTCCGCCGCGCTCAGGACCGGCTCGGCCTGCCCGCCGGGACCTTCAAGGCGACGGTGCTGATCGAGACGATCACCGCGGCCTTCGAGATGGACGAGATCCTGTTCGCCCTGAAGGACCATATCGTCGGGCTGAACTGTGGCCGCTGGGACTACATCTTCAGCACGATCAAGCGACTGGGCGGCAATCCTGATTTCCTGACGCCGGACCGGGCGCGCATGACGATGGGCGAGGCCTTCCTGAACGCCTATTCGCTTAAGCTGATCGACACCTGCCACCGGCGCGGCGCGTTCGCGATGGGCGGGATGGCGGCGCAGATCCCGGTCAAGAACGACCCGGCCGCCAACGACGCCGCCTTCGCCAAGGTGCGAGCCGACAAGGAGCGGGAGGCGGGCAACGGTCACGACGGCACCTGGGTCGCGCACCCGGACCTGGTCCCCGTCGCCATGGAGGTGTTCGACCGTCTGATGCCCGGACCGAACCAGCTGGACCGGCCGCTGTCGGGTCAGGACATCGGCAGGGATCGCCTGCTGGAGATCCACCAGGGGCCTCGCACCGAGGCGGGCCTGCGCGAGAACATCCGTGTCGGCGTGCAGTATGTGGAGGCCTGGCTGCGGGGCCGGGGCGCGGTGCCGCTCTACAATCTGATGGAGGACGCCGCGACCGCCGAGATCAGCCGCACCCAGGTGTGGCAATGGCTCAGGCACGCCGCGCCGCTGGACGACGGCCGGATCGTCGAGGAGGCGCTGGTCCGCGCCCTGATCGATGACGAGGTGACGAAGATGCCCCGGGACCTGCCGCGCCTGGCCGAGGCGGTCGGCCTGTTCACCGAGCTGTGCTTCGCCGAGACCTGCGAAGAGTTCCTGACCCTGCCGGCCTACGCCCGACTGGCGGACTGACCCGCCGCTTCGAGCACCTTGGCCAAGAGGCCGGGGAAGCGCCGGTCCACATCCTGGCATCTCAGGGTGTTCCGCACCTCGGCGCCTCGGCGCTCGGACCGGATCAGCCCCGCCTCGCGCAGGATGCGGTAGTGATGCGACAGGGTCGATTTGGGCAGGGCCCCGGGCGCGGCCTGGCTGCAGCTCAGACAGTCTCCGGCGCCCGCCAGCGCGCGGATGATCGCCAGCCGCGCGGGGTCGGACAGGGCGTAGAGCACGCCTGACAGTGTGATGTCCTCGACCGGCGGATGCACGAACGGACGCATGCCCTGAACATCGGACATGCCCGCTCTATATTCAATAGTTCGATGATCTTGAATTACCGAACAAAGCGCCCATCTGACGCGGGTCAAACCAAGGGAGACACGGTCATGACGCAGAATTCGAACGCCCCGCTCGCCGGTAAGCGCGCCCTGGTCACGGGGGGCAGCCGCGGCATCGGCGCGGCGATCGCCAGACGACTGGCCGCCGACGGCGCCGATGTGGCGATCACCTATGTCAGCAGCCCCGACAAGGCGCACGCGGTCGTGGACGAGATCGTCGCCGCGGGTCGCAAGGCGGTCGCCATCGCGGCGGACTCCGGCGACGTCCGGGCGGTCGAACGCTCGGTCGCCGAGGCGGCCTCGACCCTGGGCGGGCTCGACATCATCGTCGCCAACGCCGGGGTGGCGATCTTCGCGCCGGTCGATCAGGCCACGATCGAGGACTACGAGCGGACCTTCGACATCAATGTGAAGGGCGTGTTCGCCGCCGCGAAGGGCGCGGCGGCCCATCTGCCGGACGGCGGTCGCTTCATCGTCATCGGCAGCGTCAACGCCGACCGGATGCCGATCGTGGGCGGCTCCCTCTATGGCGCGTCCAAGGCCGCGGTGCAGGGCATGGTGCGCGGTCTGGCCCGTGACTTCGGACCTCGCGGCATCACCGCCAATGTCGTCCAACCCGGCCCGGTCGACACCGACATGAACCCCGCCGACGGTCCGATCGCGGAGATGCTGACGCCCTTCCTGGCGATCCCGACTTACGCCGAGGGCAAGGACATCGCGGGCCTGGTCGCCTGGCTGTCCGGACCGGAGGCGCGCTATGTCACCGGGGCCGCCCTGACGCTGGACCAGGGCTTCCTCGCCTAGACCGAAATCGGTTTAATTGGACGCAGTCCAACTGGGCTCAGATTTCGGTCCAGTTTTGAGTGAGAGCCTGATTCACGACTCAAGCGGAATCGCGAAGCGATTCCACTTAGGCCGATCAGGCTCTAGGGCCGAGCCCCTTCGGTGCGGGTTTAGGCGGCCTCGGACTCGGCGGCCGCGTCCGACGTGAGCGCGGCCAGAAGGCCGATCAGTTCGGGGGCGCTGAACGGCTTGGCCAGGTGCTCGTCCGCCCCCGCGTCGTGGGCCGCGCGCACGTGCTCCGGCAGGGCGTTGGCGGTCAGCATGATCACCGGCGTCCTGTTCGACCGCTGCTCTGTCTCGAAAGCGCGAATGCGGCGCGTGGCCGTGAGACCGTCCATGACCGGCATCTGCATGTCCATCAGCACGACGTCGAACGCCTGGTCGCGGTAAAGGTCGACGGCTTGCTCGCCGTTCTCGGCGATCGCGAGCTCCACGCCCAGGGGCGCCAGGATCAGCTCGACGACCTTGCGGTTGGTCGGGTGGTCGTCGGCCAGCAGGATGCGCAGGGCCTGTTCTGCGGGCGCTTCCGCGTCCATGGACTTGGGCGCCGGCACAGGCGCCGGGGCCTCCGCCGTCTTCAGGGGCACGGTGAGGAAGAACGCCGAGCCGCCGCCCGGCTCGCTCTCGCAGTCCAGCTGCCCGCCCATCATCTCGGCCAGCTGTCGACAGATCGCCAGTCCCAGCCCCGTGCCGCCGAACCGCCGGGTGATGGTGCCGTCCGCCTGTTCGAACCTGGCGAACAGTCGCGCCTTGGCGGCCGCGTCGAAGCCCACCCCGGTGTCCTCCACGGAGAACCGCAGGGAGGAGGTCCCGTCGGCGAGCGGCGCGGCCGTGACCCTGAGGCTGACGAACCCCTTGGCGGTGAACTTGACGGCGTTCGAGACCAGGTTCGTCAGGATCTGCTTCAGGCGTACGACGTCCGCCTCGACCCAGATCTGCGCCTCGGGCGCGATGTCGACGAAGAACTGCAGGCCCTTCTCCCGCGCCGAGGCCTCGTAGAGATCCGCCGCTTCCCGGACGGCGCGGGCCAGGTCGATCGGCTCCTCACGCAGGGTCATCCGTCCGGACTCGACACGGGCGAGGTCCAGAAGATCGCTCAGCAGCGTCTGCAACGTCGCCCCCGACGAACGAATGAGCTCCAGCATCTCGGTTTGTCGGTCGCTCAGGTCCGTGGCCGCGAGCGCCTGAGCCACGCCGATCACGCCGTTCAGGGGCGTGCGGATCTCATGGCTCATGTTGGCCAGGAACTCGCTCTTGGCCCGGTTCGCCGCCTCCGCGGCGTCCCGCGCGGACGAGAGAATCTCGGCGTTGCGCTTCAGATCTGTGATGTCGTTGACCACGGTGACCACGCCGCCGTCGGCGGTGCGCCTGTCCTGAACCCTAAGCCAGCGACCGTCCGAAAGACGTTGCTCCATGGTCGCGCTCAACCGGCGTCGCTCGGCCAGTCGCTCTGCGCGCCATTCCGCCTCTCGTCCCAGCGCATCCTTCACCGCGCCCCGCGCCAGATCGTCGTCGATCAGAGCCGTGAACGGGATGCCCGGCCGCAGTTGCTCCGCTAGTTCAGGACACAGTTCGGCGTAGCGGGAATTCCAGATGCGCAGGCGGTCGTCTGAATCATAGAAGGCCAGGCCGTCGGGCATGGCGTCGATGGCTTCGCGCAGATGCCTCAGGGCGCCGACGCGTCCCCACATCTCCACGCCGGTGAGGAGACCGGCGGTCAGTACGACCATCGAGGCTGCGAGCCCGACCGCGAACGCCAGGGCTCGCCCGCTCTCGCTGAGGGCGGCGGCCGAGAAGTTGGCGTCCATCTGGACCGCCGACATGGCTCCGTAATGCAGGCCCGCGATGCCCACGGTCAGGGCGACCAGGGCGGAGACCTGCTGGAGGGCGGACGCCCGGCGGCTGTACACGACATAGGCGCCTACGCCGAACAGCATGATCCAGCCGATCGACAGACCGGCGATGGGCAGGCTCCAGGTCATCGCGACCGGCAGCAACAGGCCGTCCATCCCGATGAAATGCATGGCGGCGAGGCTCGAGCTCATCACCAGGCCGGCCAGCACCCTGGAGACCACGCTCTCAGACAGGGCCAGAGGTGTCGCCAGACCAGCGCCGGAGACCGCGACCAGCAGGGAGACCACGACGCCGGTCACCTGGTACTGCACCGGGATGCCCGGCAGCCAGGCCAGCATGGAGACGAAATGAGTGGTCCAGGCGCCGACGCCGATGGCGAGCGCGGACCCCGTGGACAGCGCCATACGCCTCGCGCCGTGCGACAGGGCCGCCAGGCGCAGGAGGCGGAAACCCACCGCCGACCCGATCAGCGCGAGGCATGCCGCGACGACGACGAGGCGCAGGTCGTGTTGCTGGGTCAGGCAGGCGATCAGGAAGTTCAAGGCGCGTTCTGCTCCGTTTCCGTCTCAGCTTGACCTTGAGAGGTGAAGAAAGGATGGGCGAGCGGCGCCTTTTGCCCGTCACACGCTTGAGGCATTCAAGGATGACAGGGAGGATTCGGCTGCCGGAACGCGTCGCGACGGGCCGATCCCCGGGGAGGCGAATGCCGTACGAGAGCAGTCCATCGCCGGTCGCGCCCGAAGTCGGGTCGCGGCTCTGGACCGTGGGGGCGAGCGCGGGCGTCGCCTGCACCGCTCTGATCGTGATGGCCGTCCTCAATCCCGCCGTGGCCCGGGAGCTTCTGATCGCCGCCCTGGTCGTGGCCGTCGCGACCTGGGCGATCAACGCCCGGCGGGCCAGGCCGATCGATCCGCCGTCCGCGTCTCCGGACATGTCCGCCGGGGCGCTGGCGGCCCCTGGGGACGACGGCCTGCTGGACGCGGTGTTCGAGGCGATGGTCGATCCCATCCTGCTGGTCACCGGCGGAGAGGCGGACGACATCGCGGGGCGCCGCGTGCGGCTGGCCAACGGCGCGGCTCGCGACCTGCTGAAGATTCAGCGCGAAGGCGCGCTCCTCGTGTCGGTCCTGAGAGACCCGAAGGTGCTCGAGGCGGTGGACGAAGCCCTGTTCGGCGGGGTGGAGGCGGAGACGGAGATGGAGTCGGGCGGGGCCCGTCAGGTGCACTGGCGGGTGCGGGTCCAGCCGCTCGACGCCTCGACCGGCGAACGGCTGGCCCTGCTGATCCTGCGCGACGAGACCGACCAGCGCCGCATGGCGATGATGCGCGTGGACTTCCTCGCCAACGCCAGTCACGAGTTGAAGACCCCGCTGGCGTCGCTCACCGGGTTCATCGAGACGCTGAAGGGCCATGCGCGTGAGGACGCGGTGGCGCGGGATCGTTTCCTGGACATCATGTCGACCCAGGCGAACCGGATGAGCCGACTGGTCAGCGACCTGCTCTCCCTGAGCCGGATCGAGCTGAACGAGCACATCCCCCCGTCCGGCCGCGTGGATCTGGCGCTGGCGCTGGCCGACGTGATGGACGCGGTCGCCCTCATCACCCGCGAGAAGCGCGTGGAGATCGTCGTCACGGCGCCGGCGGGTCGGGCGACCGTGATCGGCGATCGCGACGAGATCGTCCAGGTGTTGCAGAACCTCATCGACAACGCCGTGAAGTACTCGCCGGTCGGCGGGCGGGTCGACGTCGAACTGACCTCCGACCAGAGCGTCGAGGCCGCGGCGGCGCCCCGCTTCCCCGGCGCCTGGCGGCTCCCGCTGCTGACCCCCGATCGCGAGACGGACGCCCGCTATGCGGCCGTGACCGTGCGGGACCGCGGACCGGGCCTGGCGCGGGAGCACCTGCCCCGGCTGACCGAGCGCTTCTATCGGGTCGAAGGTCAGAAGAGCGGCGAGCGGCCGGGTACCGGGCTGGGCCTGGCGATCGTCAAGCACATCGCGAACCGTCACCGCGGCGGCCTGATCGTCGAGAGCCTGCCGGGACAAGGCGCCGCCTTCACCGCCTACTTCCCCGCGCCCGAGGCCTCCGGCCGGAGCGGAACGGCGGAGCCCCAGACGAGGGCCCGGGCGGCGTAACAGAAGTGTCACGCGGCCGTCTTAATCCGACAGTCAACCACGGGCAGGTTCCGCGCCGGAACGGCTGGGCTTCCGGCGCGATCTGATTCTCGGCCCCAAGGCGCCCTTCGGTCAATGATGTTTCTAATTTCCCTCGCCATTCTGGTGGTGCTCGCCGGACTCGCCTACGCGGCCGCGCGGGGTCGGGCGCGTCGCGCCGGCGACCGGAGCTGGCATTCGGGCGCCGGCTACCACGGCCTGCTGGCGGCGATCTGGACGCTCGCGCCCTCTCTGGCGATCCTGGCGGCGGGCGTCATCTTCGCGGACGTCGTATGGGGCGAGGTGATGCGGTCCGGGTTGCCGGGGCCGGTCGCGGCGATGGACGACTTCAGACGCCAGGCCTTCCTGTCGGACGCCCGCCTGATGGGGCAGGGCGGCCTGCCGCAACAGATTTGGAGCGGCGAGCTCGCGACGATCCTGCGGGCCGAGGCGGATCGGTCCGCCCGCATCCAGTCGACCTGGACCTGGGGAATCACGGTTCTGTCCGTCCTGGCGGGCATCATCGGCGCGCTCTACGCCCTCTGGTCGGTCCGGCCGGAGGTGCGCGCCCGGAACCGCGTCGAAGGCTGGATCGCCACGGCGCTGTTCATCTGCTCGGCGGTGGCCATCCTGACGACCATCGGCATCGTCGCGTCCCTGCTGTTCGAGAGCGTGCGGTTCTTCCGCGCCGTTCCGATCCTGGAGTTCCTGTTCGGCACCCAGTGGAGCCCGCAGATCGCCATCCGGGCGGACCAGGTGGGGTCCTCCGGCGCCTTCGGGGCCGTGCCGCTGTTCGTCGGCACCTTCCTGATCATGGCCATCGCCATGCTGGTCGCCGCGCCGGTCGGCCTGTTCTCGGCGATCTATCTCTCGGAGTACGCCGGGCCCTCGGCCCGCGCCGTGATCAAGCCGGTGCTTGAGATCCTGGCCGGGGTGCCGACGGTGGTCTACGGCTTCTTCGCGGCCCTGACGGTCGGGCCGGCGCTCAGGGGCTTCTTCAACGGCATCGGGAGCCTGTTGGTGGGCGGGCCCCTCGACGGCGTCGGCCAGTATCTTCTCCTGGTGCAGAACCAGATGGCCCTGGTCGCGGGCGCGGTCATGGGGATCATGCTCATCCCCTTCGTCAGCTCCCTGTCGGACGACATCATCAACGCGGTGCCGCAGTCGCTGCGGGACGGCTCCTACGCGATGGGCGCGACGAAGTCCGAGACGGTCGGACGGGTGCTGATGCCGGCGGCGCTTCCCGGCATCGCCGGGGCCCTGCTGCTGGCCGTTTCGCGCGCCATCGGCGAGACCATGATCGTCACCATGGCCGCCGGCCTGGCCGCGCGCCTGACCCTCAATCCCCTGGACACGGTGACCACGGTGACGGTGCAGATCGTCACCCTTCTGACCGGCGACCAGGAGTTCGACAGCCCCAAGACCCTGGCCGCCTTCGGCCTGGGTCTCACGCTCTTCGTCCTGACCCTCGCGCTGAACATCGTCGCGCAGCGCATCGTCCAAGCCTATCGGGAACAGTATGACTGACGTCGTGTCCTCCTCCGACGCTCCGGCGCGGAGCGGCTCGGGCGCGGCGGCGCGCCTGCGCAAGCGCTACGCCAAGGAGCGTCGCTTCAAGCTGTATGGGCAGCTCGCCATCGGCGTGGCGGTGGCCTTCCTGATGCTGCTCGTCGGGCGGATCGTGGAGCAGGGCCACACCGCCTTCTACAGCCACCGGGCGACGAGCGAGATCTTCCTCGATCCTGGGCGCGTCGACCGCGCCTATCCGGGCGGCGCCAACTATCTGCAGTTGCTGGCCGAGCAGGAGGCGGCGGATCTGGGCGTCGCCGGCGATCCGACGGCGGTGCGCGAGGTGCGCGACCTGTTCTCGTCCGAGCTCAACTTCCTCGCCGCCGACGCGGTGGAGGCCGACCCGTCCCGCATCGGCCAGACCATCACGCTCAACGCGCCGCTCGACGACAGCGCCGACCTCTATCTCAAGGGCGAGATCAAGCGGGACACGCCGGCGGACCAGCGCGTCCTGTCGGACCGGCAACTCGACTGGCTCGACGCCTGGCGCGCTGAGGGGCTGATCGAGGCGCGGTTCAACAGCGCCCTGTTCACCCGTTCCGACTCCACCCAGCCCGAGGTGGCCGGCGTGCTGGGCGCCCTGGTCGGATCGGCCCTGATGCTGCTGGTGACCGCGCTCCTGGCCCTGCCGATCGGCGTGGGGGCGGCGGTGTATCTCGAGGAGTTTTCGCCCCGGAACCGGCTGACCGACCTGATCGAGGTCAACATCAACAACCTCGCGGCCGTGCCCTCGATCGTCTACGGCCTGCTGGGCGTGGCGCTGTTCATCAACTGGATGCATCTGCCGCGGTCTTCGCCGCTGGTCGGGGGCCTGGTGCTGGCCCTGATGTCGCTACCCACCATCATCATCGCCACCCGCTCGGCGCTGAAGGCGGTGCCGCCGTCGATCCGCGAGGCGGCGCTGGCCCTGGGGGCCAGCCGGACTCAGGCGGTGTTCCATCACGTGCTGCCGCTCGCCGCGCCGGGGGTCATGACCGGCGCCATCATCGCCCTGGCCCACGCGCTCGGCGAGACCGCGCCGCTGCTGCTGATCGGCATGGTAAGCTTCGTGCCCGGGGTTCCCGACGCCGTGACCGACCCGTCCAGCGCCCTGTCGGTGCTGGTCTACATCTGGGAGAACGCCTCAGAGCGGGCCTTCCACGAGCGAACCGCGGCCGCGATCATGGTCTTGCTGACCTTCATGATCGCCATGAACGCCGTGGCCATCATCCTGAGAAGCCGCTTCGAGCGGCGGTGGTAAGACAATGAAGTTCAACATCTTCCGCTCCGCCAACGGATCCGAGGGCGGCCCCAAGGACCCCACCGATGTTCCGCGCATGGGCGGACAGGTGCTGCCGCACGCCGAAGCCGAGCGGCCGGCCGAGCGCCAGGACGTGGAGATCGGTTTCGATCAGCCGGCGCCCGAAACGCCGGTCCGCCCGGCGACCTCGGACGGCGAGCCGATGGGCCCCATCAAGGTGGCCGCGCGGGACGTCTCGGTTTTCTATGGTGACAAGCAGGCTCTCTATGACGTGAGCCTCGACATCCCGGACAAGACGGTGACGGCCTTCATCGGCCCGTCCGGCTGCGGCAAGTCGACGTTCTTGCGCTGCATCAACCGCATGAACGACACCATCCCGATCGCCCGGGTCTCCGGCAAGATCCTGATAGACGGGGACGACGTGAACACCCGGGCCGTCGATCCGGTGCTGCTTCGCGCCAGGGTGGGGATGGTGTTCCAGAAGCCGAACCCCTTCCCCAAGTCGATCTTCGAGAACGTGGCGTACGGCCCCCGGATTCACGGCATCACCGAGTCCAAGTCCGAGATGGAGGAGATCGTCGAGCGGTCCCTCAAGCGCGCGGGGCTGTGGGAGGAGGTCGCCGACCGCCTGCACCAGCCGGGCACCGGGCTATCGGGCGGCCAGCAGCAGCGTCTGGTGATCGCCCGCGCCATCGCCGTGGAGCCGGAGGTGATCCTGATGGACGAGCCGTGTTCCGCGCTCGACCCGATCGCCACCGCCAAGATCGAGGAGCTGATCGACGAGCTGCGCGAGCAGTACTGCATCGTCATCGTGACCCACTCGATGGCCCAGGCGGCCCGCGTCAGCCAGCGGACGGCCTTCTTCCACATGGGCCGGCTGGTCGAGCACGGTCCCACCGAGGAAATCTTCACGAATCCCCGTGAACGTCGCACCCTCGACTACATCACCGGCCGGTTCGGCTGAGGGCGTCGATGAACCAGCACACGGTCAAGGCGTACGGCGACGAGTTGAACCAGCTGACGGCTGAGGTCGCCCGCATGGGCGGTCTCGCCGAGGCGCAGGTGGCGGACGCGGTCGAATCGCTGGCCCGCCGCGACATCGCCCTGGCGCGCGCGGTGATGGAGCGCGACGTCAAGCTCGACGCGATGCAGCACGAGATCGAGAAGAAGGCCACGCGCCTGATCGCGCTGCGCCACCCCGTGGCCAGCGACCTGCGCAAGACCCTCGCGGCGATGCGGCTGGCCACCGACCTCGAGCGCACCGGCGATCTGGCCAAGAACATCGCCAAGCGCGGCCTGACCCTGGCCGAAGCCGAGCCGATGCAGCCGCTGACGCGTTCGATCGAGCGGATGGGGCGGCTGGTGTCGCTGCGGCTGCGGGACGTTCTGGACGCCTATGCGGCGTCGGAGGTGGACGGGGCCCTGGCGGTCTGGAACTCCGACGACGAGGTGGACGAGCACTACAACGCCCTGTTCCGCGAGCTTCTGACCTACATGATGGGCGATCCGCGCACCATCACCGGCTGCGCCCACCTGCTGTTCATCGCCAAGAACCTGGAGCGCATCGGCGACCACGCGACCAACATCGCCGAGACCATCCACTACGAGATCACGGGCGGCGAGATGACCGGCGAGCGTCCGCGCGCCGCGCCCGCCCAAGACGACGACCTGCACCTGCTGACCTGAGCCCGGAGAGTCGCTTGCAACCCTATGTGTTGGTGATGGAGGACGAGGACGCCCTGGCGACCCTCCTTCAGTACAACCTCGAGAAGGAAGGCTATCAGGTGGTCGTCGCCGGCGACGGCGAGGAGGGCCTGGTTCAGGTCGACGAGCGACTGCCGGATCTGATCCTACTCGACTGGATGCTGCCCAAGGTGTCGGGCATCGAGGTCTGCCGACGCGTGCGCGGGCGGCCCGAGACGCGCAACGTGCCCATCATCATGCTGACCGCGCGGGGGGAGGAGACCGACCGCGTGCGCGGCCTCGACACCGGCGCCGACGACTATCTGACCAAGCCCTTCTCGATGACCGAGCTGATCGCCCGCATCCGGGCGGTGCTGCGCCGCATCCGTCCAGGCCTGGCCGACGACCGCGTCGGGCATGGCGACATCGTGATCGACCGGGTGGCGCATCGGGTGAAGCGGGCGGGCAAGGAGGTTCACCTGGGGCCGACCGAGTTCCGGCTTCTGGACTACTTCATGCAGCATCCGGGCCGGGTGTTCAGCCGCGAACAGCTGCTGGACGCGGTCTGGGGGTCGGACGTCTACGTCGAGGCGCGCACGGTGGACGTGCACGTGGGTCGCCTGCGCAAGGCCCTGAACCTGCCCGACACCCAGGATCCGATCCGCACGGTCCGTTCGGCCGGCTACGCCCTGGATCTGGAGGGCTGATCTGGCGCTGGCGTCCCGGCGGCGGGGCGGTCTAGTCTGTCCTCAGGCCGAGGAGACCGCCGATGCGCCGTCGCACCTTTCTGTCCACCTTGCCCGCGGGCGCTCTGGCGGGGGGCGTGCTGAGCGCGCCCGCCACACCCGCCGCGCCGTCGGCCGCGATCCCGGCTCAGGCGACCGGCGCGAACGCCTATCCTTATTCCGGCGTCGGCACGGGCGACCGGATCATGGGCGCGCCCTTCGCCGGACGCTCGACGGTGTGGGGAACGCGCGGGGCCGTCGCCACGGCCCATCCGACGGCCACGCTGATCGGTCTGGACACCTTGAGGCGCGGTGGCTCGGCCATCGACGCGGCCATCGCCGTGAACGCCGCCCTGGGGTTCCTGGAGCCTGTCGCGAACGGCATCGGCGGCGACGCATTCGGCCTGTTGTGGGATCCGGCGCAGCGCAAGGTGGTGGGCTTCAACGGCTCAGGCCGCAGCCCGCGGGGACTGTCGCTGGCGGCGGCTCGCGGCAAGGCGAACGAGAGGGGCTTCCTGCCATCCTACGGAGCGGTGACCGTAAACGTGCCGGGGACCGTCGACGCCTGGTGGAGCGCCCACCAGCGCTACGGCAAGCTGCCGTGGCGCGACGTCCTGCTGCCGGTGGCGGAACTGTGCGAACGCGGCGAGGCGACGCCCCAGCTGATCGCCTGGTATCTGCAACGGAACATGGCGAACTTCGATCGATCGGCCGCGATCATCGAGGAGAACGACAATCGCAGGCGGGTCTACGCCCCCGACGGCCGTACGCCCCGTGTGGGCGAGTTGTTCGCCAACCCGGATCTCGCTCGCACCTATCGCGTCATCGCCGAGGGCGGGCGCGACGCCTTCTACGACGGCCCCATCGCCGAGGCGATCGAGGGCTATTTCCGGCGTGTCGGCGGCTGGATGACCCGGGCCGACCTGGCCGCGCACCGGACGGAGTGGGTCGAGCCGCTGGTTTCCAACTATCGCGGCGTCGATGTGTGGCAGCTGGGCCCGAACACCCAGGGGCTGTCGACCCTGCAGATCCTCAACGTGTGCGAGCGGTTCGATCTGGAGGGAATGGGCTTTCAGTCCGCCGCCGCGATCCACGTCCAGGCGGAGGCCAAGCGCCTGGCTTTCGAGGACCGCGCCCGATGGTTCGCCGACCCGGAGTTCAGCCGCACCCCGGTCGAGCGGCTGATCTCCAAGGCCTACGCCGCCGAGCGCGCGGCTCTGATCCGTCTGGACCGGGTGATGGATCGCGTCCTGCCCGGCGACGCCCCGACCCAGGGCGACACCACCTATTTCAGCGTCGCGGACGCCGACGGGATGATGGTAAGCTGGATCCAGTCCAACTTCCGCGGCATGGGATCTGGACTTGTCCCCGACGACGGGCAGGGGAGCACGCTCGGCTTCATGTTCCAGGATCGGGGCGAGCTGTTCGCCCTGACCGACGGCCACCCGAACCTCTATGCGCCGGGAAAGCGGCCCTTCCACACGATCATCCCGGGCTTCGCGACCAAGGACGGCGAGCCGTGGATGGCCTTCGGCGTGATGGGCGGCGGCATGCAGCCCCAGGGCCAGGCCCAGATCGTGATCAACATGGTCGACTATGGGCTGGACCCGCAGGAGGCCGGCGACGCGCCCCGCTGGCAGCACGAGGGCTCGTCCGAACCGACCGGGGAGCCGGCCGAGGGATCCGGCGTGCTTCACCTCGAGTCCGGCGTGCCGGAATCGACGAAGGAACAGCTCCGCGCCCTGGGTTGGACGCTGGGCCCGCCAAACGGCGGTTTCGGCGGCTACCAGAACGTTATGCGCCAGTCGAACGCCCGAGGCCCGTGGACCTATGGCGCGGCGTCGGAGATGCGCAAGGACGGCCTCGCCCTGGCCTGGTGACTACCCGGCTTCGACCGTGGCCGGCTGGATCTCGTAGACGGTGGAGCAGTACTCGCAGGTGACGCGGATCTTGCCGTCCGGCTCGATCATGTCGGCGCGCTCCTCGGGGCCGAAGCTTCTCAGCACGGTCTCGATGCGGTCCAGCGAGCAGCGGCACTTGGCCCTGAGCGGCGCGGCGCCCTCCAGACGGACGCCGTCCTCGTGAAACAGCCGGTACAGCAGCCGGTCGGCCGGCAGCAGCGGGTCGATCAGCTCGTCGTCGCCCAGCGTCTCGAACAGGGCCTGGGTGCGCTCCCAAACCTCCTCGGTGGAGCCGCGCGCGGCGTCCGCGGCGATCACCTGGATCATGGCCCCGCCGGCGCGCCATTGCGGGCGGCCTTCGCCCTGCAGGGAGCCGACCGCCAGGCGCACCTTGGTCGGCACCTGTTCCGACTGGGCGAAGAAGTGCTCGGCCGACAGCGACAGGCTCTCGCCCTCGATCGGCGTGATCCCCTGGGTGCGTTCGAAGTCGGGGCCGCGATCCAGCGTCATGATGAAGACGCCCTGGCCGAGCAGGGTCTTCGCGCCGGGACGGGCGAAGCCCTGGCTGGCGGCGGCGACCTCCGCCTCGTCGTAGCGGCAGTAGCCCCGCAGGTCCCCGTCGGTGCCGTAGTCGGCCACCAGGTAGCGCACGGGGCCGTCGCCCTGGGCCTGGATCAGGAGCCGGCCCTCGAATTTCAGGCTGGAACCGATCAGGGCGGCCAGGGCGCAGGCTTCGCCCAGCAGGGCCGCCACCGGCTCGGGATAGGCGTGGGCGCCGAGGATGCGGTCGATCGACTCCCCCATGCGCACCAGCCGGCCGCGCACGGGCCAGCCGTCGATCTGGAAGGCGGCGGCGAAGTCGTCGATGGGCGCGGAAGGCGCCGGCGCGTGATCGGTCACGGCGGTATCCTGGACTGCGGAGATCGGAGAAGCGCGCAAGATAGGAAACCACGAGGGCGATGGTAAGGCCCAGCCCCTATGGCTATCTGTGAGGCCTTCGCCCGCCCGGAAGACCGCCCATGTTCGCCAGACCCTCGCTCAAGCCCCTGAAACAGCAGGTCATCGTCGTCACCGAGGCGACCCATGGCGTGGGTCTGGCCGCCGCGCGCCGGGCCGCCGGGGCGGGCGCCTGCGTGTTCCTGATCGGCACGGACGAGGCGGCGCTGCGTCGGCGGGTCGAGGACATCCAGAGGACCGGCGGCCGCGCCGCCTACGCCGCGGCGGAGCCCGCGGACTACGAGGCTCTGACCGCCGCCGCCGACAAGTGCGTACGCCTGTTCGAGGGGTTCAGCACCTGGATCAACGTCGTCGGCGCGGTCGCGTCGCCGGCGCCCGACGACAGCGGCGTCGACGATCCCGGCGCGGTCGAACACGCGGGGTACGAGGGGCTGGTCAACGGCTCCCTGATCGCGGCGGAGCACCTGGCGCGACGCGTGGGGGGAGGGGCCATCGTCAACGTCGGCCCCAGCCTGTCCGATCTGCCCGATCCGGCCTGGAGCGCGCATGCGGCCGCCAAGGCGGCGACCAAGGCCTTCACGAACGACCTGCGCGCCCGCCTGAGGCGTGACGGCCGACCCGTTTCTGTGTCGCTGATCAAGCCCGGCCCGGTGATCGACGTGGCCGGCGCTCGCCGGCCCGGCCTGCCGCCGCAGCCGGTCTATGCGCCGGAGGTTGTCGCCGACGCGGCCCTGTGGTGCGCCAGCCACCCCATCACGGAGATCACGGTCGGGGGCGCGGGCCGCCTTATCGCCATGATCTCGGCGGCCGCTCCGGACGTCGCGGAACCATTGCTGTCCCGGTTCGCTCCTGTCTCACGGCGGGGCGACGACCCCGCATGGGACGCGGAAGGCCTGGACGGGCCGGACGGCGGCGGCACGGACGAGGAGGTCATCTATCCCATGGTTCGCAACTTCAGCGCCCTGGCCGAGGTCAGGAAACATCCCGGAATCACCGCCGGCTCTCTGGCGGTCATCCTGCTGGCGGCGGTGGGCACGGTGCTGCTGACCCAGCGCACGGGGCCGCGTCGCTTCGAGACGATCCGCAACCGCATCGATCCCCGCGGCTGGATCGACGCCGAGGCGCTGCGCCACCGGTTTGAGGACATCTCGCGCGGACTGGGTGATCGCGCCGCCGATCTCGGCGAGCGGGCCGGCGATCTGAGCGATGATGCGCGCTACGGCGCCCGCAAGCTGCTTCGCCGTGGACGTCGCGCGGTGTCGGAACCCCGGCGCCGGAAGTACGCCCGCGAGGCGCAGCGTTACGCCGGCGAGGCCGGCCGCTACGCCCGCGATCACGCCAGGCAGGGCGGCGCCGTGTTGGCGCTCGCCACCATCGCCGCGGCGGTGGCGGCCGCGGCGCTGGACAGCCGCAACCCGGACGGCCGCGTGCGGCGCGCGCTCCGCTCGTGATTTGCACGACCGCCTGACGTTGCTGCGCCTGCGAAGGTCGCTATAGCTGGGCCATGCCCGGCGTGACCTTCATCTTCGACTTCGACTCCACCCTGGTGCGCTTCGAGACGCTCGAGGCGCTGGGGGAGATCGCCCTGGAGGGCGCGGCCGACCGCGACGCTCGCCTGGCCGAGGTCGCGCGTCTCACCGATCAGGCGATGGCCGGGGAGCTGGACTTCGGCCAGGCGCTGCGGCGACGGCTGGAGATCCTGCGGCCCACCCGGGCGCACGTGGCACGTCTGGCCGAGCGCGCGGTGGACCAGCTGACGCCGTCCATCCGTCGGAACCTGGACTTCTTCCGGCGCCATGCCGATCAGGTGGTGATCCTCTCGGGCGGGTTCGACGAGATCATCCTGCCGGTCGCCGAGGTCCTCGGCGTGGACCCCGACCGCGTGTTCTGCAACCGGCTCCGTTATGGCGCTTCCGGCGCGGTGGAGGGCGTCGACGACGCCAATCCGTTGTCGCGGGACAACGGCAAGCCGACGGTGATCGGCGCCCTGGGTCTGGAGGGGCAGGTCGTGATGGTCGGCGACGGCTGGAACGACGCCGAGGTCAAGCTGAAGGGCGCGGCCGATCGATTCTACGCCTTCACCGAGGTCGTTCGCAGGGCGCCGGTGGTCGAGGTCGCCGACGCCGAGGCCCGTTCGCTGGACGAGGTGCTCCACGCCGAGGGCGTGCCCGGCCGCTGGTCCTATCCGCGCAGCCGCATCCGCTTCCTGTTGCTGGAGAACATCCACCCGGCCGCCGTCGAACGGCTGCGGGAGGAGGGTTATGCGGTCGAGACCGAAACCGGCGCGCTGGACGAGAGCGAGCTGATCGAGCGGCTGAGGGGCGTCCATGTGCTCGGTATCCGCTCCAAGACCACCGTCAGCCGCAGGGTGCTCGAGAGCGCGGATCGGCTGCTGGCGATCGGCGCCTTCTGCATCGGCACCAACCAGATCGACCTCGAGGCCGCGTCGGATCACGGCGTCGCCTGTTTCAATGCGCCCTATTCCAACACCCGGTCGGTGGTGGAGCTCGCGATCGGGCTGATGATCTCCCTGATGCGCGACGTCGCCGACAAGTCGGCGGCCATGCACCAGGGCCGCTGGAACAAGTCGGCGACCGGATCGCGGGAGCTGCGCGGAAAGACCCTGGGGATCGTCGGCTATGGCGCGATCGGCAGCCAGCTGTCGGTGCTGGCCGAGGCCTTGGGCATGCGCGTCGTCTTCCATGACCTGGCCGAGCGGCTGGCCCTGGGCAATGCGCGACGGCTCCGGAGCCTGGACCAGCTGCTGGCCGAGGCGGACGTGGTCAGCCTTCACGTCGACGGGCGCGCCGAGAACCTGAATCTGATGGGCGCGTCCCAGTTCGCCCGGATGAAGCCGGGCGCCCTGCTGCTGAATCTGTCGCGCGGCCATGTGGTCGACGTGGGCGCCCTCGCCCAGGCTCTCGGCTCGGGCCGGATCGGCGGCGCGGCGGTCGATGTCTTCCCCGAGGAGCCGCGCACCAACGCGGACCCCTTCGACAGCGCCCTCAGGGGGCTGAAGAACGTCATCCTGACGCCCCACATCGGCGGCTCGACCGAAGAGGCCCAGGAGGCCATCGCCGATTTCGCGGCGGAAAGGCTCTTGGGTTTCGTCAACCGGGGCGACACCACCTTCAGCGTCAATCTGCCCAACGTCCAGCTGGCCGAGGTCACCGGCGCTCACCGGCTGCTGCACATCCACCGGAACCAGCCCGGCGTGCTGGCCGAGCTGAACCGGGCCATCGCCGAGGCCGGCCTGAACATCCTGGGGCAACATCTGAAGACGGACGAACGGACCGGCTATGTGATCACCGACGTGGATCGCGACTACGCGCCGGAGGCGTTGCGGCCCCTGCGTGACGTGCCGGGCACGCTGCGGTTCCGAATGTTGCACTGAGATGACAATCCTTCCGTAGCGGCATCTTGCGTCACGCGGGAAGTGGCGCAGACTGTCGCCAAGGGCCGCGCTTCGACGGCCTCGGGAGGATCATCATGTCTCGTCTTCTTCGCGGGGCCGCCGTCGGCGCCCTGGCGCTCGCCGCCCTGGGCGCGGCCGACGCCGCTTCGGCTCAAACCTATGGACGCATCGTCGCTTTCGGCGACAGCCTCAGCGACAACGGCAATCTCTTCGCGGTGCTGGGCCAGCCGGCCTCGCCGCCCTACTTCCAGGGCCGCTTCTCCAGCGGACCGGTGTGGATCGAGCGACTGGGCTTCACCGTGGCGCGGGTCGGCGGACCGGTGACCGGCAGCATCGGTTACGCCTATGGCGGCGCGGAGACGGGCTCTCCCGCCCTTCCGCCGGGGATGCGGAACCAGCTGGCGGCCTATGTCGGCGCCGGCGGGCGGTTCGGGGCCTCGGACCTGGTGACGGTCTGGGGCGGGGCCAACAACATCTTCAACAACCTCGCGGCGGCCGGCGCATCGCCCAGCCCCACGGCGGCCATCACGCCCATCACGAACGCGGCGGCCGCCGACATCGGCTTCATCACCAACTCGATCGCGGGCGCAGGGGCCGGGACCATCCTGGTGGCGAACCTGCCCAAGCTCAGCCTCACGCCGCAGTTCCGCAACACCGCCGCGGCGCCGCTGGCCGACTTCGCCGCCAGCGGCTTCAACACCGCGCTCGCGGCGCAGTTGAACACCGTGGCCGCCGCCCGGCCGGGCACGAACATCATCCTGATGGACACGTTCAAGATCGGCGACCTGATCGCCAACAACCCCGGCCTGTTCGGCCTGTCGAACGTGACCCAGCCCTGCTTCAACGGCGTGACGGTCTGCTCGAATCCGGAGAGCTACTTCTACTTCGACGGGGTGCACCCGACCGGGCGCGGCCACGAGCTGATCGCCGCGCTGGCGACCGACTACCTGTACTACGGCGACGCCGGTGCCCAGATGGCGGTCCTGGGGGAGACCGGCTATCGCCATCGCGAGCGGCGCCTGGGCGAGGCCACGGCCGCCCTGTCGGGTCGCGAGGCCTGGGACACGGGGACCAGGGTCACCGTCTCCGCGCACTACGACACCACCGAGATGGACGCGCGCGGGCCGGTCGGGGAGGCGGACAGCGAGGGTTATGGCGGCCGGATGGCGGTCGAGACCGGCCTGTCGCCCAACTGGCGCGTCGGCTTGGCTGGCGCCTTCGACATCGCCGACATCGAAGCCGGCGCGGTGGTCGCCGACGTCGAGAGCATCGGGCTGGACGTCTATGGGGGCTGGCGTTCCGACAGCGGGATGTTCGTCACCGCCGCCGCCGGGATCGCCAACGAGAACTATGACGAGATCAGCCGCCTGACCGGCCTCGCCCCTGTCCGCCACGAGTCGGAGACGGGCGGCTCGTCCAAGGGCGCGCGCATCCAGGCGGGCGCCTGGCTGGCCGCCGGCGGTCTTTCGATCTCGCCGCGCGTGGGGCTGGACTGGATCTCCACCAACGTCGAGGGCTGGTTCGAGGTCGGCCCGGCGGCCGCCTATCAGTACCAGGAGCGGACGCTGGAGGTGGTGTCCGCCGAGGCCGCCGTCCGCGTCGAGGGCGATCTGGGCGGCTTCGGCTTCTTCGCCGAGGGCGGCTATCGCGACGCCCTGGACGACAGCGGCGACGCGGTCAGGACCGGCATCCACGGCAACCCCGCGCAGGTCCTCTCGCGGCAGGTCGATACGCCTTACGGCGGCCAACTGATGCTGGACGCCGGCCTGGGCGGCGCGATCACGGAGCGGCTGTCGTTCGCGGTGGGCTATCGCGGCCGCTTCAGCGACGCGGCCGACAGCCACGCGGGCGGCGTGCAGCTGAAGCTCGCGCTCTGACGGGTTCCCGGGTGCGGCGGCAGGTCGCACCCGGTGTCCCATTCTCGCCCCATCGATCCTTAGAACGGCCCCGGCCGTTACGAAGTGAAACAAAGCGCGATCGCGCTTCGTCGAACGGCGCCCCAGACGCGAGCGTCGCCGAGGAGCCGAGAGCGCATGCGATTTTTCACGCCGGCCGTGCGGTCGAGCATCGTCCACCTGACCCACGCCGCCGTGCTGCTGGGCGTCGGCGTCATGGCCGCCGCCGCCGGGCCCGTGTCCGTGGACGAAAGCGCCGTGATCGAGACGGCGCCGGCCCCCGCGCCGGTCGTGGCCATGGCCCAGCCCGCCGGGCCGGTCTTGGCCACCCTGACCTTCGCCGCCCCGGTCGCGCATCCCGTCAACTCGCGCTTCGGCGTTCGTCACCTGGCCGGAGAGGCCGCGCCCCGCCGCCACGAAGGGGTCGACTTCGCGGCCCCGACAGGAACCCCGGTGACCGCCAGCGCCGAGGGCGAAGTGGTGCGCACCGGCTATGAACCCTCGGGCTACGGCCGCTTCATCGAGGTGGAGCACGCGAACGGCATGCGCACCTTCTACGCCCATCTGAGCCGCGTCGACGTGCGTCGCGGTGACCGGGTGCTGCAGGGCGAGCGGATCGGCCGCGTCGGGTCGACCGGCTACTCCACCGGCCCCCACCTGCACTTCGAGGTGCGCCGGAACGGGGGCAAGCTGAACCCGGAGCGGGTGATGGGCGAATCCTACGTCGTCAGGCTCGAAACCTCGGCCTGAGGTCTGGCCAGTCCCGGACGCCTTCGCTACCCCTAGGCCTGAAGGGGAGGCGGCATGGACGCAGCACTCAGGCTCGACGACGTCAACAAGCGCTACGGCGCGTTTCACGCGGTGAAGGACCTGTCCTTCGCGGCCGAGCGCGGGCGCATCTGCGGCTTCCTGGGCCCCAACGGGGCGGGCAAGACGTCCACCCTGCGGATGATCCTGGGGCTCCAGCCCGTGACGTCCGGACGGATCGAGATCCTCGGCGCCGAGGATGGGCGCAAGGTGCGCGACCGGATCGGCTTCCTTCCCGAGGAACGCGGCCTCTACAAGAAGATGACGCCCGTGGACGCGATCGCCTTCTTCGCTTCGCTGAAGGGCGTTCCGGCGGGCGAGGGACGCAAGCGCGCCCGCGAGATGCTGGAGGCCCAGGGGCTCGGCGCCGCCCGCAACAAGAAGATGAAGGAGCTGTCCAAGGGGATGGCCCAGAAGGTCCAGCTGATCGCCGCCGTGGCGCACCGGCCGGACTTCGTGATCCTGGACGAACCTTTTTCCGGCCTCGACCCCATGAACCAGCAGGGTCTGGAGGAGATGATCCGCGGCCTCGCCGATCGCGGCGCGACGGTGTTGTTCTCCACGCACGTGATGCAGCACGCCGAGCGGCTGTGCGACAAGGTCGTGCTGCTGGCCAGGGGCCGGAAGGCCTTCGAGGGCACGGTCGCCGAGGCCAAGGCCACGACGCGCCAGTTCCTCGAGCTGGAGGGCGACATCGCCGCCGGCGCGGTCACGGCCCTGCCGGGCGTCAGCCACGTCGAGACGATCCATGTGCACGGGCCGGTCAAGGTGCTGCGCGCCACCCTGGCGGCCGGCGCCCAGGGCCAGGAGACGCTGCGCGCGGCCTTCGTTCAGGGTCTGGACGTACGACGGTTCGAGCTGAAGGCCCCCACGCTGCATGACGCCTTCATCCATCTGACCGGCGACGATCCCGACGCGGGCGCGCCCCGCCAGGAGGCCTCGGCATGAACCGCACCCTTCTGATCGCGCGACGCGAGTATCTGGCCTACGTCCGCACCGTCGGCTTCTGGCTGTCGCTGCTGTCCCTGCCGCTGTTCGCGGCGCTGGGCGGGGCCCTGCCGCTGCTGGCCATGAACAGCGAGCCCACGCGCGTCGCGGCGGTGGTCGAGGCCCCCACCGGCTCACCGCTGAAGGCCGCCGTCGAGGCCCGAATGACCGAACGCGACCGGGAGCGCGCCGTCGACGCCATCGCCGCGCTGGTGATCCCGGAGGCCGGGGTCGAGGCGTCCCGTCGGATCCGCGCGCTGGGCGAGCGGGAGGGGATCGAGGCCGCCCTGGCCGAGGCCCGGCGGATCGCGCCGACCGCCGCCGCCAACTATCGCGCCCCCAGAAGCCGCCTGACCCTTCAGGAGCCCCCGGCCGAGGTCCTGGCGGCCGCGCCGGGCGACGCCCGAGAGGCGGTGGTGCGCGATCTGCTGAACGCCGAGGAGCGCGAGCTGGACGCGGTCGTGCTGCTGTCGCGTGAGGGCGAGGCTCCGACCGCGCGCGTCTGGTCGGCCAAGGCGTCGGACGACACGGTGCAGGACGCGGTGTCCTCGGCGCTGAGGGATGTCGTTCGGGCCGAGCGCTACGCGGCGCTGGGCGTCGGCGCCGACACGGTGCGCGACATCGATTCGCTCCGGCCCGAGGTGGCGCTGCTGAGCCCGCGTTCGCAGAGCGGCGGCGAGGTGTCGTTCCGTGACCGCCTGCCGGCGCTCATCGGTTTCGGCTTCGGCTTCCTGCTGTGGTCGCTGGTGATCACCGGCGCCTCGATCCTCCTCAACAGCGTGATGGAGGAGAAGTCGAACAAGATCCTCGAGGTGCTGCTGTCGTCGGCGTCGCCCGGCGAGATCCTGACCGGCAAGGTGCTGGGCGTCGCGGCGCTGACGCTGACGGTCATGCTGACCTGGGGCGGCCTGGGCGCCGTGGGTCTGACGGCGGGCGTGCCCGACGTGGCGCGCGACCTCTGGAACATCCTCAGCGAGGACGGGCTGATCGCCTACTTCCTGCTCTATATGGCCGGCGGCTATCTGATGTACGCGGTGCTGTTCGCGGCCATCGGCGCCTTCTGCGAGACGCCGCGCGACGCCCAGACGCTCATGGGGCCGATCATGATGCTGCTGATCGTGCCGATCCTGGCCATGCAGTTCGCGCTCAGGACGCCCGACGCCCTGTTCGTGAAGGTGCTGTCGTGGGTGCCGCTGTTCACGCCCTTCCTGATGAGCGCGCGGATCCCGTCGGGCGGCGTCGGCCCGGTCGAGATCGCGGCCACCACGGCGGGCATGTTCGCCATGGCCGTCTTCATGGTCTGGATCGCGGGCCGAGCGTTCCGCGCCGGCGCCCTGTCGGACGTCAAGCTCAGCTGGAAGACCTTCGCCACGGCGATTCGCGGGGAGCGGTGACGCCCTCCGCCGTTTGGCCGGAGATCGTCGGGCAAGCGAAAGGGCCGTCCGGTCGCCCGGACGGCCCTTGATCGTTCAGCCTGGGAGCCCGGATCAGCGGGCGCGCGGCTTCGGCGCGGGCAGCAGGCCCTCGCGCTGGGCGCGCTTCCTGGCCAGCTTGCGGGCGCGGCGAACGGCCTCGGCCTTCTGGCGGGCGCGCTTCTCCGACGGCTTCTCGTAGTGCACGTGGCGCTTCATCTCGCGGAAGCTGCCTTCGCGCTGCATCTTCTTCTTCAGCGCCTTCAGGGCTTGGTCGACGTTGTTGTCGCGAACGAAAATCTGAACCAGGTTCAACTCTCCTTTGGCCGCCCGCCGCGTCCGATCATGGAAGACGGGCAGACAAAACGAAATCGGTCCCGAAAGGGATCGCCCCTCGGGTGAGTGCGGGCGGATACACCATGCCGCCGGGGCTGTCCAGATCGTCGCGCCGCTTCCGGCCCCGCTCGAAAGCCCGGACCGACGGCGTTATGCTGGCGTGATGACGGACCCTGAACCCCTGCCGAACACGCCGGACGAGCCCGACTGGGCTCAGGCGATGGAACAGCGCGTGCTGGACGCCGCCATCGCCCGCGCGCCCTCGATCGGCTGGAACGCCCGGCTGGTCCGGGCCGCCTGCGAGGCCGAGGGGCTGTCGCTGGGCGACGAGGAGCTTCTGCTGCCCAACAGCGCGCGGGACCTGGCCGCGCTGCTGTCCCGCCGCCACGATGCGCGGGCCCTGGAGGCGCTGGCGCAGGTCGACGCGAACGCCCTGAAGATCCGCGAGCGCATCGCCATGGCCGTGTCCGCCCGGCTGGAGGCGGGGGCGGACGATCTGGAGGCGACGCGCCGGTGCGCGGGCTTCCTGGCCCTGCCGACCAACACCGACCTGGCGCTGAAGCTGGCTTGGGAGACGGCGGACCACCTGTGGCGCTGGGCGGGCGACACGGCCACGGACTGGAACCACTACTCCAAGCGCGCCATCCTGTCGGGCATCCTCATCCCGGCCCTGACGCTGCGCTGGTTCGACGGCCGGGCCGCCGCCGACGCCTTCGTCGCCGCCCGCATCGAGAACGTCATGGCCTTCGAAAAATGGAAGGCCGGCAAGGATTTCGACGCGCCGGGCCGCCGCTTCCTCGATTTCGTCAGCCGCCTGCGTTACGGCGACGCCGCCTGATGTGCGCCTCCTACGAGGCGCGCTTCAACGTCCGCGAGATCGTCGATCTGTTCAGCCGCATCGGCGCGCCGCTGGACGTCACCGGCGGCCTGCCGAACCTGGCGCCTGTCGACGAGATCCGGCCCACCGACACGGCGCCCGCGGTTCGGGTCGACGCGGACGGGCGGGCTCGGCTGACCAAGATGCGCTTTGGCTTTCCGCCGCCGCGACCCAAGGCCGGGCCGATCGTCAACTTCAGGAGCGAGGGCCGCGGCTTCGGCAACGGACCGCGCCGGGGCCGCTGCCTCGTACCGGTCAGCGGCTTCTACGAGTTCACCGGCGACCGCTATCCCAAGACCCGCTGGATCTTCCGCGATCCCGTCGAGCCGTTCCTGGCGCTCGCCGCCGTCTGGCGGGCGGGGGAGGGCGCGGACGCCTTCTCGCTGCTGACGGCGGAGCCCGGTCCCGACGTCGCGCCCTATCATGACCGGGGCGTGCTGCCGTTACCGCCCGATCGCTGGGCGGACTGGCTGTTCGACCGCGCCCCGTCCGAGGCGCTGCTCGTCCCGCCGCCCGCGGGCGCCCTGGTCGTCGAAGCCGCTCCGCGCCCGCCGAAGAGCGCCTAGCCTCGCCGGATGCGGTTCACGTGCCCCATCTTGCGGCCGGGACGCGCCTCGCCCTTGCCGTAGAGGTGCAGCCGGGCGTCGGGCTCGCCCGCCAGATCGCGCCAGCGCTCGACCTCGGGGCCCAGCAGATTGGTCATCTCGATCCACGCGTGCGCCGTCGTCGGCCCCAGCGGCCAGCCGGCGATGGCGCGCACATGCTGCTCGAACTGGTCGCAGGCGCAGCCGTCCTGGGTCCAGTGGCCGGTGTTGTGCACGCGCGGTGCGATCTCATTGACCAGAAGCCGGTCGCCGAGGTCGAAAAGCTCGATCCCGATCACGCCGACATAGTCCAGTCCGTTCAGCACCTTCGCGGCGATGTCTCGCGCGGCCTGCTCGGTCGACCGGTCCGCCTCGGCGGGCGCCAGGGTGGTGCGCAGGATGCCGCCCTCGTGACGGTTCTCGCCCAGCGGATAGGCGGCTGTCGCGCCGTCCCAGCCCCGGGCGGCGATGATCGACAGCTCCCGACGGAAGTCGGCCCCGGCCTCCAGGATGGAGGGCCGCTCGCCGACCGCGCGCCAGGCCGTCTCGACGTCGGCGTCGGAGCGAACCCAGGCCTGGCCCTTGCCGTCATAGCCCTCGCGCCGGGTCTTGAGCAGCGCGGGCGCGCCGAGCCCCTTCAGGGCCGCACGTAGGTCATCGAGGCTGTCCACCGGCCTGAAGTTGACGGTCGTCGCGCCGACGCTGTTGAGAAAGGTCTTCTCCGCCACCCGGTCCTGCGCGGTCGCCAGCGCCTTGGGACCCGGCGCGACCAGGGCGCCGCCCGCCGCCAGCCGCTCGACCGAGGCGGCCGGGACGTTCTCGAACTCGAAGGTGACGACGTCGCTGATGCGCCCGAGTTCGTCCAGACCGGCGGGATCGTCGTAGGCGGCGATGATCTGGCGCGCGGCGACGCGGGCGGCGGGGCTTCTGGGCTGGGGATCGAGGATGGCGACCTCGAAGCCCAGGCGGCTGGCGGCCTCGGCCATCATCCGGCCCAGCTGGCCTCCACCCAGCACGCCGATGACGGCGCCGGGCGCGAGCGGCGGCTGGCGACGCGCGGCGACGGCCACCCTAATCCTCGACCGTCTCGGCCACGCCGTCGGTCTGGGCCTGGCGCATCGCCGCGACCCGTTCGGCCAGCGCCCCGTCGGACAGGGCCAGGATCTGCGCCGCCAGGAGGCCGGCGTTGGTCGCCCCCGCCTCGCCGATGGCCAGCGTGCCGACCGGCACCCCGCCGGGCATCTGGACGATCGACAGAAGCGAATCGAGACCCTTCAGCGCCTTGGACTTCACCGGCACGCCCAGCACGGGCAGGGCGGTCAGGGACGCGATCATGCCGGGCAGGTGCGCCGCGCCCCCGGCGCCCGCGATGATGACCTTGAACCCTTCCGCCGCCGCGCCCTTGGCGAAGGCGTACATCCGATCCGGCGTGCGGTGGGCCGACACCACGCGGGCGTCGTAGGCGATCCCCAGGCGCTCCAGCACCTCGGCGGCGTGCTTCATGGTGGGCCAGTCGGACCGGCTGCCCATCACGATGGCCACGGGCGGGCGCTGATCTGCACGCGAAGGAGCCATGTCGCCTCGTCCTGGCCTTCGGGAAAGCGCGCGCTTACAGCACCCGCGTTGCGCCCGCAACTCAGGCGGCTACCCTGCCGCGGCGCGGAATGGCTTGAGTCGCGCGGGGAGTTCCGATTGCTGGACGCGGCCGACAAGGACCTGATCGCCGAGATCGAGCGCCTGCGCGCCGAGGTCGCCGCCCTGAAGGCCCGGGCCGAGGCGGCGGAGGCGGCGGCGGATCACGACGTCCTGACCCCGGCGCTGAACCGGCGCGGCTTCGTCGAGGCGATGCGCCGGACCATGGCCTACTGCAGGCGCTACGACGCGCCGGCGGTGCTGCTCTATCTGGATCTGGACGGCTTCAAGGGCGTGAACGACACGCTGGGCCACGCGGCGGGCGACGCGGCGCTGGTCAGGGTGGCCGAGATGCTGCTGGCCAATGTGCGCGAGTCCGACGCGGTCGGACGCCTGGGCGGCGACGAGTTCGCGCTCCTGATGCTCAACGCCGGGCTCGACGAGGGCCGCGACAAGGCCCGTCGCCTCGCCGAGGCCTTCGACGCCAGCCCGTTCGAATGGGAGGGCCGCGTCGCGCCGCTGGGCGGCTCCATCGGCGTGCGCGCCTTCGCCGGCCATGAGGACCCGGAAGTGTGGCTCGCCGAGGCCGACGCCGCGATGTGGGTGCGCAAGAGAGGCGGTAGGGCTTAGGACTCGTTCTGCCTCAGGCGATGATGTCCGGCAGGATGCGCGCCTCGATCTTCACGATCTCGTCGCGCAGGGACAGCTTCCTGCGCTTCATCCGCGCGATCAGCAGCTGATCCGGGATCGGCATCCGCTCCAGCGCCTCGATCGAGGCGTCGAGGTCCGCATGCTCCTGGCGAAGCGCCTTCACGCGCGCGGCCAGGAGGATGGTCTCCTCGTCGATCGGCGTGGCGTCGTCGTTCATGCGTGGGGCCCCAGGAGGGCGGGCTTATAGCTCAGGCCGCGTCAGTCCGGAAGGCGCTCGGCCAGGGTCTGCAGGAGCGCGCGGGGCACGCGGGCGGACCAGGCGCGGGACGCCGCGATCAGGGCGTCGAGCGTCGCCAGCGGCGGCCCGGCGCTCGGCGGCGACTGCGCCTCCAGCCCCTCCAGGAGCGCGCGCTCGGCGGCGAGCTCGGCCGCCTTCACCTGCGCCCGCACCGCCTCGCGGGCCGCGTCGTCCAGATCGGGATGCCGGACCTTGAGGCCGCGCCGCACGGCCCTGAGCGGCCCGACGGCGCGCTCGCGCCACGCACGGGCCAGGTCGCAGGCGGCCTCCAGAGCGTCCTCGTCCAGCGGCCGACCGGACCGCGCGGCCCAGGCGGCCCAGAGCAACAACGGCACGTCCTGATCGGCCGAGTCCTGAAGGGCCAGACAGGCCTCCTGCACGCCCTCCGCCGCATAGGCCTCCAGCGCCCAGCTCCAGAGGTCAGTCATCGTCGCGGCCCGGCGCCTGACCCAGCCCTTCCCACCGCCTGGTCGCGCGCCAATCCAGGCCGAACAGGTCCAGCGCCCGCCCGACCGACTGGTCGATGATCTCCTCCACCGACCCGGGCCGGGCGTAGAGCGCGGGCAGCGGCGGGGCGATGATCGCCCCCATCTCCGTCAGCTGGGTCATGGTCCGCAGGTGGCCCAGGTGGAACGGCGTCTCGCGCACCATCAGCACCAGGGGCCGGCGCTCCTTCAGCGTCACGTCGGCGGCGCGCGTCAGAAGCGTGGAGGTCACGCCGGTGGCGATCTCGCTCATGGTCCGAACCGAACAGGGCGCGACCAGCATGCCCAGCGTCCGGAAAGAACCGGAGGCAATCGAGGCCCCCACGTCCGCCAGCCTGTGCACCACGTCGGCCCGCGCCGTCAGGTCGTCCGGAGAGAGGTCCGTCTCCTCCGCCAGGGTCAGCATGGCCGCCCGGGTGGCCACCAGATGCGTCTCGATTCCCAGCGCCCGAAGCGCCTCGAGCGCCCGCACGCCGTACATCACCCCGGACGCGCCGGAGACCCCGACGACGATCCGGCGCGGGCTTATGGCGGAGTTCATATCTTCGGCCATTTTCGGGGTCAGGCTCCGAGGGTCCGGGCGAGCCTCGGCGTCACACGGAAGTGATTCCACAGCTCGTCAATATGGGCGCTCACTCTTCTTGTCCCTTAGACATGGAGGCGCAAGCCATGACCATCGAAGCTCGGATCCGCGAACTGGGGAATCGTCACCGCACTCTGGACGAGGCCATCCACCAGGCGACGCGGAGCCCGTCGACGGACTCGCTGCAGCTCAGGGAACTCAAGCAGCGAAAGCTTCGGCTCAAGGAAGAGATCAGTCAGCTGGAGATGCGAGCGCCCTAGACGGGCTCCATCCCAAGAGAAAAGAAGGCCCCGGGCGCGCGCCCGGGGCCTTTTTCCTGGCCGCGTCAGTCGCGCGTGCCGAACACCGACTCGGCGGTCGGCTCGGCCCCGCGGCGGGGATCGGGCTCGTCCTCGACCACCTCGGGTTCGGGCTCGGGTTCGGCGCCGACGGGCTGGAGAGTGGCGCCGCCGTTCCTGGCGTCGTCCTTGGCCTTCTTCTCCGCCGCCTTGCGAACCACCTCGTCGAGCTGAAGCTGGCCGACGAGGCCCAGCGTCACCGGATCGACCGGCTTGATGTTGGCGGCGTTCCAGTGGGTGCGGTTGCGGACGGTCTCGATCGTGGCCTTGGTGGTGCCCAGGAGCTTGGCGATCTGGGCGTCGGTGACCTCGGGGTGGTTCTTGACGAACCACATGATCGCGTCCGGACGGTCCTGCCGGCGCGAAACGGGCGTATAGCGCGGCGGCGCCTTCACCGGCTTCAGCATCTCGGCGTGACGGCTGACGACGGCCTTCATGCGGTAGTTGGGATCCGCCTGCGCCTTGTCCAGTTCGTCGCGGGTCAGCTGGCCGTTCACCAGGGGGTCGGCGCCGCGGATGTCGCGGGCCACGTCGCCGTCGGCGATGCCGCGAACCTCGAGCGGGTGCAGGCCGCAGAAGTCCGCGATCTGTTCGAAGGTGAGCGAGGTGTTGTCCACCAGCCAGACCGCGGTGGCCTTGGGCATCAGGATTTCGGTCATGACAGTCGGTCCCGAGGATGAGGGGCGTCGCCGGACGCCGGAAACGGCGGCGCCCGACCTTTCGGCCGGGCGCGGAGCGTTCTCTATAGGCTGTTTCGCACCGGAAGAAAACGCCGTCTGACGCGGCCATACAGCCCGGGTTCATGGTAGAAAGGTCACTCAGGCTTCCGCCATCCTGGTGTTTGGAGGACGCGCGGCGCTCCGCGCGGATTAGGGAGACCCCTCATGATCAAGTTCATCCTCGCCCTCGGCGTCGCCTCGGCCGCCCTGGCCGCGACGCCCCAGCCGGC
The DNA here is from genome assembly GCF_042434805.1 of Brevundimonas balnearis. NCBI lineage: Bacteria > Pseudomonadati > Pseudomonadota > Alphaproteobacteria > Caulobacterales > Caulobacteraceae > Brevundimonas > Brevundimonas balnearis. Next base: position 335,729 of record NZ_JBHLSW010000003.1, on the reverse strand, counting down.
CGAGGCCCAGGCCCGTGGCGCGCCGCGGGGCAGCTACCAGCAGAGCTGCACCGGGGCCTACGTCAACCAGGGCCGGCTCTACGCCGACTGTCGCGACGAGCGCGGCCGGATGCGGGAGACGTCCATCGAACTCGCGCGGTGCTCCAGCAGCGATATCGGCAACAATGACGGCCTCCTGGTCTGTCACGGCCATCGCGGCGAGTACGAGGACCGCCCGGGCGGCGGGAACGGCGGGGGCTGGGGCGGCGGGAACGGCGGCGGCGCGTCGGTCACCTTCTATGCCGACGCCGACTATCGCGGGGCCTCGACCACGATCACCAGCGAGAGCTCGTTCCTGTCGATGTTCAACGACCGCGCCAGCTCGGCCCGCGTTCGCGGGTCGTGGGAAGTATGCGAGGACGCGCGCTTCGGCGGGCGCTGCGAGCGGATCAGCGGCGACGTGCGCAACTTCGCCGATTATGGCCTGAACGACCGCATCTCGTCGGTGCGTCCGTCCCGCGGCGGTGGCGGCGGTGGCGGCGGCTGGGGCGGCGGCTGGGGCGGCGGCTGGGGCGGGGGGCGCGGGACGATCACCGTCTATCGCGACGCCAACTTCTCGGGCGGTTCGGAAACCCTGCGGGGTGAGATCGCGGACCTTTCGCGGCTCGGTCTCAACGACACCATCAGCTCCTTCCGTCTGAACGGACGGTGGGAGGCCTGCACCGACGCCAACTTCGGCGGCCAGTGCCAGGTGTTCGACGGCGATGTCCGCAACCTGAGCCAGTACTACGGTTTCAACGACCGCATCTCGTCGCTGCGGCCGGTGCGCGGCGGCTGGGGCTGGTGATCTAGACCGTCAGCACGAACTTGCCGACATGGGCGCCCGCTTCCAGCCGGAGGTGGGCGCTCTTCGCATCCGGGAGGGGAAACGTCGCCTCGATCGGCGGTCGCACCTGGCCCGAAGTGACCCAAGGCCAGACCACGCGCTCGATCTCGGCCGTCAGACGGGCCTTCTCGTCCGGCGCTCGCGCCCTCAGCGTCGAGCCTGTCAGGACCTGGCGCTTCAGCATCAGCCGCATCAGATCGATCTGGGCCAGGGGCCCCGTCAGGGTCGCGATGACCACCCAGCGCCCGCCGGGCTTCAGGACCCTCTGGTTGCGCTGCGCATAGCCGGCGCCGAGCATGTCGAGGATGACGTCGGCGCCGCCCGCCTCGTCCAGTCGGGCGTCGAAATCAGGCGCGGCGGCGTCCAGCGCCACATCCGCGCCCAGCCCGGCGCAGGCTCGAGCCTTGTCCGCGCCCCGGGCCGTGGCGACGACCCGCGCGCCGGCCGCCTTGGCCATCTGGATCGCGGTCACGCCGATGCCGCTCGCCCCGCCGTGGATCAGCAGCGTCTCGTCCGGCTGCAGACGGCCCGCCTCGAACACGTTCGCCCAGACCGTGAAGACCGTCTCCGGCAGGGCGGCGGCCTGCACGAAGTCGAGGGTGTCGGGGATCGGCAGCGCGTGGCGGGCGTCCACGACGACCCGCTCGGCATAGCCGCCGCCGCCCAGGAGCGCGCAGACCCGGTCGCCGATCTTCCATCGCGCGACCCTGTCGCCGACGCCTGAGACGACGCCCGCGACTTCAAGCCCGAGGATGTCGGAGTCGCCGGCCGGCGCGGGATACAGCCCTTCCCGTTGCAGCAGGTCCGGGCGGTTCACGCCGGCGGCCCGCACGTCGATGAGGACCTCGCCCCGCCCCGGCCGGGGATCGGGCCGCTCGGCTGGGCGAAGCGCCTCGGCCGGCCCCCTGCCGCCGTCGATCTCGATCACCCGCATGCGCCGCTCCGTTCCAAAGGTTGCCAAGCCGGTCCGTTGGGCGTTGAGATAGTCGTTTCGACGACGTGCGGCCACGTCGTGATGGGGAGGGGACGATGTTCGAAGACCTTGAACCCCGCCCGTCCAGGGACGTGCTGACGGCCCTGACCCGAGAGGATCTGGACGCCTATTCCGTCGAGGACCTGAAGGCGCGCATCCTGACGCTGGAGAACGAGATCGAGCGCGCCAAGGCCGCGATTCAGACCAAGACGGCCAAGAAATCGGCGGCGGACGCCTTCTTCAACCTCGGAGGCTGACGCTCTGGCACGAGCGTTGCAGGCGGCATCGCTGAACGCGGGCCGCGGCTCGCTCTGGAGTTCGGCGCGCGTCCATGTCTATGTTTTCGACCATGAGTTCCGATGCTTCGCCGCCGATGTCCCGGGCCGCCCTCGTGACCGACTTCGCCGCGTCGGAGCTGTTCGACCGCACCTTCCGCGAAGGCATGGAGCTGGTGGAGGAGACGGCGGATTACCTCGACGGGGAAGGGCGGCGTGAAGCCAAGCTCCTGTCCCGCGCCGGAGCCCTGGCCTACGCCGGGGAAAGCATGAAGCTGACGACCCGCCTCATGCAGATCGCCTCCTGGCTTCTGGTCCAGCGCGCGGTCAGGGAAGGCGACATGTCGCCTGACGCCGCCTGCGACGCGCGCTACCGGCTGGCCGAGCGCAAGCCCGACGCCGAGCCTTCGTCGCTTGAGCTGCCGATCGCGCTGGTGGAGTACAGCGTCCGCGCCGACCGCCTGCACGACCGCATCGTCCATCTGGACCGGCGGATGTATCTGGACGAGACTCCCGCCGAAGCGTCCAACCCGGTGCAGGCGCAGCTGGGTCGCCTCGAGGCCGCCTTCCGGTCCTGATCAGGGGCCGACGTCGTCGGCGTCGTTGCGACCGTCATCGACCGGGCGCGGCAGGCTGACGGCGATGCCGAGCGCCTGGGCCAGGCGGTTGTCGCGCTCGTAGACATCCTCGCGGAAGGCCACGCGGCCCTGGCCGTCGACGAACGCCGTCCAGTACAGAAGGCGCACGCCGATCTCCCGTCCGGTCGTGATCCGCTTCGTCTCGCGCGTCGACTGGGCGTCGTCGAACTGGGCCAGGCGATCAGGGTCGGGCGACAGCAGCAGCCGCGCGAACTCCACGGCGTCCTGAACCCGGACGCAGCCGTGGCTGCGGTGGCGATAGGCGTTGTTGAAGGCGGCCTTGGCGGGCGTGTCATGCAGGAAGATGGCGTAGCTGTCCTGCAGCTCAAACTTCACATAGCCCAGCGCCGCGTTCGGCCCCGCCCGCTGAATCACCGTGCCGTTCGAAATGAACATGTTGTTGGCGCGCAGATAGCCCGGGCCGCGCGGCAGGATCTCGTTGCGAGCGATCGAGGCGGGCACGTACCAGGGCGGATTGGCCACCACGGACGCGAACGGCTTCTCAAGGCTCGGCGTCTGGTTGGCCGGCGTGCCGACCACCACGCGGTTGGAATGGATCGGACGACCGTCCTTCCAGTAGACCATGATGGCGGCGGCCGTGTTGACCTCGATCCGCTCCGGCGCGACGTCGCGGGCCAGCCAGCGGCGGCGCTCCAGGTTCAGGGCGATCTGCCGCGCGCGGTCCTCGGCGGAGGCCGAGAGCGACCGCTGGGTGCCCTGGCCGATGCGGCCGTCGGCGGCCAGGCCGTGCCGCACCTGGAAGCCGCGCACGGCTTCGACCAGTTCGGGCGTGTAGGCCAGGTTGCCCTGAAGCGCCGCCGCCTGGCTTTCGTCGATGTCGCCTTCCGCGACCAGGCGGGCGACGAGCGCGGGGATGCGCCTGTCGCTGGACCCGGGTTCGATCGTCGGCCCGGCCGGAAACGCCGGCCATGCGCCGCCTGACGCGATCATCCGCCGGTAGCGGACGTAGCCGGCCGACAGGTTGGAGTAGCCGATGTCGATGGGGGCCAGGCTTTCGAACCAGTCGAGCAGCCGGGTCCGGGCGAGGGCGTCCCTCAGTCCGCCCGGCAGGTCGACCCGGTTCTTGCGCATCTCCCACAGGTCCTCGACGGTCTCGGGCCGGACCCGACCCTCGGCGAGCACCCTGGCGTAGGTCAGCGCCGCGGCGGTGATGCGGACGTCGGCGGTGGCCGGGTCGGCGGCCAGTCCGGCGAAGTCGAAGAACTCGGCGCCCGACAGGCCGTGGCGCTCCGCCCGTTCGGACACCGAGCCCAGGGCGCGCACCCGTTCGGCGTTCCAGACCGGCTGCCACCCGTTGGCGTCATAGAAGGCGCGCACGTCCACCTGGATCGTCGGATCCAGCCGCGACACCTGGGCGACCATCGCCTGGTTCTGAGCCGGGGCGCCCTGCGGCGCGTAGGGCCGGGCGGACTGGGCCGCCGCTCGCGTCGAGACGGCGCTCGCCAGGGCCGCGGCGGCGGCGCCAAGCCCGAGTTCGCGTCGATTCATGTGCGGCCTGCTTCTCTCAATCATTGACGCCGGAGCCTTTGGCGCGACGTCCGCCCCCGGGGTCCGAACGCCGCCGACATTAACGGCGTTCCGCGCAAACAAAAAGCGCCGGTCGCGTGGACCGGCGCTTACATGTGGCGACGAAGCCGCGCTTTTCAGGTCACTTCTTGATGAAGCCGCCGAACTTGTTGTTGAAGCGCGACACACGGCCGCCGCGGTCCATGATCTGCTGGTTGCCGCCGGTCCAGGCCGGGTGCGTCGACGGGTCGATGTCGAGCGCGAGGTTGTCGCCTTCCTTGCCGTAGGTCGAGCGCGTCTGATAGCTCGAGCCGTTCGGCAGGGTGACGGTGATGAAGTGATAGTCGGGGTGAATGTCCGGCTTCATGTCGATCGGGCCCTTGGCGCGCGGCGACGATTCCGACCGTCTGTGCGCAGAAATGAGAAAACCCGCCGACGTGCGACGGGAGAGGGCGGGCGTTTACACCGCACGCCCTGATCAGGCAAGAGGCGCGGCCATGAGCCAGCCCGACGCCGCCCGAGCCCCCGACCTGCGCGACCGCCCGGGCGCGGGCGAGACCATGGCCGAACGGATGGCGGAGGCCGGAGAGAAACGGGCCCGCCGCCGCGACATCCGTCCGCTCGCTCGACTGATCCCCTTCGCGCTCAGACACAAGGCCGACCTTTTCATCGCCCTGTTCTGGCTGATCGCCTCCAGCGCGGCGTCCCTGGCCCTGACCGCGACGGCCCGGGGCGCGATCGACCGGGGCTTCGAGGACGGCGGGGCGAGGTTGAACCTGTGGTTCGCGCTCCTGGGCGCCAACGCCCTGTTCCTGGCCCTGGCCACGGCCGTCCGATACTTCTACGTCACCAAGACCGGCGAGCGGGTGATCGCCGATGTGCGTCGCGCCCTGTTCGGCCGGGTCCTGACGCTGGACCCCAGCTTCTACGCCCAGATGCGGACCGGCGAGGTCCTGTCGCGACTGACCACCGACATCCAGCTGGTCGAGACTCTCCTGACCACCTCCGTGTCCTTCGCCCTGCGCAACATCGTGACGCTGATCGGCGCGGTGATCCTGCTGTTCTTCGTCAATCCGAAGCTGACGCTGCTGATTTCGGTCCTCGTGCCCGCGGTGATCCTGCCGCTGTTCCTGTTCGGACGCGTGGTGCGTCGCCTGACGGTCGCCAGCCAGGACCGCTTCGCCGGCGCGGTCGGTCTGGCGGGCGAGAGCGTCGACGCCATCGAGACCGTCCAGGCCTTCGGCCGCGAGGCCAGCGTCATCGATCGCTTCGCCGCCTCGGTCGAGGACGCGTTCCGCGCCAGCCTGGACCGCATGAAGGCGCGCGCCGTCATGACCGCCCTGATCATCATGGTGATGTTCGGCGGGGTTTCCTTCGTGCTCTGGCTCGGCGCGCGCGACGTCGTGGCGGGGGTGCTGTCACCCGGAGCGCTCCTGCAGTTCGTGCTCCTGTCCGTGTTCGCCGCCGGCGCCGTGGGCGCGCTGGGCGAGACCTGGGGCGAGGTGCAGAAGGCCGCCGGCGCCATGGAGCGGATCGACGAGCTGATGCGCAGCGAGCCGGGCATCGCCGCGCCGGACGAGCCCATTCCCCTGCCGTCGCCGCCGAGGGGGGAGGTCACGCTCGCCGGCGTTCGCTTCGCCTATCCCGGTCGGCCGGACCTCCCCGCCTTGAACGGCCTCGATCTCACCGTGCGCCCCGGCGAGACGGTGGCCCTGGTCGGGCCCTCGGGCGCGGGCAAGTCGACGGTCTTCCGCCTGCTCCTGCGCTTCTACGATCCCCAGAGCGGCGCGGTCTCGGTCGACGGGGTGGATGTGCGCCACGCCGATCCCGTCGAGGTGCGCAGCCGGTTCGCCTGGGTCAGTCAGGAAACGCCGCTGTTCTCCGGCTCGGCGGCGGACAACATCCGCTTCGGCCGCGAGGACGCCTCGATCGAGGACATTCGCGACGTCGCCGGCCGGGCCCAGGCCGCCGGCTTCCTCGACGCCCTGCCGCAGGGCTTCGACACGCCGCTGGGCGAGCGCGCCAAGAGCCTGTCCGGCGGGCAGCGCCAGCGGCTGGCCATCGCCCGCGCCCTGATCCGCCACGCGCCCATCCTGCTGCTCGACGAGGCCACCAGCGCACTCGACGCCGAGAACGAGCAGCTGGTCCAGGCCGCCCTCGATCAGGCGATGGAGGAGCGCACGACCCTCGTGATCGCCCACCGACTGGCCACGGTCCTGCGCGCCGACCGCATCATCGTGATGGAGGACGGCCGGGTGGTGGAGGAGGGGACCCACCACGAGCTGGTGGCGCGCGGAGGACTTTACGCCCGACTGGCCGATCTGCAGTTCAGGGCCGACTGAGCGGCCCTCAGGTCGCAGCGCGCCTGAGCTCGTCCGGCGTGGGCACGAGGACGGCGGCCGTCGCGGGCCGGCCGGTGGCCTCGGCGATCAGTTCCGCGGTCCTGCCCTCGACCGCCGCTTCGAGGCGCGCCAGGAACTCGTCCTTGGGCAGTCCTGGCGGGATCGGGTCCAGAAACTCCAGCGTCGCCACGCCTGGGCGTTTCGCGAACGCCTCCTGCGGCCAGAACAGGCCCAGGTTCGTGGCCAGGGGCACGACCGGAAGGTCGAAGTCCCGCGCCATGTGCCAGACCCCGGACCGGTATCGGAACTTCTCCCCGACCTTGGCCAGGTTGCCCTCGGGATAGATCAGGATGCGACGGCCCTCGCGATGGGCGTCGGCGGCGCGTTGCTTCAGGGCTTCGCGCGCGCGATGGCCGCCGCAGTTGTTGACCACGATGGCCCCGAGCTTCTTCAGCACCGCGCCGAGCAGGGGAAACTTCTCCAGGTGATCCCCGGTGACGAACGCCAGATCCTCGAACTGGTCGTAGGTGGCGAAGCCGTCGCCCCAGCTCTGATGCTTCGAAGCAATGATGAAGGCGCCGGCAGGCAGGCGCTCGCGTCCACGAACCTCGATCCGGATGCCGGCGAACAGGCGCATCGCCTGCACCATGCGGCGCACGTATCGACGGATGACCCAGGTCGTCGGCCCCCGACCCGGCGCCAGCGCGGCGAAGGCGGCCGCGAGCCCGTAGCCGATGGACAGGATCCAGTAGGCCAGGTTGAACGCGACGCTGCGCACCGGGGCTCAGGCGGCCTTGTGACTGATCGCGCGCGCGTTGGTGACGCGGTTACGGCCCGCGCGCTTGGAAGCGTAGAGGGCGCTGTCGGCCCGATCGATGAGGGACTGGGCGCTTTCCCCGGGCAGGCGCTGGGCGATGCCGGCGGACACGGTGATGGCGCCGAGCTCATCATTGGTCGAGCGGCGGCGTAGCTGGCGCGATGCGATCTCCTCACGCGCGGCGTTCAGCTCCGCCTCGACCATGCCGGAGAGCTCGCCGGGGAAGATCACGGCGAACTCCTCGCCCCCGTAGCGGGCGGCGACGCGGGGGGTGCGGCCGATGCGAGCCAGCACGCTGGCCACGTACCGCAGGACCTGATCCCCGGTCTGATGCCCCCAGGTGTCGTTGAAGCGCTTGAAGTGGTCGATGTCGATCACCGCCAGCGTCATCGGAGCCCCGGTCTCGTCCTGCTCGTCGCAGGCCGCATCGAGCGCCTCGTCGAAGGCCTTCCGGTTGGCCAGGCCCGTGAGCGCGTCCGTGAGGGCGTCGCGACGCACCTGTTCCAGATGCTCGCGCAGACGCGAGACCTCCTTGACGGAGGCTTCGAGGCGACGTTCGAGCACGGCGTTCTCCTCGCGCACCTTGGCGGTGGCGCTGGACAGGCCGTCCACGACCGCCTTCAGCGCGACGGGCTCGGCGTCGGGAATGAACTTGTCCGAGGCCTCGGCGAGGGTCTGGCCATAGGCGCGCTGTGATTCCTGGGCGCTGGCGATGGCCTGGGAGACGGTGCTCAGCTCACGGTTCAGCACGGCTCCGGCGTCCCGGATCTCTTCGCTGAGCCGTCCCCGCGGCAGGAACTCGGCGGCGAGCCGCTCGGCCACGGATTCGGTGAAGGGTTCATGCTCCTCGATCAGGCGCTTCATCTCCGCGCCGAGCGGGCTGTCGGGGGCGCCGAGATAGTGAAGCCACAGCTCGAAGTTCAGCGGCGTGGGCCAGACCCCCGCCGACTCCATCTCGACCAGCGCCTGTCTGGCCAACGAGAACCCCGAGGGGCCCCGCAGGGTGGTCTCCACCTGAGTCATGTCCCGGTCCCTTGAGCGCCGTCGCGCCGTGACGCGGGTCAGCCTAGTCGCGCTCATCTAACACGGGCTTAACCGGCCCGGAAAGATCAGGAAAAACAACCTTAGGCGCGGACCGGGCGACGCAGGAAGGCGGGAATGTCGTCGCCGAATCCGAGGGTTCCCTGAGGCGCCGCAGGCGTCCGCTCGCCGCCCCGGTCTCTACGTCCGCGCTCGCCGGCGTTGCGCGTCCGCTCGGGCCGAGGGGCCGGTCGCGGTTCGACGACCTCCGGCTCCGCGCGCGGGGCCGCGACCTCGGCGGCGGCGACCGGCGTGTCGGCCTTGGGCGAGCGCTCGGCGCGCTTGCGCTCCGGGCGGGCGGGCGCCGGCGCGGGCTCGAGCCTGATCGTCTCGGGCGTCTTCTTGGTGAGCTTCAGGACCTTGTCGTAGGACTTCTCGTCCGCCGGGGTGACGATCATGAAGGCCTCGCCCGAGCGCCCGGCGCGACCGGTGCGGCCGATGCGGTGCACATAGTCGTCGGCGTGGTGCGGCACGTCGTAGTTGAAGACGTGGCTGACGTCCGGAATGTCCAGCCCCCGCGCCGCGACGTCGGAGGCGACCAGCAGCTTGAGCTCGCCGGCGCGGAAGGCCGCCAGCGTCTTCGTACGCAGCGACTGATCCAGGTCGCCGTGGATCGGCGCGGCGTCGAAGCCGTGATTCTTCAGGGATTTGGCGACGATGTCGACTTCCGACTTCCGGTTGCAGAAGACGATGCCGTTCTTCACATCCGATCGGCGGATCAGGGCGCGGAGCGCTTCGCGCTTCGCCTTGGGGTCGGACGAGCCGATAGGCGCGACGTACTGGCTGATGGTGTCGGCGGTCATGGCCGGGCGGGAGACCTCGACCCGCGTCGGGTCCTTGAGGAACTGCTGGGTCAGGCGCGTGATCTCCGGCGGCATGGTCGCGGAGAAGAACAGGGTCTGGCGGCGCGGCGGCGTCAGCTTGAAGATGCGCTCGATGTCGGGGATGAAGCCCATGTCGAGCATGCGGTCGGCCTCGTCGACGACCATCATCTCGACGCCGGTCAGCAGGATCTTGCCTCGCTCGAACAGGTCCAGGAGCCGGCCCGGGGTCGCGATCAGCACGTCGACGCCCTTGGTCAGCATGGCGACCTGGTCGCCCATCGACACGCCGCCGATCAGAAGAACCCAGTTCAGCCGCGTGCCCTTGGCGTATTTGGCGAAGCTCTCGGCCACCTGGTCGGCGAGTTCGCGGGTGGGCGCCAGGACGAGGGCGCGGGGCATTCGCGCCCGGGCGCGCCCGGCGGCCAGGCGATCGACCATCGGCAGGGTGAAGGCGGCGGTCTTGCCGGTGCCCGTCTGGGCGATGCCCAGCACGTCGCGTCCCGCGAGGGCGACGGGGATGGCCTGTTCCTGGATGGGGGTGGCGGTGGTGTAGCCGGTGTCGGCCACCGCCTTGAGCGTGGTGGGCGAGAGGCCCAGATTGGCGAACTCGGTCATGAAGTCCTTCGAACGAGGATGAGAAGCGAACCATCGACCCGCGTATCGGATCGACACATGCGGAACCGCCCGAGATGCTGAGGGCGAACGGGCGGCGCGAATCGCCATCCTGTTCCAGACACGCGGCGCTATATGGATAGCCCTACGCCGCAGTCAAGTATTTTCGGCTGGGCCGCCCTTGCAAATCCTGTCCATTCGTTAATGTTGAGGCCGGGGAGAGGGAGCGTTCGGTATGCGTCTGGGACTTGTTCTGTCGGCGGCGCTGGTGGTCGCGGCCCCGTCGGCTCGCGCGGAGATCTCGGCGGCGTTCGGCAATACGGTCATTTCCGAGTACGAGGACGGCGGCTGGGTCCGCCACTGGTTCGACCCGGACGGCAGCTATCGCGCACGCTTCTCCAGCGGGCGCGAGATCCGGGGCCGCTGGACGATCGAGGGCGAGCGCATCTGCCTGAACGACATCACGCCGTCGATCATGCTGATCCGCCGTTTCTGCACCCCCATGATCGAGGGCCAGGTCGGCGCGCGATGGACGTCGCGCGATCCGTTGGGACGGCGCGTGAGCAACGTCCTCCAGCGAGGGCGCTGAATCAGTCTTCGAGCGTCTGCACGAAGCGGATTCTGTCCCCCTCGACGGCGATCAGCTTGTCGTCCGCCGCGACGTAGACGGGAGTCCGGTTCAGCAGCGATAGGAAGACGTGGGTCTCGACGGGACCGTCGGACACGATATGGGTGACGACCAGTCCGGCGCGCTGGCCGTTGGGTCCTCGCCGGTCGTCGCGCATGTTCAGACAGCCGTTCGAAAGCTGATCGCGCCGCAGCAGCGTGGAGCCGTCGGCGCTGACCCTGAATCTATAGTGGCCGCCAACGGGGATGACGCCGCGCTCCGTCGAGGCGGCGAGCAGCCAGACCAGCCAGCCGCCCCCGTCCGGATCCTCGAACACGACCGAGTTCATCTCCCGGGAACATCGAAGCGCGCCGATCTCGCGCGCGGCGGTCTGGCGCGCGGCGAACTGCGCGAGCTCGGTGGCGGAGAACAGGCTGCCCGTCTCCACCGCCGACACCGGACCGGCGCTGTCGCCGACAGGCACGTCCCAGCCGGGAACGAGCACCCCGTCGGCCTCGCGCGCGAACCGGACCCGCAGTCCGTCCGCGGCCTCCGTCACGATCCAGCCCTCGACCTGGTCGATTTCATCGGCGGTCAGGGTCTCGCGCAGGGCTTCGGTCGCCAGCCAAGCGGCGCGGTCATGCAGATAGATGCGCCGTCCCAGCGTCGACACCCGCTCCTGCGACCATTCCTCGATCGGAACCGGCGCGTCGGATGAGGTCTGGGCGTGCGCGGGCGGCGTCCAGACCAGGGCGGCGCTGACGAGCGGAAGCAGAAGACGTCGCATGCCGGGCTCACTCAGACGCGAATTGACCGGGCCAGACTGACACGAGCGTCAGCCGAACCCAAGCGTCGCCGATCAGACGTCCAGGTCGGCCGTGGCGAACCGCGCATTCTCCTGAATGAACTGGTAGCGGGCCTCGGCCTTTCGACCCATCAGACGCTCGACCAGATCCTCGATCTCCTCCTCCGAGGCGGGGAGGGTGACCCGCGCCAGCGTGCGCTTCTTCGGGTCCATGGTCGTCTCCTTCAGCTGGGCCGCCATCATCTCGCCCAGCCCCTTGAACCGCCCGATCTCGACCTTCTTGCCCTTGAAGGTGGTCGCCAGAAGTTCATCCCGGTGCGCGTCGTCGCGGGCGTACTCCGACAGCGCCCCGGCCTGAATCCGGTAGAGCGGCGGCAGCGCCAGGAACACGCGCCCCTGGCGGATCGCCTCGGGCATGGAGCGATAGAAGAAGGTGATCAGAAGCGCCGCGATGTGGGCCCCGTCCACGTCGGCGTCGGTCATGATGACGATCCGCTCGTAGCGCAGGTCCTCGATACGGAAGCGCGAGCCCGGCTGCACCCCCAGCGCCAGCGCCAGGTCCGACAGCTCCTGGTTCTGGCGCAGCTTGTCGGCGGTGGCCGAGGCGACGTTCAGGATCTTGCCCCTGAGCGGCAGGATCGCCTGGGTGTTGCGGTCGCGCGCCTGCTTGGCGGAGCCGCCGGCCGAGTCGCCCTCGACGATGAACAGCTCGGTGCCTTCCGCGGCCTGGCGCGTGCAGTCCGCCAGCTTGCCCGGCAGACGCAGCTTGCGGGTGGCGGCGGCGCGCTGGACCTCCTTGTCTTTCCTGCGCTTCAGCCGTTCCTCGGCGCGTTCGATGATGAAGGCGAGCAGCGCGTTGGCCTGCTTCGGGCTTTCCGTCAGCCAATGGTCGAACGGGTCGCGCAGCAGCTGTTCGACCATGCGCTGCCCCTCGGGCGAGGACAGCCGGTCCTTGGTCTGGCCCTGGAACTCGGGATTGCGGATGAAGACGCTGACCAGCGCGCCGGCGTTGGCGATCACGTCCTCGGCGGTGATCAGGCCGGCCCGCTTCTCGCCGGTCAGTTCGCCGTAGGCCTTCAGACCCTTGACCAGGGCGGCGCGGAAGCCCGCCTCGTGGGTGCCGCCGTCCGGCGTGGAGACGGTGTTGCAGTAGGAGCTGACGAAGCCGTCGGCCTCGCCGAAGCCGGCCGCGGTCCAGGTGACGGCCCATTCCACCGCGCCCGCCTCGCCCTGACGCTCGACCCGTCCGGCGAAGGCCGGGGTGACGGTTTCGACCTCGCCGATCCGTTCGGCCAGAGCGTCGGCCAGGCCGCCCGGGAAGTGCAGCAAGGCCTCGGTCGGCGTCTGGTCGGTGATCCGCTCGGCCGCGCACGTCCAGCGAATCTCCACGCCCCGGAACAGGTAGGCCTTGGAGCGCGCCATACGGAACAGGCGCGCGGGTTTGAAGGCGGCCCCGACGCCGAAGATCTCCTCGTCGGGGCGGAAGCGGATCAGGGTGCCGCGCTTCCTGGACGGCCCGACCTGTTCGACCGGACCCAGCACGTGGCCGCGCGAGAAGGACTGACGCCATTCGAACCCGTCGCGCCAGACGGTGACCTCCAGTCGCTCCGACAGGGCGTTCACGACCGAGACGCCGACGCCGTGCAGACCGCCCGACGTCTCATAGGCCTTGCCCGAGAACTTGCCGCCCGAGTGCAGCACCGTCATCACCACCTCGAGCGCGGACTTGCCCGGATGCTTGGGGTGCGGATCGACCGGGATGCCGCGGCCGTCGTCGCGGACCGACAGGAAGCCCTCGGCGTCGAGCACGACCTCGATCCGCTTGGCGTGGCGGGCGACCGCCTCGTCCATGGCGTTGTCCAGCACCTCGGCGAACAGATGGTGCAGCGCGCGCTCGTCGGTGCCGCCGATGTACATGCCCGGACGCTTGCGGACCGGCTCCAGCCCCTCCAGCACCTCGATCGAGGCGGCGGAATAGCCGCTGGCGGCGGCCACGGGGGCGGTCGCGGCGGACGACAGGGCCTGGGGCTTGTCCGGCGCGGGGGAGGGCGACCGCCCTTGAGCCGCGCGCGGGCCCTCAGACGCCGGAACGGGCGCCGGAGCCGGGGAGGGCGCGGGCGAGAGGTCGAACAGGGACGGGGCTTCGGCGGGCTTGGCCATGACCAGACAATGCGGCGATTCGGGAGGGGGTCTGGTAGGCCCCGGGGCCGGTCGGCGCAACCGCTGTGGACGCGCGATAGCCGCGCATCATCACGCCGCGCGTCAGAACCGTCAGAACCATCACCCAGGCCAAGTCCTGATGGTGCATCAGCACCGACTCCGAGAGGCTGAGGGTGATGACGATGGCGATATAGGCCAGGCCGAAGCCGCCCTCGGCCAGCCCGTCGTCGCGCAGGCGCGCGAGCGTCGCCAAGACGGCGACGACGAAGATCAGCCCCACCAGCGCCGCACCGGGCCAGCCGACCTGGATCAGCAGATCGATCCAGCCGTTGTGCGCCGAGGGCACCAGCCAGCCGGTGCGGGCCTGGATGATGTCGGCGGGCACGGAATCCCGGGTCCAGAAGGCGGCGTAGCCATAGCCGGTCCACGGCCGCTCGCGCACCATCTCCATGAGGGCGGCCCAGATGTCGGTCCGGCCGGTGAGGGACGGATCCTTGCCGAGCGCGATCAGGATCGTGGGCCCCTCAAGAGCGAATCCTACGCCGACCGCCAGCGCGGTGAACACGGCGCCCCAGACCGCGAACACGCCCAGCACGGCGCCGCCCTGGCGCGCCGCCCAGATCGCGCCGACTATCCCGAACCCCAGCATCAGGCACAGCAGCGAGGTCTTGGACTGGGTCATGACCATGAGGAAGGTCGCCAGAACCAGCGTCGCCGCCGGAATGCGCCATCGGCTGTCGCCGGACGCCAGCCAGGCCGCGGCGGCCACCGCCACGCAGACCATGACCTGGCCCATCTGGTTCTTCTCGTACCACATGCCGCGCCAAAGGCCGTCGTTGACGTCGCGATGGATGCCGATGGCGGGAAAGGCGATGACGAAGACCAGGCTGCCCACCGCCATGACCAGCCCCGCCAGGGTCAGCAGGCGCGGCAGGGCGACGCCCCGAAAGACGCTGCCCAGATAGACGGCGAAGGCCCCGGCGATGGCGAGCGCGATCACTCGCCGCTGGGTCGTCGCCGCGTCGATCGACCACCACTTCGAGGCGAAGGCCAGGAGCACCGTCAGCCCCAGCAGGATCAGCGCCGGCCAGGCCCTGACCACCCGGTCGAGCCGCAGCAGGAACAGGGCCGCGATCACCGCATAGACGGGAATCCAGACCAGCCTCAGGACCGGCGTCTCGTCCTGCGTCGGCGCGAACACCGGCCCCACGAAGGCGCCGGTCAGCATGATCACCACGAAGCCCGCCGCGAGCTGCTCCCACCAGGGGGGGGAGTGAGTGGATAGGACTACGTTCGGAGCGGAGTTGCGCACTTAGGCATGCTGGCGGATCGCCGTTAAGGCGGAGTTAGGCCTGCTGCTCAGCGGCGATCCTGACGCATGTCGAAGATGCGCCCAACGATCACCCGGTCGCGCTCGATCCTGTAGACGGCGATGAAGCCCCCGCGCCCGAAGCGAATGGGCCACTCATGTTCACCCGTCTCGGTTTTGCGCCCGGACGCCGGAAACTGCGCCAAGGTCCGCAAGCCGCTCAAAATGGCGGTTTGAGCGGCCCGGGCCGCGCTTGGCGATTGAGACGCCAGCCACTCGATGTGCGACAGCAGGTCCGTGTTGGGGTTTCGGCTGAGGACGACCCTCATTAGCCGCGGGAGGCCAACCGACGATCGAGTTCAGCGCTGAACTGGCCCAATGCGTCTTCCAGTTCGACGTATGGCCCCTCGTAGTCTTCTGGTCTGGTGGGCGGGCGGTCCATCCGATCGGCCTCGTCCAGCAAGCGAGCCAGCACCTCGCTGACGAAAGCCTCCGGTGAAAGCCCGGCGGCATCGGCCCGCTTGGTCAGCCGCGAGGCCAAGGGATCATTGAGAGTGAGCTTCAGAGCGCCGTCGGCCATGGGCGGAAGATACACCCCGCCGACGCGCTCGCCAATCAGCGCTCCACCCGCTCCACGAACGTATCGATGACCTTCTTCTCGCCGGCCTTGTCGAAGGCGACGAGCAGCTTGTTGCCCTCGACGGCGCGCACGGCGCCGTAGCCGAACTTCTGGTGGAAGACGCGGTCGCCGCGCGACCAGCTGGAGCCCGCCGCGGGGTCGGCGGTGGCGATCAGTCGGCCCTCGCCCTCGATGACGGCGTTGCGGGCGTAGGCGGGGCGGGGGGATTGCGAGGCGGCGAAGGCCTGGCCGCGCTTCCAGCCCGGGGACGAATAGCCGGCGCCGAAGGTCGGGGCGTCGTCCCAGCGGCTCTTGGCCTCCTTCAGACCGGGCTGGGCGCCGTAGTAGCCTGTGTCCGACTGGGCCTCGACATGATCCAGCGGCAACTCGTCCACGAACCGGCTGGGCAGCTGGCTGGTCCAGCGACCATAGACCTGGCGGTTGGCGGCGAAGCTGATCCGCGCCTCGCGCTTGGCGCGGGTGACGCCGACGTAGGCCAGGCGGCGTTCCTCCTCCAGGCCCTTCTCGCCCTTCTCGTCGATGCTGCGCTGGCTGGGAAAGACGCCTTCCTCCCAGCCCGGCAGGAAGACGAGCGGGAACTCCAGGCCCTTGGCGCCGTGCAGGGTCATGATCTGCACCGCGTCCTCGCCGGCGCCCCGGTCGAGGTCCAGCACCAGCGAGACATGCTCCAGATAGGCCGTCAGGCTGTCGAAGGCCTGCATCGACTGGACCAGCTCCTTGAGGTTGTCGAGGCGGGTCTGACCGGTGGCGCGGTCCGCGCGCTGCATGTCGACATACCCGCTCTCCTCGAGCACCGTCTCGGCCAGCTCCCAGTGACGGACCTGCTGGGCCTGGGCGCGCCAGCGGTCCAGGTCGCGCACGAAGTTCGACAGGGCGGTCCGGGTGCGGGCCTGCAACTCGTCGGATCCGATCAGGGCGCGCACCGCCGTCATGGCCGACACGCCCTGGGCGCGGGCGATCTGCAGGATCTTCTGCACCGAGGTGTCGCCGACGCCGCGCTTGGGGGTGTTGACGATCCGTTCGAACGCCAGGTCGTCGTCCTCGGACTGAATCAGGCGCAGATAGGCGTGAGCATCCCTGATCTCCGCCCGCTCGAAGAAGCGCGGGCCGCCGATGACGGCGTAGGGAATCGCCAGCATGACCAACCGCTCTTCGAAGGCGCGCATCTGAAACGACGCCCGAACAAGCACCGACATGTCCTTGTATCGCAAGCCGGAACGCCGGGCGGTCTCGATCTCGTCGGCGATCAGGCGGGCCTCCGCCTCGCCGTCCCAGACGCCGCGCACCTTCACCTTGTCGCCGCTGTCGTCCTCGGTCCACAGCGTCTTGCCCAGCCGGTCGCGGTTGGCCGCGATCAGGCCGGACGCCGCGCCCAGAATGTGCTTCGTGGACCGATAGTTGCGCTCAAGTCTGATGACCTTGGCGCCGGGAAAGTCGCGCTCGAAGCGCAGGATGTTGTCCACCTCCGCCCCGCGCCAGCCGTAGATGGACTGGTCGTCGTCGCCGACGCAGCAGACGTTGCCCGTCGATGACGTCAGCAGCCGCAGCCACAGATATTGGGCCACGTTGGTGTCCTGGTACTCGTCCACCAGGATGTAGCGGAAACGGCGGCGATATTCCTCCGCGACATCAGCGTTTTGCGACAGGATCGTCAGGTTGTGCAGAAGCAGGTCGCCGAAGTCGCAGGCGTTCAGGGTGACAAGCCGGGCCTGATAGGCCGCATAAAGCTTCTGGCCCCTCCCGTTGGCGAAGTCCTCGGTCGTCGGCAGCTTCTCGGGCGTCCAGCCGCGGTTCTTCCAGTGGTCGATCAGTCCGGCCAGCGAGCGCGGCGTCCAGCGCTTGGTGTCGATGTTCTCGGCTTCCAGCAGCTGCTTGATCAGCCGCTCCTGATCGTCGGTGTCCAGGATGGTGAAGCTGGATTTCAGCCCGACCAGCTCGGCGTGGCGGCGCAGGATCTGGGCGGCGATCGAGTGGAAGGTGCCGAGCCAACGCAGGCCCTCGGCCGACGGACCGATCAGATGGGTGATCCGCTCGCGCATCTCGCGCGCGGCCTTGTTGGTGAAGGTGACGGCCAGAAGCTCCCACGGGCGGGCGCGGCCGGTCGCCAGGATGTGCGCCAGCCGCGTGGTCAGCACCCGCGTCTTGCCCGTCCCGGCGCCCGCCAGCACCAGGACAGGCCCCTCGGTGGTCTCAACCGCCCGTCGCTGTTCCGGGTTCAGGCCCTCCAGGTAGTCCGCGCCGGGCGGCGGCGCGGGGCGGGCGAGGTCGGAGATACGCGGGGTGGGGAGATCGGTCACAGCAGGTCCTGGTGGAGTCGGCCCTGGAACATAAGGGGCACGGCGTTGGATGTCAGCGCCTGCTCACGGAACCGTCGCCGTGGGATCGCCGTTCGGTCTGTCGCCTTGACCACAGAGGGAGGACCTTCATGGCGGAAGACACTCGCAGCGGCGGCGGCAACGCCGGCATCGCCTTCATCGTCGGCGGCCTGGTGGTCGTCGTGGCCATCATCGCCTGGTTCATGTTCGCCAACGGCGGCGCCCCGACCGCGCCGGATCAGGTCGACGTCGACGTCAGCCTGCCCGAGGTCTCCGCCCCGTCGACCTCCGGAGGCGCGTGATCATGACCGATCCGAACCTGCCGCCCCCGGACGAGCGCCGCGACGACCGGCCGAACATCCACACCACGATCAACAATCCGCCTCAGCGCGGCGGCGGCGGCTCGGCGACGGCCTTTATCGTCGGCGGCCTGCTGGTGCTGCTCGCGGTGATCGCCTTCTTCGTCTACTCCGGTCGAACCCCGACGCCGGAGGTCCCGAGCGCGGACATCGACGTCGACATCGAGGCGCCTCAGCTGCCGGACATCCCCACGCCGGAAGCCCCCTCGCTGCCGACCCCTGCCGAGCCCCCGTCGACCGACGCGCCGGCGGGCTGAGCGAGCGCCCAGGCCAGGGCCGTCGTCCGGCAGGTGGACGCCAGCGGACGACGGCCCCGCGCCGCGTCCAGCCGCGCCATGAAGCCTGCGCGGCTCTCGCCGGCCTCCTCGGCCATGCGGTCCAGCACCGCCCAGAACTCGGGCTCCAGCGCCACCGAGGTCGCGTGGCCCGACAGCAGGAAGGATCGCTTCTTCAGCATCGCCCGCGTTCTCGCAGAGCCCGGGACGCGCTACAATGCGAGCATGACCGCGATCGACCCCGGACTGACCCCGTTCCGCGCGCCGCCGCTCGAGCCGCTGAAGGCGTTTCAGGCCTTCCGCCGACTGATACGGAACAAGGAAGACACCGCCCAGGTGTTCGAGATCATGCGCGCCCTGTCCGGCGGCTCGATCTCGCGTGGCTATCAGCGGATGATCGGGACGGTCGAAGGCGGTCGTCAGGCGTTCCTGCGCGAGGAGCTGGCGACGAAGCTGGACGATCCCACCTGGCTCGCCCGGTTCGGCCCGGGCACCGTCGGGGCGGCCTATCGCGCCTTCCGCGAGGCGAGGGGCTTCACCGCCGAAGGCTTGGCGGAAGAGGCCAGGAAGGTCGCGCCCGACGCGGTGGACGCGCCCCACCCCGTGATCTGGTACTCGCGCCGCCTGCGCGACGTGCATGACATCTGGCACGTGCTGACCGGCTACGAGACCGACGCCCTGGGCGAGGCGTGCGTCGTGTCCTTCTCCTACGCCCAGACCGGCAATCTCGGCTTCGCCTTCATCGGATGGGGCGCGGCGCGGGAGGTCCAGCGCGAGAACCCGGCGATCCCGGCGCGACGGGCGGTCTGGCAGGCCTATCGGAACGGTCGCAGGGCCGCCTGGCTGCCCGCCCTGGACTATGAGGCTGTGTTCGCCGAGCCCCTGGACATCGTGCGCCGCCGGCTGAACATCAGGCCGGCCACCGTCTACGCCGCCGTTCCGGCCGAGGCCCGGCTGGCGCTCAAGCTCCGGGCCTGAAACACATCGTCCGACAGCGTGAGGCGACGGCCGCCCGCGACGCGTGCTAGGCGGCCGCCATGAAGCCGGTTTCCTCCTCCCTCGCGCTCGGCGCCGTGATCGTCTGCGCCCTCATCTGGGGCACCACCTGGTACGCGATCACGCTGCAGCTCGGCGCCGTCGATCCGATCGCCAGCATCGTCTATCGCTTCGGCCTTGCGGCGGTTGTGCTCATGGGCTTCTGCGCCCTTACCGGCCGGTCGTTGAAGCTGACGCGGGCCCAGCATCTGGCCGCTGTGGGGCAGGGGCTGTTCACCTTCGCCATCGACTACGCCTTCGTCTACTGGTCCGAGGAGCGGATCGCCTCGGCCGTGGTGGCGGTGGTGTTCGCCGGGCTGGCGTTCCTGAACCTCGTGCTGTTCCGCCTCGTGCTGGGGCAGAAGGCGGCCCGGCTGGCGTGGGTCGGCGCCTTCCTGGGCCTGCTTGGGGTGGCGGCGATGTTCGGGGCGGAGCTGCTGCGGGCGGAGATGGAGAGCCGCGCCGCGATCGGTCTGCTGCTGGCGGTCCTGGCGGTGCTGGGCGCGGGGATCGGCAACCTGTTCGCCTGGCGCGGTCAGCAGGTCGGCGGCGCGGTGCTGCCCATGACGGCCTGGGCCATGGCCTATGGGGTCGGGTTCCTGCTCATCTACGCCGCGATCGCCGGCACGCCGTTCGGGTTCGAGCCGAGCTGGTCCTACGTCCTGTCGCTGCTGCACCTGTCGATCCTGGGGTCGGTGGTGGCGTTCGGCCTCTACTTCTGGCTGGCGAGAGCGCGAGGTTATGCGATGGCGTCCTACATCTCGGCGCTGACGCCGCCGCTGGCGATGGCGATCTCGGTGGTGCTGGAAGGCGCCCGGTTCGGGCTGCTGGCGTTCGTCGGCCTCGGCCTGGTGCTGGGCGGTCAGGCGCTGCTGCTCAGGGCGCCGAAGACGGCCTGACTCCACGTCCCCGACGCGAGCCAGCCGGCATGTGAGGGCGGCCTGTCGTCCATGATCCGCATAACGCCCGTGGCGTCACGATCCCGTGTTGTTGCGGCGCGAAATCTCGTGGCACGGTGTTTGCTGTCTTGATCGCCGTTTTGGTGACACCTCTTTTTCCTGGGCTGTGCGCATGAGCGAGACCATTCTGGTGACGGGGGGCGCCGGCTATGTCGGCAGCCACGCCTGTCTGGCGCTGGCGCAGGCCGGATTCAGCCCGGTCGTGTTTGATAACCTGTCCAACGGCCATCGGGCGTTCGTGCGGTGGGGGCCCTTCATCCAGGGGGACATCCGTGACCGGGACGCGCTCGACGCGGCCTTCGCCACCCATCGCCCCGTGGCCGTGATGCACTTCGCGGCCTTGATCGAGGTGGGGGAGTCGGTTCGCGAGCCGGCGGCCTTCTACGAGACCAACGTGGGCGGCGCCCTGAACCTGATCGCATCCGCTCGTGCGGCGGGCGTTGAGCGGATGGTCTTCTCCTCGACCTGCGCCACGTATGGCGACCCGGTGCGCCTGCCGATGGACGAGACCCATCCCCAGGCGCCGCTGAACCCCTATGGCCGGTCCAAGCTGATGGTGGAGCAGGTCCTCGCCGACCTCGATCGCTACGCCGGTTTCCGCTCGGCCGTACTGCGCTACTTCAACGCGGCGGGGGCCGATCCCGAGGGACGTCTTCGGCAGCGCGGCCATGGACAATCTGCTCGCCGAGGCCCGTCAACGGTTCGACATGGTGATCCTGGACACCGCGCCGACCCTCGCCGTTTCGGACACCCGCATCCTGGCCGCCAAGGCCGATGTGACCGTGTTCCTGGCCCGCTGGCGCAAGACGCCGGAAAAGGCGATCGCGACCGCGCTCAAGACCCTTGATCAGGCGGGGGCCCACGTCACCGGCCTCGCCCTGACCCAGGTGGATATGAACGCCCAGGCCAAGTACGGATACGGCGACGCCGGTTACTACTACGCCGACTACAAGAAGTACTACGCCGCTTGAGCCGTCGACGGCGGGCCTCCGGCGCGTCGCGGGCGACGGAATTCGGACCCTCGCGGTCCGGCGTCGCCGCGATCGGCTGGCGCGGAACCGCGCTGCTGGCCGCGGCCGTGGCTCCGCTGTACGGAGCACACCTGCTGTTCGGCGCCAACCAGCCCATGGCCGCCCAGGCGCTGACCGCCCTGTGTGGCGCGATCCTGCTGGTCGGTCTGGCCGTGCCGCGGCTGCGCAGGGCCTTGCCCCAGATCAAGGGCCTCTGGTGGATCGCGGGCCTTTTCGCGCTCACCCTGTCGATCGCGATCGTAAGCTTAGGCGCGGGACCGCCGGGCGCGGCGCACCCGATCTGGGCCTGGGCCGATCTGCCACCGACGATCACCGTGAACCGCAGCGCGACCCTGCTGGCCATATCGCAGCTGCTGGGTCTGGCGGCCCTGTTCGTCTTCGGCGCCCTGATCGCCGGGCAGCGGATCTGGGGCGTGAGGTTGGCAACCGTGTTCCTGGCCGGAGGCGCGATCTGGGCGGGGATCGCGATCCTTGTCTTTCTGTCCGGGGCCCAGATCGGCGTCAGCGGCCGGCTGGCGGGCGGCTTCCTCTCGGCCAACAGCGCCGCGACGATGCTGGGGGTCCTCGTGGTCATGGCGACCGGGTGGTTGTTCAAGGCCCTGCGCGAGAGCGCCGAGA
Source organism: Brevundimonas balnearis (assembly GCF_042434805.1). Taxonomy (NCBI): domain Bacteria; kingdom Pseudomonadati; phylum Pseudomonadota; class Alphaproteobacteria; order Caulobacterales; family Caulobacteraceae; genus Brevundimonas; species Brevundimonas balnearis. The sequence continues at coordinate 313,663 of NZ_JBHLSW010000003.1, read as the reverse complement.
TCGGAGGACCGGATCGCTGGAGCCGGCTGGCGCTGGCGGTCGCCCCGCTCATGCTGCTGGTGTTCGCCTTGATCCTGACCGGGTCGCGGATGGGCTCCCTGGCGACGCTGGCCGGCGTGCTGACGCTCGTGGTCTGGCAGGCCTTCGCCGAGCCGACCCGTTCGTGGCGCACGTTGGGCGTCGCGGCGGCGATATGCCTGATGGCGGCGGTCGCCGTGGGGCAGGGCAACGACCTGGTGCTCCGACGCGTGGCCGCCCTGGATCAGGACGTGGAGGTGCGGTCGGTGATCTTCGCCGTCCACTGGCGCGCCTTCATCGATGCGCCGGTCTGGGGCTCGGGGCTGGGAAGCTTTACGGACGTGAACGTCTATCTGACGTCGGCGGAGACCTATGGCCCCCTGTGGAGCATCCGGGCGACCCACAACGTCTACCTACAGTGGCTCCAGGAAGCCGGGCTCCTGGGGAGCCTGCCGATGTTCGCCCTGATCGGCGGAGTGATCGCCGCCGCGGCGCTGCGCGCCCGAACGCTCGCGCGAGGCGGCTGGGCCTTGCGCGCCATGATCGCGGCCAATGTCGTCATTCTGGTCCACGGATTGACGGATTACGCCCTGCAGGTCCCGTCGATCTCGGCCGCATGGGCGCTGTTGTTGGGCGCGCAGTTCGGCTTCGCTCAGATCCGCGGACGCGGCTGACCTTCGCGGCCCGCCGTCAGCCGATCAGGCGGCGCGCCGCCATGAACAGAACCGCCCACGTCGTCGCGGAGGCGGCGAAGGCGAGCGCATAGCCCAGCACGGCGCCCGACCGAGCCTTGCGCCCCTTCACGGCGGCGCCGTCAGGCGGGTTTCGCGACAGGGACGCTGAGAAGGTGGTGCTCATGGCCTCATCATCGCGCGGCAGGTTGAGCGGACCGTGAAGGGGCGAGGTTAATCGGGACCAAAAAATCGGCGTGTTCCGACGCCGGGAGGGCAGGGCCGGCGCTCGGTCCGGCCGAGCCGGCGCCGGGTTCACCCGTCCGGTGGGCGCCCCCCGCCTCTCTACAACCGTTCTCGGACGACTGTGGCGAATCAGTCACCCGCCCAAACTTAGAACGGCGTTACGGGTTGACCGGACCGTTTCGTGTTGCGACGCAACACAGGCGAACTTAACGTCTGCTTAAGTGCGTTGTCGGGGCTGGGCTGGGGATAAGGATGTTCGACAACCTGCAAGGGGCGACGACTGGAGCTCGGCCCGGCGCGGCTCTCGAAGCCGTCGGCTGGCGTCCGACGTTCCCAAGAACAGGCCTGTGTCCGGCCATGAAACGGGCCTTCGACGTCGTCGTGGCGACCGCCCTGCTGGTCGCCCTGTTCTGGGCGTACGCCCTGATCGCGGTGGCGATCGTCCTCGAAAGCCGCGGCCCCGTCCTGTTCCGGCAGCGTCGGACCGGTCTGAACGGCAAGGTTTTCACGATCTACAAGTTTCGCAGCATGACGGTGGTCGAGGACGGCGACGTCATCGCGCACGCCAGGAAGAACGACCAACGTGTCACGCGGGTCGGGGCCTTCATTCGCCAGACCAGTCTCGATGAGATGCCGCAACTGTTGAACGTCATTCTGGGCGACATGTCCCTGGTCGGCCCCAGGCCGCACGCCCTGGCCCATGACACCCATTACGGCGCGCTGCTGCCGCGGTACCACGAACGCTTCGCCGTGCGGCCGGGCCTGACGGGTCTGGCCCAGGTGCAGGGGCATCGGGGCGAGATCCATCAGCTGGAATGCATGGCGCGCCGGGTGCAGGCCGACGCGGAGTACGCCGCGCGCTGGTCCTTCTTCGGCGATCTGGCGATCATGGCGCGAACCGTGCCGCTGCTTCTGGCGCGCACCAACGCCTATTGATCGCGTCGTCGGGGCCGCCGCCGCCGCCTCGACGGCGTGATCTCAGGCGTCGGGCTCCCGGCCGAAGCGCCACTTCATCAGGAGCACGCCGGCGGACATGACGAGCGCGCAGCTGTTGGCGAAGGTCACCGGCCAGGCCCCGGTCATGACGCCGTAGACCACCCAGAGGGCGAAACAGCTGACCGTCAGCGCATAGGTCTTCAGCGACACCGAAGAGGCGTCCCGCTCACGCCAGATCTTGAGCATCTGCGGCGCGAAACTGGTGATGGAGCACAGCGCGGCGGCGACGCCGAAGCCGTTGGCGATGATCTCGTTCAAGGGCGTCGGCCCGGCGGGTTCAGCATGGGCTGAGAACCCCCGCCGGACCTGCCGGTTCCGCTCAGTTCAGGGGCGCCAGCAGCGGCGCCACCTCGGGCAGGTCGTCGACCGAGCGGAGCATCGCCGCGGGCCGGAACGCCTGCGTCGCCTGCTCGAAGGCGTAGCCCAGCGAGAGGATGCGGGCGTCGTCCCATTTCGCCCCGATGAAGCTCAGGCCCACCGGCAGGCCGCGCACGAAGCCCATGGGCACGGTCAGGTGCGGGTAGCCCGCCACCGCCGCCAGCTGGCTGGCCGAGCCCAGGTAGTTGTCGCCGTTGACCACATCCATGCTCCAGGCCGGGCTGTTGGTCGGCGCCACCAGGGCGACGACGCCGTGCTCGGCCATCAGGGCGTCGATGCCCTCGGGTCCCGCCAGGCGGCGCGACGTCTCGCGCGCGGCGACATACTCCGGACTGTCCAGGCCGCCCTTGGACTGCGCCAGGACGAACAGCTCCTGGCCGAACAGGCCCAGCTCGCGCGGCGTCGCCTCGTTGAAGGCGATCAGTTGCTCCAGGGTGCGGCTGGGAACCTGGTTCGGGTCCGTCGACGCCAGATAGGCGTTCAGGTCGGCCTTCAGCTCGGTCAGCAGGACCTCGAACTCGGCCTGGCCGATCTGACCCCGGTTCGGGCCCTCGGCGATGTCGACCAGCTCGGCCCCGGCGTCCCGCAGCGCCTGAAGGTTCCGCTCGAACAGGGCGTCGGTCCCGGTCGAATAGCCGGTGAGGAAACGCAGGACGCCGATCCGCGTCCCCCGCAGGCTGTCGCGATCCAGCGCTGCGACGAAGTCCGTGCGGCGGGCGTCCGCCTCGGCCGTCGCCGGGTCTGCGGGATCGGAGCCCGCGATGACCGTCATGATCGCGGCGGCGTCCGTGACCGTGCGGGTCATGGGGCCGGCGGTGTCCTGGCTGTGGCTGATCGGCACGATGTGGGTGCGGCTCACCATGCCGACGGTCGGCTTGAAGCCGACGATGCCGTTGATCGAGGCGGGGCAGGTGATCGAGCCGTCGGTCTCGGTGCCGATCGCCGCGGGGGCGAGCCCCGCCGCCACCGCCGCCCCCGACCCGGCCGAGGAGCCGCAGGTGTTGCGGTCAAGCGCGTGCGGATTGCGGCTCAGCCCCCCCACGGCGCTCCAGCCGCTGATGGAGTTGTTGGAGCGGATGTTGGCCCATTCCGACAGGTTGGCCTTGCCCAGGATCACCGCGCCGGCCTGACGCAGGCGCGCGACCAGCGGGGCGTCGCGCCCGGGCGCGTTGTTCAGCAGCGCCATGGAGCCCGCCGTCGTGGGCATGTCGCGGGTCTCGACATTGTCCTTGATCAGGATCGGCATGCCGGAGACGCCGTCGCCGGCCTCCCAGTCCCCGAGCTCCACATCGGCCCAGCGCAGGACGGCGTTGGTGGTGGCTAGGTCACGCTCGCACAGCGCCTCAACCGCCGCGTTCAGCCCGTCGCAGCGGCTCGAGCCCTCCTGCGCCCGCGCGCCGCCCGCAGTGAGCAGGACGGCGGCCGCGATCAGTCCGGTGCGCGCGAGCCGATGGTGCGATCCAGGAAGTCCAGGTAGGTGCGCCACAGGTGAAGTCCCCTCTCATTGCCCCGGATGCCGTGGCGCTGACCAGGATAGAGCATCGTCTCGAACGGGAGGCTCTTCTCCTGCAGGGCGTTCAGCACGCGGGTGGTGTTCTCGAAGATCACGTTGTCGTCCGCCATGCCGTGGATCAGCAGCAGGCGGCCGGTCATGTCGTCCAGGCGGTTCAGGATGTCGGACGCGGCGTAGCCCTCCACGTTGGCGTCCGGCGTCGACATGTACCGCTCGGTGTAATGGGTGTCGTAGAGGCTCCAGTCGGTGACCGGCGCGCCCGAGATCGCCGAGGCCAGGCCCATCTCCGGCTCGGTCAGCATATGCAGGGTCATGAAGCCGCCGTAGCTCCAGCCCATCGCCGCGATCCGCTCGTCGTCGACGTAGGGCAGGGTGCGCAGATAGTCGGCGGCCGCGACCTGGTCCTCGACCTCGGGCCCGCCCATGCGTTCATGCAGCGCGGTCTTGAAGGCCACCGAGCGGTCGCCCTCGCCGCGGTTATCGAGCCGGAAGACGATGTAGCCCGCCTCGGTCAGCAACTGGGTCGTCGCCGGCTGCCAGGCGTTGCGCACGCCGCCGCCGGACGGCCCGCCATAGACCTGCATGACCACCGGATAGGTCTTCGATGGATCAAATCCCGGCGGCGTGGTCATCTGCCAGACCAGGGTCTCGCCGCCGTTCTGGAGCGTGCCGAAGGTCGGGTCCTGCTTGCGCGCCACATAGGGGGCGTAGGGGTGGTCCGCGTCCAGCGCGTTCTCCTCGATCCAGCGCACGAAGGTCCCGTCGGCGCGATAGAGGGCCGACTGCGGCGGGGTGTCGAGGTTCGAGAAGTTGCCGACATAGGCCGTGCCGGCGCCGTTCACCGAGGCGCTCCACCACCCGCCGCGCGGCGTCACCTCGACCGGGGTGACGGTCTCGTTCAGGCTGGCGCGGAACAGCTGCTGCTCGATCGGGTGCTCGCGCCCGTCCCGCATCGAGGCGGTGAAGAAGACCTCGCCGGTCTCCTCGTTCACCCCGTCCAGCGACTTCACCGGGTACTCGCCCCGGGTGATCGGCCGGATCACCGACCCGTCGGCGGCGTGGAGATAGAGGTGTCGCCAGCCGCTGTCTTCCGACGACCAGATGAAGCGGCCGTCCTCCAGCGCATGGAAGTCGTGGGTCAGCTCCACCCAGGCGTCGGCGCGCTGGGTGGTCAGAACCCGGCCCTGACCGGTCGCCGGATCGACCGCCAGCAGATCCAGCGTCTTCTGATCCCGCGACTGGCGCTGGACATAGAGGGTGCGGCCGTCGGCGGACCAGTTCACCCGCGCCAGATAGATGTCGCGGTCGTCGCCCAGATCGACCTGGATGCGTCGGCCGGTCCGGCGGTCATGGACGTAGAGCTCGACCACGGCGTTCGGACGGCCCGCGCGGGGATAGCGCTGCTCGATCACCGTCGCGCCGCCGCCGGTGATGTCCAGGCGCGGGATCACGTCGACGGTGGACTCGTCGGTGCGTTGAAGCGCGATGTAGCGCTCGTCCGGGCTCCACCAGTAGCCGGTGTCGCGGTCCATCTCCTCCTGGGCGATGAACTCGGCGGTGGCCCAGGTGATCAGCCCTTCGCCGTCGGTGGTGATCGGGCTCTCCGACCCGGCGGCGAGGTCGAACACGACCAGATCCTGGTCGCGCACATAGGAGACGAAGTTGCCCTCGGGGCTGACCTTGGCGTCGATCTCGTCGGCCTCGGTCTCGGTCAGGCGGCGCACCGAGCCGTCAGCCCGGGCGGCGAGGAAGATGTCGCCCTCCAGCGGCGCGAGGATGTAGCGGCCCTGTTCGTCCCAGCTGTACTCCACCACGCCGCGCTGGCTGATACGCATGCGCTCGCGCCGCGCGCTCTCGGCCTCGGACAGCTCGCCCGCGTCGGGCACGAGGGCGCGCGCGTCGATCAGCTTGAAGGGCTCCCCGCCGGACACGGGCGCGGCCCACAGGTCCAGAACGTCCACGTCGTCCTCGCGCGAGCGCAGGAAGGCGACCAGCTCCCCGTCCGGCGACAGGCTGACCCCGCGCGCCACCGGCCCGTTCAGCGCCGGGTCCGCATAGACCCGCTCCGGCGTCAGGATCCCGGGGTCCTGCGACTGAGCCGTGGCGGTGAAGGGAAGGACAAGGGCGGCGACGGTCGCCAGAAGCGCTGTTCTCATGGACCGGCACGCTAGCGGCGCGATCCGGCGTCGTCGAGGGCGCGGCGCTGCCCAGACGCCGCACGGGCTTTCGCCCCTCGGCCTTCCTGCCTAAAGAGGCGCCATGACCGACGCCCTCGCCGCGCCGCCGCCGGCCAAGCCCAGCCCCTATCACGACCTGCCCGTGCTGTGGGTCCGACACTGGACCGACCAGCTGTTCAGCTTCGCCGTCCAGCGGCCGGAGGACTTCCGCTTCCGCTCGGGCGAGTTCGTCATGATCGGCCTGCCGGGCGAGGACGGCGGAAAGCCGGTGCTGCGCGCCTATTCGGTGGCCAGCCCCTGCTGGGCGGAGGAGCTGGAGTTCTTCTCCATCAAGGTGCCCGACGGCCCGCTGACCTCGCGCCTGCAGAAGATCCAGGCCGGTGATCGGGTGCTGATGGGCAAGAAGCCGACCGGCACCCTGGTGCTGGACGCCCTGACCGGCGGGGAGCGGCTGCATCTGATCGGGACCGGCACGGGTCTGGCCCCCTGGCTCAGCGTCGCGCGGGACCCGGACACCTATGCGCGCTTCGGGCGGGTGATCGTCAGCCACACGGTGCGCAACGTGGCCGACCTGGCCTATCGCGACTTCTTCTCCGCCGGCATCCACGACGACCCCCTGGTCGGCGAGGAGGCGAGGGCGCAGCTGACCTACTATCCGACCGTCACGCGTGAGCCGTTCGAGACGCCCGGCCGCATCACCGAGCGCATCAAGTCCGGCGACTACTTCCGTGATCTGGGGATCGACGGCGGCTTCGATCCCGCGCGCGACCGCGTCATGCTGTGCGGCTCCATGGCCATGATCAAGGAGACGGCGGCGCTGCTGGAAGAGTTCGGGCTCAGGGAAGGCTCCAACGCCGAACCCGCCGACTATGTTCTGGAGCGCGCCTTTGTCGGGTGAGGCCGTCAGGATCGACGCACGGACGCCGCCCGAGGCTTGCGCCGACATGGCCGAGGTGCGCCACGGCGTGGACGCGCTGGACCGGGCCCTCGTTCAGCTTCTCGCCGAGCGCCAGCGCTATATGGAGGCCGCCGCGCGCATCAAGCCGAGCCGCGACGCGGTCCACGACGACGCCCGGATCGAGGACGTGATCGCCAAGGTGCTGGAGGCGGCCCGGGGCGCGGGCCTTTCGCCGGCCATCGCCGAGCCGGTCTGGCGCACCCTGATCGCCCAGTGCATCGCCCACGAGTTCGGCGTCTGGGACGCCACGCGGCGCTAAGCCCTCAGACTTCTCAGCATCAGCTCGTGCCGCCAGGCCGCCACGTCGGCGAGCGCCCGATCCAGTTCGTCTCGGACCCGGTCGATATGGATCTGGGCGGGATCACGCTCGGCGATCGCGCAGGCGTCCGCCAGGGCCTGCGCGCCGAGACCCGCCGCCGTGCCCCGGATCGTGTGGCAAGCGTCGCGTCGCGCCTCCGGCTCGTCCAGCAGACGCGACCACAGGGCCGCCTGCTCCACGAACAGTTCGAGAATCTCCTCGGCCACGGCGTCGTCACCGCCGGTGGTGTGATCCAGCACGCCGAAATCGACGGCTCCGGTCAGGTCGCGACGCGACATGGGCGACTCCTGTTCAGGCGTCTCAGCCTAGAGCGGACCGCCTCCCGCCGATACCGCTTGCATCGTCGCCCGTTCGCCTATATGTCCCCCGCTCCCGCGACGCCCCGGCGCGCGGCCGACGACGGTACGGGTGATTAGCTCAGTTGGTAGAGCAGCTGACTCTTAATCAGCGGGTCGTAGGTTCGAACCCTACATCACCCACCATCGTCCCTTTCTTCGACATCGCGACAGCTTGACCGGAGCCATGCGGCCGCTGCGCCGTTAGGAACGGCTCATGTTCCAGGACGCGCCGCCTCCCGCCCCGACCGTCGATGAAGTCGTGATCACCGGCGCCCGCCTGCCGACGGCGGCGTCCGAGGCCGCCTTCGCGCGCGTTCGCCTCGACCAAAGCACGCTCCGCAGGGACGCGCGGCTGGACGAGGCGCTGCGCCAGGTTCCGGCCGTGTCGCTGTTTCGGCGAACCACCAGCCTGTCCGCCAATCCGACCACCCAGGGGATCAGCCTGCGCGCCATCGCGCCCTCCGGGGCCGGCCGGACGCTGGTCACCCTGGACGGCGCGCCCCTGAACGATCCGTTCGGCGGGTGGGTGATCTGGTCCCAGGTTCCGCCGGAAAGCCTTCAGGGCGTGGACCTGGTTCGCGGCGGGGGGGCCGGTCCCTACGGCGCCGGGGCCCTGACCGGGGTGATCCGGCTCGTGGAGCGGGACCGCGGCGGCGCTCTCGACCTGTCGGTCGCGGAGGATGGGGGTCGCCGCGCGGCGGCGTCGGGCGGCGCCGGGATCGGCCCGGTGCGGGCGGTCGCCTCCATCGTCGTCGAGGACAGCGACGGCTATCGCGCCGTGCGCGGAGACGGGGCGGGGGCCGCCGACACGCCGCTGGACTACAGCGCCCGGGCGGCCTCGTTCCGCCTGGACGCGCCCGGGCCGCTGGGCGCGACCTGGTCGGGACGCGCCGGAGTCTACAGCGAGGCGCGGGGGGCGGGCCTGTCGGGCGCCGGCTCGACGGTGGACGGCGTTCTGCTCAGCCTGACGGCGGCGCGGGCCCCCGACGCGCGCCGGCCCGGCTTCCGCGCCCAGATCTGGCGCCATGAGAGCGACCTGTCGAACCGCTTCGTGGCCGTGTCGGACGATCGATCCTCGACCTCGCCGGCGGCCGAGCAGTTCGGCAGCCCGGCCGTCGGTTGGGGCGGCGCGGCCGCCGCACGCCTGGTCGGCGAGGGCTGGGAGATCGAGGCCGGCGCGGACGCGCGTCGCTTCGACGGCGAGACGCGCGAGCTGTTCCGCAATCTGGGCGGCGGCTTCACCCGTACGCGTCGCGCCGGGGGCGAGAGCTCGGTCGCGGGGCTCTACGTCGACGGCTCCTGGGCGCGGGGCGACTGGCTGCTGGTGGGCGGGCTGCGCGTGGACCGGTGGGAGACCTCCGGCGGCTTTCGCATCGAGCGCGATCGCCAGACCGGCGCGGGCGTGCTGGACCTGACGCCCGAGGACCGTTCCGGCGAGGTGGCGTCCGGACGCGCGGCGGTGCGCCGGGCGTTCGGCGGCGCGGCCCTGCGGCTGGCGGCCTATTCCAGCTTCCGTCCGCCGACGCTGAACGAGCTGCACCGGCCGTTCCGGGTCGGCAACGACATCACCGAGGCCAACGCCGAGCTCGAGCCGGAGCGGTTGCAGGGCCTGGAGATCGGGCTGGACGGGGAGGGCGCGGTCGCCTGGTCCGCCACGATCTTCGCCAACCGCATCCAGGACGCCATCACCAATGTCACGATCGGCGAAGGGCCCGCGACCTTCCCCGTCGTCGGCTTCGTGCCCGCAGGCGGCGTGCTGCGCCAACGCCGCAACGCCGGAGACATCGAGGCGCTCGGCATCGAGCTGTCGGTGCGCGGCGAGCGGGACTCGTTCAGCTGGCGCGGCGCCCTGTCGGCGACGGACGCGCGGGTGGACGGCGGCGCGGCGGCTCCGCAGCTGACGGACCTGCGTCCCGCCCAGGCGCCGGTCTGGAGCGTCACTGCTGGCCTGGATTGGCGCGCCACGGCGGAAACGGCCTTGATCCTGGCGGCGCGGTACGAGAGCCGGCGCTTCGAGGACGATCTGAACAGCCGCGAGCTGGAGGCGGCGTTCACCCTTGATGCGAGGGTCGAGCATCGGCTGGGAGACCGGACAACGGCCTATCTCGCGGCCGACAATCTGCTGGACGCGGAGGTGGCGGTCGGTGAAACCGCCGACGGGGTGGAGAGCCTGGCGTCCCCACGCACATTCAAGGTCGGCTTGACCCTGCGCTACTGAGCCTTGCCGCCAACGGCCGGGCAGGGCATCGGGACAGCATGACCACCCCTCGTCGCCAGGATCGTTTGTTCATTCCTCGCCCGGAACACCGGCCGCGCCCCGCCGCGGGAAGGCTGATCTGGTCCATGGATTCCGGCGGCGGCCAGGCGCAGGTCGTCGCGAGCTCGGGCTTGAAGGAGGAGGAGATCCGCGATGGGATCGCCGACATCGCCGGCTCCGTCAGGGCGCTGCTGGATCGCCGCTCTCCCAGCAGCGAACTGGCCCGCTTCAACGCCGCGCCCCCGGGCACATGGATGCTGTCGGACCCCCTGTGGGAGGTGCTGAACCAGGCGCTGGACCTCGCGGACGACGTCGGCGGCGCCTATGATCCGACGCTGGGCGCGCTCAACGACGTCTGGGCCGAGGCGGCGACGGCCCTCAGCCTGACGCCGCCGGACGACGCGGCGCTGGAGGCGCCCCGCGCCGTGTCCGGCTGGGGCCGCTTCCGGCTGAACCGCCCCGCGCAGGCCGCCGTCCAGCCGGGGGGCGCGCGACTGGACTTCGACGACGTCGTGGACGCGATCGCCTGCGACCGGGTGCTCCGGGCCCTGGTCGATCGAGGCGTGGAGGCCGCGTCCGTCCGGATCGGTCGCAACGTCATCGGCAGGGGCCTGCAGGCCGACGCCATGCCCTGGTGGGCGGAGATCTGGAGCGCCGGCGAGAGCGGTCCGCGCTGGGTCGTGGCCCTGCTTGACCTCGCGGTGGGGGTCAGCGGGTTCGGCGGCCGACCGCCGGTCGACGGCGCCTCGGGTCGGCCTGTCGATCATGATCTCCAGGGGGTGGTGGCGCTCGACCCGTCAGGCCTGCGGGCCCAGGCCATGGCGCGGGCGCTGCATGTGATGGGCCCGTTCGAGGGACCGGAGATCGCCGCGGCGATGGACATTCCGGCGCTGTTCATCCAGCGCACGCCCTATGGAATCGTGGAGCGTCTGTCACCGGCGCTGGCCGCGATGGAGGACGACGCCGGTCAGGCCTGATCGTCGTCGTCGCGTCGCGCGCCGTCCAGGCGCCGGGCGGCGAGTTCGTCCTTGAGGACCTGAGCCTCCCGTTCCGCCCTGGTGCGGCCGAAGGCGGCGCGGTTGGCGGCGGCGCGCGACTTGTCGGCCGCCCTGGCCCGCGTCTTTCGCGCCCGGTTCAGATTGACGATCTCGCCCATTCGATCAGCCCGGCGAGATCATCTTCTCGGGACGGACGTACTGATCGAACTCCTCATTGGTCAGATAGCCGCCGCCGACGGCCTCCTCGCGCAGGGTGGTGCCGTTCCTGTGCGCCGTCTTGGCGATCTTGGCGCACACGTCATAGCCCAGCTTGCCGTTCAGGGCGGTGACCAGCATCAGGCTGTTCTCCAGCCCCCGCTTGATGTTGTCCTCGCGCGGCTCGATGCCGACCACGCAGTTGTCGGTGAAGCTGACCGCCGCGTCGGCCATCAGGCGCACCGACTGCAGGAAGTTGTAGGCCATGACCGGGTTGAAGACGTTCAGCTCGAAATGCCCCTGCGAGCCCGCGAAGGTGATCGCCGCGTGGTTGCCGAACACCTGCACGCAGACCTGGGTCAGGGCCTCGCACTGGGTCGGGTTGACCTTGCCCGGCATGATGGAGCTGCCCGGCTCGTTCTCCGGCAGGGCCAGCTCGCCCAGGCCGGAGCGGGGGCCCGAGCCCAGGAAGCGGATGTCGTTGGCGATCTTGAACAGGCTGGCGGCGACCGTGTTGATCGCGCCGTGGCTCATGACCATGGCGTCGTGGGCGGCGAGCGCCTCGAACTTGTTCGGGGCCGTGGTGAAGTTCAGCCCGGTGATCTGGGCGATCTTCTCGGCCACGCCCTCGGCGAAGCCGATCGGGGCGTTCAGGCCGGTGCCCACCGCCGTGCCGCCCTGGGCCAGCTGCATCAGGTCGGGCAGAGTTTGTTCAATGCGTTCAATGCCCTTCGTCACCTGCTGGACGTAGCCCGAGAACTCCTGGCCGAGCGTCAGGGGCGTGGCGTCCTGGGTGTGGGTGCGGCCGATCTTGATGACGCCCTTCCACGCCTCGGCCTTGTCGTTGAGCGCGTTCCTCAGCTTGGCCAGGGCCGGCAGCAGGCGATGCACCACCTCCTCGGCGCAGGCGACGTGCATGGCCGTGGGATAGGTGTCGTTGGACGACTGGCTCATGTTGACGTGGTCGTTGGGGTGGACCGGCTTCTTGGAGCCCATCTCGCCCCCGAGGATCTCGATCGCCCGGTTCGAGATCACCTCATTGGCGTTCATGTTCGACTGGGTACCCGACCCCGTCTGCCAGACGACCAGGGGGAAGTGATCGTTCAGCTTGCCCTCGATGACTTCGTCCGCCGCCTGGACGATGGCCTTGCCGATCGCGGGGTCCAGCCGGCCCAGCGCCATGTTGGTCTCGGCCGCCGCCCGCTTGACGACGCCCAGCGCCCGCACGATCGGCAGGGGCTGCTTCTCCCAGCCGATCCTGAAGTTGCCCAGCGACCGCTGCGCCTGGGCGCCCCAGTAGCGATCGGCGGCGACCTCGATGGGGCCGAAGGTGTCGGTCTCGGTGCGGTGGGCGGTCATGGGGCTTTCGTTGTCCGGGCTGCGTGCGCGGGCTATATAGCCAGTGGTCTGGCTAGGTGCGACATGAAACTCGGTGTGCTCGAGGCGAAGAACCGGCTGTCCGAACTGCTGGACCGGGCAGTGGCGGGCGAGGAGGTCGTGATCACTCGGCGAGGCGAGCCCGAGGTGGTCCTGACCCCGCTGCGCAAGCCGATTTCGCGCGAAGAGGCTGAGGCCGAGATGGCCCGATGGGATGCTTTGCGGGCTCGCTACAAGGGACCCGTCGGGACGACCGAGCAGACGAAGGCTGACATCAACGCTGGTCGGCGCTTTTGACAGGCTATGTCCTCGACGCTTCGGTGTTTATCGCAGGTCTGGTCGAGGAGGAGCGAACTCAGGTCGCCAGGGCCCTGTTGATCGATGCGGAGGTCGGGGGCGCGGTCGCCCCTGGGCACGTCATTCTGGAAGTGATGAACGGGCTTCTGATGAAGCAGCGCCGCGGCCTGATCAGCGCCGACTATCGACACGAGGCCGTCGAGCGGTTTTTGGCTTACGGTCTTCGACTGGATGCAACTCGGCAACCGGGCGTCGCACACCGGAAGACGTTGGAGTTGGCGGATCGACACGGTCTGACCGTTTACGACGCGGCCTATCTGGAGCTCGCGCAGCGTGAGGGCCTGGTCCTTGGCGCATTTGACAAAGCCTTGCGTCGGGCCGGCGCCGCGCTTGGCGTCGCTGTCGCCCGCGCATGACCTCGGACTGGATCGTCTCCGGAAAGGTCCGGGCGCGGGAGGAGGGGGCCTCGGTCGTTGTCATGATCGACGGCCTGACCACCCAGGCGAAATACTACAAGCCATTGGTCTATGAGTTCTTCCGCAAGGAATGGCGGGGTGCGCGGCCGTCCTACGGCGACTTCGCCGTCGAGATTCTCATGGAGCACGTCGGGGAGCCGCCGTGGATGGATCTCGACAACCTGGCCAAGGCGCTTCTCGACGCCATCAAGGGCTATGTGTTCCATGACGACGCCCAGGTTGCTCGCCTATTGGTCGAGCGCCGGGAAGGCGAACGGGAGCGGATCACGATCCGGGTGTTCCCCTGCCGTCCCTGAAGCGCACCAGCGGCAGCAGCAGCTGCATGTCGCGGCCGATGCGGATCTGGGGCTCCGACGGCGGGGTCGCGCCTTCCTCCGCCTCGCGTCGCGCGACACAGGCGCGGGTCCGGTTGGCCAGGTCGATGAAGTCCGCCGCAACCGGCAGGCTCTCGATCACGCAGGCGTCGAAGAAGGGGTAGACGTCGTCCTCTCCGCAGCCGAACGAGTTCCGGTCCGGGCGGGCGGCGGTCATGACCATCCGGTTGGGGCCGGAGAGGGCGCCGAGGAAAACGCCGGAGTAACAGGCGGACACCACGACGACCGTGGGCCGGGCGCCGCAGGCCGATCTCAGCAGCACCGCCGCCTCGGTCGGCGTGAACGTGCCGGGGCCGAACACCACGCCTTCTGTCGAGCCGTGCGAGGTCAGATAGAACAGGCAGCCCCCCCGCGCCTGCGGCCCGCCCAGGCCCGCGGCCGCGCGCTGCATCGCCGCGATCGGCGCCACGGGTTGGGGGGCGTCCGGCCGAAGACTGAAGGTGTCCACGGCCTCGAGGCCGCGGGCCCGCAGCGCGGCGGCGACGTCGCGCGTCGCATTGTCGAAGGCGTCGATGGGGCGGCCCCGCGTGTCGCGCCAGTCGCCCGCGACGACGACGGCGCGCCATTCGCCGATCCATGCGGCCTGCGACGAAACCCCGGTCTGTCCGGCCGAAGCGCCGGCGATCCAGACGAGGATTGCGATAAGCGCCGACGTCATCGCCTACTTCTTGCGGAACTGGTCCAGGGAGATGACCTTGGGGGCCTCTCCATCCGAAACGGATTCGGCCGGCGGCGGGGGGGCGGCGAGCGCGGGCTTCCGGGGGGCCGCCGGCGGCGGCTCGAACTGCAGCAGGAACTGCACCGACGGGTCGTAGAAGCGCACCACGGCGACCCAGGGCACGTTCAGGGTCTTCGGCGATCCGCCGAACTTCAGCATGACCGAGAAGCCGTCGTCGCGAACGTCCAGATCCCAGTACTGGTGCTGGAGGACGATGGTCATCTCCTCGGGATACTTCTCAAGGATGTCGTCCGGCGCCTGCACGCCTTCGGCGTCGGTGCGGAAGGTGATGTAGAAGTGGTGCGCGCCCGGAATGCCGCTCGGGCCCGCGGCGCGTTCGAGCGCGGCCCGGATCACGCCGCGAAGCGCCTCCTGCGCCAGCGCCTCGTAATGCATCTCATCGACCGGTGGCCGTTCCTGCGCCATCTCAACCCCTGAGCTCACTGGACGCAGAGATAGCCCCCCGCGCGCGACGGCGGAAGGCGGCAAAGCGTCAATGTTCGGAGAAGTCCCGGGCTTCTGTTGCCAGGCGCCCGGGGAGCCCCGCCCAGGGATCTGAACCCCTAGGACTTGAAGGTCGAAATCAACCGAACCGCATTACGCGGCGAGGCGGACTTCTTCAGCGAAGTTATCGTTCGCAGGTAGTTTAATGGCCCGATACGGTGGGCCAGGACGGGCGAAAGCAGTCCTCTTTACACGTCCGTCGATGCTAGTCGGCCCCGCACAGTCCCGCCGATAACGCGGAAGAGATTGGTGGAGCCGCCGGGATTCGCACCCGGGTCCGGTCCGCTTATTGCAGGCGCGTTTATCGCCATAGTCCGGGCGAACCCGGACCTCATGAATATAGGGCGAGGCGGACCGGAATCAAAGGCCTACATCGCGCTGACGGGCAGGCGCTCCGGCTGGCCGCGGGTCACTTCGTTGAAGCGCTCGCGCGACTGGTCCCGCGTGGCGTCCCACTGCGCCTGGGTCATGCAGATGCGCTGCGGCCGGTTGGAGCCGACCACGCGTTCGCGACGGCAGACCATCCGTTCGCGCTCGTTCGGTTGCTCCGCCGGGGCGGCGGCCGGGGCCGGAGTCTGGACGGCCGCGCCGGTCGGCGCCTGAGGGGCCGCGTCCTGCGCGAACCCGGAGAGCGCAAGCGCTACAGTAAAGACAAGCATACAGATCTCCTCAAAGCTGAGACCCACCATCGTTCAGCAGTGTCGCGAGCGCAATAGACTCTTCCTTGACCCAGCGGTCGGACATCATCTGATTCCTGAACCAGGTCATCTGTCGCTTGGCGAAGTTTCGCGTCGCCTGCCGCATCTGGTCGGCCGCGACCTCCGGGTCGGAGCTCCCGCGAACGACCTCGGCCAGCTCAGGGACGCCGATGGCCTTCATGACGGGCAGATCGGCAGACAGATTCCGGGCCAGCAGGGCCTCGACCTCTCGCAGAGCCCCGTTCTCCAGCATCCAGTCCACCCTTCGGTCGCAGGCGGCGTAGAGCCTGTCTCTGGCCGGCTGAAGGACCCAGCCCCTCCAGCTCCCGGGCGCGAGCAGGGGGCGGGTGTCCGCCCGCCAGGCGCTCAGCGCACGCCCGGTGCCGTTCAGGACGGCGAGCGCCCGCACCAGCCGCTGGCGGTCGCGCGGCGCGATGCGCCGCTCGGCGGCGGGGTCGCCCGCGAGCAGGGCCGAGCGGACGGCCTGTTCCCCCTTGTCGTCGAACAGCGCGGCGGCCTCCGCGCGCGCCGTCGGGCCCGGATCCGGGATCTCGGCCAGCCCCGCCGTGAGGGCGTTGAAATAGAGCCCCGTCCCCCCGACGACGATCGCCGGCCGACCTTCGGCGGCGCACCTCTGGAGCAGCGGCAGGGCCGCCCGCGTCCACCGCCCCACCGACCAGGCCTCGGCCCCGTCGGCGACGCCGTAGAGGGCGTGTTCGGCCTCCGCCTCGTCCGCCGCGCTGGGCCGCGCGGTCAGGACGCGCAGGTCGGCGTAGAGCTGCTGGCTGTCGGCGTTGACGATCAGCCCGCCGGTGCGTCGCGCCCAGGCCAGCGCCAGGGCCGACTTGCCCGACGCCGTCGGGCCGGCCAGCAGGGTGATCAGAGGTCGCGTCATCAGGGCTTAAATGCGGGGTCCGGAGGCGATAGAACGCCTCGCCCGCCGCGCCGCAAGGCCCGCCGCCGATTTCCCGGAGTCTCCGTTGCCTGACCGATCCGACGTCCTGGCCGCCCTCGACGCCCTGCGCGACCCGAAGACCGGACGCGGTCTGGTGGAGGCGGGCCTGGTCCAGGGCCTCGTCGTCGCCGAGGACCGGGCGGGGTTCGTCCTCGAGGTGGCGGCGGCGGACGCCGCGGCCTATGCGCCTGTCCGCGACGCGGCGGAGGCGGCCCTCAGGGCGTTGCCCGGCATGACCAGGGTCTCGGTCGTGCTGACCACGGAGTCGCCGGCCTCGCCCCGGCCGCGCACCGCCGGCCTCTCCCCGGAGGCTCAGCGGCAAGGCCGGCCGCAGGCGCCGAGGGCCACGGAACGGCCAGCCCATGTGCGACGCGTGCTGGCGGTGGCCTCGGGCAAGGGCGGGGTCGGCAAGTCGACCGTCGCCGTGAACCTGGCGCTGGCGCTCAAGGCGCGCGGCCTTTCGGTCGGCCTGCTGGACGCGGACGTCCATGGCCCCTCGATTCCGACCATGCTGGGGATCGGCGGCCAGCCGGAGTATCGCGACGACGCGCTTCAGCCCAAGATCGCCCACGGGCTGAAGGCCATGTCGGTCGGGCTGCTGATGAAGGCGGACGACGCCATGATCTGGCGCGGACCCATGGCGTCCCAGGCCCTGACCCAGATGCTGACCCAGACCGCCTGGGGGACGGAGGATCAGCCCCTGGACGTGCTGGTCGTCGATCTGCCGCCGGGCACCGGCGACGTGCAGCTGACCCTGATCCAGAAGACGCCGCTGGACGGGGCGGTGATCGTCTCGACGCCGCAGGAGGTGGCGCTCGCCGACGCCCGCCGGGCCCACACCCTGTTCCAGCGGGTCGAGGTTCCCACGCTCGGCCTGATCGAGAACATGAGCGGCCCCGTCTTCGGCGAGGGCGGGACGGCGCGGGAGGCCGAGCGTCTGGGCGCGCCCTTCCTCGGCGCCCTGCCGCTCGACGCCGCGATCCGCCGGGGCGGCGACGACGGCCGGCCGGTCGTGGCGGCGGACCCGGGCGGCGATGTGGCGAAAGCCTTCGCGGCCATCGCGGAACAGGTGGCGGGGGCGCTGGAACGCGCCTAGGCTCAGGCCATGATCGACGTGCTCGTCACCACGGCCTGGCTCAGCCTCATCATCGGGGCGCGCTACCTGATCGTGGCCGGGGCGATGCACGCCTGGTTGTGGCGCGGACAGGGCGCGGGCACGCGGCTCAATGCGGTGGCGCCGTCACGTGCGCTGATCCGCCACGAGATCGTTCATTCGCTGATCTCCACGCCCATCTATGCGCTACCCGCCGCCATCGTGCTGGAGGCGTTCAAGGCGGGCGGCACGGCGATCTATCTGGACCCGGCGCAGTACGGCCTATGGTGGCTGCCGGTCAGCTTCCTGGTCCTGCTGGTCGTGCAGGACACCCACTACTACTGGACGCACAGGCTGATGCACGATCGGCGCATCTTCGGCTGGGCGCACGCGGCGCATCACCGGTCGCGCGACCCCAGCCCCTTCGCCAGCTTCTCGTTCGACCCGGCCGAGGCGGCGCTGACCGCCTGGGTGATCCCGGCGCTGCTGTTCGTCATGCCGGTGCACCTGGGGGTGCTGGTCGCGCTCCTCATCTTCATGACCGTGACGGCGGTGATGAACCATTGCGGCTGGGAGCTGTGGCCGCAGAACTGGGTCAGGGGCCGCGTCGGCCGCTGGCTGATCACCGCCACTCACCACAGCCGCCATCACACGCACATGCGGACGAACTTCGGGCTCTACTTCCGGGTCTGGGACCGCCTGTGCGGCACCGATGCGATGCCTGAGGTCAGGTCTCAGGCAGGCTCGACCACCACGGCGGTGCCGTAGCAGAGCACCTCGGTGATGCCGGGCATGATCTCGTTGGCGTCATAGCGCAGAGCCACGATCGCGTTCCCGCCGGCCTCGCGTGTGTGCTGGATCAGCGAGTCATAGGCCTCGGCCCGCGCGGTCTCCGCCAGCTTCACATAGGCGCCGACCCGGCCGCCCAGCATGGACTGCAGGCCGCCGATCGCGTCCGAGACGACGTTCCTGGAGCGGACGGTGATCCCGCGCGTCACCCCGATGACGCGGACGATGCGGTGGCCGGGCAGATCGTTGGCGGTGGTGGTCAGCATGGCGGCGCTCCTTGAAGCTTCAGCGGCGTTCCAGCACCCGGAAGGTGAAGGCGTGGTCGTCCTTCTCGCCCGCCGGATGCGCCTCGGACGATACCTCGACGAAGTCGCCCTCGTCGAACGGCGGAAACGTCACATCGCCGTCGGGCGCCGCGTCCACCTCGGTGATGTAGAGCCGCTTCGTCTTCGGCAGGGTCGTCTCGAAGATCTGGGCGCCGCCGATGACGCAGACCTCGTCCACGCCGTCCTCGCGCGCCTGTTCGCGGGCGATCTCCAGGGCGTCGGCCAGGGTATGCACGACCAGGGCGCCCTTCGCCTCGAACGACTCGTCGCGCGTCAGGACCACGTTCAGCCGGCCGGGCAGGGGCTTCAGCGGCAGGCTCCGCCAGGTCGCGCGGCCCATGACGCACGGCTTGCCGATGGTGATCGCCTTGAACCGCTGCAGGTCCGAGCGCAGCCGCCACGGCAGGTCGCCGTCCCGGCCGATCACGCCGTTCCGCCCCCGCGCGACGACCTGGACGATGTCAGGCTTCAAACCGCCACCGGGGCCTTGATGTGCGGCCAGGGCTCGTAGCCTTCGAGGGTGAAGTCCGCCGGCTCATAGGCGAACAGGTCGTCCCGATCGGCGATGCGCATGGTGGGGAAGGGGCGGGGCTCGCGCGCCAGCTGGGTCTCGGCCTGCTCAAGATGGTTCAGGTAAAGATGCGCGTCGCCGAAGGTGTGGACGAACTCGCCCGGCTGAAGCCCCGTCGCCTTGGCCACCATCAGCGTCAGCAGGGCATAGGACGCGATGTTGAACGGCACGCCCAGGAAGACGTCGGCCGAGCGCTGGTATAGCTGACAGCTCAGCTTGCCCTCGGCCACGAAGAACTGGAACAGGCAGTGGCAGGGCGGCAGCGCCATGTCGTCCACGTCCGCCGGGTTCCAGGCGGTGACGATGTGGCGGCGGCTGTTGGGATTGGTCCTCAGGTTGCGGACCAGGGTCTCGATCTGGTCGATGATCCGGCCGTCCGGCGCGCTCCAGCTGCGCCACTGCTTGCCATAGACGGGGCCGAGCTCGCCCTCGGCGTCGGCCCATTCGTCCCAGATGCTGACGCCGTTCTCCTTCAGGAAGCGGATGTTCGTCTCGCCCTTCAGGAACCACAGAAGCTCCACGATGATGGAGCGCAGGTGCAGCTTCTTGGTGGTCAGCAGCGGAAAGCCCTGGGCCAGGTCGAAGCGGATCTGGCGGCCGAACACGCCCAGCGTCCCGGTGCCCGTCCGGTCGTCGCGCCGCACGCCGTTGTCCAGGATGTCGCGCAGCAGGCCGAGGTACTGCCGTTCGGGATGTCGGACCGGCGCCGGCGGGGTCTCGGGATCGGCGATCAGGACATGGGCGTTCATCGGATCATCTTGCCGATTCGCCGCCGCCGAATCGAGCCGTGGCGATGGACTGTCCACAGTCGCTCCGTCCGGAACTGACGTGGCCGCCTGCTAGGCGTCGCCACCATGATCGATCAGCACGACCCCACGCCTTCGGGCGATACCGACCAATACGCCGTCGTGGCGGAGCCGGTCTGGGAACTGGCGCGGCGAGACTATCTCGCGGGGCTCTCCTCGAGCGAGGTTTGCGAGCGGTATGGGCTGGCGCGCTCGACCCTCCACGCCCGTGCCGCACGCGAAGGCTGGCGGCGCAAGGATCAGCCTCCGCGCACCGTCACGCCCTTCATCCACGTCACCGGCGACTTGGCCGAGGCCACCTTCTTCGACCTGTCCGAGATGGCGGTGCTTCGACTGCGGCAATCGATCCTGTCGGGGCGCGCGAAGGAGGCCGCGGGCTGGCTGGCCATGATCCGCGAGCTTCGGAGCGAGTCCTTCACCCACGACCCGCCGCTGACGGACGAGTTGGACTCCCTGGACTCTCTGGACCGGTCCAGCGCCGGTCCAGCTCAGGCCGCTCAGCCCTGAAAACCGTCCTCGCGCAGGTAGGCGGCTTCCTCCGGCGTGGTCTCGCGACCGAGCGCCGCGTTCCGGTGCGGGAAGCGGCCGAAGCGGGCGACGATGCCCCGGTGATGCTCGGCCCAGCGGTCGTCCGGCTCGCGCGTCATGCGGGTCTGGAACAGCTCCACCTGGCGATCCTGGTCGGCCATGTCCTCCGAGTGCTGGAACGGCAGGTAGATGAAGCGGCGAAGGTCGTTCTCCAGCGCCAGGTCCTGATCGGCCGCGACGGCGCGGCGGGCGAACGTCCGCGCCAGGGGATCGGTCGCGAAGGCATGGCCGGTGTCGCGCCAGACGTTCCTCGGAAACTGATCCAGCAGGATCAGCAGCGCGAGCGACCCTTCCGCCGTCTCGCTCCAGGCGTCCAGTCGCCGCCGCGCCGCCATCAGGTGCGCGGCCATGAAGCGGCGCTCGAACTCGACGTCGAAGGCCTCGTTCTTGGCGAACCACTTGTCGGGGCCGGCGGCTTTCCAGAAGGCGACGACGTCGTTTGGCGCTATGTCATGGGTCATGAGCCAGAACCTAAGCGCGCCGCTTCCCGTGTTCCATGACCGGGACTGCGATCTTTCGATCATTCGCGGCAAGCGGGTCGCGGTGATCGGCTACGGCAGCCAGGGGCGCACCCATGCCCTGAACCTCCGGGACTCCGGCGTCGCCGACATCGTGGTGGGCCTCAAGACCGACTCGGCGACCCGCGAGACGGCGCGCGCGGACGGGTTCGAGGTCATGACCGCGGGAGAGGCGACCGCCGGGGCCGATGTGATCGCCGTCATGGTCTCGGACGAGGCCCATCGGGACCTCTGGCGCGACGAGATCGCCCCGAACCTGAAGCCCGGCGCGGCGGTCGTGTTCGCCCACGGTCTGTCGGTGCGGTTCGGCCTGGTGGAGCCCGGGCCGGAGGTCGATGTGATCCTGGCCTCGCCGAAGGGCATCGGCCCGCGCATCCGGGAACTCTATGAGGCCGGGGAGGGGGTGTTCTGCCTGTTCGGGGTCCACCAGGACGCGACCGGCGGCGCGCATGCGCTGGGCCTGTCCTATGCGGCCGCGCTCGGCTGTGGTCGCAAGGGAATCCTTGAGACCACCTTCGCGGCCGAATGCGAGAGCGACCTGTTCGGCGAGCAGGTGGTGCTGTGCGGCGGCACGGTGGAACTGGTGGACGCGGCCTTCATGAAGCTGGTCGAGGCCGGCTATCCGGCGGAGGTCGCCTGGTTCGAGTGCTTCTACGAGCTGAAACTGGTGACGGACCTGCTGCACCGGCTGGGTCCGGCGGGCGCCTTCGCACGCATCTCGAACACGGCGGAGTACGGCGCCTATCTGACCGGTCCCCGCGTGATCGGCGAGGCGTCCCGCGCCGCCATGGACGACGTTCTGGCCGAGGTGAGGTCGGGCGCCTTCGTGAAGCGGCTGATGGCCGACTACGACGCCGGTTCGCCCGAACTGCGGACGCGTCGTCGCGCGCTGTCCGAGCGCCTGATCGAACAGGCCGGCCGGCGCCTCGACGCCGCCTCGAAGGCGGGCGTCGACCTGAACTGAAGGGCGGGAAGAAGATGGTCGGAGTGGCAGGATTCGAACCTGCGACCCCTGCGTCCCGAACGCAGTGCTCTACCAGACTGAGCCACACTCCGACGTGAGGCGCGGCTTATAGCCATGCGACTCCCGGGCGGCAAGCGGCCCTTTGCGAGGGCGGCGAAATTTCCCGCATCGCTGCCTGTTGCAAGCGTCAGGGGGCTGAGCTATCTGACCGCCTCCCGCCGCCGAGGCGGGCTACGCCGGACCTGCTGGGGAATGGTGTAATGGTAACACTACGGTTTTTGGTACCGTCATTCTAGGTTCGAGTCCTAGTTCCCCAGCCACCGCCCTCACTGGATTTAAGCGCCTTCGATCCCTGCTGAGGGAGGTGGCTCTACACAGGGATTTGCGGTCGGCGCGAGACGGTGCGACCTGATCGTGCTGTGGACCCGCCGATCGACCCCGCTCTGCGCCCATGTGGGTGCCGGCGCGAGTTCTATCTGCTGACGCGCTCGCAGGTCTCCCGGCACTGTCGCCCGGGTCGGCGCGCCGAACTCATCGCTGTCTGAGGCTGACAATGAGGAGCCCAGCACCGAGTAGTCCCAGGCCGACGAGCGAGCCCAGCCGGACGTAGGCGACGCTGGACCAGACCATGTAAAGGCTGGAGGCGATGAACAGCACCGGCGTGAGCGGATAAAGCGGAGTTCGGAACGGCCGTTCCGCGTCCGGCCGCCGGATGCGCAGGACAATCACCGCCACGCCGGACGCCGCCAAGAACAGCCAGAAGACGGGTGCCGTGAAGTCCACCAGGGTCGCGAACCCGTTCCGCGTCGCGGCCCCTAGGCCCACGAGCGCCAGTGCGACGGCGCTCTGGGCGACGATGGCGCGGGTCGGCGCCCCCCGAGCCGTGTCCCAGCGTGCCATTCGCCCGATCACGGGCCAGTCCTTAGCGGCGGCCTAGGTGGTGCGCGCGCCCACGACGATCGTGGCGTTGATGGAGGTGATCGTGGCGAAGGCGACGCCGAGCGCCAGCACGGTCGCCGCCTGGGAGCCGAACGCGCGCGACATCAGATCGGCGGCCGGCGCCTCGCTGGCGGCCAGTCCGTCGAGGCCCAGCCCGCGCCACAAGGCCCAGTTGGCGATCAGGAACAGGAGCGTGATCGTCCCGATGGCGAGCATCAGGGCCCTCAGCATGCCTCGCCGGGGGTCCCGAACCTCGGCGGAGAGCGTGGAGACTTCGCTCCAGCCTCCAAAGGCGAGCAGCACGAACACCAGGGCCAGACCGAAGGTGGCGGGAGGCATCGCAGGGGTCGTGGGCTCGGCGGGGTCGAGCGGCGGCGCACCGGTGAAGATCATCCATCCGGCGGCGGCCCCGAGCAGCAGCATGCCCAGCGCCTCCAGGCCCGTCAGGCTGAAGTTGGCCCCGGCGGAGCCGTGGACGCCGCGCAGATTGAATAGCGTCAGCAGGATCACCGCCCCGGCGGCGTAGAGCGCCGACCCATTGGGACCCAGGCTCCACACCGCATTCAGATAGTCGCCGAGCACGAAGCCCAGCAGCGCGATGGAGCCCGTGTTGATGATCGCGAATCGGGCCCAGGCGAAGAGGAAGGCGACCCTTGCCCCGTAAGCTCTCTTCAG
Organism: Brevundimonas balnearis; assembly: GCF_042434805.1. Lineage (NCBI taxonomy): Bacteria > Pseudomonadati > Pseudomonadota > Alphaproteobacteria > Caulobacterales > Caulobacteraceae > Brevundimonas > Brevundimonas balnearis. The sequence continues at coordinate 289,931 of NZ_JBHLSW010000003.1, read as the reverse complement.
GAAGTGATAGTCGCCCCCCGCGTTCGGAAACGCCGTCGCCAGTTCCGCATAAACCAGGGCGCCGAGCAGGGAGACGACGCCGCCGATCAGCCAGGCGGCGAAGAACCACTCGGTCGAACCGGCGTTGGCGGCGACGAGCGCGGGGCTCTTGAAGATCTCCGCGCCCACGACCATGCCGACCGAGATGACGGCCACATACAGGCTGGACAGGCGGCGGGCGGGGACTTGCCCGCCCGCTGGGTCGGCGACATCGTCGGTCACGCGGTCCTCAGAAACGGGCAGTCACACGCGCATAGACATAGCGCCCGTTGAACCCGATCGGCGAAAGGACATCGTAGGGGAAGTTGCCGAAGTAGCCGATGTCGGCGCTCGACTCGTCCGGATACTCGTCCAGCAGGTTGTTGGCCCCGACCGCCACGCTGTAGCTTTCGCCGAAGTCGTATTCGGCCTCCACATCGACCTGGGTCTCGGCCCCGTAGGTCTGGGCCGGGGCGAAGCCGCCGCCGAAATCGAACACGCGCGTGGTCTCGCCATAGTGGGTGATCCGGCTGGAGAGCCTTAGCGGACCGCGGGTCCAGTCCGCCGCCAGCGAGACCTTCGACTTGGGGGCCGCGTCCTCGAGGGTATTGCGCTCTTCCAGCCCGATCAGATCGGTCCCGAAGCCGAGCGACTGGAACTGGGCCGAGGGCGCGTCCACCGAGCGGATCTCCGTTTCGGCCCAGGAGTAGGCGCCCTGCAAGCTCAGCAGCCCGCCCGCCAGGTCCGTGCGCCAGGACGCCACCACGTCGACACCCTCGGTGCGGGTGTCGACCGCGTTGGTGAACAGGTTGACCGCCGTGACTCCCGCGATGCCGGTCTGAGCCTCGATGAAGGTCGCGACATCGTCGCCCTCCACGCGACGCGACAGGGTGATGCGGTCGTCGACATCGACCCTGTGGGCGTCGATCGTCAGACTGAGGTTCGTACCCAGATTGAACACGACGCCGCCTGTGAAGCTGAGCGACTCTTCGGCCTGGAGCGGCTCGGCCCCGAGGGCTTGGCCGATGGCGCTGCCGGGCGGGACGGTGCGTACGGTCACCAGGGCCCCGCCGGCTCCCCGGTCGCTGACTGCGGACTGGAAGCCGGTCTGGCTGAGCGAAGGCGCACGGAAGCTGTTGGAGACCGAGCCGCGCAGGGCCACCGCGTCGGTCAGGGCGTAGCGCGCCGCCAGCTTGCCCGCCACGGCATCGCCGAAGTCGGAATAGTCCTCGAACGGGGCGGACGCATCGACGAACAGCCGGTCGGTCAGGTCGGCCGAGACCTCGACATAGGCGCCCCAGACATCGCGATCGATATCGACCGTGTCCTCCGGCCGCAGCCCCGGCGCCGCTTGGCTGTTCGCAGGCCGATCAGTCAGCGGCCCGGCGGCGTAGCAGGCCGGATCGCCCGCGCCCGTCTCGAAGGTCTCACGGCGAACCTCCAGGCCGGCGGCGACCGACACCGGAGAGGCCAGACCGGACACGGCGAAGCCCCGGGTCACGTCCAGATTGGCGGCCAGCAGGTCGGTCCGATAGTCGCCGAGGTCGAAGGACGTCGGACTGGCGGCGCCGAGCGAGGCGTTCAGCGAATTCTCCAGGCCGAAGTCATATTCGCTGACGCCGTAGTTGAGCCCCAGGTCCAGGTCCCAGCCCGCCGCAACCGTCCGCCAGCCGCCGGCCAGCTGCACGTCGGTGCTGTCCACCACCGTGATCGGCCGATAGCCGTCGGGATAGATGTCGCGGATGTTTCCGGAGCTGTCGGGGAAGCGGAAGAAGCCCGTACCTCGACCCTCGCGGTCGTCGAAGGTGCCGAAGGCGTAGAGGCTGGAACGTTCCGACAGCGGAACCTCGGTGTTGAACCACCCGCTCAGCTGTTCGACCTCCGGATCGCCGGCGCGGAACAGGCTCTGACCCTCCAGCGCCAGGTTGTCGGCGGTCTGATCCTCGAAGAAGGGCAGGACGCCCGGTCCGCCACGTTCGGTCTCTTCGCGGGTCTTGTGCTCGCCGCCGAAACGGAAGAAGCCGCCGCCATCCAGGCCCCAGCCGTAGTCGCCGGTCAGCACCAGCGTCTCGCCGTCGGTGATCTCGTCGTCGAAGGGCTCGAAGTCGGTGACGTGAGCGCCGTAGGTGGCGCTGAAGCGGCCGCCGGTCACGCGCGAATCGTTCAGCCGCACGTTCACCACGCCGGCGATCGCGTCAGAGCCGTACTGGGCGCCTGCGCCGTCGCGAAGGATCTCGATCCGGCCGACGGCCGAGGCCGGAATGGCGTTGAAGTCGACGGGCGTCGTCCCCTTGCCGATCTTGGACTCCAGATTGACGATCGCGGTCGTGTGCCGCCGGCGACCGTTGACCAGGACCAGGGTCTGGTCGGGCGACAGGCCGCGCAGCTGGGCCGCCCGGACGACATCGGCCGGACCGGAGTTGGACTGTCGCGGGAAGTTGAACGAGGGCGCCAGCACCTGCAGCGCATAGCCCAACTCGCCGCCGACGGCGGCCGCCTGGGTGATCTGCTCGTCCGTCAGCACGTCGACGGGCGACGCCGTCTCCAGGCGGCTACGCTGCGCGGTTCGGGAGCCGGTGACGACGACCTCGTCGACGGTCGCTACCGGGTCCTGCGCCGCCGGCGTCTGGGCCTGGGCGACCGACGCCAGCACGCACGAGGCCGCGCTGACCAGAAGGGCGGCGCGCTTTGAAGTTCGATGGGTCATGGGATCCCCCGTTTCAACCTCGCTCGCGAGGCTCCGGCGGTGGATCGATCAGCGGCAAGCGTCAGCCGGCGCCGCCCTCATCTCTCGCGACCCGAAGGTCCCGCAGGAGTTGGCACCTTTCGCTGGAGGCGGAGGTTGCCCCGACGTCTAAGGGCCTGTCCCTCGGTCGGTCTCGATGAGCACCGCGATGGTGCAACGCACAAGCTGAGCCTTCAATGGGGAAGACGTCTCGGGGGTCTAGGCGGGCCGTTGCCGCCGTGCTCGCAGCACAGCTTGCCTCTATCGCGATTGACTCTGCGAGTCGTTCGCATATAAGCGGCCGCCTCAGCCAGTTCAGGGGATCCCCATGCGTCACTTCCTCCTCGGCGCCGCCGCGTCCGCCTTCATTTTGCCCGCCGCCGCACTCGCCGGCGAGCCGGGCGTCGATCCGTCCGCGTCGGATCCGGTGACTGTGCGCGAGGTGGTGGTCACCGCCAGCCGTACCGAGCAGGACCCGATCGAGGCCCCGGCGACGGTCAGCGTCACGACGCAGCGCGAGATCGAGGACGGGCTATTCACCGACATCAAGGATCTGGTCCGCTACGAGCCGGGCGTCTCTGTGCGCAGCGCGCCGGCCCGCTTCGGCGCCGCCTCCGGCTCCACCGGCCGGGACGGCAACGCCGGCTTCAACATCCGCGGCCTCGAGGGCAACCGGGTGCTGATCCAGGTGGACGGGGTGCGCCTGCCCGACGCCTTCCTGTTCGGGCCCCAGGCCGTGGGCCGCGGCGACTATGTCGATCTGGGCCTGCTCAAGTCGGTGGAGATCCTGCGCGGTCCGGCCTCGGCCCTGTACGGCAGCGACGGCGTCGCCGGCGCGGTCAGCTTCATCACCCAGGACCCGGCCGACCTGCTGGGCGGGGAGCGGGCTTTCGGGGCCCGCGCCCGGGTCGGCTACGCCTCGGCCGACGAGAGCACCTCCACCGGCCTGACCCTCGCCGGCCGCACCGGCCCCTGGTCGGCCATGCTGGCCTGGACCGGCCGCGACGGCGTCGAGCAGGAGACGCAGGGGACCGACGAATCCCCCGACGCCCGCCGCACCGCCGCCAATCCGCAGGAGATCAGCGGCGACAGCTGGCTGGGCAAGCTGGTGTTCCAGCCAAACGCCGCCCACCGCTTCCGCCTGACCGCCGAACTGCAGGACCGTGAGGTTCTCACCGAGGTGTTCAGCGGCCGGGCCGCGCCGGTCGCCGCCCCGGCGGTGCCGCCGACCACGGCGGTGATCGACCTCGACGCCCGCGACACCACCGAGCGCACCCGGCTGGCGCTCGATCACACCTGGCGGCCGGCCTCGGGCCCGGTCGAGGAAACCCACCTGACCGTCTATCACCAGGACGCCGAAGTCGTTCAGTTCGCCGCCGAGGACCGCAACGGCGCCGCCGACCGCACCCGGCTAAACACCTTCCACAGCGAGGTCGTGGGCTTCAGCGGCCAAGCCCGGCTGGGCTTCGACGCCCTCGGCATTCGTCACCGCGTCACGATCGGGGCGGACGCCTCGGAGACCACCCAGGAAGGGATCCGCGACGGGACCGTGCCGCCGTTCGGCGAGACCTTCCCCGCGCGGCCCTTCCCGCTGACCGACTACCGGCTCGCCGGGGTGTTCATCCAGGACGAGATCCGGCTGCTGAACGGGCGCCTGAGCCTCTACCCGTCGCTGCGCTACGACGCTTTCGAGGTCGAGCCGACGGCCGACGCCCTCTATGTCGGCGCCACCGAGTCGACGAGCGACAGCCGCCTGACGCCGCGCATCGGCGCGGTGTTCTGGGCCACGCCGGTGCTGGGCCTGTTCGCCAACTACGGCGAGGGCTTCCGCGCCCCGGCGCCCTCCGAGGTCAACAACGGCTTCTCCAACCCGTCGTCGGGCTACATCTCGGTGTCGAACCCGAACCTGGAGCCGGAAACCAGCAAGACCTGGGAGGCGGGCGTCCGCCTGCGCGACCTCGACCTCGGCGGCGCCCGGGTGCGAGGCAGCGCCACTGTGTTTTCAGGGGAGTATGAGAACTTCATCGAGCAGGTGATGCTCAGCCGTCCCTTCCCGACAACGTGCGGGACCTTCGCCCTGTGCTTCCAGTACGTGAACCTGGCCGAGGTGGAGATTCGCGGCTTCGAGGGCCGGATCGACGCCGACTGGGACAGCGGCCTCGGTTTCACCGCCGCTGTGTCGAGCGCCGAGGGCGAGCAGCAGCGCAACGGCGTGAGCCTGCCGCTGGACAGCGTCGACCCGCTGAAGCTCGTCGCCGGCGTGCGCTACACGGCCCCGTCGGGCCGGTTCGGCGGTCAGGTCTCAGCGACCCATTCGGCGCAGAAGGACGCCCGCGACGTCGGGGGAACCTGCTCGCCGGGCGGCACGCGCGCGGCCTGCTGGCGGCCGGACGCCTTCACCGTGCTGGACGCCACTGTCTGGATCGACCTGACGGAGCAGGCCACCCTGCGGGTCGGGGCCTTCAACCTCACGGACGAAACCTACGCCTGGTGGAGCGACGTGCGCGGCCTGGCCGCCAGCTCGACCGTGCTCGACGCCTGGACCCAGCCGGGCCGGAATTTCAGCGCCTCGCTGGTGTTCCGCTACTGAATGTATTTATCTAAGAATGCGACTACGTCGCAGACTCGTTCTCAAGAGATGCCCATGACCCTCGCCAACGTGGCTGCCGACGCCGCCGCCGACCTCCGCGCCCGCTGGGCCCGGGCCCGTCACGACCAGCCGGGCCTGCGCGCCCGGGACGCCGCGCGCCAGCTCGGCGTGTCGGAGGCGGCCCTGGTCGCCAGCCGCGTGGGCGTGGATACGGTCCGTCTGGACGGCGACTTCGCCGACCTGGTCCGCGGCCTGCCGGTGGTGGGCGAGGTCATGGTGCTGACCCGCAACGAGTCCTGCGTCCACGAGAAGGTCGGCAGCTTCGACCATGTCGAGATCTTCCCGGGCGCCGGCATGGTGCTGAACCACGACATCGACCTGCGCCTGTTCATGCAGCACTGGCGCCACGCCTTCGCCGTCAACGACACCCTCGCCGACGGCGCCATGCGGCGCAGCCTGCAGATCTTCGACGGCGAGGGCGAGGCGGTGCACAAGGTGTTCGCCCGCGAGACCACCGACCTCGCCGCCTGGGACGCGCTGGTCGCGGCCTTCACCGCCGCCGACCAGACCGACGGCTTCACCCCAACCCCCTATCCCGACGCGCCCGTCGACCGGCCCGACGCGGACATCGATGTCGCCGGCCTGCGCGCCAACTGGGAGGCGCTGCAGGATACCCACGACTTCTTCGGCCTGCTCAAGGACTTCAACGTCGGCCGGCAGCAGGCCTTCCGCCTCGTCGGCGCGCCCTTCGCCCGGACGGTGTCGAACACGGCCATGCGCGCCCTGCTGGAGCGGGCCGCCGAACGCGCCCTGCCGATCATGGTGTTCGTCGGCAACCGCGGCTGCATACAGATCCACACCGGCCCGGTTCAGACCATCAAGGTCATGGGCCCGTGGCTGAACGTGCTCGACAAGGGCTTCAACCTGCACCTGCGCGAGGACGCCATCGCGACGAGCTGGATCGTGCGCAAACCGACCCGCGACGGGATCGTCACTTCGCTGGAGCTGTTCGACGCCGGGGGGCGGAACTTCGCCATGGTGTTCGGCGAGCGCAAGCCGAAACAGGCCGAGCTCGAGACCTGGCGCGCCCTGTGCGCCGAGCTGGAGAGCCTCGCGTGATCGGCCGCCGCGAACTCCTCCTGTCGGCCGGGGCGGGCCTGCTCGCCGCCGCCTGCAGCCCCCGGCCCGAGGCGGCGGCGGGAGAGCGGATCATCGCCGTCAGCGGCGACGTGACCGAGATCGTCTACGCCCTCGGCCTCGGGCCGCAGCTGATCGCGGTGGATGACACCAGCAGCTATCCGGCGGCCGTCGAGGCTCTGCCCCGCGTCGGCTACTTCCGCCAGCTGGCCGCCGAGGGGATTCTCTCGCTCGGCCCCACCACGCTGGTGGCCGGCGGCGACGCCGGCCCGGCCTCGGCCCTGACCCAGATCGAACAGGCGGGCGTGCGCGTGATCACCGTGCCGCCCGCGCGCTCGGCCGCCGACGTGGCCGCCAACCTGCGCCAGGTCGGCGAGGCGTTCGGCCGCCAGACCGAGGCGGGCGCCGCGGTCGCCACCCTGGAGCGCGACTGGGCCGCGGCGGAGGCGGAGATCGCCGCCCTCCCAGGCCGGCCGCGCGTGCTGTTCCTGCTCACAGTCGGCGCCGGCAGCCCCATGGCCGGCGGGCGCGGCACCGCCGCCGACGCCATCATCGGGCTCGCCGGCGGCGACAACGCCGGGGCCGACCACGAGGGCTACAAGGCGATCTCGACCGAGGCGCTGGTGGCCGGCGCGCCGGACGTGATCCTGATGATGTCCCACGCCCTCGACGCCGCCGGGGGGGCGGCGCGGGTGGCGGCCCTTCCGGCGATCGCCCTGACCCCGGCGGGCCGGGAGGGTCATGTCCTTCCGCTCGACCCGCTGCTGCATCTGGGCTTCGGCCCGCGCCTGCCGCAGGCCGCGCGCGAGCTGGCGCAGCTGATCCGGACCCCGGCGTGACCAGCGCCGCGCTCGAGACCGGCGCCCTCGTCGCCCGTCATCGCCGGCGCGCGCGCCGCGTCGTCGCGGGTCTGGCCGTCGCGGTTCTCGTGGTGCTCGTGCTGGCGCTCGGCCAGGGGGCGGTCGCCATCCCGCCGCTGGAGATCGGCGCCCTGCTGCTGCGGCGGCTGGGCCTGCCGGTGGCGGCCGACCCCCTGGCCCAGGCGGTGTTCGAGCAGGTGCGCGCGCCCCGCGTCATGCTGGCCTTCGCCGCCGGCGCCGCCCTCGCCGTCAGCGGCGCGGCGGCGCAGGGGGTGTTCCGCAACCCCCTGGCCGACCCGGGCCTGATCGGGGTCTCGTCCGGCGCGGCGCTGGCGGCCGTCGCCGTGATAGTCCTGGGCCCGGCCCTGTTCGGCGAGCTGTCGCCGGCGATCCGCGCCGCCGCCCTGCCGGTCGCCGCCTTCCTCGGCGGGCTCGCCGCCACCGCCGTCGTCTATGTCGCCGCTCGCAGCGAGGGACGGCTGGTGGTGTCGACCATGTTGCTGACCGGGGTGGCCACCGGTGCGCTCGCCGGCGCCGGCATCGGCTGGCTGACCTTCCTGTCCGACGAGCAGCAGCTGCGCATGCTGGCCTTCTGGACCCTCGGCAGCGCCGGCGCGGCCACCTGGCTGACGGCTCTTCCGACCCTCGCCCTGACCGGCCTGAGCGTCGCCGCCCTCGTCCGCCTCGGCCCGGCGCTCAACGCCATGGCCCTGGGCGAGACCGAGGCGCGGGCGCTGGGCGTCGACCCGACCCGCTTGACCCGAACCACCGCCGCCTTCGCCGCCCTTGCCGTCGCCGCCGCCACCGCCGCCTGCGGCGTCATCGGCTTCGTGGGCCTCGTGGCCCCGCATCTGGTGCGGCTTGTGCTGGGCCCGGACCACCGGGTGCTGCTGCCGGCCTCGGCCCTGCTGGGCGGTGGCCTGCTGGTCGCCGCCGACACCCTCGCCCGGGTGGCGGTGGCCCCGACCGAGCTGCCGCTCGGCGTCGTCACGGCCCTGATCGGCGGGCCCTTCTTCTTCTGGCTGTTGCTGCGCGACAAGCGCCGGAGCCTGACGTGAAAGGTCTGGCGTGAGCGGCGATCGCACCTTGTCGGCGCAGGATGTCGTGGTCGTTCGCGGGCGCGGCCGTCTGCTGCTCGATCGTGTCAGCCTGACCGCACGGCCGGGCGAGGTGCTGGCCATTCTCGGTCCCAACGGCGCCGGCAAATCGACCCTGCTGCACGTGCTGTCCGGGCTGATCACCCCGGACAGCGGTCAGGTGCGGCTGGACGGGACGCCGATAAGACACATGTCGCCGGAGACCCTGGCCCGACGTCGCGCTCTGATGCTGCAGAGTGTGCACATCGCGTTTCCCTTCCGCGTGCACGAGATCGTGGCGCTCGGCCGCGCCCCCCACGGCGGCGGCGACGGGATGCGCGACGGATGGATCATCGACCAAGCCTTGGCCCGCTTCGACATCGGCCATCTGGCCGAGCGTGACGTCACCACCCTGTCCGGCGGTGAGCGCCAGCGCGCCAACCTGGCCCGCGCCCTGGTCCAGGTCTGGGACGCCCCGACCGACGCCGCCTCGCGCTTCCTTCTGCTTGACGAGCCGACCGCCTCGCTCGACCCGGCGCACCAGCTGACGGCGCTGGAGGCGGCGCGCCGCTTCGCCGGCGAGGGCGGCGGGGTGGTGGCCGTCCTGCATGACCTGCGCCTGGCGCGGGCCTATGCCGACCGGGTGGCGCTGCTGCGCGGCGGCCGCATCGTGGGCGAGATTCTCGGGGCCGAGCTGGACGCCGGGCGGGCCGCCGACCTGTTCGACCTTCCCCCCGCGCGAGCGCCGCTGTTCGCCTGACGGTTCAGACCTTGAACACTCGCTACGACCGTTCGCTGACGGCGCGCTGCAGTGGCGGTGGGACAGTTTGAACGGGCGCGTCACCGGCAGCGCTTTACGAGCTCGGCATCTAGATCTTGTTTGAGACGCAGATTTTGACGCCGTCATCCCAGGTTCGAGTCCTGGTTCCCCGGCCACCGCCGCGCGGTCCGCCGTTCAGTTCGGGCGCTCGCCTTCGGAACTTGAGGGCATCGGCAGCCAGACGCGGACGCCGACGCCCTGTTCGGGGGCCGTCTCCACGTCCAGACGTCCTCGCAGGTGGTCCACGAGCCCGCGGACGAGCCCCAGTCCCTCGCCCTCATCCAGGCCTTCCGCTCCGAGCCCCGTATCGCGCACGACCAGGCTGACGCCGTCGCTCGCGCGGGTGAAGGCGATGGCGATCGCCCCGCTCCGGCCGTCCGCGAAGGCGTGGCGGGCCGCGTTGCCGACCAGTTCGTGCGCGATGATCGCCAGGCTCTGGGCCAGCGTTTCCGGCGCCAGGCCGGGCTGGGCGCGCACCTCGATCCGCAGATCGTCGCGACCCGCCGCGCGGCGCCAGAACTGCGCGAGGTCATGCAGATAGTCCACGACCTCGATCTCGCCGTCGGCGGTCAGGCGGCGGCTCATCAGGCCGAGCGCGGCGGTGAGGTCGCTGAGCCAGACGAGATGTCGCCGGCTTTCGGGGTCCGCCACCGTACGCAGCCGAATCCCGACCAGCGCCTGCAGGATCTGATATCCCCCCGCGAGCCGTCGCCGGACCAGGCCTGTCGCATGGTCCTCACGCCGTTCCATTCACGCCCCCACTGCTACAACGTCGCAGTTGGATAGCCCGATTGAACGAAGCCGCAAAGCACGCGTTGTATGTGTCCGCAGGCGTACAAAAGCACCAAGACGCCGTCGCGTTATGCTAGGGGAAGATGTGGAAGACGCCGGGCCGCTCAGGGCGCTAATCGTCGAAGATCAGGCGATGCTCGCCATGGAGCTGGAAATGCTTCTGGAAGAAGCGGGTTGCGACGTCGTGGGTTGCGCCATGGATCGCGTGTCCGCTTACGAACTGGCCGAGCGCGAGCGCCCGGACCTGGCCCTTGTCGATATCAACCTGCGGGACGGCTCGACCGGTCCGTTGATCGCGCACAAGCTCGTGGCGACCTACGGCTGCGCGGTGGTCTTCCTGACGGCCAATCCGGAACAGATCCCCGAGGGCTTCTCCGGCGCGCTCGGCGCGGTCTGCAAGCCGTTCGACGAGAAGACGATCAAGGACGTGGTGGCGTTCGCCGGCATCTTCATCCGCGAGCGGCGCGTCGCGCGCACGCCGGCGCGCTTCCGCCTGGCGCCCTGGCTGGGCGCGCCGCCGTCCGATCTCGCGCCTCAGTAGGACGGGGGCCGCCCGGCCGGGCGGGGCGGCCCCGCTCGCTCAGCCGTTCGCCCAGCCCCGCTCGAGGGCCCAGACGGCGAACGCGTAATCGTGGGCGATCTCTTTCAGGTAATCGAACCGGCCCGAGGCCCCGCCGTGGCCGGCCTCCATGTTGATCTTCAGCAGCACCGGATTGCCGGAGGTGGTGGCGGGGCGCAGCTTCGCCACCCACTTCTCGGGCTCCCAGTAGGTGACGCGGGGGTCCGACAGGCCGCCCGTCGCCAGGATCGGCGGGTAGGCCATCGCCGAGACCTGATCGTAGGGGCTGTAGCTCATCATGTAGTCGTAGGCCTCGGGGTCCTCGAGCGGATTGCCCCACTCGGGCCATTCGGGCGGCGTCAGCGGCAGCGAGGTGTCGCTCATGGTGTTGATGACGTCCACGAACGGCACCTGGGCGATCACGCCGCCCCACAGGTCGGGACGCATGTTCGTGACCGCCCCCATCAGCAGGCCGCCGGCCGAGCCGCCCTGAGCGACGATGCGGCCCGCGCGCGTGTAGCCGCGCTCGATCAGGTGCTCGGCGGCGGCGATGAAGTCGGTGAAGGTGTTCTTCTTGGTGAACTTCCGGGCCTGAAGGAACCAGTCCCAGCCCTTGTCGGAGCCGCCGCGGACGTGGGCGATGGCGAAGATGAAGCCGCGGTCCACCAGCGACAGCCGGCTGGTCGAGAAGCTGGCCGGCATCGGAATGCCGTAGGAGCCGTAGCCGTACAGCAGCACCGGCGCCGAGCCGTCGACCGGCGTGGTGCGCCGACGCAGCACCGTGACCGGCACCAGCTCGCCGTCCTCGGCCGGGGCGTTCAGCCGCTCCACCACATAGTCGGCCGGATCATGGCCCGACGGCACCTCCTGCACCTTGCGCAGCGTCCGTTCGCGGGTCGCGAGGTCGTAGTCGTAGGTGGAGGTCGGGGTGGACGGCGAGTTGTAGCCGTAGCGCATGACCGTGGTGTCGAACTCCGACGCGCCGGACAGCGACAGGCTGTAGGCGGGCTCGTCGACCGCGATCTCGTGTTCGGCGCCGGCGCGGTCGCGGATGACGATACGGGTGTTGGCGTCGGCGCGCTCCTGGCGGGCGATGAAATCCTTCACCAGGGCCAGCCCCTCGATGTAGCGGCCGGGCGTGTGCGGAACGAGGTCGGTCCAATTGGCCTTGCCGGGCGCGTCGGTCGGGGCGGCGACGATCTTGAAGTCCAGCGCGTCGTCGGCGTTGGTGTGGATGACCCAGCGGTCGCCCCAGTGGTCGGCGTCGTATTTACGGTCCACGACGCGCGGCTCCAGCACGACGGGCTCGGCCGTCGGGTCGTCGCCCGGGATGTAGCGCGCCTCGGAGGTGACCTGGTCGCCGATGCCGATGACGAGGAAGCGGTCGTCGGACGTGCGGCCCACGCCGATGAACATGCCCTCGTCCATCTCCTCATAGACAAGGGTGGTCTCGCCGCCGCGCGCGGGGCGACGGAAGATCTTGTCCGGGCGGCCGTTCTCGTTTCGGTTGGTCCAGAAGATCCACTGGCTGTCGGGCGAGAAGGTGAAGCCGCCGTAGGCCGCCTCGATCGGCTCGCCCAACATCTGGCCGGTCGTCAGATCCTTCACGTAGATGCGATAGAACTCCGAACCCTGGGCGTCCTCGGAGTAGCCGTAGAGGGCGTGGTCGGGGCTGGCGCTCGCCTGCCCCACCTCGGAGTAGGCCTTGCCCTCCGCCAGGGCGTTGGCGTCCAGCAGGACGACCTCGCCCGTTTCCTGCCCGCGCGGTCGGCGGCAATACAGCGGATGTTGGTCGCCGGTACGATAGCGGACGTAGTACTCCCACGGACCATCCGGAGCGGGGACGGAGCTGTCGTCCTCCTTGATGCGTCCGCGCATCTCCTGGAACATCGTCTCCTGCAGCGGCAGGGTCGAGGCCATCATCGCCTCGCGATAGGCGTTCTCCGCTTCAAGGTGATCCTTGACGTCGGCCTTGATCAGGGTCGGGTCGCGCAGAACCGCCTGCCAGTTGTCGTCCTTCATCCACTGATAGTCGTCGACGCGGACGCGCCCCAGCTGTTCGATGCGGACGGGGATCTTCTTGGCGACAGGCGGGACTGGCATCGAGGCTCCGGGCGATTGGGCGAGGGCGGGCGTGGCCGCGACGGCGGCGAGGGCGGTGGTGGTCTGGACGAACTGGCGGCGATTCATGGCGGCTCCCCCTTCAGGCGGCGGCACCTTGTGCGGGCGGCGGAAGGCCGTCAAATGACAAGCGCTACATGGCTGAGGGAGCCCCGTGCCGTTCGAGCCCTTCATTGTTCAGGATCCCCCCGCCGTCATCGCCCCGGCGCCGGCCGCGCCCGCGTGGGACCTGACGGTCGGGATGATCAACGCCACGGTGATGCTGGATCAGCCGTTGGGAGACGGCACCCGCACCGTCGGCGCCGGCTTCCTGATCGCCGATCAGGACGCCGACGGGCGCCCCCGCGTCCTGCTGGTGACCGCGCGACATGTGCTGGAGCGGATGCCGGGGGCGGAGATGCGCGTCGGCTGGAGAGCGCCCACGGCGACCGGCGGCTGGCGCTTCGATCCGGCGATGGTGGCCATCCGCGCCGAGGACGGCCCGCTGTGGACCGAACACCCGACCCAGGACGTGGCGGTCCTGGAGATCGTCGCGCCGCCAACTTTCGCGGCGGCGGCCATACCGGTCGGCTGGCTGGCCGACGACGCCACCTTCGACGCGCTCGGCGTCGGACCCGGCGATGAGCTCTACAGTCTGGGGTTTCCGCAGGGGCTGTCGGCGAACCGGGCGGGATTCCCGATCCTCAGAGTCGGCAAGGTGGCTTCCTGGCCGGTCGCGCCGGTGGACGCCTTCCCGACCTTCCTGCTGGATTTCGCCGTGTTCCCCGGCAACTCGGGCGGACCGGTGTTCTGGAGCCCCACGGCCCGGCGACGCCCGGACGCGCCGCCGCCCGAGCACCCCTTCATCGGCGGCGTGCTGACCCAGGAGGTCGAGGTCGGCGGGCAGGGGCTGGAGCTGGCGGTGGTCGCCCACGCCCGCTTCGTGCGCGAGACGATCGCGCTTCTGCCTTAAGCCGCCGCCCCCAGCGCCTGGGCCGTCATCCGCATCAGCAGCCCGCCCCCCTGGCCGACCGCCGCCAGACGGCTCGACGCGTGGCCCAGCACATTGGCGGCGTAGACTTCGTAGAGGTCGATCTTGCCCTGGAGCCAGGCCGGGTCGCCGTCGCCGGCCTTCAGCCTGTCGGCGGCCGCCAGGGCTCCCTTGGCCAACATCCAGCCCCCGATGACGTCGCCCATGAGCTTCAGATAGGCGTCGGCCGCCGCAAGCACGTCGTCGGCCCGTGCCGGATCCTGTTTTCGATCCAACAGCCACAAGGTGGCGTCGCGCACGGCCTCGATGGCGTTGGCGAAGCGCTCGACCGGCTTGCCCTGGTAGAGATGATGCAGGTCGGCGAGCGTCGCCGTCATGTCGGCGATGATGGCCTTGGCGGAGTCGCCGCCGTCCTGGCTGAGCTTGCGCCCCACGAGGTCCATGGCCTGGATGCCGTTCGTGCCCTCATAGATCGGGGCGATGCGGGCGTCGCGATAATGCTGGGCCGCGCCGGTCTCCTCGATGAAGCCCATGCCCCCGTGGACCTGGACCCCCATGGAGGCGACCTCCACGCCCATGTCGGTCGACCAGGCCTTGGCGATGGGGGTGAGGAGGTCCTCGCGGCCCTTCCAGAAGCGGCGGTCGTCCGCGTCGCCGGCGTGCTTGGCCAGATCGGCGGCGACGCCGGTGGACAGGCAGATGCCCCGGCCGGCTTCGATCCTGGCCTTCATCACCGACAGCATCCGGCGCACGTCCGGGTGGTCGAAGATCGGCGCGCCGGGCTCTCCGGTCCAGGGCGAGCGGCCCTGACGGCGATCCAGCGCATAGGCCAGCGCCTGCTGGAAGGCGCGCTCGGCGATGGCCACGCCCTCGACGCCCACCGCGACCCGTGCGGCGTTCATCATGGTGAACATGTGCGCGAGGCCCTCGTTCGGCCGACCGACCAGCTCGGCCGTCGCGCCCTCATAGGCCATGACGCAGGTGGGGGAGGCGTGGATGCCGAGCTTATGCTCCACCCCGACCGGCCGGAAGGCGTTGCGCGCCCCCAGGCTCCCGTCCGAATTCACCAGCACCTTCGGGGCCAGGAACAGGCTGATCCCCTTGGGCCCGGGCGGCGCGTCGGGCAGGCGGGCCAGCACCATGTGCACGATGTTGTCCGTGGCGTCGTGGTCGCCCCAGGTGATGTAGATCTTCTGGCCCGTCAGGCTGTAGGACCCGTCGCCGTTCGGGACCGCCTGGCTCGTCAGGGCCCCGAGGTCAGAGCCGGCCTGCGGTTCGGTCAGGCACATGGCCCCGGTCCATTCGCCGGACACCAGCTTCGTCAGATAGGTCTCCTTCTGCCGGTCCGTGCCGTGCGCCTCCAGCGCCTCGATGGCCGCCAGGCTGAGCATCGGGCACAGGCCGAACGCCATGTTGGCGGAATGCACCGGTTCGAACGCGGCCAGTTCGAGCGCCTTCGGCAGGCCCTGGCCCCCGTGGGCCGGCGACGCGGCGAGGCCGGTCCAGCCGCCGGCGGCGAACTCGCGATAGGCGTCCGCGAAGCCAGGGGCGGCCGTCACGGCGCCGTTGGCGTAGGTCGCGCCCTTCTGGTCACCGATGCGGTTCAGCGGTGCCAGCAGCGTCTCGGCCACCTGACCGGCCGCTTCCAGCACGGCGCCCATCACGTCGCGATCGTAGTCGGGAAAGGCGCCGGTCGCGGCCACGCGGTCGACGCCCGCCACCGCCTCCAGACTGAAGGCGAGATCGCGGACCGGGGCGCGGTAGGTCATACGAAGAGCTCCCTGAGGCTTGTGATGGACCGGGTCCGTTGTCTTTGACATCTCAGTGCCGCGACCGGCCCCGGCGCGCAAGCGGTTGGCGAGCGGCTCGGAGTGGGTCAAGCTGACGCGTCGAGAGGAGACGTCATGGCCGAACCCGCGGACCGCTACTCCACCGTGTCGCTGTTCCTGCACTGGGGCATCGCCATTCTGGTGCTGCTGCAGATCCTGCTCATCATGGCGGCGGACGCCAATGAGAGCGCGGCGCGAGAGCTGATCGGCGTGCACAAGGCCAACGGTCTAAGCATCCTGGTCCTGACGCTGATCCGGCTGGGCTGGCGCCTTCGCCATCCCGCCATTCCGCTGCCGCCGTCCACGCCTGGGTGGCAGAAGCGGGTCGCCCGGCTCACCCACCTGCTGTTCTACGTCGTGCTGATCGCCCTGCCGCTGGGCGGATGGGCGGCGTCCTCGGCGGCGCAGCGCCCGATCGACTGGTTCGGGTTGTTCGACTGGCCTCTGTTGCCGATCGGCCCGGACCGGGACCTGGCGGGCGCCTTCATGGACATGCACAGGAACGGGGTGAAGCTGCTATACGTCCTGATCGCGCTGCATGTCGGCGGCGCCCTGAAGCACCAGTTCCTGGATAAGGACAACGTGCTGCGGCGCATGATCCCGGTCCTGCCGAAACGTTGATGCGAGGGCTGGCGGCGCTTCTCGTCTGCTTCCTCGCCTTCGCGCCCGCGCGGGCCGACGTCGCCCTCTGGCGGGCCGATCCGGCGACGTCCGCCATCGAGCTATCGGTTCAGGCCCTGGGCTCGACCCAGCGCGGCCGGTTCGAGACCTTCGAAGCCTTCATCCGGATGGATCCCCATCAGCCCCAGTCGGCGGAGGTGGAGGTGGAGGTCGCAGCGGCCAGCCTCGCGATGAGCAACGGCGCGCTTACGTCTCGCGCTGTCGGCCCGCGGTTCCTGGACGCCCGGCGGCACCCGACCCTGCGCTTCCGGCTCCTGTCGCTCTCGCCCGCCGGACCGGGCAGGTACACGGCCGCCGCCGAGGTGACGGCCAAGGGCCGGCGGACCCGGGTCGTCTTCCCCTGCGCCTTGCGTTTCGAGGAGGGGAGGGCGCAGATGAGCGGCGGCTTCGACCTGGACCGGGCGGAGCTCGGCATAGGAACGGACGGACCTTGGAACCGCCTCATCTCCAGACGGGTGCGCATCGACGTGAACCTGACGGCGCGCCGCGTCGGTTAGCACGTGATGTCGATGCGGCCGCCGCGGCGCTTCGCGCGGGCGAACTGGTGCTGCTGCCGACCGAGACGGTCTACGGGCTCGCCGCCGACGCCCGGAACCCGGTCGCGGTGGCCCGCATCTTCGAGGCCAAGGGACGGCCGCGCTTCAATCCGCTGATTTCGCACGTTTCGGACGCGGCGGCCGCCGAGGCGATCGCCCGCTTCGACGCCGCCGCCCGCGCGCTCGCCGAGACCTTCTGGCCGGGGCCGCTCACCCTGGTCCTGCCGGCCCGCGACGGCGCGGTCTGCGACCTGGCCCGGGCGGGGCTCGACACGGTCGCCGTGCGCGTCCCCGGCCACGCCCTCGCGCGCGAGCTGCTGTCGGCCTTCGGCGGCCCGGTTGTCGCGCCGTCGGCCAATCGGTCGGGCCGACCCAGCCCGACCACCTTCCAGGACGCCGTGGCCGAGACCGGCTCAGCCGCGTCGGCGGGGCTCGACGGCGGGCCCTGCGCGGTGGGCGTGGAAAGCACGGTCGCGTCCGTGCTGGACGGCAGGGTCGCCCTTCTGAGGCCGGGCGCGGTCACCCGTGAGGATCTCACCGCGGTCGTGGGTCGGCTTGTGGAAGCCGGCGAAGGCCATCGCTCGCCGGGGCGGCTGACCCTCCACTATGCGCCGGACGCGCCGGTTCGGATCAACGCGGCGGAGGCGAGGGACGGCGAGATTCTGCTCGGCTTCGGTCCCGGGACCGGCGATCCCCGCTGGAGCCTCAGTCCGACTGGCGACCTTGCCGAGGCCGCGGCGCGGTTGTTCCGGCTGCTTCGCGACGCGGACCGGGAAACGCCGACAGGCATCGCCGTCGCCCCCGTGCCTGCGACGGGCCTGGGTGAGGCGATCAACGACCGTTTGTCGCGGGCCGCCGGCCGGGTCGGGTGAAACCGGACGAGCCGGCGCGTCGTATAGGGGAGCATGACCATGTTCGATCGCCGCCGCCTGATCCTGGGATCCGCCGCCCTGACGCTGGGAGCCTGCGGGCCCCAGGTGGCCGGCGCTGACGAAGCGCGTTTCGCGGATTCGCCGTTCCGCCGCATTCCGGACGCGGAGTGGCGACGGCGTCTGGGCGATCCGGCCTGGCGGGTGCTGCGGCACGAGGCGACCGAGCGACCCTACACCTCGCCCTTGAACGAAGAGGGCCGGCGCGGGACCTTCCTCTGCAAGGGCTGCGAGCTGCCGCTGTTCCGCTCCGACTGGAAGTACGACAGCGGCACCGGCTGGCCCAGTTTCTGGCAGGTGATGTCGAACAACATAGGCACGAAGACCGACTACCTGATCGGTATTCCGCGTACGGAGTATCATTGCGCCCGCTGCCTGGGCCACCACGGTCACGTGTTCCAGGACGGGCCGCGTCCGACGGGTCTGCGCTACTGCAACAACGGCGTGGCGCTGATCTTCCGACCGGCCTGAGCCCCGGAACTAGCCGTCGCGCCGGGCGGCCTTGAAGGCGCTCTCCATCGTCAGGCCGAACCAGATGGCGGCGACGATCACCAGAAGACCCAGGTCCCGATCCGGGAACAGCACCGGTATGATCGAGCCGAAAAGAAGCAGCATCGGAAACAGACTGGCCCAGACCGCCGTGCCGGGCGCGTCCGGATGGATCATCGGCGGCCGGTTCAGCTTCATCCGCCGCGACCAGAGGCCGTTCAGGACGACGTAACCGAGCGAGCAGACGACCGCCAGGATCGGATACCTCAGCACCGTCCCCTCCGGGCCGTTCGCTACGGCGCTGAGGACCAGAACGATCAGGGCGAAACCGGTGGACAGCGCCAGCAGCTGGTTCGGTTCGAGACGGCTCAAGACTTCACTTTCACATAGCTCCCGGGAGCCGGTTCTATCGCGGGCAATGGGCCCTTTTTGGGGTCGCGGGCCGCGACCTTCGGTCCCGATCGCTCGCGGAGCCAGCCGGCCCAGTGGTCCCACCAGCTGCCCGGATGCTCCTCTGCCCCGGCGCGCCAGTCCTCCAGCGTCTCGGGCAGCGACGGGTTGATCCAGTGCTGGTACTTGCGCGCCGAGGGCGGATTGATCACGCCGGCGATGTGCCCCGATCCGGCGAGCGTCAACGTCACCTGGGCGTTCCGGAAGGCGCGCGCGGAACGGTAGACCGAGCGCATCGGCGCGATGTGATCCTCGCGGCTGGCCTGGAAGTATAGCGGGATGGTCACCCTGGACAGGTCGATCCGCTCCCCGCCGAGTTCGAACAGGCCCTGGGTCAGGGCGTTCCGCCCGTACATGGAGCGCAGATAGTCCATGTGCAGGCGCTTGGGCATGCGGGTCTGGTCGGCGTTCCAGAACAACAGGTCGAAGGCCGGCGGCGCCTTGCCCATCAGGTAGTTCGACACGAAGAACGACCAGATCAGGTCGTTGGCCCGCAGCGCGTTGAAGGTGTCCGCCATGGCCGCGCCCGGGAGGACGCCGCCGGCGGCGTCCATCTGCTTCTCGATCTCGGCGAGCCAGTGTTCGTCCGTGAACAGCAGCAGGTCGCCCGCCTCCGCGAAGTCGTGCTGGGCCGCGAAGAAGGTCGCCGCCCCGATCCGCGCGTCGTCGCGGGCGGCCATGTGCGCCAGGGCCGCGCCCAGAAGCGTGCCGCCGATGCAGTAGCCGACCGTGTTGACCCGATCCGAGCCGGATTGCTCCAGCGTCTTCTCGACGGCGCGATAGATGCCTTTGTGCAGATAGTCGTCGAAGCCGAACTCGGCCTTGTCGATGTCCGGGTTCACCCACGAACAGACGAAGACCGTGAACCCCTGGGCCGAAAGCCAGCGGATCATCGAGTTCTCGGGCTGCAGGTCCAGGATGTAGAACTTGTTGATCCACGGCGGGAAGATCAGCAGCGGGACGGCGTGCTGCTGGTCGGTGGCGGCGTCGTACTGGATCAGCTCGAACAGCTCGTCGCGCCAGACCACCTGACCCGGAGCGGTGGCGACGTTCTCACCCACCTTGAAGCGGGCGTAGTCGGCCTGGCTGATCTTCAGCTTGCCGCCGCCGCGCTCGATGTCGGCGGCGAAGTTCTCCATGCCCTTGACCAGGCTCTCCCCGCTCGACTCCATCAACGCCTTCAGGGCGACGGGATTGGAGGCCAGGAAGTTCGACGGCGAGAAGGCGTCGGTCAGGAGCTTCATGAAGAACTCGGCGCGCCGCCGGGTCAGGGGGTCGACGTCATCGGCCTGGGCCACCAGCCCGTTCATCCACTCGGCCGTGATCAAATAGGACTGACGCATGGCGTCGAAGACCGGATTGTCGCTCCAGGCGGCGTCCTTGAACCGCTTGTCCGAGGACGGTTTGGGCTGTTCCTCGCCGGCGGCGCGTCGCGTCGTCGAGGCCCACAGGTCCATGTAGCGGTTGAACAGGTCGGCCTGGGCCCTGAAGACCCGGTCCGGACGCGCCGCGAGACTGGACATCACGGCGGTCATCGCCGGGGCGACGTTGAAAGGATCGGGCGACATGGCGGCCGGCCGATCGGCTTGGGACAGGGCGGCTTCCGCGATGGCCGCCTGCGCCGTCATCGCCGCCCTGGCCAGGTTCAGGGACAGGGTCTCCAGCATCTGACGCTGCTCGGGCGACAGCATGTCGGCGGGGTTGGCCCAGCCCTCGGCCTGCGGTTGCGGCGACGCGGCCTGCCTCTGCGGGGCGGACGCCTCGATGGGAGGGGCGGACTCCGGCGCGGGCCTGGGCTTCGGTTTGGACCTGGGGCGAGGGGGCGGCTTGGTCCCGTCCCTCGCCGTGGCCTTGGCCGCGGTCCGGGGGGTCGTCGCGCGGGTCTTGGGCGCCTTGGCCATCGCGTCCTCCGTCGAAGGCGGTCGCACCCGCCCTTTCTGCCGTCACGATCATGGCATATGAGGGCGGCTGAGATGAACGCCCGCACGGTCAAATTCGGCATCGGACTGCTCGCCGCGGCGACGCTCGGCGCCTGCGCGTCCGCTGTCGCGCCGTCGTCCGAGGGGTCGGCGCCGCCCCAGCTCTCCGCTCGCGTCCAGGCGCTGGTGGACGCGAACCGAAGCTATCCCCGCTGGGCGGACTTTCCGCCGGCGCCCACCGGTCTGCCGAGCGATGTTGAGATCGCCGCCGCCGTCGCCTCGCAGCGGGCCGAGCAGGCCGCGCTGACCCGCGATGTCGCCGCCATCGACTGGTCGCTTGAGGACCCGGAGGCCTTCGCCGCCGCCACGCGCGAGCGGGTGGATCAGACCCGGGTCGCGCCGATCACCCAGCAGACGCGCGAGACCCTGGACGCCTGGGCCGAGGCTCTGCGGGAGCGTGGGCGAGCCCCGCCGCCGATCCGGCGTCGCCAATAGGCTTTGACGAATCATCGCTGACCGGGCGCAAAGACCCGACGGCATTTCTCAGGAGACGCGCATGGCCGATCAGGCCTTTTTCGCCGCCCTCGCCGCGGACGCCGCCGGGGTCACCGAGCTCGCGGCCATCGCCGCCTATCCCCAGATCGGCCGAGGCGACGAGAAGGCCGCCGATCAGGTCGCGGTGGACGCCATGCGCACCGCGCTGAACGCGCTTCCCATCGACGGCAAGATCGTCATCGGCGAGGGTGAGCGCGACGAGGCGCCGATGCTCTACATCGGCGAGAAGGTGGGGACCGGCGCCGGGCCCGCCATCGACATCGCGCTGGACCCGCTGGAGGGCACCACCCTGACGGCCAAGGCGATGGCCAACGCCCTGGCGGTTCTGGCCATGTCGCCCGGGGGCGGGCTGCTGCACGCCCCCGACACCTATATGGACAAGATCGCGGTCGGACCGGGCTACGACGCGGGCGTCGTCGATCTGGACGCCGCGCCGCAGGACAACATCGCAGCGCTGGCCAGGGCCAAGGGCGTGTCGCCCGAGCGGATCACGGCGTGCGTCATGGATCGCCCGCGCCACGCCGAGCTGATCGCCGCGTTGCGCCAGGTCGGCTGCCGCATCGTGCTGATCACCGACGGCGACGTCGCGGGGGTGATCCACACCGCCGAGCCGGAGACCGGCATCGACATCTATCTGGGGCAGGGCGGCGCGCCCGAGGGCGTCCTGGCCTGCGCCGCGTTGAAGTGCGTCGGCGGGCAGTTCCAGGGCCGGCTGGTGTTCCGCAACGACGACGAGCGGGCGCGGGCGGAGCGCACGGGCGTCACCGACTTCGACCGCAAGTACGACCTGCACGAACTGGTGTCCAAGGACGCGGTGTTCGCCGCGACCGGCGTCACCAAGGGCGCGATGCTGGACGGGGTCACGATGGAGCGCGGCTTCGTCAGCACCCATACGCTAGTGATGGATTCCGCCAGCCGCACGGTGCGACGCATCCGCATGACGCGTCCGATCTGACCCATGGCGGACGGGGCGGGCAGGCTGGGGACGCCGGGGGCCTTCCTGGGCGTCGAGCGATCGCTCAGCGGGCGCGCCTGGCGCCAGCGGTCCGCCCCCCTGGAGGACGTCCGTCGGCTGATGCAGGCGCACGGCCTGACCGAGCCCCTGGCGCGGGCGCTGGTCGCGCGGGGCATCGACGCGGACACGGCCGACGGCTTCCTGAACCCGACGCTCAGGGGCTCGTTCCCCGACCCTTCCAGTTTCGCGGACATGGACGCGGCGGCCGGCGCCATCCTCGACGCGTACGAGGCCGGGCAGAGCCTGCATGTCTTCGCGGACTATGACGTCGACGGTGCGTCCAGCGCGGCCTTGCTGGTGCGCTGGTTCCGGGCGCTGGGTCGTGATCTGCCGATCTACGTCCCCGACCGCCTGACGGAGGGTTATGGTCCCAGCTCCCTGGCGTTCGACCGGCTGAAGGCGTTGGGCGCGGACCTGGTCATCACAGTGGACTGCGGGGCGGCGGCGACGGCGGCGGTCCGCCACGCGGGCGCGATCGGATTGAAGGTGGTGGTGATCGATCACCACCTGATGCGGGACCAGCCGCCGGCCTGCGCCGCCGTCGTCAATCCCAACCGGCCGGACTGCAAGTCGGGGCAGGGGAACCTCGCAGCCGCCGGGGTCGTCTTCGTCCTACTGGCGGCCCTCAATCGCGAAGCCCGCCGCAGAGGCCTGTTCAAGGACCTGGGCGAACCGGACATCCGGCAATGGCTCTACCTCGCCGCGCTCGGCGCCGTGTGCGACGTGACGGCGCTGACCGGCTTCAACCGCACCCTGACCCGTCTCGGACTCGGGGTGATGTCGGCCTGGGAGAATCCCGGGCTGCGGGCCCTCATGGCGGCGGCTGGGGCCGAGCTCAAGCCGGCGACGGTGAACCACCTCGGCTTCATCCTGGGGCCGCGAATCAACGCCGCCGGGCGCATCGGCAGGGCCGACCTCGGCGCGCGGCTGCTCGCCACCGACGATGTCGATGAGGCGCGCGCCGTCGCCGAACAGCTCCACGCGCTCAACGCCGAGCGACGGGAAGTCGAGCGAGAGGTCGTCGAGGCCGCCGTAGAGCTTGTCGAGGCCGACGCCTCGATCATGGACGCGCCGGTGGTGGTCGTCGCGGGCGACGGCTGGCACCCGGGCGTGGTCGGAGTCGTGGCCGGACGTCTGCGGGAACGGTGGCGCAAGCCTGTGATCGTGGCGGGCGTCGATCCGATCAGCGGCGTCGCCAAGGGATCCGGCCGTTCCCAGCCGGGCGTGAACCTCGGTCGCGCGGTCCAGGCGGCCTGGGAGGAGGGCCTTCTGCTCGCCGGCGGCGGCCACGCCATGGCCTGCGGGCTGACGGCCGAAGCCGCACGGCTGGAAGAGGTGCGGCGTTTCCTGAGCGAACGCCTGGGCGGCGAACAGGCGGCGGCGCAGCAGGCCGACCAGCTGGAGATCGACGCCCTGATCGACCCCCGCGCGGCGACCCGCGACCTGGTGGACAGCTTCGCCGCGCTGGAGCCCTTCGGACCCGGCAATCCGGAGCCCCTGTTCGCCCTGAGCGGCGTGTCGGTCCGCGAACCCGTCGTCATGAACGGCGGGCACGTCCGCTGCCGTCTGGTCGGCGCGGACGGCGCCCCGGTCCGCGCGATCGCCTGGCGTGTCGCCGATCTGCCGTGCGGCGAAGCTCTACTCGCGGGCGCTCAGGGTCTCAGCGTCGCGGGACGGCTGAAGCCCGACGACTGGAACGGCCGACGCGGCGTCCAGCTGGAGATCGAGGACGTTCACGACCCGCGCCGCATCTGATTTTTTGACGCTTGCGCCCGCCGGAATCGGTCGCTATATCGCCGGCTCTCGCGCAGCGGTCCCTTCGTCTATCGGTTAGGACGTCAGGTTTTCAACCTGAAAAGAGGGGTTCGATTCCCCTAGGGACTGCCACGCGGGGTTCCCCAAATGTACGGTCGCGACCTTTGCGAGCTGAGCCAAAATGGCCTAGCTGCGTTGTGCATTTCGTGGCCGCGCACGGCCTCGTCTGGAGCGCCGCGTGACCGACCCGACTTCCCCCGACTCGCCGCACTTCAACTCGAAGCCGCGGGTCACCGCCGAGGGGTTCTCCGGCAAGGACGACATCTTCTTCGCCGCCGTCGAGATGACGCGGATGCCGATGATCGTCACCGACCCGAACCAGGACGACAATCCGATCGTCTTCGCCAATGTCGCGTTCCAGGAGCTGAGCGGCTACCGCTCCGAAGAGATCGTCGGGAGGAACTGCAGGTTCCTGCAAGGCGTCGGCACCGACCGCGAAACGGTCGCCCAGATTCGCTCCGCCATCGAGGCGCGGACAGACGTCTCCGTCGAGATCCTCAACTATCGCAAGGACGGATCGGCCTTCTGGAACGCCCTCTTCATCAGCCCCGTCTTCGACGGCGAGGGTGAGCTGCTGTATTTCTTCGCCTCGCAGCTGGACGTTTCGCGTCGCCGCGACGCCGAGGACGCGCTCCGCCAGGCGCAGAAGATGGAGGCGGTGGGCCAGCTCACGGGCGGTATCGCCCATGACTTCAACAACATGCTCACCGTCATCATGGGCAACATCGACTCCGCCCTGGAGCGGACCGATGACGATGTCGTGCGCACGCGGCTGGAACGCGCGCTGGATGGGGCGCGGCGGGCGGAGACCCTGACCTCCCAGCTGCTGGCCTTCGCGCGCAAGCAGCGGCTGGACGGACGCCCGACCAACCTGAACATCCTTGTGCGCGGCCTGAAGGACATGCTGGACCGCACGCTCGGTAGCCAGATCGAAATCGAGCTGGATTTCGCGGAGGGCCTCAGGCTGGCGCGGGTCGACTCGGTCCAGGCCGAGGTGGCGCTGCTGAACATCCTGATCAATGCGCGCGACGCCATGATCGACGGCGGCGAGGTGCGAATCTCGACCCGCAACCTGACCGTCGACGCCGAGGAGTCTCACCCCTCCGGCGCGGGGGCGGGCGAGTACGTGTGCCTGTCGATTCAGGACACCGGCGAGGGCATTCCGGCCAATGTGCTGGACCGGGTCACCGAGCCCTTCTTCACGACCAAGGACGTGGGCAAGGGCACGGGCATGGGCCTGGCGATGGTCTACGGCTTCATGCGTCAGAGCCAGGGTTACCTGCACATCGACTCCACCGAGGGCGCGGGCACGACGGTGACGTTGCTGTTCCCCGCCGTGCAGGGCGAGGCGGCGGGCCTCCAGGAGCGCCCACGCCAGGATACCCGCGGCGGCAACGAGACCATCCTCATGGTCGAGGACAACGCCGACGTCATGGAGATGGGTCGCGGCATCCTCGAGGACTTCGGCTACAACGTGGTCGCCGCGACACAGGGGACCGAGGCGCTGGCCCGCGTGCGCGAAGGGCTGGAGATCGATCTTCTGTTTACCGACATCGTCATGCCGGGTGGCATGAACGGGGTGACCCTGGCCAACGAGGTGCGCCGACTGCGGCCAAATCTGCCGGTCCTGCTCACCACCGGTTGGGCGGACCGCGCGCTGGAGGGCTCGGACGCGCGCGCCGGCTATGACATAATTCCGAAACCGTACCGTCGTGGCGAGCTGGCCCGGAAGGTCAGGATTCTTCTGGACGGCCCCACCGGCGTGAGTTGACGGGCCAATCTTGCCGTCAACTGTCGAAAATCGTGATTTTTCGCCTGCCGCTCGTTCACGGAACCGTGTTAAGCATGTCGCGCTCGCATAGCGGGTGCAGGGGGCGGAAGTGGATTTCAGAGAGTCGGACGCGCAACCGACCGTTCGTATCAGCGGCCAAGTGAAATGGTTCGACGCAGGCAAGGGGTACGGCTTCATCGTGCCTGACGACCCCAGCGCGACCGACGCGGCGGACGTGTTGCTGCACATATCGAGCCTGCGCGACATCGGTCGCGACGCGGCCGATGAGGGCGCGCCCATCACCTGTGACGTGGCCCGGCGCCCCAAGGGTTGGCAGGTCACCTCGGTGCACGCGCTCGGCGCGGGACAGCCCTCGGCCCGCGGCTCCGGCTACGCCTCGCTGAAGGCGGCGCCGCTGGGCCGCGCGCGTGTCGATACGCCGGAGCCGACCGGTCCGTTCGAGCAGGCGAAGGTGAAGTGGTTCAATCGCACCAAGGGGTACGGCTTCGTTGTGTGCGAGAGCAATCCGGGCGATATCTTCGTCCATATCGAGAC
The DNA here is from genome assembly GCF_042434805.1 of Brevundimonas balnearis. Classification (NCBI taxonomy): domain Bacteria; kingdom Pseudomonadati; phylum Pseudomonadota; class Alphaproteobacteria; order Caulobacterales; family Caulobacteraceae; genus Brevundimonas; species Brevundimonas balnearis. The sequence goes on along the minus strand of NZ_JBHLSW010000003.1, from coordinate 263,719 downwards.
GCTTCGCCGCTGCGGCCTGGAGGACCTTCAGCCTGGAGCGGCGGTTCGCGTCCGGTTCGCCAGCGGCCCCAAGGGATTGGTGGTCGCCGACATAGATCAGGGCGGCTGATCCCGGCGCGCCCAACGGAGGGCGCATGCCGCTGACTCGCAGACTTCTCATCGGCCTCGCCGGCGTCACGGTCGCGTTGGGGGCGTGCGCGTCCGAGAGGCCGCCGCTGGACCCCCAGGGCCAGCCGATGGAACAGCTGACCATCGTCACCGACAGCGGCCGGCACACCTTCTGGGTGGAGATCGCGGACGACGCGGCCGAGCGGGAACGCGGGCTGATGTTCCGGCCGCCGCTGCCCGACGACCAGGGCATGCTTTTCAAGTTTCAGGACAACGCCGAGCGCGGCTTCTGGATGCGGAACACGCCGAGTTCGCTCGACATCATCTATGTCGCCGCGGACGGACGGATCGTCTCGATCGCGCGGCACACGACGCCCTATTCCGACGGCATCTACCCGTCGAACGGCCCGGCGACCGGGGTCGTCGAGCTGCGGGCGGGGCGGTCCGAGGAGATCGGGGCCGAGCCCGGAGACGTGGTCGAGCACCCCCACTTCGACCGCTAGGCGGTTGGTCGGGGCGGCAGGATTCGAACCTGCGACCCTCTGCTCCCAAAGCAGATGCGCTACCAGGCTGCGCTACACCCCGAGGGCGGCTCTCATGGCACGCGGCGGCGCCGGCCGCAACGCGGGGCCTTGAGCCCGGCCCAAAGCGTTGTATCAGAGCCGGGAGAAGAGGACCGACCATGCTCGCGCGCATTTTCAGACCGGCCAAGACCGCCATGCAGTCCGGCAAGGCCAAGACCCGGGAGTGGATCCTGGAGTTCGAACCGGCGGCGGCGCGCGCCCTCGATCCGCTGATGGGCTGGACGTCTTCGACCGACATGAACGGTCAGGTGCGCCTGCGCTTCGACTCGAAGGAAGAGGCGATCGCCTACGCCGAGACGCACGGCATCGCCTTCCGCCTGCATGATCCGCAGGAGGCCCCGGTGATCCTCAAGGCCTACGCCGACAACTTCGCCTACAATCGCAAGCAGCCCTGGACTCACTGATCCGGACGGTGCGGGCGCCCTTAGCTCAGTTGGATAGAGCACGTGCCTTCTAAGCATGGGGTCGCAGGTTCGAATCCTGCAGGGCGCGCCATCGTCACTCGGTGAAGGCGCGAGACAGGTCGGCGATCAGGTCGTGCGGGTCCTCCAGTCCGACATGCAGACGCAGGAGCGCGCCCTCCAGCCGGGGCGGCCGCGCGCGCAGGCTCAGTTGGCCCGTCTCGTGGGTGATCAGGCTCTCGAACCCGCCCCAGGAATAGCCGAGACCGAAAAGGGTCAGCCGGTTCATGAAGGCCTGCGCCCGGGCCTCGTCCCAGTCCCGCATGACCACGCCCATGAGCCCGGCCGCGCCCGAATAGTCGCGGCTCCATAGCGGATGCCCCTCCGACCCGGGCAGGGGCGGATAGAGCACCCGGGCGACCTCCGGCCGACGCTCGAGCCACTCGGCGACGCGAAGCGCGGCCTTCTCGTGGGCCTGCAGGCGCACGGGGAGGGTTCTCAGGCCCCGCAGGGCCAGCCAGGCGTCGTCGGGCGAAACATGCAGGCCGAGGTCTTCGACGGCGTTCGCCAGCGCCCGCGCGATCGTCGGGTCCGCGACCGACATCGCGCCGAGCAGCACATCGGAGTGGCCCGCGACGTACTTCGTCACCGCCTGTACGCTGACGTCGACGCCATGCTGCAGCGGCTTGAAGGCCAGACCGGCGGCCCAGGTGTTGTCCATGACCGTCAGCGCACCGCGCTCGCGCGCCACGGCCGACAGGGCGGCGACGTCCATCATCTCGAAGGTCAGCGAGGCGGGCGACTCGATCAGGATCAGCCGCGTCGCGGGACCGATGAACCCCGCGATCTCTTCCGGTGAGGCCCCCGGCGCATGAAAGCGGGTCGTCACCCCGCGGGTGGCGAGGAAGCGGGTCAGGAACCTGCGGCTCGGTCCGTAGATCGCGTCCGACGCCACCACCTCGTCGCCCGCTCGGGTCAGGGCGAGCAGCGGCGTGGTCAGCGCCGAGAGCCCAGAAGGCGCGAGGAGGGTCCGACAGGCGCCCTCCATCTCGGCGAGGGCGTCCGCCAGGGCGCGCTGAGGCGCCAGGCCGTCCAGTCCGTAGACCGGGCCGAGCGACGCGTCCCGCATGTCCTCGGCGCGATCGCTCAACAAGGTGGAGCCACGTTCGAGCGGCGGATTGACCACGCGCCGGCCGAGGCCCCGTCGCGTCGCCGACGCGATCAGGCGAGTGCGATCAGTCTCCGGCATCGGCGCCTTCCGGGTTGCGTGAAGCGAGACGGAGCGTTCTAAACGCCGCGGGGCGCTTTGGCGAAGCGGAGTGAACGATGCGGCGGATTGCGGCGACGTGCCTGGCGACCCTCGCCCTCTCGGCGTGCGGGGAGCGCGAGCGGGAGCCCGAACCGCCCGTCCAGATCGCCGAGACCCCGATCCAGGCGGTCGAGCGCGGGGCCAGCGAGACCCTTGCGGCGGTGAGGCGTCGGGGACGCCTGAACTGCGGCGTGCACGAGGGCCTGGTGGGCTTCGCCTACACCGACAACCGCGGACGTTGGCGAGGCTTCGACGTCGATTTCTGTCGCGCGACGGCGGCGGCTGTTCTGGGCGATCCGGACGCCGTTCGCTTCGTGCCCCTGACGGCCCAGCAGCGGTTCGAGGCCCTGAACGCCGGACGTATCGACGTTCTGTGGCGCAACACCTCCTGGACCATGGGTCGGGACGTCTCGGGACGCGTGGATTTCGCGGGGGTCAACTACTACGACGGCCAGGGCTTCATGGTTCGGCGGGCCCTGGAGGTCGCCAACGCGGCCGAGCTGAACGGCGCGCGCGTCTGCGTCCAGGCCGGGTCGACCAGTCAGGAGAACCTGGCCGACTGGTTCAGGAGCCGAAATCTGGACTATGTCCCGGTCGTCGCCGACTCCGAGAACGAGGCGCGGGAGCTCTATGCGCGTGAAGGCTGCGACGCCTTCACCGCCGACGTGTCCGCGCTCGCCGCCGCGCGGACGACGCTCGCCAATCCCCAGGACCACATCATCCTCGCCACCGTGATCTCCAAGGAAGCCCTCGGACCGGTGGTGCGCGAGGGCGACCAGACCTGGACGGAAATCATTCGCTGGACGCTCGACGCGCTGATCCTCGCCGAGGAGCTGGGGGTGACGCAGGCCAACGCCGCGACCCTGGCGGAGGTATCGCCCGACCCGCGCGTCCGACGGCTGCTCGGCACGGCGGGCGACCTCGGCCCGAGCCTGGGTCTGGAACAGACCTGGGCGCTCGACGCCGTGGCCGCCGGAGGCAACTACGGCGAGATTTTCGCGCGGAATCTGGGCCCGGACTCGCCTCTCGACCTCGCGCGTGGTCTGAACGCACAATGGAACGCGCGACCGGCCGGGCTGATGTACGCCTTGCCGATCCGCTGAAACTCAAGACCGACCACATCAGGGGGCCTTCATCATGACCAGCAAGCGCGGCGGCGCGCCGCTTTACGCCTGGATCCTGCTCGGCTTCCTGATCGGCATGGGCGCGGGTCTCTATGTGAACCTGTACGTCGGCGCGGAGACGCCCTGGGTCCAGTCCGTCACGGACAATGTGACGGGACCGATCGGGCAGATCTTCCTGAAGCTCTTGTTCATGCTGGTCATCCCGCTGCTGTTCTCGGCGCTGGCCGTGGGGGTGGCGGAGATGGGCGACCTCTCGTCGCTCGGGCGCGTCGGGTTCAAGACGCTGGCCTTCACGATCGTCCTGTCGGCGATCGCGGTGCTGATCGGACTGGGGATGGTCAACGCCTTCCGGCCCGGCGACGGCGTCGATCCGGCGCTGGCACAGGCGCTGCTCGAAGACAGCCGCGAGGCGGCCGGCGCCATCGTCGGCAACGCGCCCCAGTCGATCGAGGCGGGGCAGTTCTTCCTCGACCTGATCCCGTCGAACGTCTTCACCGCGGCGGCCGAGAATCAGATTCTGCCGGTGATGGTGTTCGCCCTGTTCTTCGGTGTCGGCCTGGTGATGGCGAGGTCCGCCGCGACGGATCGCCTCCAGGAGGCGCTACAGGGCCTGTTCGAGGTGATGATGAAGCTCATCAACCTCGTCATCAAACTGGCCCCCATCGCCATCGCCTGCCTGATGTTCAATCTGGCGGCCCTGTTCGGCTGGGACCTCTTGATCCGGCTGGCCGGCTACGCCGCCGTCGCGCTGGGAGCGATGGCGATCCACATGTTCGTCATCTACCCGCTGGCGGTCATGGTGCTGGCGGGTCGCAATCCGCTGAAGTTCTTCTCGGATGTGCGCGAGCCCTTCATCGTCGCCTTCACGACGGCCTCGTCCAACGCCACCCTGCCGATCGCCCTGAAGGCGGCCGAGGAGCGGCTGAACCTGCCCCGCCGCATCGCGCGCTTCGTGTTGACGGTCGGCGCGACGGCGAATCAGAACGGCACGGCCCTGTTCGAGGGCGTGACGGTGCTGTTCCTGGCCCAGTTTTTCGGCGTGGAGCTGAGCCTGACGCAGCAGATCGTGGTCATGCTGGTCTGCATCCTGGGCGGCATCGGCACGGCGGGGGTGCCGGCGGGTTCGCTGCCGGTCGTGGCGCTGATCCTGGTGATGGTGGGCGTGCCCGCCGAGGGCATCGGCCTGGTGCTGGGCGTCGACCGCTTCCTGGACATGTGCCGCACCACGCTGAACGTCGTCGGCGATCTGGTGGCCGCCACGGTCGTCTCGCGCGGCGAGAAGGACCTGCCGCCGAACGCCGAGAACCCCGGCGCGGCCGAACCCGTGCCGGAACTGGCCTAGCCGACCTCCACCGGGGCGTCCGGGCGGGCGCCCCATTCGGCCCAGCTGCCGTCGTAGAGCCGGGCGTCGCGACCCAGCACGGCCAGCGCCAAGACGATGATCGCCGCCGTCACGCCCGAGCCGCAGGTGGCGATCGGCGTCTGGTCGGGATCCAGGTCGATCGCCGCGAACGCGGCCCTGAGTCCTTCCGGGGACTTCAACCTGCCGTCCGCCTGCAGCAGCGTGGCGTAGGGAAGATTTACCGCGCCCGGCATGTGACCGGGACGAACGCCCGGGCGGGGCTCGGCGGCCTCGCCCCGGAAGCGGGCCGCGCCACGCGCATCGAGAACGGGCAGTCCGGCCGCCAACGCCGCCCTCACGTGTTCGAACGCCGCCACGCCGCCCACGGGGCGACTCGCCAGGAACCCGGCCGGCGCCGGGTTGACGGGGCCTGTTTCCGTCTCGCCACCGGCGGCGCGCCAGGCCGGAAGCCCGCCGTCGAGCACCCGCGCCTTCAACGCGCCAAAGGTGCGTAGCATCCACCACGCCCGCGCCGCCGAAAACAGGCCGCTGGTGTCATAGACGACGACCTCGTCGGTCTCGCTCAGACCCAGCGCCCCCATCGCCGCGCCGAACGCCTCGGGCGAGGGCGCCATGTGCGGCAAGTCGCTCGCTTGATCCGACACCGCCTCCAGGTCGAAGAACACCGCGCCCGGGACGTGGCCCGAGAGGTAGGCGGCGCGGGCGTCCGTGCCGTCCAGATGCCAGCTGGCGTCCGCGACCTTCAGTCCCGGATCGCCCAGTCGGGCCAGGAGTTCGTCAGCCTGGATCAGAGGAGAGCTCATGCCCCAGCCTAGCACGCGGACCGGCGCGCTCCGACTGGTGCTGGGCGACCAGCTGTCCGACGGCCTGTCGGCGCTAAGGGATCTCGACGCGGGCGCCGACCTCGTCCTGATGGCCGAGGTGATGGGCGAGGCGACCTATGTCCGGCATCACAAGCAGAAGATCGCCCTGATCTTCGCCGCCATGCGCAAGTTCGCGGCGCGGCTGCGATCGCGCGGAACCGAGGTCCGCTACGTCCGCATCGACGACGAAGGCAACACCGGCGAGATCGCGGGTGAGCTGGGCCGCGCGCTGGAGAACGGCCGGTTCGAGCGGGTGGTCATGACCGAGTGCGGCGAGTGGCGCCTGGCCGAGGCGCTGGCCGCCTTCGCGCAAGGCCGCGACCTCCCGGTCGATATCCGCGAGGACGACCGCTTCATCTGCTCGCACGACCGGTTCCGGCGCTGGGCGGCGGGCAAGAAGGAGCTTCGCATGGAGTTCTTCTATCGCGAGATGCGGCGGGAGACCGACCTGCTGATGGACGGCAAGGCGCCGGTCGGCGGGCAGTGGAACTTCGACAAGGACAACCGCAACGGTCCCGGCAAGGGCCTGAAGCCGCCGAAGCGGCTGCGGATCGCGCCGGATGAGATCACCCGAGAGGCGATCGCCGACGTCGAGCGCCTGTTCCCCGGTCACTTCGGCGACACCGCCGATTTCGGCTGGCCCACGACGGCGGAGGAGGCCGAGGCCGTGTTCGCCGCCTTCCTGAAGGACATCCTGCCCGGCTTCGGCGAGTGGCAGGACACCATGTCCGCGGGCCGGCCCTGGATGTGGCACGGCATGGTGTCGACCTCCATCAATCTGGGTCTGCTCGACCCGCTGGAGGTCTGCCGGCGCGCGGCGGCGGAATACGAGGCGGGCAGGGCGCCGTTGAACGCCGTGGAAGGGTTCGTCCGCCAAATCCTGGGGTGGCGGGAGTATGTGCGCGGTATCTACTGGCTGAAGGCGCCCGAATATCGGCGGCGCAACGCCCTGGACGCCGACCGGACGCTGCCGTGGTTCTACTGGTCCGGGCAGACGGACATGGCGTGCGTGGCCGACGCTGTCGGCCAGACCCGCGACCACGCCTATGCCCACCATATCCAGCGGCTGATGGTGACGGGCAATCTGGCGATGCTGCTGGGCGTCCATCCCGACGAGGTCGACGACTGGTACATGGTGGTCTACGCCGACGCCTATGAGTGGGTGGAGATGCCCAACACCCGGGGCATGGCCACCTACGCCGACGGCGGGATCGTGGGGTCGAAGCCCTATGCGGCGTCCGGGGCCTACATCAACCGGATGAGCGACTATTGCGGCGGCTGCCGCTATGACGTGAAGGCCAAGGCGGGCGAGGGGGCCTGTCCTTTCAACCGCCTGTACTGGGGGTTCCTGGAGCGCAACCGCGGTCGGCTGCGGGACAATCCACGCCTGGCCATGCCGTACCGGTCGCTGGACGGGTTCGGGCCCGAGAAGCGCCGGGCTCTGCTGGCCGAGGCCGAGGCGTGCCGCGAGCGGTTGGGGGCGGTGAAGCGGGAGATGTGAGCCTCACGCGTGGCTCGGATCCCCCTCGGCCTTGGTCTTGTCGATGGACTTCAGGGCGTCCAGGGCGCGCTTCCGTGCGGCGTCATGCTCGACGATCGGCCTCGGGTAGGTGTGTCCGAGGCGGACGCCGGCGTCGCGCAGCACCTCGGGCGGCGCTGTCCAGGGCGCGTGCAGCCAGCGGTCGCCGAGCCGGGCCAGCTCGGGCACCCAGAGGCGGACATAGCGGCCGTCCTCGTCGAACTTCTGGCCCTGGGTGATCGGATTGAAGATGCGGAAATAGGGGGCGGCGTCGGCGCCGGACCCCGCCACCCACTGCCAGTTCTGAGCGTTGGAGGCCTGGTCGGCGTCGACCAGCGTGTCCCAGAACCAGGCTTCACCCTCACGCCAGTCGATGAGGAGGTGCTTGATCAGGAAGCTGGCCACGATCATCCGCACCCGGTTATGCATCCACCCGGTCGACCAGAGCTGGCGCATGCCGGCGTCGACGATGGGATAGCCGGTCCGCCCCCGTCTCCAGGCCTCCAACGCCCCCTCGTCCTTGCGCCAGGGCATCGTGTCGTACTCGGGCCGGAAGGCCGTGTCGGTGATCTGGGGGAACTCCGCCAACAGGTGGGCGGAGAACTCGCGCCAGCCGATCTCGGCGATGAACTTCTCCGCCTGGGCCTCGCTGACCTTGCCCCGGGACGCCGCGTCGCGGGCGGCCGTGACCGCGCGCCAGGGACTGATCTCGCCCCAGTGCAGGTGGGGCGACAGGCGGCTGGTCCCGTTCTGGCCGGGAATGTCCCGGAGCCGCGCATAGTCGCCGAGCGGCCCGGAGGTGAACCGGCTGAGCGCCTCTCTCGCGCCGTCCTCTCCGGGCGTCCAATCGAAGCCGGTGGACCAGTCCGGAAGGGTGGGGTGCAGGCGCCAGTCGTCCAGATCCTCGCTTTCGAGGTTCGGCACGGGCTGGAACTGGCGTGGTCCCAGCGTGTGCGGCGGCGCCTCCGCACTGGCCATGAGGGCCCGGAAGAACGGCGTGAACACCTTGTAGGGACCGCCGGACCCGGTCCGCACCGAGCCTGGCCGGCAAAGCAGGGCGCCGTTGTAGCCCTTCACGTTTACGCCGTCGGCATTCAACGCATGGGCGATGTCGGCGTCTCGCGCGAAGGCGGCGGGCTCGAACAGGCGATTCAGGAAGACCGCGTCCGCTCCCGTCTCCTGGATCAGCCGACGCAACTCGGTCTCGGCGTCGCCGCGTCGGAGCACCAGCCGGCCGCCGCGCTCGGCCAGCGCCCGCGACAGCGCGCGCAGCGACTTGTCCAGCCACCAGCTTGACGCGCCGCCCAACGGTCGCCCCTCGGTGGCCTCATCGAGGACGTAGACCGGCAGGATGGGGCGGCCCGTCGCGTGGGCGTGCTCCAGGGCAGGATTGTCCGCCAGCCGAAGGTCACGGCGGAACCACAGGATGACCGGCGGCTCGGTGGTCACGGCGCACTCCGACATGATAGGTTGAAAGCCGAAGGCGGTTGGTCCACCTGACCGCCGCCAGCCTTGCGGCGATACGGCCGCGTCATCATCGAGAAGACCTTGTCCAACGTGACCCCCAACGCCGTCGTCAGCCTGAACACCGGCCGTCCCGTCCACATCGGGGGCGGCGCCCGCATCGCCTTCATCGCGGGCCCTTGCCAGATGGAAAGCCGCCAGCATGCGCTGGAGACGGCGCATGCGCTGAAGGAGATCGGCGACCGCCTGGACGTCGGGATCATCTACAAGACCAGCTTCGACAAGGCCAACCGCACCTCCGCCAACGCGGCGCGCGGCATCGGCCTCGAGGGCGCCCTGCCGATCTTCGCCGAGATCCGCGAGGTCACGGGCATGCCGGTCCTGACCGACGTGCACAACGAGGAGCAGTGCGGCATCGCCGCGCAGGCGGTCGACGTGCTGCAGATCCCCGCCTTCCTCAGCCGCCAGACGGACCTGCTGATCGCCGCCGCGAAGACCGGCAAGGCGATCAACGTCAAGAAGGGCCAGTTCCTGGCGCCTTGGGACATGAAGAACGTGGTGGCCAAGATCACCGGCGCGGGCAATCCGAACGTCCTGACGTGCGAGCGGGGCGCCAGCTTCGGCTACAACACCCTGGTGTCCGACATGCGCGCCCTTCCGGTGCTGCGCGAGATCGGGGCGCCGGTCGTGTTCGACGCGACCCATAGCGTGCAGCAGCCGGGCGGTCAGGGCACGTCGTCCGGCGGCCAGCGGGAGTTCGTGCCGGTGCTGGCGCGCGCGGCCGTCGCCGTCGGCGTCGATGCGGTCTTCATGGAGACCCACCCGGATCCCGACCACGCGCCCTCGGACGGCCCGAACATGGTTCCGCTGGATCAGTTCGAGCGCCTGGCGGCCGAGCTCATCGCCTTTGACGACCTGGCGCGCTCGACCGGGGTCAAGGGACCGCTGCCCGCCGCCGCGTGAGACTGGGCCGGAAAGGACGAATCGCCGCCTGGACGGCGGGGGCGCTGATCGCGCTCGTCGCCACGGCGGCGATCGTCTGGCGCAGCGACATCCTCCAGGCGCTGCTCGACCCGGAGATTCCCTATCCGGCCTATGAGCCGCCGCCGGCGCCCGACTACGGCGAGGCCGTCAGCTGGGCGCTCCTGGAATCGCGCGATCCGCGATCCGAGGAGGCGGCGGTCTTCTTCGTGCACCCCACGACCTATGACGGGGGCGCGGAGTGGAACTCTCCGGTGCGGGACGAGGCGTCGGATCGGTTCCTGGAGCGCGTCATCCTGCCCAACTACGCCGCGCCCTTCGCCCGGGCGGGTGCGATCAGCGCCCCCCACTATCGCGAGGCCAGCCTCTACACCCGGCTGACCATCCGGCAGGACGCGCGCGAGGCGAGGGCCTTCGCCTATCGCGATGTCAGGACCGCGTTCGACACCTGGCTGGCGCGCCATCCGACGGGGCCGATCGTCGTCGCCGGGGTCGAGCAGGGCGGCGAGCTGGCCGACCGGCTGATCCGTGAAGTGGTGAGCCCCGACGCCGCGCTGAGACGACGGCTGGCGGCGGCCTATCTCATCGAGACGGCGGTGACCACCGAGCAGGCGCCGGAGACCCTCCCGGTCTGCGAGCGGGCGAACCAGACGGGCTGCTTGGTGGCGTGGGTCGCGCTGACGCCCGACGAAACCGCGCGCCAGCAAAGGCGTCGGAACCGCGCCCTCGTGTGGGACTCCCGCGGCCGGCTGGTCGAGTTGGGCGACCGATCCATCGTCTGCGTGAACCCGCTGCTGGGCCGTCGCTCGGATCAGCCCGCCGAGGCGCGCCTGCACCGGGGCGCCGCGAACGCGACGGCTCTGGAATGGGGCGTTCGTCCGGCCTTCCTCGATCGGCAGGTGGCCGCCCGATGCCGCGACGGCTTCCTGCGTCCGACCATGCCGGACTCGGACAGCTTCGACGAGCGCGGCTCATGGGCTGACAGACGGAAGGTCAAGCCGTACAACCTCTTCTATGCGGATATTGAACACGACGTTGAGGTGCGGCTGGACGCGTGGCGGGCGCTGAACGGCGTCAGTCGGACGCCGCCCGCTCCTGGCGCCAATCGAACAGCGCCTCCAGCACCCTGATGGCCTCACCTCTCGAAGAGCCCAGCTCGGGATCGCGCGACAGGATCAGCCGCGCATCGTCATGGGCCGCCAGCATCAAGTCTCGATGCTGTACCGGATCGACGAATCGATAGGCGGGGAAGCCGCTCTGACGCAGGCCCAACGGGTCGCCGCCGCCCCTGAGCCGGAAATCCTCCTCGGCGATCTCGAAGCCGTCCTCAGTACGGCGAAGGATCTCCAGCCGAGCCCGCGCGGTCTCGCCCAGGCCGCCGTCCTCGCCGCCGTACAGAAGGGTGCAGGCGCTGGCCTTGGCCCCGCGTCCCACGCGCCCGCGCAACTGGTGCAACTGGGCCAGACCGAACCGATCGGCATGCTCGATGATCATGATCGAGGCGTTCGGCACGTCGACGCCCACCTCGACGACGGTGGTGGCCACCAGCACCGGCAGTCTGCCCTCGGAGAAGGCGGCCATGACCTGTTCACGATCCGGGCCCGGCATTCGGCCGTGGGCGAGACCCACCTCCACCCCCAGCGCACGTCGGAGGTCGTTCGCGCGCTCCGTCGCCGCGGCGAGATCGGAAGCCTCGGACTCCTCGACCAGCGGGCAGATCCAATAGGCCTGGGCGCCCCGGGCGACCGCGACGCGGAGGCGCTGCACCACATCCCCGATCCGCGCCTGGGGCAGGACGGCCGTGGTCGCCGGGGTTCGACCCGGCGGCTTCTCGGTCAGCCGCGACACGTCCAGGTCTCCGAAGCGGGTCATCTCCAGCGTGCGCGGGATCGGCGTGGCCGACATGGTCAGCAGGTGCACGCCGTGGTCGCCGCCCTTGGCCTGAAGCCGCTGGCGCTCGGACACGCCGAAGCGGTGCTGTTCGTCGATGACCGCCAGCGCCAGCGACCGGAAGGTCACGGCGTCCTGGAACAGGGCGTGGGTGCCGATCGCGACGTGGACGGCGCCGTCGGCCAGCGCCGCCAGCTTGTCGCGGCGCTCGCCGGCCGTGTCCCGCCCCGTCAGCAACACGGCGCGCACGCCCGCCGCGGCGAACAGGCGGCCCAGTTTCTCCATATGCTGGCGGGCCAGGATCTCCGTCGGCGCCATCAGAGCCGCCTGATGTCCGCTGGACACCGCGTCGGCGATGGCCAGCGCCGCCACCGCCGTCTTCCCGGATCCGACGTCGCCCTGCAGCAGGCGCCCCATCTGGGCTCCTGAAGTCAGGTCCGAGCGAATCTCGACAAGCGCCTGTTTCTGCGCCCCTGTCAGGGTGAACGGCAGGGCCGACTCGACCCGCTGGGACACCGGGCCCGCCGCCAGAACCGGCGCCGCGACAGTCACGCGAGCGCGTCGACGCCGCGCCAGGGCCAGCTGGTGCGCCAGGACTTCGTCGTAGGCCAGACGCGCCCGCGCCGGAGCGTCCGGGGCCAGATCCGCGGCCCCGCCGGGAGCGTGCAGGGCGGTGACTGCGGCGCGCCAGCCCGGGAAGCCGCGCCGAGCGAGCCAGGCCGCGTCCTGCCATTCCGGAAGTTCGGGCGCGGCCTCCAGCGCGCCCAGCGCCAGCTTGCGGAACTGGCGCGAGGTCAGCCCCTGTGTCTGGGGATAGACCGGCTCGAACGGCGGCACCTCGGCGGCGCGCTCCACCGGGACGATGTAATCCGGGTGCGGGATCTGCACCTCGCCGCCGAAGCGTTCCACCTTGCCGCTGACGACGCGGCGCGATCCCGGCGGCGCCAGCCGCTCGATCTGCTGGGGAGAGCCCTGGAACCACACCAGATGGACGAAGCCCGCCGCGTCCTGGGCCCTCAGCTTGATCGGTTGTCCGATCTTGGCCGGCTTGATCAGACGATCGACGACCACCTCGAAAATCGCCGTCTCGCCCTCCGCCGCCTCGGTCGAGACGGTGCGGCGGCGGACGATCAGGTTGGTCGGAGCCGTGAACAGGACGTCGCGCACCAACGGCCCGGCGAGCCTTTTCACCAGCGGCTCGATGCGCGGCCCGACGCCCTTCAGCGTCGCGACCTCGGCGAACAGTGGGAAGAGAATCTCGGGCCGCATGTCGCGCCCAGCATAACTGGCGCGCGGCCGCAGGGAACGCTATGTGAACGCCCCCGTTGCAAAGCCCGGGCCCCTCAGGTGACTTCAGACGACATGACCCCGAAGACGCGGCTGGACCGCATCCGCTTCCGCGCCTGGCGCCGCGGCTTCCGCGAGGCGGACATGGTGATGGGCCCCTTCGCGGATCAGGCGGGGCCGGAATTGTCCCAGGCCGAGCTGACGGCGTTCGAGGCGCTGCTGGATGTCGATGACCAGCATTCCTACGCCTGGATCATCGGCCGGGAGCCGACGCCGCCGGAGCATGACACGGAGCTGATGTCGCGGCTGAGGGCCTTCGTGCGCGGGCATGTGGCCCAGGCGGTGGCCGAGGGCGCCGGTTGATGGATGGATCGCCGACACTGCCCGCTCGCGGCGACGTGGAGCTGAACGGCCGGCCCGAGGGCCTGGACGCGCTCGCCATCGCCGAGCACCTGGACGTCCAAGGGGGCGTCGCCCTCTTCGTCGCACGGGACTACGCCCGCTTCGGGTCTTTCGTTCAGACTTTCCAGTTCTTCGCCAAGACCGTTGAAATTCTCGAGTTCCCGAGCTGGGATTGCCTGCCGTACGATCGGTTGAGCCCGACGGTCGGCGTGTCGGCGCAGAGGATGGCGACCCTGGCCCGCCTGGCCCGTCGCGATCCCTTGGACCGGACGCCCCTGCTGGTCGTCGCCACCACGGCGGCGGCGACGCAGCGGACCCCCCCGCGGGAGATCACGACCGCCGCCGGCTTCGAGGCGCGCGTCGGGCGTGACCTGGATACGGCCGAGCTGGAGGCCTATTTCGCCCGCAACGGCTATGTCCGCGCCTCCACCGTTTCCGACCGGGGGGAGTACGCCGTGCGGGGCGGGGTCATCGACGTCTTCCCGCCCGGCTTCGAGGAGCCGGTGCGGCTTGACCTGTTCGGAACCGAGCTGGAGTCCATTCGCGCCTTCGATCCGGAGACGCAGCGGTCCACGCGCCAGCTCACCGAGGTCGATCTGACGCCTGTGTCCGAAGCCCTGCTGGACGCCGACAGCATCAGCCGCTTCCGGACCGGCTACCTGAAGCGCTTCGGCGCGCCGGGCGACGACCCGCTATACGCCGCGATCAGCGAGGGGGCGCGACGCCAGGGTTTCGAGCATTTCCTGCCGCTGTTCTACGACCGGCTGGACACCCTCTTCGACTATCTGCCCGCGGACGCGCCGGTCTTCATCGACCATCAGGCCGAGAATGCGCGGGCCGAGCGGTGGGAGCTCATCGCCGACGCTCATGACGCCCGTTCGGAGGCCGCGAAGGCCAAGGGCGGCCAGGCGCACCGCGCGCTGGAGCCGACCGCGCTTTATCTCGACGCCGAGGGCTGGAACGGCGCTTTGGCCGGGCGGGCCGTGCGTCGCTTCTCGCCCTTGGCGGCAGACGACGCGGGCGGTCGGCTGGGCAAGAGCTTCGCCGCCGAGCGGGCGCAGGACAGCGTCAACCTGTTCGAGGCCGTGGCCCGTCACGCCGAGGCGCTGAAGGCCGAGGGCAGGAAGGTCGTCTTCGCCTCCTGGACCGAGGGCTCCTCCGAGCGGCTGGCGTCCATGCTCGGCGATCACGGGTTGGAGCACGTCGTGGCCGTGCGCGACTGGGTCGACGTTCAGGCGGCGCCGAGGGACCTGTACCTGCGCGCCGTACTGCCGGTGGAGCACGGGTTCGTGGCCGACGACTTCGCGGTCATCTCCGAGACCGACATCCTGGGCGACCGGCTGGCGCGGCCCAGGAAGAAACGCCGCGCGTCGAACTTCCTGGCGGAGGCCTCGGCGCTGACCACCGGCGACCTGGTCGTGCACCTGGACCACGGCATCGGCCGTTACGAGGGGCTGAAGACCCTCGACATCCAGGAAGCGCCTCACGACTGTCTGGAAATCCTCTACGCCGGCGACTCAAAGCTGTTCCTGCCGGTCGAGAACATCGACCTTCTGACCCGCTACGGCGCGGATTCCGACGGGGTCCAGCTGGACCGCCTCGGCGGCGCGGCCTGGCAGTCGAGGAAGGCCAAGGCCAAGGAGCGCCTGCGCGCCATGGCCGAGGGGCTGATCGCGCTCGCGGCCAAGCGCGCCCTGCGCGAGAGCGAGGCGATCACCCCGCCGCAAGGGCTGTTCGACGAGTTCTGCGCCCGCTTCCCGTATGAGGAGACGGACGATCAGCTGAACGCCATCGGCGACGTGCTGGAGGATCTGGGCAAGGGCCAGCCGATGGACCGGCTGATCTGTGGCGACGTCGGCTTCGGCAAGACCGAGGTGGCGCTACGGGCCGCCTTCGTCGTGGCCATGTCGGGCCAGCAGGTGGCCATCGTTGCGCCGACGACGCTGCTCGCGCGCCAGCACTTCAAGACCTTCTCCGAGCGCTTCGCCGGCTGGCCCGTGAAGGTGCGCCAGCTGTCGCGGATGGTCCCCGCCAAGGAAGCGAGCGAGACGCGCGCGGGCCTGAAGGACGGCTCGGTCGAGATCGTCGTCGGCACCCATGCGGTGCTGTCGGACCAGGTCGGCTTCAAGAACCTGGGCCTCGTCATCGTCGACGAGGAGCAGCACTTTGGCGTCAAGCACAAGGAGAAGCTGAAGACGCTGCGCGCGGATGTGCACCTCTTGACCCTCACCGCGACCCCGATCCCTCGCACGCTGCAGATGGCGCTGACCGGCATCCGTGAGATGTCGATCATCGCCACGCCCCCCGTCGACCGGCTGGCGGTGCGGACCTATGTGCTGCCGTGGGACCCCGTGACGGTGCGCGAGGCCCTGCTGCGGGAGAAGTATCGCGGCGGCCAGGCCTACTACGTCGCGCCGCGCCTGAAGGACCTGCCCGACATCGAGCGATTCCTGCGCGAGCAGGTCCCTGAGGTCAGCTTCGTCGTCGGCCACGGTCAGATGTCCGCGACCCAGCTCGAGGAGGTGATGAGCGCCTTCTACGACGGGCGATACGACGTGCTGGTCTCGACCACCATCGTTGAGAGCGGACTCGACATCCCGACCGCCAACACCTTGATCGTGCACAGGGCGGACATGTTCGGCCTGGCCCAGCTGTACCAGATCCGCGGCCGGGTCGGACGGTCCAAGGCCCGGGCCTTCGCCTATCTCACCACCGATGACAAGAAGCCCGTCACCTTGTCGGCGGAGCGCCGGCTGCAGGTGCTGCAGTCGCTGGACAATCTCGGCGCCGGCTTCCAGCTGGCCAGCCACGACCTGGATCAGCGCGGGGGCGGCAATCTGCTGGGCGAGGAGCAGTCCGGTCATATTCGCGAGGTGGGCGTCGAGCTGTATCAGCAGATGCTCGAAGATGCGGTCGCCGAGCTGAAGGAGAAGGGCCTCGGCGAGCACGCGGATCGCGGCTGGTCGCCCGCCATCAATGTCGGCGCCGCCGTCCTGATTCCAGAGGATTACGTCCCGGACCTGAACGTCCGCCTGAGCCTCTATCGCCGCCTGTCCGACGCCGAGAACAGCGAGAGCCGCGAGGCCCTGGCCGCCGAGCTGATCGACCGGTTCGGCCCCCTGCCGGATGAGGCGAAGCAGCTTCTGAGGATCGTGGGCATCAAGGCCAACTGCCGCACAGCGTGCATCGAGAAGATCGACATCGGTCCGAAGGGCGCGGTGCTGTCGCTGCGCGACAACCGCTTCCCCAACCCGGCCGGGCTGATCGGACTGATCCAGAAGAACCAGGCCAGCTGGAAGATCCGGCCGGATCAGAAGATCGTGGTCAAGGGCGACTGGCCGAACGCGGACGAACGCCTGAAGGTGGCCGAGCGGATCACCGCCGATCTCGCCAGGGTGGCGCAGGCCGCCTGACGGCTCGGCTATCCGGCCGTTTCGAGCCGCGCCAGGTCCGCGGTCGCCCGTTCCAGCAGGCCCGCCGGATTGTCGCCGGGCAGCAGCTCGGCCACGCCGACGTCGAAGCCCACGACGAAGGGCGCCTGGTCCGGCCCTCCGTCGAAGGCCGTGCAGCCGATGACCGCGGCGATCCTCTCCGCCGCGATCCGCGCCGCGGGCGCGCGCGTCGCCGGCAGCGCCAGGGCGAACACCTCCGCCGCCAGCCGACCGGCGGTGTCCTCGGCCCGCACGAGGCGGGACACCATGGAGCCGATCTGGGGCATGGCGCGATCGAGCCAGCCGCCGGCGCGGGCCCGCGTCACCTCCGTGCTGGCCGACAGCCGCAGCACGCAGACGGACACGGGACGACGTCGGCGATCCGCCGCCTCGACGATCCTCGCCAGATGCACGGCGAACAGCTCGCGGGTGAACAGGCCCGTCGCCGGGTCCGTCAGGCCGGAGGAGCGGGCCGATTCCAGGGTGCGGCGGATGCCCAGCTGGCGCCTGTAGCTGTCCGCCAGGGCGAGCGCCCGGCGCGCCGTCTCGTCCTCCGGCACGTCCGCGGAAGCGACGTCGGCGATGCCGCGATGGTAGATTTCCGCGAGGTCGATCTCGATGCTCTGGCGCAGGTAGAGCATCAGCGGAATGTGGAACAGGCGGGTGTTCCGCTTCATGCCCGACGCGATCGACAGCGCCGGCGTGTGGTCCGCGCCGCCCCACAGGATCACGGCGTCGAACGGCGTTTCGTGCAGGTAGTCGAAGGCGGTGTAGGGCGTCGGCGCCGCCACGACGTCGGCGCCGCTCGCCGCCATGGCGTTGGACAGGGCGAGGAACCGCCGGTCGGCCCCGCCCGCCGCCATGATCCTGAGCGGCCGTCCGTCGGGCTCGATCTCCAGCGCCTGACCCCGCTGCGCGAAGGTCGCCCGGCGCAGCACGAACTCCTCCTCGGCGACGCTGGCCCGCATCAGCTGTTCGAGGCGCAGGCCCACCTGGACCGGATGGGCCACGCCGCTCATGTGCAGGTCCGCACCGATGCCGTCGCCGTGGCCGAGCGAAACGACGGGCAGGCTCCGGGGCTTGGCGGCGTCGCGCAGCGCCTGGACGGCCGTGTGGTCGAACCCCCGACCGTCGACGACGGCGCCCTCGAGCGGCAGGTCCGACAGGGCCATGGCGGCGGAGTCCACGCCCCGGGCGGTGACCGTTCGCCAGCCGAGCGCGTCGAGGCCGCGCGTGAGCGCTCCCACACGGGCGTCGTCCTTGGCGAGCACCAGCAAGCGAGGTTCAGAGATCAAGCGGCACGCCCCCGAGTCGCGCTGACTCCCGCGACGCGCGAAGCATACCGAGGCGAGGGATGGGGACGCAACGAGAAGGGTTACGCCGGCCGCGATCCGCGCTAGTTTGCGACGGCTTCGTGAACCGCGCCGCGAGGACGCTTGAGCGCCCAATCCCCCGATCTGACGTCTATCGCCTTCTGGATTCGCCTGTCGGGCCGCGCCTTCGCGCGCAGCTGGGGGCGGGACGTGATGCTGTACACGGGCGGGGTGGCCTTCTTCGCCCTGCTGGCGGTGTTCCCGGCGATCGCCCTCTTGATCGGCTTCTACAAGATCGTGCTGTCCACCGGACAGGCGTCCGAGCAGGTCGCGACCCTGACCAGTCTGGTCCCGCACGCCGCGCGGGGCCTGTTCGCGGGCGAGGTGGAGCGGCTGGCGGGCGCCTCGGCGAAGGCCATCTCGGCGCAGAGCGCCATCGCGTTGGTGATCGGCGCCTATGCGGCGCATCGGGGATTCAAGGCCTTGCTGGCCGGGCTGAACCTGATCCACGACGAGCAGGAGCCGCATGGCTTCCTGAAGTTCAACCTGCTGGCCTTCTTCGTGGCCCTGTTCGCCTTCGCCCTGTTCACGGCGGTGTCGGGCGCCGTGGTCACGTCGCGGATCGTGTCGCACGCCTCGGAGTCGGCGGGGTCGATCGGCGCCGGCGGGCTTTGGCCGACGCTGGGCCTGTGGCTGGGCCTCACGGCGCTCTACCGCTACGCCATGAGCCATCAGGTCAGGGTCGCCTGGGCGCCGGCGATCGTCGGGGGCGCGGTCGCGACGGTGCTGTCGGCGATCTCGTCCTGGCTCTGCGCCATCTACGTCGAGCAGATGCCGACCTTCGGCGCGACCTATGGCTCGGTCGGTGCGGTCGTGGTGCTGCTGATCTGGCTGTCGTGGAACATCAACGCCGTCTTCTACGGCGGCGCCTTCGCCACCGAAATGGAGACCATATGGCGGGCGAAGGCGATCCGGCCTGAGCCCGAAGCGGACCCGCCCGCCGCCGACGTGGTCAACCTCCAGGCGCGCCGCGCTTCTCGACGCTGATCCTCAGCTCGACTCCCTCGGCCTCGATCTCGATCAGCCGGTCGCCAGTTTCGGCGAGCATGTGCGGGACGTCGATGCGCGCCAGGGCGTCCGTGGCCAGGAGCGTGACGATCTGACCGGGCACGGCCTCCTCAAGCGCGCGACGCAGGCGAAGGCTGGGGACCGGGCATCGGTGGCCGCGTGCGTCGATGATCCGGCTCATCCGTCGAGCCTCGCCAGCAGCATCTCCAGGGCCTGCCGAACCGCCGCCGTGCGCACCGCCTCGCGGCCCAGGTCGCCGAAACGCGCTTCACGCCAGATCAGTCCGTCGGCCGCCGCGGTGGCGAAATGGACCAGGCCGACCGGCTTCTCGGGCGAGCCGCCGCCTGGGCCCGCTATGCCCGTGATCGCCACGGCCAGGTTCACGCCCGCCCGCGTCAGCCCGCCCGCCGCCATAGCCTCGGCGGTCTCGCGCGACACCGCGCCGTGCGCCTCCAGCACTTCTCGCCCGACGCCCAGCAGCGCCGTCTTGGCCGCGTTGCTGTAGGTGACGAAGCCCCGGTCGAGCACCATGGAGGATCCGGCCACCTGGGTGATCGCGCCCGCCACAAGGCCCCCGGTGCAGCTCTCCGCCGTGGCGATCGTCCAGCCCGCGTCGTGGGCGCGGGCGACGACGGCCTGGGCCAGGTCTTCGATCTCGGCGGGAAACATCGGGACTCCTCCGTCTGCGCGAAATCGAGCTAGACCGAAATCGGTTCAGTTGGACGCATGTCCAACTGGGCTCAGATTTCGGTCCGACTTGAGTGAGAGCCTGATTCACGACGCAAGCGGAATCGCGAAGCGATTCCACTTAAGCCGATCAGGCTCTATGGCGTTTGCGACATCGCCGCCAGTCGGCGATCCGGCGACGCGGAGACCATCATGACGCTGACGACGACGCCGGGCAAAGCGGTAGGTGACTGGGCCGAGGCGCCGTACGTGGTCGCGGTGTTCGTCTCGGCGTCCCTGGTGTTCCTGCTCCAGCCGATGGCGACCAAGCTGGTCCTGCCGACCCTGGGCGGCTCGCCGGCGGTCTGGAACACCGCGATGGTATTCTTCCAGGCGGCGCTCCTGGCCGGATATCTGTACGCGCATCTGCTTCAGCGCATCGCCGATCTTCGCGTCCAGATCGGCGTTCATCTGGCGCTGCTGCTGCTGGCCGCGCTCAGCCTGCCGCTGGCGATCACGGGCGTGACCGGGGACCCCGATCCGGCCCGTCCGATCGGGTGGCTGCTGACCACGCTGCTGCTTTCGCTGGGCGCGCCGTTCGCCATCCTGTCGGCGACGGCGCCGCTGATCCAGGCCTGGTTCGCGCGGACCCGGGCGGACCGAAACCCATATCGCCTCTACGCCGCCAGCAATCTGGGCAGTTTCCTGGCCCTTCTGGCCTATCCGCTGGCGGTTGAGCCGCTCGCGACGCTGGACGGGCAGCGTCTGGGGTGGACCGTCGGCTATGGCCTGTTCGTGTCGGTCCTGCTCTGGCTGGCCTTCACCTTGCGGCGAGGCGCATCGGCGACGCCGCGAGGCGAGACGCGCAGCCCCGCTCTGTCGTGGCGCGAGCGCGGCGTTCTGGTGCTGCTGGCGGCGGCGCCGTCCAGTCTGATGCTGGGTGTCACCACCCACCTGTCGACCGACGTGGCGTCCGCACCCTTCCTTTGGGTGCTGCCGCTCGCGCTGTATCTGCTGACGTTCGTGCTGGCGTTCCGCGATCGGCCATGGCCGCCCTTCCACGTGACGCTGGCGCTCCAGGCGGCGACGGCGGCGGTGGCGGTGATCTTCATCGCGTTTCGCACCGGCGAGTGGCTGCTGCTGGTCGCCACGAACATCGCGGCCTTCTTCTTCGCCGCCCTGCTGTGCCATCAGAGGCTGGCCGGCCGACGTCCGCCCAGCGACCGGCTGACGGAGTTTTACCTCTGGATCTCGTTCGGCGGCGTGCTGGGCGGGGCGTTCACGGCCCTGATGGCCCCGGTCGTCTTCGAGGCGGTGTGGGAGTACCCCATCGTGCTGGTGCTGGTGGGCCTGGCCCGGCATTGGGCCAAGACGCCCCTGGATCGCGTGGAGAAGATCGCGCTGCTCCTCGCCGTTCCGGTCGCGCTGACGCCGCCGCTGCTCTTGGAGATGATGCGCTACAACGCCGAGTTCCTGCCCGGCCTGCGCGGCGAGCCCCTGCTGCGGGTGTCGGCGGGCATTCTCGGGACGGCGGCGGTGGGCGCCTATCTGCTCCGGGACAGGGCGCCGCTGTTCGTGCTCGTGCTGGCGCTGATGTGCTGGTCGGCGCAGCACATCTCGCGGGGCTACGACTGGGCCTACAGCGAGCGCAGCTTCTTCGGGGTGATGCGCGTGGCGCGCACGCCCGACCCCGGGCTCGGCGGCGAGGTCCATGTGCTGATGCACGGAACGACGCTTCATGGCGCGCAGTCCCTGAACCCGGACCAGCGCTGTCGGCCGACGCTGTACTACACGCCCCAGACGCCGCTGGGACAGGCGGTGCAGATGACCCAGGCCAGGGCGCCCGACACGCGCATGGCCGTGATCGGTCAGGGGGCCGGAGCGCTGGCGGCCTACGTCGGGCCGCGCGACCGGCTGACCTTCTTCGAGATCGACCCGGCGGTGGATCGGCTGTCGCGTGACCCGCGCTGGTTCAGCTTCATCTCGGACTGCGCCGAGGGGCCGGTGATGACGGTGCTGGGCGATGCGAGGCTGTCGCTCGGGGACGTCCCGGACGACAGCTATGACGTCCTGATCATCGACGCCTTCAGTTCCGACGCCGTCCCGACCCATCTGCTGACGACCGAGGCCCTCGCCGAGTACCTGCGCGTCGTGGCCGACGACGGGGTGGTGGTGCTGCACCTGTCGAACCGGAACCTGGAGATCACTCTGCCGGCCCAGGCGGCCAGCCAGGCGCTGGGCGTTCCGGCGCTGCACCAGATCTACTTCGAGCAGGCGGGCGGGCAGGGGCTGGCCGAGGCCTCGACCGAGGCGCTGATCCTGTCGCCGACCGAGGCGGGCATCGCGGCCTTCCGCGCCGATCCTCGCTGGCGACAGCTGGCCGAGACCGACGTCCGGCCTTGGTCCGACGACTATGTGAACCTCGTCGGCGCCCTGTGGCGGAGCTTCGCGCGCTAGACCGAAATCGGTTCAGTTGGACGCAGTCCAACTGGGCTCAGACTTCGGTCCAGTTCCAGTGAGAGCCTGATTCACGCCTCAAGCGGAATCGCGAAGCGATTCCACTTAGGCCGATCAGGCTCTAGGCGCGGACCGGCAGCGACACCGCGGCGATGGCCTGGGCCGCCAACCCCTCCTGACGACCGGCGAAGCCCATGCCCTCGGTCGTGGTGGCCTTCACGCTGACGGCGTCCAACGGAATGCCGAGAAGCTCGGAAAGGCGTTCGCGCATGGCGGCCCGGTGCGGCTTGATGCGCGGCCGCTCGCAGACCAGGGTCACATCGACATTGACGATCCGCCCGCCGCGGGCGCGGACCATCTCCACCGCGTGAACCAGGAACCGGTCGGAGCTGGCGCCCTTCCACTGCGGATCGGTCGGCGGGAAGTGGTCGCCGATGTCGCCTTCGCCGAGCGCGCCCAGGATCGCGTCGGTCAGAGCGTGGAGGCCGGCGTCGGCGTCGGAGTGACCGATCAGGGTCTGTTCGTGCTGGATGGGAACGCCGCACAGCCAGACGGTGTCGCCGGGGCCCCAGCGATGGGCGTCCAGTCCCAGGCCCATACGGGTCTCTTGGGCGATCAGGGCCTCGGCCATGGCGAAATCCTCCGGATAGGTGAGCTTCATGAGGGCGGCGTCGCCCGGAACCAGTGCGACGGCCCCGCCCGCCGCCTCGAACACGCTCGCGTCGTCGGTCGCGGCGGCGTCGTCCGGCCAGACGGCGTAGGCGGCGCGCAGGGGCCCCAGCCGGAAAGCCTGGGGCGTCTGGGCGCGCATCAGCCCCTCCCGATCCACCGCGCCGCCCGACACGCCCTTTTCGTCCCGCTTCAAGGAGTCCGCGACCGGCAGGACGGGCAGGGCGGCGTCGCCGGTCTCAAGCGCCGTCAGAAGCCGCCGGATGACATCGGCCGACAGGAGGGGGCGCGCGGCGTCGTGGATCAGGACCGCGTCCTGTTCGTCGAGGGACAGGCGCCGCAGCCCGGCCATGACCGAGGCGGTTCGGGTGGCGCCGCCCGCCTCGGCGCGCCACCCGGTCAGGCCGGACAGGGCCTCCGCCGCCTCGGCGTCCGTGCCGCCGGGGATCACCACCACCACCTCGGCCGCACCGGCGTCGAGCAGGGCCTCGACCGACCAGCGGACGACGGGCTTGCCGCCGAGCAGCCGCCATTGCTTGGCCCCGCCCGCGCGCGAGCCCGAGCCCGCCGCCACCACCACGCCCGCGAATCTCATGAACGGCCTTCTAGAGAGCGCTTTGGCGGCTGGCGAGAGGCAGGCTAGAGAGCCGCATGGCCAGCATCGCCCGCGAGCTCTGGATCGGCGACGTCCGCATTCCCGGACGCGTCCTGACCGCGCCCATGACCGGCGTGACCGATCTGCCGTTCCGCAGGCTCGCCTCGAGCCTGGGAGCCGCCTACGTCGCGACCGAGATGGTGGCCTCCAAGGAGCTGGCGCGAGGGCGGCCGGATGTCGTCCGACGCGCCGCCGTGGGCGAAGGCCTGCCGCTGACCGTCATCCAACTGGTCGGCGCCGATCCCGCCGCCATGGCCGAGGGCGCGTGCATGGCGGAGGCGGCGGGCGCCGACATCATCGACCTGAACTTCGGCTGTCCGTCGAAGGAAGTGACCGGCATCGCCTCCGGCTCGGCCCTGATGCGGACCCCGGACCGGGCGCGGGCGATCATGCGCGCGGTGGTGGAGGCGGTGTCCCGACCGGTGACGGTCAAGATGCGGCTGGGCTGGGACCCCGAGTCCATCAACGCTCCGGAACTGGCGGCCGACGCCGAGGCGATCGGGGTGAAGGCGGTGACGGTTCACGGCCGAACCCGCAGTCAGTTCTACACCGGCGTGGCGGACTGGACGGCGGTCGGAAGGGTGAAGGCGGCGGTGGGCGTCCCCGTGATCGTCAACGGCGACATCATGACCGCCGATGACGCCCGCGCCGCGCTTGAGCAGTCCGGCGCCGACGCCCTGATGCTGGGGCGGGGCGTCTACGGTCGACCCTGGCTGCCGGCGATGCTGGAGGCGTCGCTCGCGACCGGCGGCGCGTTCCCGGAGCCCGGGCCGGAGGCGCGGCTGGAGATCGTCGCGCGGCATCTGGCCGAAAGCCTGGCGTTCTACGGCGCGCCCCTGGGCCTGAAGATGTTCCGCAAGCATCTCGGCTGGTACGTCGAACAGGCGCCGTGGCCCGAGGCCGCCGACGCGCGCCGCCAGGCCAAGGCCCGTCTCTGCCGCCTGGACGATCCGGCCGATGTCGTCCCTGCTCTGGCCGACTGGTGGGGGGTGCGCCCAGTGATGCAGTTCGGTGACGCACCGTTGATTTCGGGTAACAGAGCGGCCTAAGCTCAGGTCATGAGGCATGCCGAGCCTGGCGTCGTGCGCGAACCGCTGCGGCCGCTCGAAGCGCTGCGGCGCGGGGCGCTGGACGACCGCGCGCGTCTGGTCTTCGCGGCCCTGTTCACCCTGGCTCTGGCCCTGATCGGCCTGACGGTGTGGATCCTCGCCGCCGCGCCTTCGGCGGACGGCGGCGGCGGGATGCGGGGGTCCGCCGGCCGGCTCGTCGTTTTCATCCTGCTGGCCAACCTGGTCCCTCTGGCGATCATCGGCGCGATCGTGGGCGTTCGCGTTCTGAGCCTGGTGCGGGAGCGTTCCAGCGACGCGGGCGCGCGGCTGCACCTGCGCTTCGTCGCCCTGTTTTCGGCCGTCGCGGTCGGCCCCGCGGTTGTGGTGGCCCTGGTCTTCGGGGTTCTGGTCAACCGGGGGATCGACGCCTGGTTCAGCGACAACGTCAGGGCGGCGGTGGAGAACGGGGCCACGGTGGGGCGGGCCTATGTCGAGGACGTCTCCGACGACATGACCGGCGACCTGGCGACCATCGTCGCCGAGCTGGGCGGCGTCCGCCCGCTGTTCGAGCGTAGGCTGCAATTCAGCGCGGCGCTGACGCAGATCGCCGCCTTCTTCGGCTACCCCGCCATCTATGTGCTGGACGGGAACGGCCAGGTGCTCGCCCGGGGCGAGACGGCGGCGGCCCCGCCCTATGTGGCTCCGCCGGAGGACGCCTTCGCCGTCGCCGAAGGGGGCGACGAGGCGGCGGTCGAGGTCACGGAGAACCCGGACGTCATCCGGGCGGTGACCGTGCTGCCGGGCTATCCGGACGCCTATCTCTACGTAGTCCGTCCGGTCGGGGACGGCCTCATCGCCCGCATGCGCCAGAGCGATCAGGCTATCCAGGCCTATCGAGAGGCGGAGGATAGCCGCACGCGAATCCAGGCCGCCTTCATCCTCGCCTACGCCCAGACCGTCATCCTGGTCTTGGTCGGGGCCGTCTGGCTGGGCATGTCGGCGGCGAACGCCATCTCCCGGCCCGTGGCGCGTCTGATCAATGCGGCCAACCGGATCGCCGCCGGCGACCTGGGCGCGCGGGTGCCGACCCAACGCGACCTGGCCGAGATCAACATGTTGTCCAGCGCCTTCAACGGCATGGCGGAGGATTTGGAAGCGCAGCAGAAGGCTCTGCGACAGGCCAGCGAGGAGGCGCAGGCGCGCAGCCTGTTCACAGAAACGGTGCTGTCGGGCGTCTCGGCCGGCGTGATCGGGTTGGACCGGGAGGGCCGGGTCTCGGCCATCAACGACAGCGCACGGGAGCTTCTGGCCATCCAGGCGGAGGAGCCGATCGGCCGACCGCTCGCCGAACTCGCCCCCGAGCTGGGCGCGCTGATCGGCCGGGGCGAGCCGCAGATCGAGGAGGACGTCGACATCTCCCGCGAGGGCGAGACCCGGCGTCTGCGCGTTCGGGTGCAGGGCGGCCTGGGCGGCGAGGCGGTCATGACCTTCGACGACATCACCCGCTTGGTGACCGCTCAGCGGAACGCCGCCTGGCGCGACGTCGCGCGGCGCATCGCGCACGAGATCAAGAACCCGCTGACGCCGATCCAGCTGTCCGCCGACCGTCTGCGGCGCAAGTACCGCCGACGCGTCGAGGACGACGTCGAGGTCTTCGACCGCTGCACCGAGACGATCATCCGCCAGGTCGGCGACATCGGTCGCATGGTCGACGAGTTCTCGGCCTTCGCCCGCATGCCGGCGCCCCGGTTCACTCGCGCCGATCCGGCGGAGCTGCTGCGCGAGGCCGTGTTCGCCCAGAGGGTCGCGGCGCCCGACATCGAGGTGCGTCTGTCCGAGGACCTGCCGAAGGCCGTCCTAACCTGCGACCGCACCATGATCGGGCAGGCCCTGGCGAACGTGCTCAAGAACGCCGGCGAAGCGGTCCAGGCGCGCCGGGACAAGGGACACGACACGGCCGGCGTCACCGCCGACCTGGACATCGTCGACGGCGTGGCGACCTTCATCATCGAGGACGACGGCGTCGGCTTGCCGGCCAAGGACCGCGACCGGCTGACGGAGCCCTATGTCACCACCCGCGAGAAGGGCACGGGCCTCGGCCTCGCTATCGTGCGCCGTATCTGTGAGGACCACGGGGGCGCATTGAAACTCGCGGACGCCGCGCGACTGCGCGGCGCCCGCGTCTGTCTGGTCCTTCCCTTGCAACCCCAGCGGCCGGCGTCCCAGCCCGACACGGCCGCCCTCACGACAGCCTGAGCGAGGCGAGATGCGATCATCCGGAGCCGACATTCTGGTGGTGGACGACGAGGCGGACATCCGCGATCTCGTGTCCGGCCTGCTGGAGGACGAAGGTCACGCGGTGCGAACGGCCTCGAACGCCGAGGAGGCGCTCGCCGTCATCCGCGCGCGCAAGCCGTCGCTGATCCTGCTGGACATCTGGATGCAGGGCGGCGGCCTCGACGGGCTGGAGCTGCTCGACCTGGTCAAGCAGCTGGACCCCGATCTGCCCGTCATCATGATCTCGGGGCACGGCAACATCGAAACGGCCGTCAGCGCGCTGAAGCGCGGCGCCTACGACTTCCTTGAGAAGCCGTTCAAGTCCGACCGCCTGGTCGTCGTGGTGGAGCGGGCGCTGGAGGCGGCGCTGCTGCGGCGAGAGAACCGTCAGCTGAGAGCCAGGGCGAGCGTGCCGAGCGGGCTCATCGGCAAGTCGGCGGCGGCCCAGCAGCTCCGCGCCACCATCGCCAAGGTCGCGCCGGCCAACAGCCGCATTCTGATCGCCGGCCCGCCGGGCTCGGGCAAGGAGCTGGTGGCCCGTCAGATCCACGAGGCCAGCGGGCGCGCCCGCGGCGTCTTCGTCGCCATCTCGGCCGCCGGGATGACGCCGGAGCGGCTGGACGTCGAACTGTTCGGCGAGGAGGGGGCGGACGGACAGCCGAGGAAGATCGGGGTGTTCGAGCGGGCCCATAACGGCACCCTCTATCTCGACGACGTCGCCGACATGCCCCGCGAAAGCCAGGGGCGCATCCTGCGGGTGCTCGTCGAGCAGAGGTTCCGTCGGGTCGGCGGCGAACAGGACGTTCAGGTCGACGTCCGCGTGATCTCGTCCACGTCGCGCGACCTGAAGACCGAGATCGCCGAGGGTCGATTCCGCGAGGACCTGTTCCACCGCCTGAACGTGGTGCCGATCCGGGTTCCCGCGCTGGCTGAGCGCCGGGAGGACATCGCCGAACTTTGCGCCTATTTCGTCGATGCGCTGGCCGACGCCCAGGGCCTGCCCCGGCGCACCCTCGCGGACGACGCCATCGCGGTGCTCCAGGTGCATCCGTGGCCCGGCAACGTCCGCCAGCTGCGCAACAACATCGAGCGTCTGCTGATCCTGGCCGGCGGCGACCCCGCCGAGCCGATCACCGCGGATCAGCTGCCGCAGGAGGTCGCGAGCGGGAGCGGCGGCGGCGGACTGGGGGCCGAGCGGGTCATCGCCCTGCCGCTGCGCGAGGCCCGGGAGGTGTTCGAACGGGAGTATCTGGGGGCCCAGATCATGCGCTTCGGCGGAAACATCTCGCGCACCGCCGCCTTCATCGGCATGGAGAGATCGGCGCTGCACCGCAAGCTCAAGTCGCTGGGCGTGGCGCCCTCGCGGGGCGGAGACGAGGACGAGGAGACGACGGACTGATGTCGCGCGTGGCCTATGTGAACGGGGCGTATGTGCCGCTTTCGGACGCGTCCGTCAGCGTGGAGGACCGGGGCTTCCAGTTCGCCGACGGGGTCTATGAGGTCTGGTCGGTCTTCGACGGAAAGCTGGCCGACTATGAAGGTCACATGACCCGCCTGGCGCGCAGCCTGACGGAGCTGCGCATTCCCATCCCCATGACGCGCCAGTCGCTGACCGTCGTGCTGAAGGAGACGATCCGGCGCAACCGGGTGCGGGAGGGCATCGTCTATCTGCAGGTGACCCGCGGCGCCGCCCGCCGGGATCATCCGTTCCCCGCGCCGGGGACCCTGCCCAGCGTGGTGGCCACCTCCAGAAGCGTGGACTTCCAGAAGGCCGAGGCCATGGCGCGAAAAGGCGTCGCGGTCCTGACCCAGCCGGACATTCGATGGGGCCGGTGCGATATCAAGACGGTCGGCCTGCTGCCCAACGTGCTGGCCAAACAGGCGGCGCGCGAGGCCGGGGCCTATGAAGCCTGGATGGTGGACGAACTGGGGCTGGTGACGGAGGGGTCGTCGACCAACGCCTGGATCATCGACAAGAACGGAAAGGTGCGCACCCGCGACACCCAGGCCAACATACTGCGCGGCGTGACGCGCGCGGCGATCCTGGACCTGCTGGCGCAGGAAGGCCTGGAACTCGAGGAGCGCCCCTTCACGGTCGATGAGGCCAAGGAGGCGAAGGAAGCCTTCTTCACCGCCGCCGGCGCTTTCCTGATGCCCACGGTGTCCATCGACGGGGTGAAGATCGGCGACGGCAAGCCGGGGCCCGTCGCGACGAAGCTGCGACGCCTTTACCTTGAAAGGGCGCGGGAAGAGGCCATCTAGCCATTGCGGGTCGGGCGACGCGCCGTCTAAGGTCGCGCCTCCGCCGCCGCGCCTCCCCTTCGCGGCGACCAACGAAGACAGGATCAACCTGCCATGTCGCAAGACAAGAGACAGAACCTCCAGGACACCTTCCTGAACAGCGTCCGCAAGACGAAGACGCCGCTGACGATCTTCCTCGTCAACGGGGTGAAGCTTCAGGGCATCGTGACCTGGTTCGATAACTTCTGCGTGCTTCTGCGTCGGGACGGCCAGTCGCAGCTTGTGTACAAGCACGCCATCTCCACCATCATGCCCGCCCAGCCCGTGCAGCTGTACGAGCCGGACGTCGACGAGAACGATTGACCCAAAAACTGATTGATCACGCCGCCCCGGTCCTGAAGGCCGTCGTCATCCATCCCGACGGTCGCGAGCAGGCCTCGCGCCAGGCCGCCGAGCGGCTTGAGGAGGCGACCGGGCTGGCCCAGGCGCTGGACCTCGACGTGCGCGCCGCCGAGATCGCGCGCATCCGGCGCGTGACGCCCGCCACCCTTTTCGGCGCCGGCAAGGTGGATGAACTGGCCGCGCTGATCCGCGCCGCCGAAGCCGAGGTCGTCATCATCGACGACGCCCTGACGCCCGTGCAGCAGCGCAATCTCGAAAAGGCCTGGGAGGCCAAGGTCGTCGACCGGACCGGCCTGATCCTGGAGATCTTCGGCCGGCGCGCCCGGACCAAGGAGGGCCGGCTGCAGGTCGAGCTGGCCCGGCTCGACTACGAGCGCTCGCGCCTGGTCCGCACCTGGACCCACCTGGAGCGGCAGCGCGGCGGCACCGGCTCGACCGGCGGCCCCGGCGAAACCCAGATCGAGCTGGACCGGCGCCTGATCGCCGACCGCATCGTCAAGCTGAAGGGCGAGCTGGAGGAGGTGCGCCGCACCCGCGCGCTTCATCGGCAGGCGCGCAAGCGGGCGCCGTTTCCGACGGTCGCACTGGTCGGCTACACCAACGCGGGCAAGTCGACGCTGTTCAACCGGCTGACCGGTTCGGAGGTTCTGGCCAAGGACCTGCTGTTCGCCACCCTGGACACCACCCAGCGGACCATAAAGCTGCCGCAGGGCCGGCCGGCGATCATCGCCGACACCGTGGGCTTCATCTCCGACCTGCCGCACGAACTGGTCGAAAGCTTCCGCGCGACGCTGGAGGAGGTGGGCGAGGCCGACCTGATCCTGCACGTCCGCGACATCGCCTCGCCGGACACCGACGCCCAGGCCAAGGACGTCGAGGCGGTTCTCAAGCAGATCCCGACGCCTGAGGGCAAGACACGCCGGGTGCTGGAGGTCTGGAACAAGATCGACCTGCTGCCGTCCGACGACCGCGACGAGGTGCTGGGCCAGGCGATGCGGCATGCGACGCGACAGACCGCCGTCGCGGTGTCCGCCTGGACCGGGGAGGGGATCGAGACCCTGAGGGCCGCGATCGCCGGTCTGATCGACGACGATCCCGAGACGCGGTTGACGCTCGAGCCCGAGCAGGGCGAGGCCCTGGCGTGGCTGTATCAGCATGGGCGCGTGACGTTCCGCGACACCGACCCGGCGGGACGGACCCATGTGGTGGTGCGGCTGCATCCGGCGGCGCTGGGCCGCTTCGAGCGCCAGTTTCCGAGCCTGATCTAGTCCAGCGGTCGCCAGCCGAGCGGCGTCAGCTGCTCCAAGGGGCGGAAGCGGCCCTTGTAGTCCATCTTGGGCGAGTTCTTCACCCAGTAGCCCAGGTAGACATAGGGCAGCCGCACCGCCGCAGCCTGCCGCAGGTGGTCCAGGATCGCGAACATCCCCAGGCTGCGATCCGCGTGGTCGGGATCGAAGAAGCTGTAGACCATCGACAGGCCGTCATGCAGCAGATCCGTGAGGGCCACGCCGACCAGCCGGCCGGGGCCGTCCGTCGACGGCAGGCGGTACTCGATGAGATGGGTCCGAACGGCGGTGTCTTCGACCATGGCGACGTAGTCGGGCCAGGTCATCTCGCTCATCCCGCCGCCGGCATGACGAGCGCCGAGGTAGCGCTTGAGCAGCATGAACTGTTCGGCGGTCGCCTCGGCCTCGACCAGGCAGCGCTGGAGGTCGGCGTTGCGCCTCAGCGTGCGGCGCTCCGACTTGCTGAACACGTAGCGCATCACCGGCACGCGGACGGACACGCAGGCGTCGCAGGCCTCGCAGGCCGGGCGGTAGGCGATGTTCTGGCTGCGCCGGAAGCCGGAGTGGGTCAGCTGGTCGTTGACGCGCGCGCCGTCCGCGAAGGGCAGGTTGGCGAAGACCTTCCGCTCGAACTTGCCGTCGAGATACGGGCAGGGGGCGCTGGAGGTCATGAAGAAGCGCAGCTGTCGCGACGGGATGTGCTGGGTCATGCCCAACCTCCCGAGGGGACGATCTCGCTGCGGTTCACGACCGTGCTCATGCCGCTGATTTGGGGCGAAAGTCCGAAGTCCCGCAAGCCTCTGGACGCCGGTCTGGTCATCTTCAGAGGCTGGTGTCGCGCGGCAGCACCGGCGCTTCCCTGAGCAGCACGATGGCGATGCGGCGATTGCCGGCTAGGCTGGGGTCGTCGGGATAGAGCGGATCAGAGCCCGCCTTGCCCGCGACCTGATAGACGCGGTCCGGATCGACGCCGGCGCCCTGCATGATCTCGCGCGCGGCGTTGGCGCGCTGGGCCGACAGGCTCCAGTCCGCCGGCGCGCTGGCGACCCCGGAACCCGCGCGCGCGCTCGTATGGCCGCTGATGGACACGCGGTTCGGCAGCTGGTTCACCACCCGGCTGACCGCGCGCAGTAGCACCTGGGCGCGGGCGTTGGGGCGGGCCGAGTTCTCCTCGAACATGGAACGCCCTTCCTGATCGACCAACTGGATGCGCAGGCCCTCCGGCGTCTGGTCGATGATCATCTGTTTCGACAGCTCGGCGAGCTCGGGCAGGGACTGCATGGCTTGCCGCAGGGACGCTGCGGCCGAGGCGAAGTCGGCGGCCTCGCGCCGCGCGATCTCTGCCCGCAGGGCCTCTTCGCTGGCCGCCGCGAGGTTCTCGCTCTGGCCCACCTCCTCCGGCGCGTTGTCGGGCGCCTCGGGCGCGAGCTCGCTGACGACCGACATCGATCCCTCGGCCTTGGAGCCCTGATCGCCGAGGGCGGTGCCGCCCAGGATGCCGCCCGAGCC
Source organism: Brevundimonas balnearis (assembly GCF_042434805.1). NCBI lineage: Bacteria > Pseudomonadati > Pseudomonadota > Alphaproteobacteria > Caulobacterales > Caulobacteraceae > Brevundimonas > Brevundimonas balnearis. The sequence continues at coordinate 231,401 of NZ_JBHLSW010000003.1, read as the reverse complement.
GCTGGTCGTCTCCGACACGCTGGCCGGCGCGAAATACTCCGCGATGCCGCGCTTCTGCTCGGGGTCGGTCGTGTTGATCAGCCACATCAGCAGAAAGAAGGCCATCATGGCGGTCACGAAGTCCGCATAGGCCACCTTCCAGGCGCCGCCGTGATGGCCGTGCCCGCCGCCCTTCTTGATTTTCTTGATCAGGATCGGACGATCGCTGGCGGACATGCGAGCCTCTGGCGGGAACTGGGCCCAACCCTCGGCGAACAAGGTTAAGGCGGCGTTTCGTGCCCTTGCGCGCGCCGACGGCCCCGCCTAGTCCGGAAGCAACCAGGAGCCGCCGTGTCCGAACCCGCCGCCACCCCGCCCGACGACGCCAAGGCCTATCGGCACGCTCTGGGCGCCTTCGCCACGGGCGTGTGCGTGGTCACGGCCGACACGCCGTCCGGTCCGGTGGGCATCACCGTGAACTCCTTCACCTCGGTCTCGCTGAACCCTCGCCTAGTCCTGTGGTGCCTTGACGACGGCTCGGAGCGGGCGCCGCTCTTCGCGGCGGCGAACCGGTTCGTGATCCAGGTCCTGGCGGCGGAGCAGCGGGATCTCGCCGCGCGCTTCGCCAAGGGCCACTGGGCGCTGGGAGAGGCCGAGGTCCGCCGTGTCGGCGACATGCCGCGCCTGCCCGCGTCGCTCGCCTGGTTCGCCTGCGAGACCGAACGTCAGGCCCAGGCGGGCGATCATCTCATCATCATCGGGCGGGTGGTCGATTTCGACGTCGACGATGGCGCGGCCCTCACGTTCCACCGGGGCCATTTCGGCGCCATCGGGAGCCACGCATGAGGATCGGTTTCGCCGGACTGGGGGTGATGGGCGCTCCGATGGCGCGGCGCCTCCTGACCGCGGGGCATGATGTCGCGGGCTTCAACCGGACCTCGGCCAAGGCGCGCGCCTGGGCCGAGGCGAACGGCGGCCGCTTCGCCGCGACGGTGGCCGAGGCGGCGACCGGGGCCGAGCTGTTCATCCTGTGCGTCGGCGCCGACGACGACGTCCGTCAGGTGGTGGCCGAGGCCCTGCCGCATCTGGCCGAGGGCGCGGTGATCGTGGACCACACCACCACCTCCGCGACCGTGGCGCGCGACATGGCGGCCATGGCTGAAGCGACGGGTCGCGTGTTCCTCGACGCGCCCGTGTCCGGCGGCCAGGCGGGGGCCGAGACGGGACAGCTCAGCGTCATGGTCGGCGGCGACGCCGGGGCGCTGGACCGCGTACGCCCCGCGCTGGACGCCTATTCCAGGGCGATCCGTCACATGGGCCCCGCCGGGTCCGGCCAGCTGACCAAGATGGTCAACCAGATCGCGATCGCCGGGGTTGTCCAGGGTCTGGCCGAGGCGGTCCATTTCGCCCAGCAGGCGGGGCTGGAGACCGACGCCGTCTACGAGGCGATCTCCAAGGGCGCGGCTCAGTCGTGGCAGATGGACAACCGCTGGAAGACGGCGGCGAACGGCGAGTTCGAGTTCGGCTTCGCCGTCGACTGGATGCGCAAGGACCTGGGGCTGGTGCTGGACGAGGCGCGTCGCAACGGGTCGCGCCTTGCGCTCACCGCGCTCGTGGATCAGTTCTACGCCGAGGTGCAGGCGATGGGGGGATCGCGATGGGACACGTCGAGCCTGGCGGCGAGGCTGCAGCGGCGGAGCTGACGGTCGAGGCGGCCTACTGGCCGGTCTGGCGTCGGCTGACACGCATGTTCGCGACCTGGTCGTTTGTGGCCACGGGACTGGCGACGCCGGGGGCCTGGACCACCTTCGGCAACGACCTGGTGTCGGGGCTGCGGGCGAACGCCTCGACCCGCAAGGCCTTCGCGGCCACGGCCGGGCTGTCGGACGAGGATGTGGAGCGACTCTACGCCGTGGCGCTGCTTAACCAGCGGCGGCACGACTGGGTCATGCGGATACTGGTGATCTTCTATGTCACGATCCCGGTCACGATCGTGGCGCTGTTGTCCGAAATCCTGGGCGACGGCCTGCTGCAGCTGGTGCGGGAGAACCCGGGCCCCGTCGCCAACCTGGTGATCATCCTCGCCGTCGGCGTGGCGATCTACCTGATGGCGCAGTGGCGGGCGCGGCAGATCGTCTGCGTCATCGAGCTGATCCGGATCAGCCGAGGCCTGACGGACCGATAGCGCCTATCCCAGCAGCTCCGCCGCCCGCGGCGCGAAATAGGTCAGCACGCCCGCGCAGCCAGCGCGCTTGAAGGCGGTCAGGCTCTCGAGGATCGCCCGGTCTTCGTCCAGCCAGCCGTTCGCGACGGCGGCCTTCATCATCGCGTACTCGCCCGACACCTGATAGGCGAGGGTGGGCACGCGGAAGGTCTCGGACACCCGGCGCACGATGTCGAGGTAGAGCAGTCCCGGCTTGACCATGACCAAGTCCGCGCCCTCGGCGATGTCCATGGCGACTTCGCGCAGCGCCTCGTCGGAGTTGGCGAAGTCCATCTGATAGGTCTTCTTGTCGCCGGACAGGGCGCGGGCCGAACCGACGGCGTCGCGGTAGGGGCCGTAGAAGGCCGACGCGTACTTCGCGGCATAGGACAGGATCAGCGTGTCCTGAAAGCCGTTGGCCTCCAGCGCCTCGCGGATCGCCTGGACGCGCCCGTCCATCATGTCCGACGGCGCCACGACGTCGGCCCCGGCGTGGGCGTGGATGAAGGCCTGCTCCGCCAGCCGCTCCAGCGTCGCGTCGTTGACGATGCGGCGGTCCTCCAGGACGCCATCGTGGCCATGGTCGGTGTAGCAGTCCAGCGCCACGTCGGTGATGACGCCGACCTCCGGCGCCGCGTCCTTGATGGCGCGGATGCACTCCGGCACCAGGCCGTCCGGATCGGTCGCGCCGGTCCCGACCGCGTCCTTGGCGGTCTTGGCGATGTTCGGAAACAGGGCCACCGCCGGGATGCCGAGGTCGCGCGCCCGCACCGCCGCCTTCGCCGCCGCCCGGGGCGACAGGCGGTCGACGCCGGGCATCGACGGGACGGGCTGAGCGTCCTCCTCGCCGTCGTGAACGATCAGCGGCCACACCAGGTCGGCCGGCGTCAGCGTGGTTTCGGCCACCAGCGACCGGATCCACGGCTGGGCCCGCAGGCGACGCGGGCGGGCGAGGGGAAAGGGGGCGGGCGCAAAGGGCGTGCTCATCGCGTCCGCTTATCGCAGCCGGGGCGTCTCGTCATCCGGCGGGCGCATCGGCTAGAAGCGCGGAAACAACGACAAGAGGACACGCCTTATGGATTTCGCCCTGACCGAGGACCAGCGCGCCATTCAGGACGCCGCGCGCGCCTTCGCCGAGGCGGAGCTCGCCCCCCACTCCGCCGAGTGGGACGAGACCAAGCACTTTCCCATCGACGTCATGCGCCGCGCCGCCGAGACCGGGTTCGCGGCCATCTATGCGCGGGAAGAGCACGGCGGCATGGCGCTGGGCCGGGTCGAGGCGGCGCTGATCTTCGAGGAGCTGTCGCGCGGCGACGTGTCGACGGCGGCCTTCCTCTCGATCCACAACATGGTCACCTGGATGGTCGACAGCTTCGGCTCGGACGATCTGCGGGCGCGCTTCGTGCCGCGTCTGGCGACCATGGAGCTGATCGGCAGCTACTGTCTGACCGAACCGGGCTCGGGCTCCGACGCGGCGGCGCTGAGGACGACGGCGGCGCGGGACGGCGATCACCTGGTGCTGAACGGGTCCAAGGCCTTCATCTCGGGCGCGGGCGCCAGCGACGTCTATGTCGTCATGTGCCGGACCGGCGAGCCGGGGCCGAAGGGCGTCAGCGCCGTCGTGGTCGAGAAGGACACGCCCGGCCTGTCCTTCGGCGGCCAGGAACGGAAGATGGGCTGGAACAGCCAGCCGACCGCCATCGTCCAGTTCGACGACTGCCGCGTGCCGGTCGCCAATCTGCTGGGCAAGGAAGGTGACGGCTTCCGCTACGCCATGATGGGGCTGGACGGCGGACGCCTGAACATCGCCGCCTGCTCGCTGGGCGGCGCGCGGCTGGCGCTGGAGACGGCGCAGGTCTACGTCGCCACGCGAAAGCAGTTCGGCAAGTCTCTGGCGGAGTTCCAGAACGTCCAGTTCAAGCTTGCGGACATGGCGACCCAGCTCGACGCGGCGCGGCTGATGGTGCTGCGCGGCGCCTGGGCGATCGACGCCGGCCACCCGGAGAAGACCAAGTGGTGCGCCATGGCCAAGCGGCTGGCCACCGACGCCTGTTTCCAGATCGCCGACGAGGCGCTGCAGCTTCACGGCGGCTACGGCTATCTGAAGGACTATCCTCTGGAGCGGATCGTTCGCGACCTGCGCGTCCACCGCATTCTGGAAGGGACCAACGAGATCATGCGCGTGATCACCGCGCGCGAGATGATGCGGCAGTAGGGGGACCGGCATGGCCGAGCCGATCAGGTCGATCCTGGTGGTGGGCGGGGGCACCGCCGGCTGGATGGCCGCGGCCGCCCTGAAGACCGCGACGGGCCCCTACTGCCGGGTGCGGCTGGTGGAGTCCGACGACATCGGCATTGTCGGCGTGGGCGAGGCGACGGTGCCCACCATCCGCGACTTCAACCGCATGATCGGCCTGGACGAGGTCGCCTTCATGCGCGAGACCAAGGCCAGCCTGAAGCTCGGCATCCAGTTCGTCGGCTGGGGCTCTGAAAACACGACGTATTTCCATCCGTTCGGCGCCTATGGCGCGGCGCGGGACCTCGGCGATTTCCACCAGGTCTGGCTGTCGCTGCGGGCCAGGGGGATGGCGTCCGGTCTCGACGCCTATTCCCTGTGCACCCAGGCCGCCTACGCGGGTCGCGTGGGCCCTCTGAACCCCGACCCCCGAACGCCGGAGGGGCTGATCGCCTCCGCCTTCCATTTCGACGCCGGGCTTTACGCCCTTCACCTTCGCAAGGTCTGCGAGGCGAAGGGGGTGGAGCGCGTCGAGGGCAAGATCGTAGAGGTGATCCAGCGGCCGGACGGCTTCGTTGATCAGGTGAGGCTGGAAGGCGAACGCACTCTGGATGCTGATCTTTTCATCGACTGCACCGGCTTTCGGGGACTGCTGATCGAGGGCGCGCTGAAGGCGGGATACGAGGACTGGTCCCACTGGCTGCCGATGAACAGAGCGGTCGCCGCGCCCTGCGCCAAGGTGGGGCCGATTACGCCCTACACCCGCGCCACCGCGGACGCCGGCGGCTGGCGCTGGCGCATTCCGCTGCAGCACCGCACCGGCAACGGCTACGTCTATTCGTCCCAGTTCATCGACGAGCAGGCCGCCGCCGACCGGCTGGTCCAGACGCTGGACGGAGAGCTGCTGGCCGAACCGCGCCACCTGCGGTTCGTGACCGGGCGTCGAAAGGCCTATTGGGCGAAGAACGTGGTGGCGCTGGGACTGTCGTCGGGCTTCATCGAGCCGCTGGAGTCCACCAGCATCCACCTGGTCCACGTCGGCCTGAACCGCCTGCTGCAGCACTTCCCCGACACCGACTTCAGCGAGGCCAATATCGCGGCCTACAACCGCCGTGTCGGCCGCGACGTGGAGCAGGTGCGGGACTTCGTGATCCTGCACTACCACCTGACCCAGCGTCAGGACGCCGAGCTCTGGCGCTACGTCTCCGCCATGCCGATCCCGGACAGCCTGGCCGAGCGCGTGGAGCTGTATCGCGAACGCGGCATCCTGCTGCCCCTCAGCGCCGACGACTATTTCTCGCCGACCTCCTGGCTGGCGGTGATGAACGGGCAGGGGGTCGAGCCCAGGGCGCACAATCCGCTCTATGACCTGAACAATCCGCAGACCCAGGCCGCCCAGCTGAAGCGGATCGAGGAGGCCTTCGCCGACGTCGCGGCGCGGCTGCCGCTCCACGACGACTTCCTTCGCGCGAGCGGGATGGCCGAGGCGGCCTGACAACTCGACGGGCGGGGCGCATCGCCCTAGGACGGGGCCCATGACCGATCACGAAGCTCCCGTCCTGACCCGCGTCGAGACCGGCGTTGGGCGCATCACCCTGAACCGCCCCAGGGCCATCCATGCGCTGAACAAGGCGATGTGCGACGCCATGATCGCGGCGCTGCTGGCGTGGCGCGAGGACGACCGGGTGCGCGCGGTGCTGATTGACCACGCGGGCGAACGCGGCTTCTGCGCCGGCGGCGACATCCGCATGATCGCCGCGAGCGGGGCAGGCGACGCGACCGAGGCCAGGGCCTTCTTCCATGCGGAGTACCGGCTTAACCACCTGCTGGTCGTCTATCCCAAGCCGGTCGTCTCGATCGTGGACGGCATCGTGATGGGCGGCGGCGTGGGCATCTCTGAGCCGGCGGCCGTGCGGATCGCCACGGAGCGCACCACCTACGCCATGCCGGAGACCGGCATCGGCCTCTTTCCGGACGTCGGCGGCGGCTGGTTCCTGCCGAGGCTGCCGGGCGAGACCGGAACCTGGCTGGCCCTGACCGGCGCGCGGCTGAAGGCGGCGGACACGGTGGCCTTGGGCATCCACACCCACTTCGTGCGATCCGAGCGGATCGAGGACTTGAAGTCTGAATTGCTTCAGGATGCTGATCCTCAAGCCGTGGCCGATCGCTTCGCGGAAGACGCGGGGCCGGCCCCGCACCTGCCGCTTCGGGAGGCGATCGACCGCCTGTTCGCCCACGATCGGGTGGAGGACATTCTGGCGGCGCTGTCGGCCGAGGGCTCCGACTGGGCGGCGGGCCAGCTGGAGATCCTCCGGTCCAAGTCGCCGCAGTCGCTGAAGGTGACCCTGCGACAGCTGCGGCTCGGTCGGTCGCTCAAGAGCTTCGCCGCGAACATGGCCATGGAGTACCGGCTGGGCGGCCGGGTGGTGAGGACCCACGACTTCCAGGAGGGGGTGCGGGCGGTCATCGTCGACAAGGACAATGCGCCGAAATGGTCGCCCGCGTCGGTAGAGGCCGTCGATGATGCGACCATCGACGCCCTGTTCGCGCCCCTCGACTCTGGCGACGAATGGACGCCGCTTCCGGATGTCGCCGACCCTTGATCGCGGACAAGGGCGCGCGCAGGGTCCGCTGGCAAAGAGGAGACCGCCCATGCGCGCCGTGACCGCACTCGCCGCCCTGATGCTCGCCGCCGCGCCCGCGGCGCTGGCGCAGTCCGCCGATCCGATCGAGGCCGCGATCGCCGACCCCCGCCGTCCCGCCGAGGACGTGGCGCGCGACACGGCGCGGGCCAGCGCCGAGATGCTGGCCTTCGCTGAGATCGGCCCGGGCGATCGCGTGGCGGACATCCGGCCCGAGGAAGGTTTCTTCGCCCGTCTGTTCGCCGTCGCCGTGGGCCCGGAGGGCAGGGTCTACGCCTTCGTGCCGACGCGCACGGCGGCGCGTGAGGACGCCTACGCCGACGCGCTGGCCCAGACCTACGGCAATGTGGAGCGGATCACCGGGGCGCTGGACGCCATGACCTTTCCCGAGCCGCTGGACGTGATCTTCACGGCCCAGGAATACCACGACTTCCACATTCCTGGCTTCCAGACGAACGTCGCGGAGATGAACCGCCGCGCCTTCGAGGCCCTGAAGCCGGGCGGCCTCTATGTGGTGATCGACCACGAAGCGGCCGAGGGGGCGGGCAAGGACGTGGTTCAGACGCTGCACCGCATCGAGGGCGCCTGGCTGCGCCGGGAGGTCGAGGCGGCGGGATTCGTCTTCGAAGGCGAGAGCGAGGCGGTGCGCAATCCCGAGGACGACCACAGCCTGAACGTCTTCGATCCCGCCATCCGGGGCCGGACCGACCAGTTCGTGTACCGCTTCCGGAAGCCGAACTAGGAGGCCTGGATCAGGCGACGGCGCTCCTCGTCCGACAGCCGCCGCCAGCGTTCTTCGGGCAGGTCGCCGAGCTCCAGCGGCCCTATGCGGACACGTTGCAGGTCCACCACGCGCAGCTCGACCATTTCGGCCATCCTGCGGATCTGGCGGTTACGCCCCTCGGTCAGCACGAAGCGCAGGTCCTGGTCGCCGATCTGTTCGACGACGGCGCGTTTCAGCGGCTTGCCGTCCATCGCCAGGCCGAAGCGCAGGCGGCCGATGCGCGACTCGGTGATCCTTCCGGCGACGCGGACCCGATACTCCTTGTCCAGACGGGACTGCGGTCCGATCACGGCCTTGGCCAGCACGCCGTCCGACGACAGCAGCAGGAGGCCGCGCGAGTCCTCGTCCAGCCGGCCGAGCGGCGGCAGGACCGCGTCGCGCCCCGGCGGCTGCAGATCGCCCTCGGCGTTGGCGGCGGACAGCAGACGCGCGGCCGGAATCTTGCCCGGCTCGGGCTGGCCGGACACGTAGCCGACCGGCTTGTTCAGCACGATCGCGTCGGCGGCGAGGGCCGACGTCGCCGCGTCGGCGAGGGTCAGCGTCTGGCCCTTCAGGATCTTGCGGCCGGCGTCCGACACGACCTCGCCGTCGATGGAGACCAGCCCCTCGGCGATGAGCGTCTCGGCCTCGCGCCTCGAGCACACGCCGCTCTGGGCCAGCCATTTGTTGATGCGTTGCGGCTCGTCGCCGTCATAGGTCCGCCGAAAGGTCATGCGGCTGTCTAGCCCCGGGTCGGGGCCCGGCCAACGCCCGCGGTTGAAATCATCGACCCATGAGACTAGGTTGATGCTCATATCGCATCCGTGAGCACCCTTCGACCGTCCGCGCGATATCGCCGGCGCGGATCGGCGCTCCGTTTTCGTGAAGCGAGCACCTCGAGCAGCATTCGTGCGGTTCTTGAACTGAACAACCATTGGAGCAGATTTGAAACCTCAACGCGCCCCCAGCAGCCAGACCTTCAACCGCCGTGGACATTTCAACCGCCGTCCGATCCGTGCGCGCGTCGGATTGGCGATGCGACGATCGATGAACTTCGGGGCGCTGGGCGACGTCGAGCGGGTGATGCAGGGCGAGGGGCTGTCGCTGGCGCCCATCGCGACCAGCGACGCCAGCATGGCCATCGGCGGCATCAGCGTGATCCCGACCGCGACGGTCGGCGACATCGTCGAGGGGCGTCTGGCGGCGCTCGTCATCCCCGGCGGCGCGCCGGACGCGGACTCGGAGGGTCGCACCGCCGAGCTCGTGGCGGCGGCGCGGGCTCGCAACCTGCCGATCCTCGCCTTCGGCGAAGGCGTGGCCCAGGTTGCGCGGGCGATGGAGGTCGATCCAGCGGGCCTGTCGGACTTTCCGGGCGTCGTCTTCTCCAACGCCGACGTGTTCCCGATCCGTGACGAGGAGCAGCTGGGCACGGCCGCGGCCGCGATCGGCTAGAGCCTGATCGGCGCTCACTTGAAATCGGACCGAAATCCGAGCCCAGGTGGACGTGCGTCCGACTGAACCGATTTCGGTCTAGACCTTTCGGAACAGCAGGCTGAGGTTGTTGGCGGGCATGGCCTTTCTGAGCGTGAAGGCCAGCCCGTGCGCCCGGGCGGCCGCGATGACCTCGTCGCGGTCGCGCAGGCCCCAGGCGGGATCACGCGCCGTCAGGGACGCGTCGAAGGCGGCGTTCGAGTCCGCCAGCGGCGTGTCCGCCTCACGATAGGGACCATAGAGATAGAGCAGGCCGCCGGGGACGAGGACGCGTGCGGCGCCGGCCATCAGGGCCTCAGTCGCCGACCAGGGGCTGATGTGGACCAGATTGATCGCGACGACCGCCTCGAACGGACCCGCGGGCCAGCCCACCGGATCCTCCACATCCAGACGAAGCGGCGCCGCGAGGTTTGCAGCCTGAACCGATGCGCGCCAAGCCGAGATCGAGGCCAGGGCTTCCGGGCTCGCATCGGTCGGCGTCCAGACCAGGCCGGGCAGGGCGGCGGCGAACCGCGCCGCGTGCTGGCCCGTGCCCGACGCGATCTCCAGCACCCGCCCCTGACCCGGCAGGGCGGCGCGAAGCACCGCCAGGATCGCCTCGGCGTTGCGGTCCGCCGCCGGGGAAGACCGCGCGGGGCCTGAGGATGGAGAGACGGGATCCATGGTCTGCATGACCGCGTCATAGCGCAGGACCGGCGCGCGCCGACATGGGCGGGTGGAAAATCTCGGACCGGGCCCGCTGCAAGGCGGAATCTTGCGTGGTTTGACCGGAACCCGCCAGACATGCTCTTGCTTGTTACATGGCGTGATCGCGACGACGCGGCCGCCGAGGCGTGCGGTCACGGCGGCGTTCAGAACCGTCGGGCCAGTTCAGGAGAGCAAGACGTGTCCAATATCGCCATGACGCCCGGACTCCATCCGGCGCCCACCCGGCATGCCGGCCTGGTCGAATGGGTCGAACGCATCGCCGCTCTGACCAGGCCGGACCGGGTGCATTGGTGCGATGGCTCCGAGGCCGAGAAGCAGGCGATCATCGCCGATCTGGTCTCCCGGGGGACGCTGAGGGCGCTCGATCCCGACAAACGGCCGGGCAGCTACCACGCCGCGTCGGACCCCAAGGATGTGGCGCGGGTCGAGAGCCGGACCTTCATCTGCTCGCGGGACGAGATCGACGCGGGTCCGACGAACAACTGGGCCGATCCGCAGGAGATGCGCGGACGTCTGGAGGGGCTGTTCGCCGGCTGCATGCGCGGCCGGACGATGTACGTCGTGCCGTTCTGCATGGGACCTCTGGGCTCCGACATCAGCGCCTTGGGGGTCGAGATCACCGACAGCGGCTATGTCGCCGTCTCCATGGGGGTGATGACCCGCATGGGCGCCGCGGCGCTGGAGCAGCTGGGCGAGACGGGAACCTTCGTTCCGGCCGTTCACACCCTGGGCGCGCCGCTGGACGAGGGTCAGGCCGACGTGCCGTGGCCCTGCAACGACGAGAAATGGATCGTCCACTTCCCCGAGACGCGCGAGATCTGGTCCTACGGCTCGGGCTATGGCGGCAACGCGCTGCTCGGCAAGAAGTGCTACGCCCTGCGGATCGCCTCGGTCATGGCCCGCGACGAGGGCTGGCTGGCCGAGCACATGCTGATCCTGAAGCTGACCAGCCCGACGGGCGCGGTGAAGTATGTCGCCGCCGCCTTCCCGTCGGCCTGCGGCAAGACCAACCTGGCCATGCTGGAGCCGAGCCTGGAAGGCTGGAAGGCCGAGTGCGTCGGCGACGACATCGCCTGGATGCGGATCGGCGCCGACGGACGCCTCTACGCCGTCAACCCGGAGGCCGGCTTCTTCGGCGTGGCCCCGGGCACCAGCCGCAACACCAACCGCAACGCGGTCGAGACGCTCAGCCGGGACGTGATCTACACCAACACCGCCCTGACCGCCGACGGCGACGTGTGGTGGGAGGGCTTGTCGAAGTCCCCGCCCGACGGCCTGACGAACTGGAAGGGCCAGCCGCACGACCCCGCCTCGGGCGAGCCCGCCGCGCATCCCAACGCCCGCTTCGCCGTCGCCGCCGGCCAATGCCCGGCGATCGCGCCCGAATGGGAGGACCCGAAGGGCGTGCCCATCGACGCGATCCTGTTCGGCGGCCGTCGCGCCAGCGCGGTGCCGCTGGTGACCGAGGCCTTCGACTGGGCCCACGGCGTCTTCATGGGCTCGACCGTGGCGTCGGAGGGCACGGCGGCGGCGGAGAACAAGGTCGGCGAGCTGCGACGCGATCCGTTCGCGATGCTGCCCTTCTGCGGCTACAACATGGGGGACTATTTCGCCCATTGGCTTTCGATGGCGGGTCGGACTGATCCCGCCAAGCTGCCGCGCATCTTCTTCGTCAACTGGTTCCGGAAGGGGGCCGACGGCCGCTTCATCTGGCCGGGCTTCGGCGAGAACGCCCGCGTGCTGAAGTGGATTTTCGAGCGTCTGGACGACCGGGCGGCCGCGCTCGACACCCCGGTCGGCCGGGTTCCCGCCCCCGGCGCCCTGGATGTGGAAGGCCTGGGTCTTTCCGAGAGCGATCTCGCGACCCTGCTGGATGTCGATCCGGACGTCTGGACCGAGGAAGCCGCCATGATCCCGGCCTTCTACGCCCAGTTCGGCGACCGGCTTCCGGGCGCGCTCTGGGATCAGCACGCGGCGCTGTCGGCGCGGCTGGAGGACGCCCGCGCGGCGCGTCTGGCGGCGGAGTAGCACCTTGCATTCAGGCCCGCCCCGGACGATGTGCGGGGCGTGCTGAAGCGGTTCGACGTTCTGGTGATCGGCGGCGGCGTCCTGGGCCTCGCCACGGCGGCGGACCTGGCGCGCTCCGGGCGCGCCGTGGGGGTGGTCGATCCGGGCGAGGGCAACGCCTCCTCCGTGGCGGCCGGCATGATCGCGCCGGCGATGGAGTCGCTGCTCGACCCCCTGCTGCGCCCCCACGTCGAACTTCTCAAGGAGGCGGCGGCGCTCTGGCCGGCGTTCGCGGCGCGTCACGGGCTGGCGCTTCTGCAGGAGGGCGCCGGCTGGGTCGGGCCGGACGCGGCGGAGAAGGCGCGGGAGCTGGCCGGCCTCGGCTTCTCGGTCGAGGTTGACGGCGATCGGCTGACCACGCCCGACGACCTGCGCATCGAGGCTGCGACCGCGCTCCGAATCCTCGCCGAGCCGGTGAACATCGTTCGCCACCGGGCGGACGCGGTCGCCCGCGAGGGCGGCCTGTGGCGATCGTCGCTGAACTCGGGCGCGACGGTCGAGGCCGCGACGCTCGTCATCGCGACCGGCGCGGCCGAGGCGCTCCAGGGCCTGTCGCCGGACGTCCGCAGGGTGATCGCGGGCGTCCAGCCCATTCGCGGTCAGATCGTGCGCACTGCGGGCCGGCCCGAGCGCGTGCTGCGGTCGGCCGACGTCTACTGGGCGCCCGCGGGCGATGCGGGCCGGCTGGGCGCCACCATGGAGCACGGGCGGCGCGACACCGCGCCCGACCCCGAGATCGCCGCCCGCTTCGAGGCCGCCGCCGCCGCCGCCTTCGGGGCCGCCGGCGAGGTGATCGGGATCGACGTGGGCGTTCGCGGCGCGACGGCCGACGGGCTGCCGCTCGCCGGGAGCGCGGGCGACGGGCTGTATCTCGCCCTGGCGCCGCGCCGGAACGGCTGGCTGCTGGCCCCCCTGGTCGCGCGCACCCTCGTCGAGCAGATCGAGGGGCGACCCTCGAAGTGGGCGCGGGCCTTGGATCCGTTCAGGACCGTCTAGACGTCGCCGGGCGTGTTCACCGGGCGGCCGAGCTCGAAGCGCCAGGCGTCCTCGGCGGCCCGCATGGGCGCGCGCGCCTTGGCGACGGTCTCGGCGTACTCGGCCCGGGCGTCGGAGTCGGCGACCACGCCGGCGCCGGCCTGGATGAAGATCCTGTCGTCGGCGAACAGGGCTGTGCGGAGCACGATGCAGATGTCCGCCTCGCCCCCGGCCGAGATGTAGCCGACGCCGCCGCCGTAGCCGACGCCGCGCTTCACCCCCTCGAGCTCGTCGATGATCTCCATGGCGCGCACCTTGGGGGCGCCCGAGAGGGTGCCGGCGGGCAGGGCGGCGAGCAGGGTGTCCACGGCGTCGAGGTTGGGATCGGCGACACCCTCTACGTTCGAGACGATGTGCATGACCTGGCTGTAGCGCTCGACGACGAAGCTCTCGGTCACCTCGACGGCGCCCGGGGCGGAGACGCGACCGACGTCGTTGCGGCCGAGGTCCAGCAGCATCAGATGCTCGGCGCGCTCCTTGGGATCGGCCAGCAGCTCGGCCTCGAGCGCCTGGTCGGCCTCGCGCGTGTCGCCCCGCGCCCGCGTGCCCGCCAGCGGCCGTATGGTGACCCGCCCGTCCTTCAGCCGCACCAGGATCTCGGGGCTGGACCCCGCCAGCTGGAACCCGCCGAAGTCCAGGAAGAACAGGTAGGGCGACGGGTTCTGCCGCCGCAGCGAGCGGTAGAAGGCGAACGGGTCGCGGTCCCACGCGGCGGAGAAGCGGTGGCTCAGCACCACCTGGAAGATGTCGCCGGCCGCGATGTAGTCCTTGGCGCGCGCCACCATCCGGCCGTACCCGGCTTCGTCGACGGGCGAGACGAAGGACGGCGCGGGGACCGGCTCGGCGGGCGCGCGCGCCACGAGGGGTTTGCGCAGATCGGCCTCGAAGGCGTCCAGACGCCGGATCGCGTCGTCGTGGGCCTGTTCGGCCGAGCGGCCGTCGGGGAAGCAGGCGGCGACCACGACGATCTCGCGCCTGACCGAGTCGAAGATCGCGACGAGCGAGGGGCGTGTCAGCTCGGCGTCGGGCAGGCCCAGCGGATCGGCCCGCGCCTCGCCCAGCGGCTCCAGCAGGCGGACCATGTCATAGCCGAACACGCCGAAGAGCCCGGCCGCCATGGGCGGCAGATCGTCGGGCAGCGGGATGCGGGTCTCGGCGATCAGGGCTCTCAGCGACTCCAGCGCCGGCCGTGCGTCGCGCTCGAACCGCCCGGCGGCGATCGCGTCGCGACCCCGCGCCAGCTCGGCCTCGCCGCCCCGGGCGCGCCAGACCACGTCCGGGTCCAGCGTCAGGATGGAGTAGCGCCCGTTCAGCGCGCCGCCTTCGACGGATTCGAGCAGGAACGCGTGCCTGCGGCCCCGTCCCAGCTTCAGATAGGCGGAGACGGGGGTCTCGAGGTCGTCGACGATGCGCCGGACCACGAGCTGGGGCTGGTTCTCGGCCCAGCCGCGCCCGAAGGCCTCCGGAACGGCGGTCATTCGGCGGCAGGTTCGGCCCGCGGCTGGAGCCCGAGCGCCTGGCGCGCGCGCTCCAGGTCGGTCTCCACGCCCGTCCTGGCGGCGCCGGCCATGACCAGCGTCTGGAGGACGTCCTGGGCCAGCTGCTGGGACAGGGCGGGCCGGATCTGTGCGACCAGCGGCGCGGCCTGCGCCGGATCGGCCGCGCGGATCTCATCGACCCGGCCGATGACCATCCGTCCGGGGCCCTGGGTCTCGCTGAAGACCTGGCCCTTCGACTGACCGAACAGGCCCCTGAGGACGCCGACGCCGATCTCGGCCTGGGTCTCCTGCGTCGCCTGCACGCCGTCGCGGTCCACCAGGGTGGAGCCGACCGACCGGGCCACGGCGGCCATGTCCTCGCCGCCCCGCACCCGCGACGCCAGGCGGTCCGCAAGCGCCGTCAGGCGGCGGCCGTTCTCCCGCTGCGTCCAGGCCGCGGCCAGGGGGGCGCGGACGTCGGCCAGCGAGGGCAGGGCCGGTGGCTGGATGCGATCGACCCGGAGCGCGAAGTACTGCCCCTGGCCCGCGTCAACGACTTCGCTCTCGCCGTTGGCCGGCAGGGAGAAGGCCGTGGACAGGACCTCGGGCGGCGCCTGGAGGGGCTGGCCGTTCGGAAGCGCGCCCTCGGCCGTGAAGGGCGGTAGCTGGACGATGCGGGCGCCGGCGCGCTGGGCGGCGTCGGCGAGGTTGGCGCCGTCGTTGCGAGCCGCGTCATAGGCCTCCACACGCTCATAGACGGCCGAGCGCTGGGCTTCCTCGGTCAGCTCGGCGACGATCTGGTCCCGCACGTCCGCCAGCTGCGGCGTCGAGCCGGGCAGGATCTGCTCGACGCGGGCGACCACGAAGCCGACCTGGGTGCGGATCGGAGCGGACACCTGGCCGCTCTGCAGATCGAACACGGCCTGGGCGACGGCCGAGTCCGCGACCTGACTGCGGGCCCGGGCCGAGTTCCGCGTGACGGAGACGCCGTTGGCCTCCGCGACGGCGTCCGGAGACTGGCCCGCGCGCAAGGCCGCGGCGATGCGCTGGGCGGCGGCTTCGCTCGCCGCCGGAATGGTGAGGAACGCGCGCTGTTCGGGATTGGCCAGCGCTTCGCGGCGGAACTCATAGCGCTCCTGAATCTGGGCGTCGGTGATCTCCGGGGTCGCGTCCGTGTTGAACAGCACCAGGGAGACGGTGCGGAACTCCGGTCGGCGCAGCTGTTCGGCGTTTTCGTTCAGGAAGGCGGTCAGCTGGGCGTCCGTCGGCGCGGGGGCCGAGCCCGCCATCGCCTGGGTGATCTCGAACCAGCGGCCGTCGCGGGTCTCGCGGGCCTGGGCGGCGGCCAGCGCGCCATAGATGGCGGGCATGCGGATCGCGCCGAGCGCGGCGGACTGGATGTGGCCCACGATCACCTCGTCGCGCACGTTCTCCTCGAACTGCGGGACGGTGATGTTCTGCTGCCCCAGCGCCGACTCGTAGGCCGTCTGGTCGAACTGTCCGGTGACCTGGTTGAAGAAGGCGGGGATGTTGCGCAGCTGGTCGACGATCAACTGGGCGCTGGGCCGGACCCCGGCGCGCCACGCCCACGCCAGGAAGCCGAGCTCCTGCGCGCGGCCCTCGACGATCTGGGGAATGACGCCCGCTTCGTCGAATTGTTCGAAGGTGACCGGCTGGCCCGACTGCTGCTCCTGGGAGCCGCGCACCCGCTCGGCGTAGACTCGGAACTCCTGCTGGTCGACCGACCGGTCGCCCGCCGAGATCACATGCTGCGGGCCGAGCGACCCCAGGATGTCCATCTGGCTGCCGCCGGTGACCAGCAGGCCGATGGCGACCAGCGCGATCAGACCCACCGCCCACGGCGACTTCGCGAACTTGCGGAATACGGAGATCATGGCCGACCTTCAGCTTGGGCGTCTGCGCCCGGACGTGGCCTGTGCCTATAGGGGAGGGGCGAGGGGCCCCGCAAGCGACGGCTTGGCTTGCCGTGCGACGGCGCCTAAGAAGCCGGCATGAAACAATCCGTGAAGCTGATCGCCGGAAACTGGAAGATGAACGGCTCGGCCGCGAGCCTGGCCGAGATCGAGGCGATGAAGGCCGACGCCGCGATGTCGCCATGGCAGGCCGAGGTGGTGGTGTTTCCGCCGGCGCCGCTGATCGATCGGGTCTCCCGGGCCGTCGGGACCGCGCCCATCGGGGTCGGGGCTCAGGACTGTCGCGCCGAGGCGTCCGGCGCGTTCACGGGGTGCGTCTCGGCCGAAATCCTGCACGACGCCGGCGCGCGCTGGGTGATCCTGGGACATTCCGAGCGTCGCCACGGCCTGCGCGAGACCGACGCGGTGGTCGCCGCCAAGGTCGAAGGCGCGCTGCGGGCGGGGCTGCACCCGATCGTGTGCGTCGGCGAGACGCTGGAGCAGCGAGACGCCGGACAGGCCGAGGCGGTGGTGGCCGCCCAGGTGACGGCGTCCCTGCCCGAGGCGCTCAGCGGGCGGGACTTCACCCTGGCCTATGAGCCGGTCTGGGCGATCGGCTCGGGCCGGACGCCGACGACGGAGGAGATCGCCCGCATGCACGCCGTCATCGCGGACGCGGTGGCGGCGCGTCTGGGCGAGGCCGCCGTAGCGCGAATCCTTTACGGCGGGTCGGTGAACCCGACGAACGCGCCCGACATCCTGGCGACGCCGGGAGTCGACGGGGCGCTGGTCGGCGGCGCCTCGCTGAAAGCCGAGGACTTTCTGGCCATCATCCGCGCAGTCTAGGCTCGATTGCTCCCATCGGGGTTCGGTGATAGACGCCGCCGCTTGATCGGCGGGGCGTTCCGCCACATCTGATTGCGACCATGCTCCAGACCATTCTTCTCGTCGTCATGATCCTCATCTCGCTGGCCATGACCGGCGTGATCCTGCTGCAGCGGTCCGAGGGCGGGGCGCTGGGCATGGGGGGAGGCCCGTCGGGCTTCATGACGGCGCGGGGGGCCGGCAACCTGCTGACCCAGGTGACGTGGATCCTTGGCGCCCTGTTCTTCGTCTGCGCGATCGCCCTGACCATCGTGGGCAACCTGGAACGTCGCAGCGGCTCGATCATCGACGCGGACGCCGTGGGCGCCATCGCCCTCGACGCCCCGTCCGCCGAAGCGCCCGCCGCCGCGGCCCCGCAGCCCGACGCCCCCGCCGCCGGCCAGGCCGCGCCGTCGCTGGACGACCTCGAGGCGAGCCTGCCGGCCGCTTCGGTCGCGCCGGCGCCCGCGGCCCAACCCGCCCCGGCGGAGTAACCGTGGCGGGCGGCCCCTCCGTCGCCCCGCCGCACCCTCAAAGTCTCCAGCGTAAGCCGCCCGAATCGGCGGTAAGGTGATCGCCCATGGCTCGCTACGTGTTCATCACCGGCGGCGTGGTTTCCTCATTGGGAAAAGGCCTCGCTTCCGCCGCGCTCGGCGCGCTCCTGCAGGCGCGGGGCTACAAGGTCCGCCTGAGGAAGCTCGACCCCTATCTGAACGTCGATCCGGGCACGATGAGCCCGTATCAGCACGGCGAGGTCTTCGTGACCGACGACGGGGCCGAGACCGACCTCGACCTCGGCCACTATGAGCGCTTCACCGGCGTCTCGGCGGCGAAGTCGGACAACATCACCACCGGCCGCATCTACTCCACGATCCTGGAGAAGGAACGGCGCGGCGACTATCTGGGCGCCACCGTCCAGGTCATTCCGCACGTCACCGACGAGATCAAACGCTTCGCGATCTCGCCCGCCGTCACGGACGACGGCGAGGAGGTGGATTTCGTGCTGGTGGAGATCGGCGGCACGGTCGGCGATATCGAGGGCCTGCCGTTCTTCGAGGCGATCCGTCAGCTCGGACAGGACCTGCCGCGCGGCCAGTCGTGCTTCGTGCACCTGACGCTGCTGCCCTTCATCAAGACCGCCGGGGAGATGAAGACCAAGCCGACGCAGCATTCGGTCAAGGAGCTCCGCTCCATCGGCATCCAGCCCGATATCCTGCTGTGCCGCTGCGAGCAGCCGATCCCGGCCGACGAGAAGCGCAAGATCGGCCTGTTCTGCAATGTCCGCGAAAGCGGCGTGATCCAGGCGATGGACTCCGCCGACATCTACGCCGTGCCGCTGGACTATCACCGCGAGGGGCTGGATCGCGAGGTCCTGGCCCACTTCGGCATCACCGACGCGCCCGAGCCGGACCTGTCCGGATGGGAGGAGATCGTGCGGCGTCGCACCAACCCCGACGGCGAGGTGACCGTCGCGGTGGTCGGCAAGTACACGGTGCTGAAGGACGCCTACAAGTCCCTGATCGAGGCGCTGCATCACGGCGGCGTGGCCAACAACGTGCGGGTCAACATCGACTGGGTCGAGGCCGAGACCTTCGAAGGCGACCGGGACGCCTGCAACGCGCGCCTGCAGGGCGCCCACGCGATCCTCGTGCCCGGCGGCTTCGGCGAGCGCGGCGCGGAAGGCAAGATCGAGGCGGCCCGGTTCGCGCGGGAGAACAACATCCCGTACTTCGGCATCTGCTTCGGCATGCAGATGGCGGTGCTCGAGGCCGCGCGGAACCTGGCGGGGCTGCCCAAGGCGTCCTCCACCGAGTTCGGGCCGACCGAGGAGCCGGTCGTGGGCCTGATGACCGAGTGGATCCAGGGGAACCAGCGGATCCAGCGGCAGCTGGGCGGCGACCTGGGCGGCACGATGCGGCTGGGGGCGTATGATTCGACGCTGACGCCTGGATCGCGCATCGCCGAGATCTACGGGGCGACCGCCATCAGCGAGCGGCACCGCCACCGCTACGAGGTCAACATCAACTATCGCGAGGCGATCGAAACCAAGGGCGGGCTGGTGTTCGCGGGCCTGTCGCCGGACGGGGTGTTGCCGGAAACGGTCGAACGCACCGACCACCCCTGGTTCATCGGCGTGCAGTATCACCCCGAGCTGAAGAGCCGCCCGTTCGCGCCGCACCCCCTGTTCGCCAGCTTCATCGGCGCGGCCGTGGTCCAGAGCCGGTTGGTGTGACGATCCTGGTCACCGAGCGGCTGAGGCTGCGACCGGCCACGATCGACGATGTGAACGCCTTTCACGCCGTGCTCTCGAACGTCGAGGCGACGCGCTATTGGTCGACGCCGCCGCACCGGACGCTGGAACAGAGCCGCGCCTGGGTCGAGGCCATGATCGCGACGCCGGCGGACGAGGGCGTGGAGTTCGTCGTCGAGCTCGAGGGGCGGGCGGTGGGCAAGGCGGGCTTTTTCCGCCTGCCGGAGATCGGCTTCATCCTGCATCCGAGCGCCTGGGGGCGGGGACTGGCGCGCGAGGCGCTCGTCGCGCTGATCGACCACGTCTTGGCCACCCGTGACCTGCCGACGGTCATCGCCGACGTCGATCCGCGCAACACGCGGTCGCTGCGCCTGCTCGAGGGGCTGGGATTCCGGCGCACGGGGTACAGGGCGCGCACCTACAGGCTGGACGACGGCTGGGCCGACAGCGTCGATCTGGCGCTCGATCGGCGGACCTGGACCTCTCGCGCCGACCCTTGAACTCCGCCGCGAGTTCCGGCATAAGCCGCCGCTCCCGAGGCGGCCCGAGCGGCCGCCGCTATCGTTTATGGCGCGTCCGCCCGGGCGGGCCCCGACCAGAGATTGAGACGGACATGGCCGTTCCGAAGCGAAAAGTATCGCCCTCCCGCCGCAACATGCGTCGCGCCCACGACGCCCTGGGCGCCAACACCTACACCGAGGACAAGGACACCGGCGAGCTGCGCCGTCCTCACCACATCGACCTGAAGACCGGCATGTACCGCGGTCGCCAGGTGCTGACGCCCAAGGAAGACTGAGTTCCTCCAGGGGCGGTGACGAGATTTGACGGCGCGCGAGCTTAATCGCGCGCCGTTTTCGTGCTTGGTGGCGGGCGGACATCCGGAGCCCGCCATGATCAGACCGCTGCTCATCCTTTCCGTCGCCGCGCTGGCGGCCGCCTGCGGGCAGGCCGAGCCGCCGGCTCAGCCCGAGGCGCCGGCCGCGCCCGAGGCCCCCGCGCCGGTCGATGCGAACGCCCTCAGGCCCGAGGGCTGGGGTCCGCTGCGAATCGGTATGACCCGCACGGAGGTCGAGGCCGCCCTGGGGCCCGACGCCAATCCCGACGCCGTCGGCGGCCCCGATCCCCAGTCCTGCGACGAGTTCCGGCCGGAACGCGCGCCCGCCGGCATGCTGGTCATGATCGAGAACGGCGTGCTGACCCGCATCTCCGTCACCGAGCCGGATCTTGAGACCGCCGACGGATTCGGCGTGGGCGCGACGGCGACCGAGGTGAAGGCGGCGCTGGGCGATCGCGCGCGGGCCGAGCCGCACAAGTACGTGGAGGCTCCGGCCGAGTACGTCTTCGCCTGGGCCGAGCCGCGGACGGAGCCCTATGTGCAGGATCCGAACGCCCGGGGCGTCGTCTACGAGGTGGGCGCCGAGGGAACGGTGACGGCGGTGCGGGTCGGCGGGCCCTCGATCCAGTACGTCGAAGGCTGCGCCTGAGTTCGACGGCGGTTGGCGGACGCGCGCCGCCGGTCTAAAGCCCGAGGCGAACGAGGAGCCCCGCCATGACCGACATCGCCGACATCGTCGCCCGCCAGATCCTGGACAGCCGGGGCAATCCCACGGTCGAGGTGGACGTCGTGCTGGAGGACGGCTCGGTCGGTCGCGCGGCGGTGCCCTCGGGCGCCTCGACCGGCGCGCATGAGGCGGTGGAGCTGCGCGACGGCGACGCCTCGCTGTGGGGCGGCAAGGGCGTTCAGAAGGCCGTCGATGCGGTCAACACCGAGATCTTCGACGCCCTGTCCGGCCTCGACGCCGAGGACCAGCGCCACATCGACGAGGTGCTGATCGCTCTGGACGGTACGGACAACAAGGCCCGGCTGGGCGCGAACGCCATCCTTGGCGTCAGCCTGGCCTGCGCCAAGGCCAGCGCGGTCAGCGCCAACCTGCCGCTCCACCGCTACGTCGGCGGCGTCTCGGCCCGCATCCTGCCCACGCCGATGATGAACATCATCAACGGCGGCGCGCACGCCGACAATCCGATCGACATCCAGGAGTTCATGATCCTGCCGACTGGCGCGGAGACCTTCTCCGAGGCCTTGCGGATGGGCGCGGAGATCTTTCACGCCCTGAAGAAGGCGCTGAAGGACGCGGGTCACAACACCAATGTCGGCGACGAGGGCGGCTTCGCGCCGAACCTGGCCTCGGCCGAGGAGGCGCTGAGCTTCATCACCAAGGCCGGGCAGGCGGCGGGCTATCTGGCGGGCGAGGACTTCCACCTGGGTCTCGACGTGGCCTCGACCGAGTTCTTCAAGGACGGCAAGTACCGCCTGGCCGGCGAGGGCAAGACGCTGGATCACGAGGGCATGGTCGCCTATCTGGCCGACCTGTGTGAACGCTTCCCGATCGTGTCGATCGAGGACGGCTGCGCCGAGGACGACTTCGACGGCTGGAAGGCTCTGACGGAGCGCCTGGGCGACCGGGTGCAGCTGGTGGGCGACGACCTGTTCGTGACCAACCCGGCGCGCCTGGCGGCCGGGATCGGCGAGGGGCTGGCGAACTCGATCCTGATCAAGGTCAATCAGATCGGCACGCTTTCGGAGACCCTGGATGCGGTCGATATGGCCCATCGCGCCGGCTACACCGCCGTCATGAGCCATCGCTCGGGCGAGACCGAGGACGCGACCATCGCGGACCTGGCGGTGGCCACCAACTGCGGGCAGATCAAGACCGGCTCTCTGGCGCGGTCGGACCGGACAGCCAAGTACAACCAGCTGCTGCGCATCGAGGAGATGCTGGGCGAGCAGGGGGCCTACTACGGCGACGGCATGCTGCTCAGCCGCTAAGGCTCCGGGCGTGGCGCCACGCCTCGGGATTTAAGGCCAAGCTACGGTTCGTTAGGCATTTTCGCTGAGACTCCGGCAACTGTGTTCGCGCTCAGAAGGAGCGACAGCGTGTCCGAACGGATGAAGCCGTACCTTCCGTCAGCGTTCCTGGCGTTCCTGATCCTCTATCTCGGCGTTCAGGCCCTGACCGGCGAGCGCGGCCTGCTGAGCGGGCCCGAGCGCGATCGTCTGCTGGCCCAGCGCGAGGCCCAGCTCGCGCAGCTCACCTCGGCCCGGTCCGAGCTGGAGACCCGGGTGCGATATCTGCGGTCCGACCATCTCTCCCGCGACCTGCTGGAGGAGCGCGCCCGCGCGGTGCTGGGCGTGGTCGATCCCCGGGATGTGATCGTCCGCGTCTCCGCCTCCGCGCCCGCGACGCCGCGTCGCCCTGAACTTTCGTAACAGGCGAAGCGGCCTCCTTTGCCTTATCGGAACGAAGGCTGCTAAAGCCGCTTTCCGTAACGATAAGAGGCCCCGCCTTTCGGGGCTCAGCCGGGAGATGCCGGATGGCGAGAGCCGCCGCCCAGAAGACCTCGAAGTCGTCTGACAAGAAGCTGCCCAACCGCACGGCGTCCAAGGACGAGCTGCTGCGCTACTATCGGGAGATGGTGCTGATCCGCCGCTTCGAGGAGCGGGCGGGCCAGCTCTACGGGATGGGCCTGATCGGCGGCTTCTGCCACCTGTACATCGGCCAGGAGGCCGTGGCGGTGGGCGTGCAGGCCAGCCAGCAGAAGGGCGACAGCGTCATTACGGGTTACCGCGACCACGGCCACATGCTGGCCGCCGGCATGGACCCCAAGGCCGTCATGGCCGAGCTGACGGGACGTTCCGGCGGCTCGTCGCGCGGCAAGGGCGGGTCGATGCACATGTTCGACGTGCCGACCGGCTTCTACGGCGGTCACGGCATCGTCGGGGCCCAGGTGGCGCTGGGCACGGGTCTGGCCTTCGCCTCGAAGTACCGCGATGACGGCTCGGTCGCCTTCATCTATTTCGGCGACGGCGCGGCCAACCAGGGCCAGGTCTACGAGAGCTTCAACATGGCCCAGCTGTGGAAGCTGCCGGCCATCTACATCATCGAGAACAACCAGTACGCCATGGGGACCTCGATCGAGCGGTCGTCCTCGACGACGGACCTCAGCCAGCGCGGCGCCAGCTTCGGCATCCCCGGCGAGCAGGTGGACGGCATGGACGTGCTGGCGGTCAAGGACGCCACCGAGCGCGCCGTGAAGCGGGCCCGTGAGGGCGGCGGTCCCTTCATCCTGGAGGTGAAGACCTATCGCTATCGCGGCCATTCCATGAGCGATCCGGCCAAGTACCGCACCAAGGAGGAGGTCGACGAGGTCAAGAAGACCCGCGACCCGATCGATCACGTCAAGGCGCTGCTGGCCGACGCCGGCGCGGCCGAGGACGAGATCAAGGCGATCGACGGCGAGATCAAGGCGATCGTCGCCGAGGCCGTGCAGTTCGCCCAGGAAAGCCCCGAGCCGGAGCCGTCCGAGCTCTATACCGACGTCTACGTGGAGGCCTGATCGTGACCGACATCCTGATGCCGGCGCTGTCGCCCACGATGGAAGAGGGCACGCTGTCCAAGTGGCACGTGAAGGTCGGCGACACCGTCTCGGCCGGCGACGTGATCGCCGAGATCGAGACCGACAAGGCGACCATGGAGGTCGAGGCCGTCGACGAGGGCGAGATCGCCGAGATCCTGGTGGCCGAGGGCTCCGAAGGCGTGAAGGTGAATGCCGTGATCGCGCGCCTGAAGGGCGAGGGCGGGGTGGCCACCCCGGCCCAGAACGCCGCCTCGGCCGACGCTCCCGTGGCCAAGCCGGACGCCGCCGAAGCCGCCTCCGGCGAGCCTGAGAAGGCCCCGCCCCAAACCTCGACCCCCAAGGTCGAGCTCAAGGACCCCGAGATTCCGGCCGACGCCAAGCTGGTCAAGACGACCGTCCGCGATGCGCTGCGCGACGCCATGGCCGAGGAGATGCGGCGCGATGAGACCGTCTTCCTGATGGGCGAGGAGGTCGCGCAGTACCAGGGCGCCTACAAGGTCAGCCGCGAGCTCCTGCAGGAGTTCGGCGACCGGCGCGTGGTCGACACCCCGATCACCGAGTACGGCTTCGCCGGCCTGGGCGTCGGCGCGGCGATGGCGGGCCTGAAGCCCATCGTCGAGTTCATGACCTTCAACTTCGCCATGCAGGCGATCGACCACATCATCAACTCGGCCGCCAAGACGCTCTACATGTCGGGCGGTCAGATCCGCGCGCCGATCGTGTTCCGCGGCCCGAACGGCGCCGCCAGCCGCGTGGCCGCCCAGCACAGCCAGGACTACTCGTCCTGGTACGCCCATGTGCCGGGCCTGAAGGTCATCGCGCCCTATGACGCGGCGGACGCCAAGGGCCTGCTGAAGGCCGCGATCCGTGACCCGAACCCCGTCGTCTTCCTCGAGCACGAGATGATGTACGGGCTGGAGTTCGACGTGCCCGAGGTCGAGGACTACGTCCTGCCGATCGGCAAGGCCAAGGTCCGGCGCGAGGGGACGGACGTCACCATCACCGCCCACAGCCGTATGGTCGGCTTCGCCCTCCAGGCCGCCGAGGAACTGGCCAAGGAAGGCGTCGAGGCGGAGGTGATCGACCTCAGGACCCTGCGCCCGCTGGACACCGCGACCATCATCGACAGCGTCAAGAAGACCAACCGCCTGGTCTCCGCCGAGGAGGGCTGGGGCCCGATGGGCGTGGGCGCCGAGGTGGTGGCCCAGGTGATCGAGCACGCCTTCGACTGGCTGGACGCCCAGCCGCTGCGCGTCCACCAGGAGGACGTGCCGCTGCCCTACGCCGCCAACCTGGAGGCTCTGTCGCTGCCGGGCACGGACAAGATCGTGAAGGCGGTGAAGACCGTCCTCAACAAGGCCTAAAGGGAAACCGGCATGACCGACATCCTGATGCCCGCCCTGTCGCCCACGATGGAGGAGGGCGTGCTGGCCAAATGGCACGTCAAGGTCGGCGACACCGTCTCGGCCGGCGACGTGATCGCCGAGATCGAGACCGACAAGGCGACCATGGAGGTCGAGGCCGTCGACGAGGGCGAGGTGCTGGAGATCCTCGTTCCCGAAGGGACCGAAGGCGTGAAGGTCAACGCCGTGATCGCGCGTCTGAAGGGGGAAGGCGGCGCGCCCGCGCCCGCGCCCAAGGCCGACAAGCCCGCGGATGCGCCGAAGCCGGCGGGTCACGAGAGCGGAGAGGCCGTCGCGACGCCCGGGGGCGTGAAGTCGGCCGAGGCGACGCTGCCGCCGAAGAGCGCGCCCGCTTCGAACGACGGCGGCCAGCGCATCTTCGCCTCGCCCCTGGCGCGGCGGCTGGCGAAGGACGCCGGGCTGGACCTGAGGTCGGTGAAGGGCACCGGGCCGCGCGGCCGTATCGTGAAGGCCGACGTCGAAGCCGCCGGCAAGGGCGGCGGCGCGCCCGCCAAGGCCGCGGCCTCCACCCCGGCCGCCGAGCCCCGCAAGGTTCAGTCGCTGGAGCAGATGGGCATCCCGGCCGGCAGCTACGACCTCGTGCCGCTGGACGGCATGAGGAAGGCCATCGCGCGGCGCATGACCGAGAGCTTCCGCGACGTCCCGCACTTCCCGCTGACCATCGACTGCGAGCTGGACGCGCTGTTGGCCGCGCGGGCCAGGATCAACGCCATGCTGGAAAGCAAGGGCGTCAAGATCTCGGTCAACGACATGGTCATCAAGGCCTGCGCCCTGGCCCTCAAGGCGGTGCCGGAGGCGAACGCCTCCTACACGCCCGAGGGTCTGGCGATGCACCACAACGCCGACATCGCCATGGCCGTGGCCATCGAGGGCGGGCTGATCACGCCGATCATCAGGAAGGCCGAGCTGAAGACCCTCGCGGAGATCGCGACCGAGGCCAAGGACCTGGCCAAGCGTGCGCGGGACCGCAAGCTGAAACCCGAGGAGTTCCAGGGCGGCACCTTCAGCGTCTCGAACCTGGGCATGTTCGGCATCAAGAGCTTCGCCTCGATCATCAACGAGCCGCAGGGCGCGATCATGTCGGTCGGCGCCGGCGAACAGCGCCCCGTGGTGAAGAACGGGCAGCTGACGGTCGCCACGGTGATGAGCGTCACCCTGACCTGTGATCACCGCGTGGTGGACGGCGCGACGGGGGCGAAGTTCCTGCAGGCGTTCAAGCCGCTCATCGAAGACCCCATCACGATGCTCGCCTGACGAGGACGCCATGGCCGCCGAATTCGACCTCATCGTCATCGGCTCGGGTCCGGGCGGCTATGTCGCCGCGATCCGCGCCAGCCAGCTGGGCCTGAAGACCGCGATCGTGGAGCGCGAGAGCCTGGGCGGCATCTGCCTCAACTGGGGGTGCATCCCCACCAAGGCGCTGCTGAAGTCGGGCGAGAAGTACGAGTCCCTCAGCCACCTGAAGGACTACGGCCTGTCCGCCGAGAAGATCGGCTTCGACTTCGACGCCATCATCCAGCGCTCGCGCGGCGTGGCCAAGCAGCTGAACCAGGGCGTCGGCTTCCTGATGAAGAAGCACAAGATCGAGGTTATCGAGGGCTCGGCCCGCCTCGAGAAGGGCAAGGACGCGCCCAAGGTCGTGATCGCGCTCAACAAGGGCGGCGAGCGGACGGTCGAGGCGAAGTCGGTGATGCTGGCTGTCGGCGCCCGCGCCCGGGCCCTGCCGCAGATCGGCCTGGAGGCGGACGGCGAGCGCATCTGGGCCTATCGCGAGGCGATGGTCCCGAAGTTCCTGCCGAAGACGATCGTGGTGATCGGCTCGGGGGCCATCGGGATCGAATTCGGCAGCTTCTACCGCGCGCTGGGGGCCGAGGTGACGGTCGTCGAGGCCGTGGACCGCATCATGCCGGTCGAGGACGAGGAGATCTCCAAGGCCGCGCAGAAGGCCTTCGAGAAGCGCGGGATGAAGTTCCGCACCGGCGCGAAGGTGACGAAGGTCAGCAAGGGCAAGACCGGCGTCGAGGTGGCCATCGAGGCGGGCGGCAAGGCCGAAACCCTGTCGGCGGAGGTCTGCATCTCGGCGGTGGGCATCACGGCCAACACCGACGGCATCGGCCTGGACGCGCTGGGCGTCGAGCTGGACCGGGGCCACGTCAAGACCGGGGCGCACGGCGAGACCAATGTGAAGGGCCTCTACGCCATCGGCGACTGCGCCGGCGCGCCCTGGCTGGCGCACAAGGCCAGCCACGAAGGCATCCATGCGGTGGAGCATATCGCCGGCCTGAAGGGCCCGACGCTGAACAGCCCGATCGCCGGCTGCACCTACGCCCAGCCGCAGGTCGCTTCCGTCGGCCTGACCGAGCAGGGCGCAAAGTCTGAAGGCCGCGAGATCAAGGTCGGCCGCTTCCCCTTCCGGGTGAACGGCAAGGCCATCGCCTCGGGCGAGACCGAGGGCTTCGTGAAGACCATCTTCGACGCCAAGACCGGCGCGCTGATCGGCGCCCACATGATCGGCGCGGAAGTCACCGAAATGATCCAGGGTTATGTCACCGCCATCACCATGGAGGCGACGGAGGAGGAGATGCACGGCATCGTCTATCCGCACCCGACCATGTCCGAGGCCATGCACGAGGCGTCGCTGGACGCCTTCGGGCGGGTTCTGCACATCTGAGACGTCACGCCTTGTAGGGCGAGAACTCCGCCGTCAGCGCCGCCATCTCGGCCTCGACGGCCGGACGCTCGTTCTCCAGATAGCGCGCCACGGGCTCCCGCAGGGCCGGGTCGGCGATCCAGTGCGCCGAGCGCACCCGCGTCGGCAGATAGCCGCGCGCGACCTTGTGCTCGCCCTGCGCCCCGGCTTCCACGCGCTTGAGGCCGCGCGCGATGGCGAACTCGATGGCCTGATAGTAGCAGAGCTCGAAGTGGAGGAAGGCGACGTCCTCCAGACAGCCCCATTGCCGGCCATACAGGGCGTCGCGCCCGATCAGGTTGAGCGCGCCGGCGATGGGGCGGCCGTCGCGATAGGCCATCACCAGGGCGATCCGGTCCGCCAGGGTTTCGCCGATCAGGCTGAAGAACATCCTCGTCAGATACGGGCGGCCCCACTTCCGGCCTCCGGTGTCCATGTAGAAGGCGAAGAAGGCGTCCCAGGCGTCCTCGGTCAGGTCGGAGCCGGTGAGGATGCGGATGTCGAGACCCGCCTGCGCTTCGCGCCGTTCGCGCCGGATCGTCTTGCGCCGGTTCGACGACAGGGACCCCAGGAAGTCGTCGAAGGTCGAATAGCCCCGGTTCTGCCAATGGAACTGCTGGTCCTGGCGGAGCAGCAGACCGTGTTCGCCCATGACCCGCCACTCCGCTTCCAGCGGAAAGGTCACGTGAAGCGAGGACACGCCGACCTGCTGGGCGAACTGGACCGCCCCCTGGATCAGGGCCGCGCGGGTGCTGTCAGCGTCCGCCTCGGGCGCGATCAGCAGTCTGGGGCCGGTCACCGGGGTGAAGGGCACGGCGGACAGTAGTTTCGGATAGTAGCGCCCGCCAGCGCGCTCGTAGGCGTCGGCCCAGGCGTGGTCGAAGACGTATTCGCCCTGGCTGTGTCCCTTCAGATAGAGGGGCATCGCGCCCAGCAACCGGCCCTCGGCGTCCGACAGCGTCAGATGCTGGGCCGCCCATCCGGCGCGCCTCACCGCCGAGCCGGACGCCTCGCAGGCGTGCAGAAAGGCGTGGCTGACGAAAGGATCGCCGGTCGGCGCGGCCAACCCGTCCCAGGCGGCGGCGTCGATCTGGTCGATGCCGATATGGGCCTGAAGCGTGAGGCTCACTTCACCTCGACGATCGCATCGACCTCGACCGCGAAGCCGAGCGGGAGGCGATAGACCCCGACGGCCGAACGCGCGTGGCGGCCGGCGTCGCCAAACACCTCGACCATCAGGTCCGAGCAGCCGTTGATGACCTTCGGAATGTCGGTGAACTCCGGGCCCGCCTGCACGAAGCCGCCGAGCTTCACGACGCGCGCGACGCGGTTCAGGTCTCCGCCCAGCGCCGCCTTCATCTGGGCCAGCAGATTGATCCCGCACAGACGCGCCCCGGCCTGGGCCTGCTCCAGAGACACGTCGACCCCGACCGTGCCCTTGATGCCGCCGGAGGCGTCGTTCGACAGTTGGCCGGAGATGTGCAGCAGCTCGCCGGACCGCACCGACGGCACGTAGTTGGCCACCGCGGCGGCGGGTTCGGGCAGCTCGATGCCGAGTTCGGCCAGGCGCGCGTCGATGCTCATGAAGGGCTCTCCGGTGAACGTTTCCGCCGATGTAGCGATCCTCGGCGACGCTGGCCACCGGGGCGCTTCGCCGCTAGTCATCCGGCCAACAAACAGACACGGGAGAGACGCCATGGCCTTCGAGAAGATCGCCTTCATCGGCCTTGGGAACATGGGCGGCGGCATGGCCGCGAACCAGGCCAAGGCGGGCCGCGAGGTGAGGGCGTTCGACCTCAGCGACGCCGCGCTGGCGCGCGCCGAGGCGGCCGGGTGCCGCCGGGCGACGTCGATCGCCGACGCCGTGTCCGAAGCCGACGCGGTCATCACCATGCTGCCCGCCGGCCCGCATGTGCTGTCGGTCTATGCGGAACAGGTGCTCGGCCACGCGCCGAAGTCGGCCCTGCTTCTGGACTGCTCGACCATCGACGTGGAGACGGCGCGCACGGTGGCCGGACTGGCTTCGGAGCAGGGCTATGTCTTCGCCGACGCGCCGGTGTCGGGCGGCACGGCGGCGGCGGACGCCGGCACGCTGGCCTTCATGGTCGGCTGCGACGAGGCGGCCTTTCCAGGAGTGGAGCAGGCGCTCGAGCCCATGAGCCGAATCACCATCCGCGCCGGCGACCACGGGGCGGGGCAGGCGGCGAAGATCTGCAACAACATGCTTCTGGGCGTCAGCATGATCGGGGTCTGCGAGGCCGTGGCCCTCGCCGAGCGTCTGGGGCTGGATCCGGAGCGGTTCTTCGAGATCGCGTCCAAGTCCTCGGGCCAGTGCTGGAGCGTGACCAGCTACTATCCGTGGCCGGGGCCGGTGCCCGCCGCGCCGTCGAATCGCGGCTATGCGGGAGGGTTCGCCACGGCGATGATGCTGAAGGATCTCAAGCTGGCGCAGGACGCGGCGGCGAAGGCGGGCGCGACGACACCGATGGGGGCCCAGGCGGAGGCGCTCTACGCGCTCTTCGATCGGCTCGGCCATGGCGGCAAGGACTTCTCGGCCATGATCCAAATGCTGCGCGGGCGACTGGACGAGCTGAATTGATCGGGATCAAGGATTCGGAAAGGGGATCGGGCCAGCCTCGGACATGGCCCCGAGCGTATTTGAGAACCGTTATCGATTAAGGGGTTGCGGCCATTTGCGCGGGTCCGTTTCTGGACTTTCGCGAGCGGCGGGAGCAAACACCCCCTGCTGGGGCGATAACCGAAAGACCGCCGTTCTTGTTTGACTATAAGTCCGCCTTTGAACGCTCGATCGAGCAGGTGAGGGTCGAGGGCCGTTATCGGGTCTTCGCCGACCTGAAGCGGGTGCGCGGCCGCTTTCCGCGCGCCGTGCGGCGGCGCGAGGACGGCACGGAACAGGACGTGGTCGTCTGGTGCTCGAACGACTATCTCGGCATGGGCCAGCACCCGGTCGTGACCGAGGCGATGCAGGCCGAGATCGAGGCGGCGGGCGCGGGCGCCGGCGGCACGCGCAACATCTCCGGCACGACACGCTCGGCGGTCGACCTGGAGGCCGAGCTCGCGGACTGGCATCAGAAGGAGGCGGCGCTTCTCTTCACCTCCGGCTATGTGGCCAATGAGGCGACGCTGGCGACCCTGCAGAAGATCCTGCCGGGCCTGATCATCTTCTCGGACGCGCTGAACCACGCCTCGATGATCGCGGGCATTCGCCATGGCGGATGCGAGCGGCACGTGTTCCGACACAACGATCTCGAGCACCTTGAAGGCCTGCTCGCGGCGGCGCCCGCCGGGGCCCCCAAGCTGATCGCCTTCGAGAGCGTCTATTCGATGGACGGCGACATCGCCGACCTGAAGGGCACGATCGCGCTGGCGCACAAGTACGGCGCCATGACCTACTTGGACGAGGTCCATGCGGTCGGTCTCTACGGCCCGCGCGGCGCGGGCGTCGCCGAGCGCGACGGGGTGCTGGACCAGATCGACATCATCGAGTGCACCCTCGGCAAGGCCATCGGCGTCATGGGCGGCTACATCGCCGCCGACGCGGTGATCGTCGACGCCATTCGCAGCTGGGCCTCCGGCTTCATCTTCACCACCAGCCTGCCGCCGGCTCTGACCGCCGGGGCCCTGGCCTCGGTGCGCCACCTGAAGGCTCACCCGGAGCTGCGTGACCGTCACCAGGAGCGCGCCCGGACGCTGAAGGCCCGCTTCGCCGCCGCCGGCATTCCCGTGATGCCCAGCGAAAGCCACATCGTGCCGGTGTTCGTCGGCGACCCGGTGCACGCCAAGATGATCTCCGACATGCTGCTGGACGAGCACGGGATCTATGTCCAGCCGATCAACTATCCGACCGTGCCCAAGGGCACCGAGCGCCTGCGCTTCACCCCGTCGCCGGACCATGACGACGGCATGATGGACGAGCTGGTCCGGGCCATGGACAAGCTCTGGACCCACTGCAACGTGGCCCGTCGACCCGCCGCCGCCTGATCGATCGCGCCGGGTCGTTCGGCAGCCGGATGACAGACGTGCCGCCGCTCGCTTACCATGGGTCCATGAGGCCCGCCGATCCGTTCACGCGCCTGTCGGACTATCCCGAACATCGCGCCTTCGTCGGGCAGCCCCAGCGCTACGACCTGGCCGGCGGGTCGCAGTTCGCGCTCCTGTTCCTTCTGGGCCTTCGCGAGCACCACCGCCTGCTGGATTTCGGCTGCGGCTCCCTCCGCCTCGGGCGGCTCGTGATTCCCTATCTCAAGGCCGGCGGCTATTTCGGCATCGAGCCGGACCGGGCCCTGGTGGACGCCGGGCTGGACCACGAGCTCGGTCGCGACGCCCTTACGCTGCGCCGGCCGCGGTTTCTGCATACGAGCGACTTTCGGGCCGACGGATTCGATACGACCTTCGACTTCATCATCGCCCAGTCGGTGTTCTCCCACACGGGCGTAGCCTGGGTTCGACGCGCGCTGGCGTCCTTCGCTCAGGTCCTGGAGCCGGGTGGGCTGGTCGTCGCCAACTTCCTGCTAGGTCCGGAGGGGTTCGGCCCCTCGCCGGAGACCACGGACTGGGTCTATCCGGAATGCGTGGCCTATATGCCGGATCGGCTACAGGCGCTGGCCGCCGAGGCGGGGCTCGTGATGCGCGCGTGCCCGTGGCCGCATCCGGAACTGCACTGGTTCGTATTCGCCCGGGAGGAAGCGGCCCTGCCGCCCCGTGAGGCGCTGGGCGCCCTCAGGGTCGCGCCGCCGGCGTGGCGCTCATGAATCCCGAGCTGGGCGAGGTCATCATCGAGAAGGTGCGCAACGGCGCCTTCCTGAAGGTCTCGGCGATCCATGTGGCCACCGGTCTCGAGGTCTCGGCCGTCGGTCCGGTGCATGAGCCGCACGGCGTCGAGCGCGTCGCGATCGCGAAGCTGACGCGCGCGCTGGAACAGTCCAGGTCCCGATGAGCCGCTTCGACCTTTCGACACCGCTGGGCCGTTTGAGGACCTGGATCGACTACCTGCTGAAGGATCACGCCTTCCTGCGGCTGGGATTCGGCAACGCCCACTGGCTGGGGCCGGATCTGGTGCGGACCAACCAACCTTCGCCCGCCCAGCTCGCCTACTGGAAGCGGCGCGGCGTCCGCACCGTGATAAACCTGCGCGGCGCGCGCGACGAGAGCTACTATCTGCTCGAGGCGGACGCCTGCAGCCATCTGGGTCTGACGCTGATCGACGCTCCGCTCGACTCGCGCGACCCCCCGGAGGCGTCGCGGGTGCGGCGGGCCCGGGACCTGTTCCAAACCATCGCCTATCCCGCGCTCATCCATTGCAAGTCGGGCGCGGATCGCGCCGGGCTTATGGCCGTGCTCTATCGGCATTTCCATCTGGGCGAGCCGGTCTCAAAGGCGATATCCGAGCTGGGCAAGCGAACCCTGCACCATCGGGAGGGGCTGACCGGCGTGCTGGACTACACGCTCGAGCGCTACATCGAGGAGGGCGAGCCCGCCGGCTTGGATTTCCTGCAGTGGGTGGAGCGGCCGGAGTATGATCCGAAGGCGATCCGGGCCCAGTTCAAGGCCAGCTGGTGGGGCACGCTGCTGACGGAACGCCTGCTGCGCCGGGAGTGATCAACCCCAGGGCCGCTGGGGATCACGCGGCGCGGGCGGGGGCGGCGCGACCCGCCGTTCGCGAGCCTGCCGGTCGCGGCGACGTTCGGCCAGGTGACGGTTCAGGACGACCAGCATGTACGCGAGCATGGTGACGCTCGCGAGCGCGGCGAACACCGTCTGTCCGTCCATATCGGCCCCAAGCATGTTCATGGCCTTCGCTCGGTCTCCTCAGGCGCCGCGCGCGTGATGGGGTCGCTCCAGGCGGTGTCCTTCTCGGCCGTCTCCAGCGGCGTCGGCTTGTGGCGTCGCGCGTGCAGCGCCAGCGCCGCCACCGCGATCAACGCCAGAATAACCGCGATCAGGGTGGGAATCATCCGTGGCTCCTCGTTTGGTCACGCTTGAGAAGCGCGCGAGGCCGCCCCCGCGTTCCGTGATCACGCGTGGCCGCGGGGGTCGATCAGGCGGTGAGCATGCAGGATGAAGTAGCGCATGTGGGCGTTATCGACGGTCGCCTGGGCGCGGGCTTTCCAGGCCTTGCGGGCCTCCGCGTAGTTCGGGAAGGCGCCGACGAACTCGACTTTAGAGAGATCGCGGAACACCGGCTGGTCCAAATGACGCAGCTCGCCGCCGATGACGAGGTGGAGCAGCTGCGGGGTTTCGGTCTCGGCCATGGCGCACCGTGGGTTCTGGGGGAGGGGATCAGATGGCGAGCGGGATAGACGCCGAGCGCCTGACGATCAACGGGTGCAGCGCGGGCGCGGCGCAGACCAGGCTCGCCTGACGGGGGTCCGGGCGGTTGAAGGCCCAGGGTCGCCCGTGGTGATCGCTGACCCTGGCTCCGGCCTCCTGGGCGATCAGCGCGCCGGCGCAGACGTCCCAGTCCCACTTCGGCGTCAATGCGAGCGCCGCGTCGAAGGCGCCGGCGGCGACCAAGGCCATGCGATAGGCCAGGGCGTTCCGCTTGGAGAAGCGCATGGCGGGCCAGGGCTCGGGCCAGTCGCGACCTTCCAGCAGGCGGGCGTCCGCCAGGACCTCGGCGTCCTCGAGATCATCGACGTCGGACGCCGAAATGGCCCGTCCGTTCAGGCTGGCCCCGCCCCCCGCGACGGCCACGAAGGTCTCGTCCAGCACGGGCGCATGGATCACCGCGGCCACGGGCAGTCCGTCGGCGACGACCGCGATCGGCACGCACCACCAGGGCTTGTCCTTCATGAAGGCGACCGTGCCGTCGATCGGATCGACCACGAAGACGCGGCGGCGACCCAGCCGCTCGGGACTGTCGGCGGTCTCCTCGGACAGCCAGCCGTAGTCCGGCCGCGCCCGCAGAAGCCGGTCCTTGAGCAGCGCATCGACGGCCATATCCGCGTCCGTGACCGGGGAGCCGCCGGACTTGGACCAGATCTTCAAGCCCCGACGCCGGTGCTCCAGCGCGAGGGCGCCGGCCGCGACCGCCGCGTCCCGGATCATGTCGAGGTCTTCGGCGAGCGTCGTCATTTGCCCGCGATCGCGACCGCATCGAAGAGCAGCGAAGGGCTGTTCAGCGCGTCGTGAAACTCCAGGTCCGCGCCGGGCACGAGGCGCGCATAGAGGTCGGTCAGGTTGCCGGCGACGGTCACCTCGCTGACGGGGTGGACGATGTCCCCACCCTCGAACCAGAAGCCGTTCACGCCGGCGGACCAGTCGCCGGTGTTGGCGTTGAGCGACGGGCCGAACATGCCGGTGACCAGGAGCCCCCGATCCGCCTGGGCCATCAGCCCGGCGAGGTCGTTCCGACCCGGTGTCAGATGCGCATTGTGGACCGAGACTCCGGCCGGTCCGGCCGATCCCCTGGCGCCGTGCCCGGTGGAGCGCAGGCCGAGCTGGCGCGCGGAGGCGGTGTTCAACAGCCAGGTGGCGATCACGCCGTCTTCCACGATCGCCCGAGCGGCGACCCGCACGCCCTCGTCGTCGAAGGGCGTCGAGCCGAGCCCGCGAGGGCGGAACGGGTCGTCCAGCAGGCTGACGCCCTCCGGAAGCACGCGCTGTCCCAGCCGGTCCTTGAGGAAGGACGTCCCGCGCGCCACCGAGGGGCCGGAGACGGCGCCGAGGAGCGGCGACAACAGGGCGGCGGCGATGCGGTTCTCGAAGATCACGGGCGCGGTCGTGGAGCCGATCTTGCGGGCTCCGATCTTGGCGGCGGCGCGCTCGCCGACCCGCCGCCCAAGGTCTCCCGGGCCGATGAGATCGGACAAATGCCGCACGGCGCGTCCCTCGCCGGCGCGCTCCATGACCCCGTCCTTCTCGGCGATGACGCTGGCGCTGAGCGAGAAGCGGCTGTGCTGTCGGGCGGCGTCGAAGCCTTCGGACGTCACCAGTCGCCAGCGACCGCGCGACCAGGCGGCGTCCGCGCCCTCGGACCGGCTGACGCCCGCGATGGCCAGCGCCGCGGCCTCGGTCGCTCGGGCCGTGGCCTCCAGAGCTTCGGGCGAGCGCTCGGTCGCGTCATGGAGGTCGAGGTCTGGAAAGGGGCCGACCGCGAGGTCAGAGGCGTCCGCCAAGCCGCCGAAAGGATCTTCGGGCGCCAGCGCCGCCATGGCGACCGCCCGTTCGACCAGGCGACGCCGGGCGTCCGCCGAGAGGCTGGAGCTGGACACCACCGCCTGTCGGCGCCCGACGAACACGCGCAGCGACAGATCGCGGCTTTCCTCCCGCTCGACCTCCTCCAGCGCGCTGTTGCGCACCCCGACGGACAGGGCCTCGCGTTCCGAGAGAATGGCCTCCGCCGCGTCCGCCCCCGCCTTGAGCGCGTGTTCGATGAGCGACGGCAGGATGTCGTCGGCGGGCGTGGCGGGCTCAGGAGAGGACATGCGCCGGATATGGCCGACCCCGTCCTCCGCCGCAACGCGTCAGCGCACCTCGCGCGCGATCGGATAAAGCCGGAAACGGTCGTCGTGGAACGGCGTACGCTCATAGAACCACTGCAGCCGGGCGTCCCCGTCGGCGGCGAAGGCGGCGTCGGCCGCCAGCTTCGCCTCGAACTCGGCCTTCAGCGCCGGGTCGGCGGCCAGCATGGCCTCGGCCAGCGGCGCGATCGCGTACCCCTCGATGTATTCCACACGGTTCAGCACCTCGTGGAACATGCCCCAGGCGAAGAAGCTCTCGCTGGACTGCGGCTCGAGCAGCAGAACGACGACGTCCCCGAGCGGCTGGTCCGTGGACACCCGGACAGAGCCGGTCGGGAAGGTCCAGTCGCGACGCTCGGGCTCGACCGTGCGCACCGTGACCGGCACGTGGCCCTCGTTCGTGCGCGGCGACACCTGAGGATCGACCAGGCGCAGCATCTCGACCTGAACCGCGCGCGGCTCCGTCAGGGTCTCCATCGCGATTCCGTGCACCCGCAGGCGCTCGATGATGTCCGCACGGTGCGCCGGCACCCAATAGGCCTCGGGGCGCGCCAGCGTCAGCGTCGGACGCGAGCCGTAGAAGGGCAGGGACCAGATCTCGGGGTCCGGCTCGCCCAGCCAGCGGATCTCCTCGCGTCCCGACGCGGGGCTGAGGTAGGTCTCGTAGCGAATGCCCTTGAAGGCGCGCTGGTAGGCGGGCTCCGGATCGGGAACGAAGTTCGCCGGGATCTCCGCGGGGCGCAGGGCGGAATCGTCCGCGATCGCCCGCCGGAGCTCCCCGCCCCGCTCCGCCAGCAGCCGCATCGCCGTCGCGACGAAGACATATGTGCCCAGCACCCGCTGCTCGAACGGCTTCAGGCTGTGGTTCTCGATCAAGATGGTCGGCACGTGCGCCGCCGAGCCCCAGCCGTTGGAGAACCGCTCGCCCAGCCCGCCGTCCGACAGGCCCGCGCGCGGGTTCGAATCATCGATGCCGAAGACGAGCTCGCCCGGGATATGCCCCTGCGCTTCCAGAGCGGCGTTCATGTCCGGCTTGAACCGATCGTCCAGCCAGCGGGCCGTGTCGGGACTGCGCGACCAGACGCCGTTCTCGCCGTTGTAGCCATAGGTGAAGTCGTACTGGTAATCCATGCCGTCGGTGACGTGCACGTCGACGTACAGGTCCGGCCGGTACCTCAGGATCAGGCCGCGCACCGCGCGCATCTCGACCTGATCCAGCTTCATGTAGTCGCGGTTGAGGTTCTGGTTCGTGGCCGTGTTGCGCCAGCCCTGGATGCGGGGGCCGCGCTGGTTGGGACGTGAGTAGCCCGAAGCCCGCTCATGCCCGTCCACCGACAGGATCGGGATCAGGATCAGGTTCACCCGGTCCAGCAGGTCATCACGTCCATAGTGCGCGATGTCGCGCAGCAGCATCATGCCGGCGTCCTTGCCGTCGATCTCGCCCGGGTGGATGCCCGCCTGGACAAGCAGCACCGGCTTGGCCGGATCGAACGCCCGACCATCCTTCGACGCGATCACCGCATAGATCGACCGCCCCTCGGGCGAGACGCCGAACTCTTCGATGCGGATCAGGTCGGACGAGGCGTCCAGCCGGTCGAACCAGGCGCGCGTCTCGACATAGTCGGGGCTGAAGTCGAGCTCGGGATCACGCTCGAAGTCCGTCGCCCACGGATCGGACGCGGGCCTCAGCAGCGCGCGGCTGGCGCCGTCCCAGGCGGGTGCGGGCGGCAGAAAGGACTGGTCCCAGGGCGCGGAGTCGGAACCGGACTGAGACATGACGGGGCTCGCGGAAAAGAGGCACAACAGGAGCGGGACAAGGGCGCGCATGCGCCTTCCTTCACCAATGTGGTCAGCCGATCAACCACCCGCGCGGCGTTCCGCCACATCATCACAGTGGCACAGCTTCCCCATCTGCGCTCGCAGCGAGGGTTCTGTCCTGTCGCCGACATAGTGTTCAGAAGGAGTGAGGATCATGTCCAAGACCATCGCCGTCGCCTCCGCACTGGCTTTGGTGGCCGCCGCCGGCGCCGCCCAGGCCCAGACCGCCCCCGGCCAGTGGACCTTCGGGTTCGAGGCCGGAGCGGAGTTTCCCACCGACGGAGAGGTCCATGAGGGCGCCATCGCCCCGGTTCCCGACCTCGGTCCGTTGAACCCCGCGCTGGCCGGGGTGGACGCGGAGTTGCGCATCGAGCCCCGCAGCTATGACGACATCTATGGCGAGGCCTTCAACCTGGGCTTCGAAGCGGCCTATGGCGTCAGCGACAGCGCCGAGGCGTTCGGTTCGGTGCGCTACGTCAAATCGGACGAGGGCACGGTGCAGGTCGGCGGCGCCTTCGTCCCGGCCCTGAACACCACCCTTCCGGTGTTCGGCACCTTCGGCGATGTTGAAAGCTGGATCGTCGAGGCCGGTTATCGGCAATACTTCGGGTCCGGCGCGATCCGGCCCTATGTGGCGGGTCGTCTGGGCGCCGCCTTCACCGACTCGGTCGAGGCGACCTTCGAGATCCCGGACGCCGACATCCTGATCGCCAACGCACCCTTCTACGACAGCACGACCAGCATTTCGGCGGGCATCGACCTGGGCGTGTCCTGGCAGGTCAGCGACACGGTCTCGCTGCAGGCCGAAACCGGCTATCGCTACGTCGGCGAGCTGGACGGCGACGACAGCGCGATCGGCGGTCTGGGCCTGGCCTCCATCAACGACGTGGGCGAACGGACCTATGTGCCGCTGACGGTTCGGGCCAAGTTCACCTTCTGACCAAAGGACGGTGGGAGCGCGCCTCCCACCGTCTCATTTCCAGATCGGCGCGCCGTCACCCGGCAGGCCGAGGCGCGCCCACATCTCACTGACCCGCTCGACCACCTCCGGGTCCATGCGGATGACCTCGCCCCATTCGCGCTTCGTCTCGGGCGCCCATTTGTCGGTGGCGTCCAGGCCGATCTTGGACCCCAGACCGCTCTCGGGGCTGGCGAAGTCCAGATAGTCGATGGGGGTGTTCTCGATGACGGTGATGTCGCGGGCAGGGTCCATCTTGGTGGAGATGGCCCACATGACGTCCTTCCAGTCCCGGGCGTCGACGTCGTGGTCCACGACGATGACCCACTTGGTGTACATGAACTGTCGCAGATAGCTCCAGACGCCCAGCATCACCCGCTTGGCGTGGCCGGGGTAGGCCTTCTTCATCGACACCACGGCGAT
This sequence comes from Brevundimonas balnearis, assembly GCF_042434805.1. Lineage (NCBI taxonomy): Bacteria > Pseudomonadati > Pseudomonadota > Alphaproteobacteria > Caulobacterales > Caulobacteraceae > Brevundimonas > Brevundimonas balnearis. Next base: position 191,557 of record NZ_JBHLSW010000003.1, on the reverse strand, counting down.
GCGGTAGCTGCACCCTTCGGGCGGCAGCCAGAAGTCGACGATCTCGGGGAACTGCTGGCGCAGCAGCGGGATGAAGACCTCGTTCAGCGCCTCACCGAGCACGCTGGGCTCGTCCGGCGGCCTCCCGGTGAAGGTGGTCAGGTAGATCGGGTCCTTCCGCATCGTGATCACGCCGACCTGGAACACCGGGAAGGTCTCGACCGAATTGTAGTAGCCCGTGTGGTCGCCGTAGGGGCCCTCGGGCGCATGCTCGTCCAGCAGGACGTGGCCCTCCAGCACGATCTCCGCCTGCGCCGGGACCATCAGCGGCACGGTCTTGCAGGGAACCAGCTCGGCCTTGGCCCCGCGCATCAGGCCGGCGAACTGGTATTCGCTCAGGGTATCCGGCACCGGCGTGACGGCCGCCAGGATCGTGCCCGGGTCGGCGCCCAGCACGACGGCGCAGGGCAGGGGCTCGCGCTTGCCCGCCTTCTTGTGCCGGGCGTAGTGCTGGGCACCGCCGCGATGGGCCAGCCAGCGCATGATGGTCCTGTCCTTGCCCAGAACCTGCATGCGGTAGATGCCGAGGTTGAAGTCGTCCTCGCGCGCGTCGGACGGGCCCTTGGTCACCACGAGACCCCAGGTGATCAGCGGCGCCGGCTCACCCGGCCAGCAGCCCTGGATGGGCAGGGCGGTCAGGTCGATCCGGTCGCCCGTCAGCACCACCTCCTGAACCGGCGCGCGCTTCACGACCTTGGGCCGCATGGCCATTACGGTCTGCGCCAGCGGCAGCATCTCGAGCGCATCGCCCAAGCCGCGCGGAGGCGTCGGATTACGCAGGAAGGCCAGCAGTTCGCCGACCTCACGCAGCTCCTGCGGCGTCGTGCGTCGCTTCTTCTCCAGCGTGACGCCCATGGCCACGCGCTTCACCGTCCCGAACAGGTTGGCGAGACACGGGATCGGGCTGATCGAGCCGTCCGGCATCACCGGCCTCTCGAAGATCACCGCCGGGCCGCCGTTCCTCAGCAGCCGGGTCTGGATCTCGGTCATCTCCAGATGGGTGGACACCGGCTCGCGCACGCGGACCAGCTCGCCCTCCGCTTCCAGCAGATCGATGAAGTCGCGCAGGGACGTGTAGGCCATGCCCGTGCTTAGGCGGGCCGACCCGGCCTGTCACCTGCCCCTCAGGTCGCGGAAGTGTCCGACATCAGCGCCCAGCGCGGCAGGCCCAGCTTGCGGCTGACGGCGGTCAAGGCCTCGGCGCTCAGGCGTTCCCGACCGGCCTCGGCGCGCCGCAGCTGTTCGATGGTCAGGCCGGTCCCCTTCGCCAGGTCGTCAAGGGACAGTTCGCGACGGGTCCGCCAGGTCTTCAAGCGAGCCCCGACGCGCGCCGCCTCCGGATCCGACGCCGGAAACCCCAGGATCTTCAAGCGGCGTCGTCCCAGACGAAGTCGGGGTCGATCCAGTCGCCCAGACGACCGTCCGGCCGCGCCAGGGCCGAGATGCGCTGCATCTCTTCGCCCGTCAGCTGGAAGTCCCAGATGTCGAAGTTCTCCCGCGCCCGGCTCTCCTTCTGGGTGCGCGGAATGGCGATGATCCCCTGCTGCACCAGCCAGCGCAGCGTGACCTGACCCGGCGTCTTGCCGTGGGCGCGGCCGATCTCGACCAGGGTCGCGTCCTCGGCGACCTTGCCCTGGGCCAAGGGCGACCAGGCCGTCAGCGTCGAGCCGAGCTCCTTCGCGGCGGCGATCAGCGGCTGGTTGGACAGGTAGGGGTGGTGCTCGACCTGGTTGGTTATGAGGGGCGCGTCGGAGTAGCCCTGCGCCTCGCGGAACACCGCCGACGGGAAGTTCGACAGGCCGATGTGCCGGGTCAGACCGCGAGCCTTCGCGTCGTTGAGCGCCCGCACCGTTTCGTCCATCGCCGGCTTCCGCTTGGGCCAGTGCAGCAGCAGCAGGTCCGGGGTGGTCCCCAGGCTCTCGGCCGACTCCTCGGCCTGGCGCTGCAGATCGCCGTCCGCGAAATGGGCGACCCAGATCTTGGTCGTCAGAAAGATCTCGTCGCGGGGGACGCCGGAGTCGCGAATGCCTTCGCCGACGGCCTTCTCGTTCTTGTAGATCCACGCCGTGTCGATGTGGCGATAGCCCATCTCGAGCGCGGACCGGACCATGCGCCGGGCGTCGTCGGGCTCCAGCATCCAGGTCCCGAAACCCAGGACAGGGATGGCGACTCCGGCGGCTTCGGCGGTGACGGTCGGGTTCGGCATGGACGGCTCCTTGGGACGAGGTCCCTATATGGTCTCGGGCCGACCGCGCTCAACCTTTCAGCCAGTCCCAGATCTCGTCCCACAGCGGCTCGAGCCCTCGACGGAAAGCCCCCTCGTGCCCGATCCGCGCCACGCCGAAGTCGGCGGGGCCGCGCACGACGATCTCCGACGGCGCGTTGGGATAGACCTTCAACATGTCCGCGCCGGTTCGCGGGGTGGCGATGGGGTCGTCCGGAAAGATCCAGGACCGGATGGGGCTGCGGACGTCGTCGAAGGCGTGAGGACGCAGTCGCCGGGCGAGCTCGTCGGCGAAGTAATCCGGCTTCAGGCACCAGCGTCGCCAGGTCATGTAGACGCCGCGGGGCAGGTCGGCGCCGCGCCACAGGGAGCCGCCCTTCACATAGCCATGGCGACGAAGGCTCCAGGGCCCGTAGCCGAACCAGAAGAACAGCTCGATCGGGTTGTAGCTGCGGTGGTGGCGTCCCCAGTAGCCGGAGCCCACGGAGATGAAGGCGTGGCGCTCAATGCGGTCGTGATTGGGCATGAAGCCCGCGAAGTGGCCGCCGACGCTGTGTCCGACATGGACGATCGGCAGACCGGGCGCATGTGCCGCGAGCGTGTTCAGGGCGGCGGGCATGTCCAGCCGTCCCCAGTCGGGATAGTCCATCGCCATCGCCGCGAGATCTTCCGGCCGCGACGCGCCGATGCCGCGAAAGTCGTAGGTCAGGACGACCGCGCCCCTCGCCGCGACATTGCGGGCGAACCGCTCGTAGAAGCCCTGCGGAAATCCGGTGCCCGAGGTGACGAGCACGGCGATGGTCGGCGCTTCGCCCCCATAGACGCGACCGCCGAGATCATAGCCGTCAAGCGCGGCGAACCTCACGTCCCGAACGGCGGCCATGGCGTGCTCCAAGCGTTGCGTTTCGCAACGGACACCAAGACGCGGCCGGCGGTCAAGTCCCCAAAAGGAAAAGGGCCGTCCCGGCGGGACGGCCCTCGATCTCTCCGACTAAGCGGCGGCTCAGGTGATGTCTTCGTTCAGCAGACCGACCTTCAGGAAGCCGTTCTCCTGCAGCGTGTTCATCACTTCCATGAACTCGTTGTAGCGGACTTCCGGCTGGGCGCGGACGAACACGCGCTCCTCCTGGCAGGCGCCGCCGCCGAGGGCCGCGCAGACGTCCGCCGGCAGGGTCTCGATGGTGGTCTGCTGATCGGCGATGAACAGGGAGCCCGATTCCTGGATGGTGATATAGACCGGCTCTTCCTGCTCCTGGTTGTCGCTCGGCACGGGCGGCGGCAGGTCCAGACGGATCGACACGGTCGCCAGCGGCGCGGCCACCATGAAGATGATCAGAAGCACCAGCATGACGTCCACGAACGGCGTCACGTTGATGTCCGAGTTCTGCTCGATCGTCTTGCCGCCCTGGCCCGACGGTCCCGAAAGCTTGGCGCCCATACGCAGGTGTCTCCGCTCGGCCCGAACGCATCCGGGCGATTTCGTTCACGACGTCTCTTGGCGGGCCCGGCGACGCTTGTAAAGCGCCGACAGGCCCTGATCGGTCAGCCCCGTGCGGATTTCGCCCGGGAGGCGAGGGGATCAGCCCTTCGCCAGCTTCACGAACCGCTCCACCAACGCCGGATCGTCCTTGAAGGCTCCAGTGAACCGCGTCGTGATGGTGGAAACATGGCGATGGTGCACCCCGCGGGTCGTCATGCATTGGTGCTCCGCGTCGATCATCACGGCGACCCCGCGCGGGTCGAGGTGCTCCTCGATGGCGTTGACGATCTCCTGGGTCAGGGTCTCCTGCGTCTGCAGCCGGCGGGAGAAGATCTCCACGACGCGGGCGATCTTGGAGATGCCGACCACCTTGTCCTTCGGCAGATAGGCGACATAGGCCTTGCCCAGGAACGGCGCCATGTGATGCTCGCAGTGGCTTTCCACCTCGATGTCGCGCAGGAGCACGATGTCGTCGTAGCCCTGGACGTCCTCGAAGATGCGCGACAGCTCCTTCCCCGGATCGGCCTGATAGCCTTCGAACCATTCGCCGTAGGCGTCGACCACGCGCTTGGGCGTGTCCTTCAGACCTTCGCGATCCGGATCGTCGCCGGCCCAGGCGATCAGGGTCCGCACGGCGGCGAGGGCTTCCTCGCGGGACGGGCGTTGTTCGTCGCGCGCGGCGACCAGGGTGGGCTTGCTCACCTGAGCATCCATGTCATGACGTCCGCGGCGAAGTAGCGCCGGGACGAAGGCCCCGGATGGACGCGCGCCGCGCTCCCTTTCAATGTCGGACCGCGGACGGTTGGGCCGGGGCGACGACACGGCTATATGGGCCCGACCTCCCTTCCCGCAACAAGCCCCTGGCCCCTGCCGCGAAATGACGCTGTTTCTGCACGACACCCTGCGCCGCGAGAAGCGCGCCTTCGAGCCCCGCGATCCGTCCCGGGTGACGCTCTACGTCTGCGGGCCCACGGTCTACGACTACGCCCATATCGGCAATGCGCGTCCGCCGGTGGTGTTCGACGTCCTGGTTCGACTGCTTCGGCGAAGCTACGGAAAAGACAGCGTCATCTATGCCCGCAACGTCACGGATGTGGACGACAAGATCAACGCCAAGGCCGCGCGGGAGGGCGTGCCGATCGGCGAGGTCACGGCGCGGTACGAGGCGGCCTATCTGGAGGACATGGCGCGGCTGAACGTGGCGCCGCCGGACATCGCGCCGCACGTCACCGATCACATCCCGGCCATCGTGTCGCAGATCCGGGCGATCCTCGACGCCGGGGCCGCCTATGAGGCTGAGGGCCATGTCCTGTTCGACGTCTCGGCCTACGCGGCCTATGGCGCCCTGTCGGGCAGGAACCTGGACGACATGATCGCCGGCGCCCGGGTCGAGGTCGCGCCGTACAAAAAGAATCCGCACGACTTCGTCCTGTGGAAACCGTCCAAGGCGGACGAGCCGGCCTGGGACAGCCCCTGGGGCGCGGGGCGTCCCGGCTGGCACATCGAATGCTCGGCCATGATCGAGGCGCAGCTGGGCCTGCCCATCGACATCCACGGCGGCGGCATCGACCTGGTGTTTCCGCACCACGAAAACGAGATCGCCCAGGGCGTCTGCGCCCACGGTCATGCGACGCCCGACGCCTACGCCCGATACTGGATGCACAACGGCTTCCTGACCGTCGACGCCGAGAAGATGTCCAAGTCGATCGGCAACGTCCTGCTGCTCCACGACCTGGTGCAGGCGATGCCGGGGGAGGTGGTGCGCTGGGCGCTGCTGAGCGCCCACTACCGCCAGCCCCTCGACTGGAACCAGGGCCTGCTGGACCAGAGCCGCAAGAACCTGGACCGCCTCTACGGCGCGCTCCATCGCGCGGCCACGGTCGAGGCCTCCACCGACGAGCCCCCGGCGGAGTTCCTGAAAGCGCTGAACGATGACCTGAACACGCCGGGCGCCATGGCGGTGCTGTTCGGCCTGTCCAGCGAGATCGAGCGCGCGATGACGGCGGGCGATCACGGCGTGGTGGCGCGCGCGAAGGGCGAGCTGGTCGCCGCCGCGGTCCTGCTCGGCGTCCTCCAGAGCTCGCCCGAGCAGTGGTTCGGCGGGGCCGACGAGGACCTCAAGACCGAAGTCGAGCGTCTGCTGGCCGAGCGCCACGCCGCCCGCGCCGCCAAGGACTGGCCCGCCGCCGACCGCATCCGCGACCGGCTGAACGCGCTGAACGTTGTGGTCATGGACGGCCCGGACGGCGCGACCTGGCGGGTAAAGGGCTGAAGCTTGGCGGACAGGGTGGGATTCGAACCCACGGTAGGCTCACACCTACGGCGGTTTTCAAGACCGCTGCCTTAAACCACTCGGCCACCTGTCCGTCGGCGGTGCTCTAGCAGGGCGGGGCCGCGTTAACCAAAGGGGAAAAATCGCCGGGCATGCTGGGGGCATGTCCAGATGGCGGCTCTTGGCGATCCTTCTCGTGGCGCTGGCGGCCTCGGGCTGCGCCAGCGTCGGCGAGCGGCCGCCTCCGGGCGCCTACGCCCCCGTGACCGATCCGGCGCCGATCGTCTCCGGAACGATGCGGCCATACCAGATCCGGGGCCGCTGGTACCGGCCGGAGGAGCAGCCCGGCTATGACGAGGTCGGTCTGGCGTCCTGGTACGGGGACGCCTTCCATGGCCGCCCGACCGCGACCGGCGAGCGGTTCGACATGCATGGACTGACCGCCGCCCACAAGACGCTGCCGCTGCCGGGGCTGGTCGAGGTGACGAACCTTGAAACCGGTCAGCGCGCGGTGCTGCGGGTGAACGATCGCGGCCCGTTCGTGGACGGGCGGATCATCGACCTGTCGCGGGGGGCGGCCGAGACCCTGGGTCTGCTGAACAGGGGGGTCGGGCGGGTGCGCGTGCGCTACCTCGGCCGGGCGCCGCGCCTCGGCGGCGGCCAGCCTCTGCGGCGGGCGGACGCCGCCCCGCCGCCCGCGCCTCGAACGAGCTATTGGGTCAGCGCCGGCGCCTTCCTCGACCGCGACAACGCCGACCGGCTGGCGCGGGACTTCTCGGGCGCGGCCCGCGTCGCGCGCGACGGCGAACTGTTCCGGCTGACGCTGGGCCCCTATGCCGACGCCAACGCGGCCGAGCGCGCGCGCCAGGCGGCGGTCGAGCGTGGCGTCTCCGACGCGCGCCTGTTCACGGCCCCCTGATCAGGCCTTGCCTGACGCGCCCGGGCCGCCATTGTGCGATCCATGACTCGCGGACGGTTCATCACCCTGGAAGGCGGCGAAGGCGCCGGCAAATCGACCCAGGCCGCGCGTTTGGTCGAAGCGCTGGAACGCCAGGGTCGCCGCGTGATCCGCACCCGCGAGCCCGGCGGGTCCAAGGGGGCCGAGGACATTCGAGGGCTCGTGGTGCGCGGCGACGCGGAGCGCTGGTCCGCCCGCACGGAGGCGCTGTTGATGTTCGCCGCGCGCTCCGACCATCTGGAACGCACCATTCGCCCGGCGCTCGAGCGGGGCGAATGGGTGATCTGCGATCGCTTCGCCGACTCCAGCCGGGTGTACCAGGGCGTCGCCGGCGGTCTGGACCCGGACTTCATCGAGGCGCTGGACGAGGCGGTGGTCGGGCCGGATCAGCCGGACCTGACCCTGATCTTCGACCTGCCGGTGGAGACTGGACTCGCGCGCGCCGGGACCCGCGCCGGCGATGAAGATCGCTTCGAGGGCAAGGGCGCGGCGTTTCACGCCCGGCTGGCGGAGGGCTTTCGCGATCTGCCGCGCCGCTTCCCCGGGCGCTGCGTCCTGATCGACGCCTCGGGCGATCCCGACGCCGTCTCCGCGCGGGTCATGGCGGCTGTCGAGGCGCGGTTGGGATGAGTCATCCGCGCGAGCGCTTCGAGCTGATCGCCGATGTCGGCGCGGAGGCCGCGTTCCTGGACGCCTGGAACCGGGGCCGACTTCATCATGGCTGGCTGCTGACCGGCGTCGAGGGGATCGGCAAGGCGAGCTTCGCCTACCGCGCCGCGCGTCGCTTGCTGGGCGCCGAGGCCGACGCCACGCGCGGGCCCCTGGGCGCCTCGCCGCATGACCCGGTCAGCCGTCTGGTCGCCGGCCGCGCGCACCCGGACCTGCTCGTGCTGGAGCGGGAGGAGGAGGGCGGACGCGTCAAGCGCACCATCTCGGTCGACCAGGCCCGAACCCTGCCGGAGTTCTTCTCCAAGAGCCCCTCACGGGCGCAGTGGCGCGTCGCCATCGTCGACGCGGCCGATGATCTGAACCTCAACGCCGCCAATGCTTTGCTCAAGGTTCTTGAGGAGCCGCCGGAGCGTGGCGTGCTGCTCCTGGTCAGCCATGCCCCCGGTCGGCTTCTGGCCACCATCCGCTCCCGCTGCCGGCGCCTGGCCTTCCCACGCTGGAGCGAGGCGGCGCTCGCCGAACTCGTCGCCGGGCGCGCGGGAGTGGACGAGCAGGCCGCGCGGCGGATCGCCGCGATGGCGTCGGGGTCGCCGGGGCAGGCGCTGGCGCTCGCCTCCGGACCCATGCTCGAACTGGACGCCCTGGCCGATCGCTGGGTGCGCGAGGGTCTGGCGCCTGCGGAGCAGGTGGCCGCGGCCGACAGCTTCCGGGGCGGGGAGGGGGCGGCGCGCTTCGAAGCCCTGATGGAGCGGCTCGCCGCAGCGGCCCGACGCCGGGCAGGCGACAGCGCGCCGCAGGCCGCCGCCCGCTGGGGCGAGCTATGGAGCCGGCTCGAGGCGCTGCGCGAACAGGCGCTCGGCCTGAACCTCGACAAGGCCGATGCGTTGGCCACCGCCGTCGCCGACCTGAACCGGACCCGCGCCGCATGCTGATCGACAGCCACGTCAACCTGCACGCGCCCCAGTTCGACGATGATCGCGACGCGGTGATTCAGCGCGCCCGCGACGCCGGCGTGGGCCTGATGGTGGAGATTTCCGACCGGGTCTCCAGCTTCGAAACCACGCACGCCCTGGCGATGGCCCATCCGGACCTGTGGTGCACCGTTGGCACGCATCCTCACGAAGCCAAGGAGGATCCCGACCTGTCGGCGGACCGGCTGATCGAGCTGTCGCAGCGAGAAAAGGTCGTTGGGATAGGGGAGTGCGGTCTCGACTTCCACTATGATCTCAGCCCCCGCGACGTGCAGGCGAAGGTATTCCGCGCCCATTGCGCGGCCGCGCGGGAAACCGGCCTGCCGCTGGTGGTTCACACCCGGGAAGCCGACGCGGTGATGTCCGGCATCCTGCGTGACGAGCATGCCAAGGGTCCATTCAAGTTCCTGATGCACTGCTACACAAGCGGGGGGGAATTGGCTGAACTCGCGGCGGAAATGGGCGCGTGGTTCTCGGTCTCGGGCATCGCCACCTTCAAGGCCGCGGAAGAGGTGCGCGAGCTGGTCCGGAACTTTCCGGAGGACCGGATCATCGTCGAGACCGACTGCCCCTATCTGGCCCCGGCGCCGCATCGCGGGCGTCGTAACGAGCCGGCCTACATCGGCCTCGTGCTGGACAAGCTCGCCGAGCTTCGCGGCTGGTCGCGCGAGCAGGCGGAGCGACGGACGGAGGACGCCTTCTTCAACCTGTTCGACCGCATTCCGCGCCCATGACGCTCGAGGTGGTGATCCTGGGCTGCGGCTCGTCCGGCGGCGTTCCGCGCGGCGACGGCGACTGGGGGGCGTGCGATCCGGCCGAAGCGAAGAACCGGCGCACCCGGTGTTCGCTGCTGCTTCGCAAGGCCGGGGCGGACGGCGAGACGAACGTTCTGATCGACACATCCCCGGATCTCCGGGCCCAGGCCCTGGCGGCCAGCCTTCGCAGCGTGGACGCGGTGCTCTACACCCACGATCACGCTGACCAGACCCACGGCATCGACGACCTGCGCGTCTTCGCGATGCGACGCCGAAAACGGATCGACGCCTGGATGGACCTCGCCACCGGCACGGCGCTCAAGGAACGATTCCGCTACATCTTCGAAAGCGTCGAAGGGTACCCGGCGATCCTCGAGGCCCGCGACCTGCCGCCGTTCGGGCAGCCGTTCGAGGTCGCGGGCCCCGGCGGCGCGCTGGAGGTCGTCACCTTCGACCAGGCGCACGGGCCGATCCGCTCGGTCGGCTACCGCGTCGGGCCCGTCGCATACTCCAGCGACGTGTCGGATCTGGACGAGCGTGCGCTGGAGGAGGTGGCGAAGGCCGAGCTCTGGATCGTCGATGCGCTTCGCTACACGCCGCACCCGACGCATGCGCATCTGGATCGGACCCTCGACTGGATCGCGCGCGTCGGCGTGCCGCGTTCGGTTCTCACCAACCTGCACCTGGACATGGATTACGCGACGCTGCGGGCAGTTCTTCCCGAGAATGTCGATGTCGCGTTCGATGGTTGGAGCAGGAAGTTCGCGCGATAGGACAACACACGATTTCGCATAATATATCTTAGGCGATAAACTCCTGTCCGCCGCCCTCGGCCCCCACGCCGTCGATTCTGAGTAGGATTGGTGCCGGTTGCAGGGATCGAACCCGCGACCTTCGGTTTACAAAACCGCTGCTCTACCAGCTGAGCTAAACCGGCGATTCGGAGCGCCGCTTATCGTCGCCGGCGGCCCAAGGCGCAAGCCTCAGAACGCCGCCCTCAAAACCTCGGCGACCGGTTCAAGCGCGGCCGCGTCAGCCATGGGCGCCTGGCCGTGGCCCTTCAGATCCCGATCCGCCCAACGCGGGATGACGTGGAAATGCAGGTGGAACACCGTCTGGCCGGCGGTCGCGCCGTTGAACTGCATCAGGGTGACGCCGTCGCACCCCAGCGCCTTGACCGCCGCCTTGGCCGCGCGTTGGGCCGCATGGCTCAACCGCGCCAGCACATCGGGCTCGATATCGAGGATGTTGCGCGCCCGGCTGGTCTTGGAGATCACCAGCATGTGGCCTTCCGACTGCGGAAAGACGTCGAGGAACACCAGCACCTCGTCGTCTTCCCAGACCCGCACCGACGGCAGCTCGCCCCTAAGGATCCGGGCGAAGACGTTGTCGGGGTCGTAGGCGTCGTGAAGGCTCATGTCGGGCTCCGAGGATCATCTGCCATATTGCCTGTGATGCGTTCAGACGCCAGACAGACGAAGCCCTTCACGGAGACGGATCCCATGCGCCTGTCGGCTCGCCTCGCCGCCCTCGCCTGTCTTGCGGCGCTCGCCGTGGCGGGCTGCGGCCAGAACGAACAGGACGGCGCCGACGCGACCGGCTCGCCCCCCGCGCCCGCGCGATCCGCCCCGACCGAGGCGGAGAAGCTGGCCCTGCTGGCTTCGCTGCCGGCGCCCTACAGCGAGGCGGATCTGGAGAACGGCCGCCGGGTCTTCGCCCGCTGTCGCTCGTGCCACACCCTGCCCGAGGGCGCGCCGAACATGACCGGCCCGAACCTCTGGGGCGTTTTCGGCCGCACCGCCGGGACGCATCCGGACTACAACTACTCGACCGCGCTCAAGTCCGCGGGGTTCGCATGGGACGCCGAGCGGCTGAACGAGTGGCTGGCAAACCCGCGCACCTTCCTGCCGGGCAACAAGATGAGCTTCGCCGGGATCCCGGACGAGACCGACCGCCGCGACGTCATCGCCTATCTCAAGACCGAGACCGGCTACGCGCCGGAGGGCTGAGCCCCCTACTCCGCGGCCATGGGACGGGGATCGTTGGCGGCCAGCTCCTCGGCCTCCCACTCCTCGATCTTGCGGGCGGTGTACTCCGGCGACCGGGTGAAACGGGCCAGAAGGCCGTAGATCACCGGGACGACGAACAGCGTCAGCAGGGTCGCGAAGATGGCGCCCGAGAAGATCACCACGCCGATGGTCTGGCGGCTGCCGGCGCCCGCCCCCTGCCACAGCACCAGCGGAAGGGCGCCGAAGGCGGTGGCGATGGAGGTCATGATGATCGGCCGCAGCCGGAGCGTCGAGGCCTCGATGATCGCCTCGCGGATCGAGCGGCCCTGGTCGCGCAACTGGTTGGCGAACTCCACGATCAGGATGCCGTTCTTGGCGGCCACGCCGATGAGGATGATCAGCCCGATCTGAGAGTAGATGTTCAGGCTCGAGCCCGCCATCACCAGGCCGAACAGGCCGCCGGCCGCCGCGAGCGGCACCGTCAGCATGATGACCGCCGGCGTGATCCAGCTCTCGAACTGCGCCGCCAGAACAAGGAACACCAGCAGCAGCGCCAGGCCGAAGGCGGCGGCGACCGCCCCGCCGGCCTCGCGCTGGTCACGCGCGGTCCCGCCCCATTGAAGGTTCACGACGCCCTGGGGCTGCTGGGCGGCGACCTCCTCCAGGAAGGCGACGGCGTCGGTGATGGTGGTGCCGGGATTCAGGTCGGCGGTGAGGGTGATCGCGCGCTGCCGGTCCAGACGCCGCCGGTCCGGCGTGTCTCCGCTGGTCTGGGTGTTCACGACGGCCGAGAGCGGCACCAGCCCCCCTGCCCCGGTGTTCACATACAGGGCCTCAAGGTCCGCCACATTGCGGCGGTCGTCGCGCTCGGTCTGCAGGATGACGTCATACTCCTGGCCGCCCTTGATGTAGGTCGTGGCGCGCCGGGAGCCGTAGAGCGTCTCCAGCGTGCGGCCGACCGACTGGGCCGATACGCCAAGCGCCGCCGCCGTTTCGGGATCGACGTCGACGAGCAGCCGCGGGGCGTTCGGCTCGTAGTTCAAGCGCGGTCGCGAGAAGCCCGGATTGGCGAGGGCCGCCGCCAGAACCGGCTGCACCCAAGAATAGATGTCCTCGTACTCCGCCCCGGTAACGATCATCTCGACGGAGTTCGAGCCGCCGCCGCCGCCGCGCTGGAAGGCGCCCGGCGTCGAGGCGTTGACCTGCGCGTCAGGCTGAGCGCGCAGGGCCCCGTTGATCTCCTGGGCGATCGACGCCGCGTCCCGATCGCGGTCGCTCCAGTCCGCCAGGTTGAGGATGGCGTTGCCGGAGTTGAACCCGCTGCCGCCCCAGCCGGGCGCCGAGATCAGGAAGTTGTCCGCCTCGCCGGCCTCGCGGTACTCCGCCAGGATGGGCTCCAGGCCCAGCATGATGTCGCGCGTGTAGTTGAATCCGGCGCCCTCGGGGCCCTGGACGCGAATGATCACGCGCCCGCGATCCTCATCCGGCACCAGGGTGCTGGGCAGGGCCATGAACATGGCCGCGGCGCCGGCCAGGACGCCGATGATAACGACGGCGACGCCGATCACCGCGGCCCGCTTGCCGATCAGCATCTCCAGCGACGCCTGGTAGCTGGAGCGGACCCGGTCCATGGCGTAGTCGATGCGCCGGCTCACCCAACCCTCGCCAGAGGCCGGCCGGAGAATCTTGGACGCCAGCATGGGCGAAAGGCTGAGCGCCAGGAAGGCCGAGAAGGCGATCGCAGCGGCGATGGCGACCGCCAGCTCCACGAACAGCCGGCCGGTGTAGCCCGGCAGGAACATCAGTGGCGCGAACACCGACAAGAGCACGATCGTCGTCGCCACCACGGCGAAGAACACCTGGCGGGCGCCGCGCTCGGCCGCCACGAGGGGGGGCTCGCCGTGATCGATCCGACGCTGGATGTTCTCCGTCACCACGATGGCGTCGTCGACGACAAGACCGATCGCCAGCACGAGGGCGAGCAGCGTCAGCAGGTTCAGCGAAAACCCGAGCGGGGCCAGGATGATGAAGGTCGACAGGATGCAGATCGGGGCCACGATCGACGGGATCAGCGCGGCCCTCAGCGTGCCGAGGAACAGGAAGTTCACCAGCGCCACCAGCGCCAGCGAAATGCCCATGGTGATCCAGACTTCCTCGATCGCGTGTTTGGTGAAGACCGAGTTGTCCGTGCCGATTTCAAGCTCGGTGCCCGCAGGGAGGCTGGGCCGAAGCTCTTCGATCAGATCGCGGACGCCTTCGGAGATCTGCAGATCGTTCGACTGAGCCTGCCGCTGAATGGCGAGACCGATCTGATCCAGACCGTTCCCGCGGAAGATGCGGCGGTCTTCTTCGGGGGCCTCCTCGACGCGTGCGATGTCGCCGAGGCGCGTGACATAGGCGGCGCTGTTGAGCAGCGCTCCGCCGGGGCCGCTGGGCAGCGCCTGGATCGCGGCGCCGCTTCCGGCGACGGCGATCGTCGCGGGCGCCGCCCCACGCGCGGTGATGGGCAGTTGCCGAAACTGCTCGGCCGTCGCGTACTGGCGGGCGACCCGGACGGTGTAGTCCTTCTGGGCGGACTCCAGTTGGCCGGCGGGCAGCTCGACGTTCTGGCTCTGCAGCGCCGTCTCCACGTCCGTGACGGTCAGCCCCCTCGCCGCGAGTTCGTCGGGGTCCAGCCAGACCCGCATGGCGTAGCGCTGTTCCCCGTAGATGTTGACGTTGGCCACGCCCGGCACGGTCGCCAAACGGTCCACGAGGTTGCGGTCGGCGTAGTCGGTCAGTTCGAGCCGGTTCAGTTCCGACGAGCGCAGGAACAGGATCATGATCGGCGAACCGTCGGAGTCCGCCTTGGCCACCTCCGGCGGATCGGCCTGGTCCGGAAGGTTGCCGAGCACGCGCGAGATGCGGTCGCGCACGTCGTTGGCGGCGTCGTCGATGTTGCGGTCCAGCGAGAATTCAATGTTGACGCTGGAGCGGCCGTCACGACTCGTGGAGTTGATCCGCTCGATGCCCTGGATGCCGGCGACCTGCTGTTCGATCGGCTCTGTGATCCGGCTTTCGATCACCTCGGCGGAGGCGCCCGCGTAGCTCGTGGACACCGACACGATCGGCGGGTCGACGTCGGGCAGCTCCCGCACCGGAAGGAACAGGAAGGCCGCCGCGCCGATCACGCACAGCACGATCGCCGCCACGGCGGCGAAGACCGGCCTGCGGACCGAAACGTCGGAGAGCATCATCAGCGTGCGCTCCGCTGGGCGCCGGCCTGATCCGCCGTGCGGATCGGCGCGCCGGGCTGGATGCGGTTCAGGCCCGATCCGACCACGCGATCGCCGACGTTCAGGCCGGACACGATCTCCACGAAGCCCTGGGACACCATACCCGTCTCGACCTCGACCCGCTGGGCGGTCGATCCGTTCTGACCCGGCGCGATGCGATAGACGAACGCCCCCTCCCCTTCGTACTGGACCGCCGCCTCGGGCACCGCGGGAGCCTGGCGCTCGCCCTGGGCCACCGCGACCCGCACCGCCATGCCGGGCCGGATGCGTCCGCCGGGATTCGGGATTTCGGCGCGGGCGGTGACGGAGCGCGTCTGCTCGTTCACCCGCGTATCGATCAGGGCGATGCGGCCGGTGAACGGGGCGTCGCCGTAGGCGTCCACCGTCGCGGTCAGCGGCGCCCCGACCCGCAGGACGCCGAGGTAGCGCGCGGGGACGGGAAAATCGACGCGGATGGTGTCGATGTCGTCGAGCGTGGCGATGACGGCGCCCGGCGCCACATAGGTCCCCGGCGTCACCGTCGACAAACCCATGACGCCCGGGAAGGGCGCGCGGATGATCCGGTCGCCGCGACGGGCCTGCGCCGCGGCCAGGGCCGCGCGGGCGGTCTCCAGTTCAGTGCGGTACTGTTCGACCATCTGGGCCGGCGCGAAGCCGCGCTCGCCCAGCTCGCGATACCTCTCGTACTGGCTTTCGGCCTGGGACACCCGGGCCTGCGCCTCCAGCACCTGAGCCTCCTCCTCGCGAGCCTGCAGCTCGATCAGCGGCTGGCCCGCTCGCACGCGCTGGCCGTCCTCGAAATAGACGCGGGTGATCAGCTGACTGGTCGGCGAGGTGATGTTCAGGGACCGGTCGCCGCGCGCGACGCCGATGACGCGGATCTCGTCGGAAAAGGTGCGGGGCTCGGCGGCCACCGCCGAAACCACCTGCCCGCCCCCGCGCCCGCCGGGACCGCCGGGGCCGCCCCCCTCGCCCTCGCTGGCGAACGCCAGCCGCAGGACGACGGCGACGACCATGAGGCCCAGCAGGACAGCGGCGCCCGCGAGCAGGAAATGGCGTTTGATCAAGGTTCAGAACTCCCGAGAGGCCGCCGGAGCTAATGCGCGGGTCCGCGCATGACAACGCAAAACATCTTCAACGCGGCGCGCCCTCGCGTCCGTCGCGCGGAACTGTCGCAGACTCAGAAATTGCGCCAGAGACCGATGACCGGTCCTTGAGCCGCGGGCGTCTCCCGTCCGGCCAGCGAGGTGCGCCATCCCGCCTGGAGACGCCAGGGGCCGAACTGTCGCACGGCGCTGGCCTCCAGGTTGACCCACCGGGGTCCGTCCTGATCGGCGGCGCCGGCGTAGACCTGGGTGAGCAGAAGCCAGTCCGGATCGGGTCTGACCCCGACGGTCAGGTCGAGTCGCGCCTCGTCCGGCAGACCGTCGCGGGCGCGCCGCGCGACCTGGGCCTCCACGAACGCCCCTGACGCGGACGCGCGGGCCAGGGGGCCGGGGAGCGCGGTGAAGGAGCGCCCCACGGCGAGCCGAACCTCGGCGTCGCGATCCCCCTCGCCCGGCGCGGCGTAGCCGGCGTTGCGGCCCTCCCCGCCCTGGGAAAAGCCGACGTAGAGGGCGGCGGCGGTCGTGGCTCCACGGTGAAGCCGCCAGTTGACGCCGACCTCCAGCGGGCCCCGCCCCTCGTAGTCCACGAAGGCGTCCTCTCCCGACTGCAGGTCGGTCCTGAGGCGCAGCGTCACCCTGTCGGACAGGCCGTACTCGGCGAAGACCGAGGCGAACCGTTCGCGTCGTTCCGCCGGCAGCGGAACCCGAGCCCCGTCCGGGTCGAATCCGTCGTCAGCCCGCACGTCCTCATACTTGATGATCACCTGCCCGCCGCCCGCCGGCTGGGTCCAGGCCCCGGCCAGGCAAGGCGTCGTGGCGGCCGCGAACAGGAACGCGGCCGCGACGGTCTTCACACGTCGTATCCGGGCAGGCGGCGGTCGAGCTGCCGGAGGGCGCCGGGCCAGGCCAGGCCGGCCACGAAACCGATCGCCTTGCCCTGCTCCTTCGTCTCCGCCTGGGCGGCGTCCGGCGCGATCAGGACCTGGTCCGGCCCGGCGGACAAGGCGGCGACCTGCTGCTTGCACGCCTTCTCGAGGAAGTAGATCCCGATCCAGGCCTCGGCGGCCGTGCGTCCGACGGCCAAGGTGCCGTGGTTCCGCAGCAGCATCAGGGGCTTGTCGCCAAGATCGGCCACGAGACGTTCGCGCTCGTCGTGGTTCAGGGCCAAGCCCTCGTAGCCGTGATAGGCGACCTGGTGCTGGAGCAGACAGGCGTTCTGGCTGATCGGCAGGAGTCCGTTTTTCTGCGCGGCCACCCCCACCCCGGCGTCGGTGTGCAGGTGGATCACGAAATGCGCGTCCTCGCGCGCGGCATGCACCGCGGAATGGATGGTGAAGCCCGCCGGATTGATGAAGTTCGTGGTTTCCTGGACCACGTTGCCGTCCAGATCGACCTTCACCAGCGACGAGGCGGTGATCTCGTCGAAGTAGAAGCCGTACGGATTGATCAGGAAGTGGGTCTCCGGCCCCGGAACCCGCGCGGAGATATGGGTGAAGATCATGTCGTCCCATCCTTGCAGGGCGACCAGCCGGTAGAGCGCGGCGAGATCGACCCGGGTCCGCCACTCCGCTTCGGACACGCGGGACTTCAATGAGGGGGCGGCGCCGTCGGCCATCTCTTCATCTCCTTGACCGGCTCAACGTCTCGCCGCCGTCCGCACGCGTCAAGCGTCGGCGGCCTTAACGACCCCTTCACCATAACGGAATCATACCTTGGCCGTTATCAAGCGCCGGAGCCGCCCGTGTCCGCAGTCGTCCCGCTGAAGCCGGCCGAGCCGACGGAGCGCCAGATCGATCTCCTGGCCCTGGCGCGGAGCCGGAACCCCAGCGACCGGGAGCGACTGCTGCTGGCCCTGACGACCCTGTGCCGGACCAGCCCCGGTGCGGCGGCCGGTCAGTCCAACCTGCTTTCCGACATCTTCGTCACCCTGGTCCGCCAGGCGGAACGCGATATCCGCAGAAGCCTCGCCAGACAGCTGGCGGAGGCCGACTGGGCCCCCGTGGCGCTCATCAACATGCTGGCCCTCGACGAGATCGAGATCGCCCGCCCCATCATCGCCGCCAACCCGCTCCTTGGCGAGGATCAGCTTCTGAAGATCCTGATCGAGGCGACCCTCGAGCATCAGATCGAGGTCGCCCGTCGTCCGGCCCTGAGCGGGCGGCTGGTCGATCATATCATCGATCGCGGAGAACCGGCGGTGCTGACCGCCCTGGCCTCTAACGGCACGGCGGAGGTCACCGAGGCCAGCCTGGCGCGGCTCGTGGAGCACTCCAAGCGGGTCGCGGCGCTCCGGGCCCCGCTGGTCCGCCACCCCCGCCTGTCGAATCAGCTCGCCTCCCAGCTCTACGAATGGGTGGGCGCCGCCCTGCGCCAGGCGATCGGCGAACGCTTCAACGTCGACGCGGAGAAACTGGACACGGCCGTCAGGGCGGCGACGCAGGCCGTGACGCACCCGGAGCCTGAGCCCCCGAAGCTCACCGCCGCCCAGCGGGACGAGATGGATCGGCGGCTGGTGGCGAAACTGATGCAGAGCGGGCAACTCCGGGCCGGCTATGCGATCCGGGCGCTGCGCGAGCAGAACGTCTGTCTGTTCGAGCACGCCCTGGCCGCGCTCGGCGGGTTCCCGGTGCAGCACGTGCGGACCGCCGTACGGGCCGACACGCCCGAACTGCTCGCGCTCGCGTGCAACGCGGCTGGGATGGACCGCGCCGTTCTTCCCGCGCTGCTCGATGAACTGCGCCGGCTCACCGGCGGGCTTCCGGCGGGCGGCGACCCTCGCGTTCCCCGCGTCCCCAGGTCGCCTGAGCAGGCGCGGCGCGAGTTCAAGGCGAGATTCGCGGCCGCCGCCGCGACCTGATCCTGATCGTTTGACAGGCACCGGCCCCTGCGGTTGGTTCTTCGCGTGACCTCCGCCGCTTCCCCTCCCCGTCTGGCCTTCAGGGCCAGCGACCGTCCCGAGGCCCAGGAGGCGTTGGCCCGGCTTTCGGCCATGTATGAGTCTCATCCACGCGAGGACGCCGACGTCATCGTCGCCCTGGGCGGCGACGGCTTCATGCTCGAGACGCTTCACGAGACGCTGGACCATCCCGCGCCGGTGTTCGGGATGAACCGCGGCTCGGTCGGCTTCCTGATGAACGACTATCAGGAAGACGGCCTCATCGAGCGCGTCGTCAACGCCGGCCGCGCCATCATCCATCCCCTGCAGATGGACGTCTGGACAGAGGCCGGAGAGCACCAGACGGCGCTCGCCATCAACGAGGTGTCCCTGCTGCGCCAGACCCGGCAGAGCGCCAAGCTACGGATCAGCGTCGACGACCGGGTGCGTCTGGACGAGCTCAGCTGCGACGGCTGCATGGTCGCCACGCCCGCCGGCTCGACCGCCTACAACCTCTCGGCGCACGGGCCGATCATCCCGCTGGACGCGCAGGTTCTGGCCCTGACGCCGATCAGCGCCTTTCGCCCGAGGCGGTGGCGGGGAGCGCTCCTGCCGCATCGCGCCCGGGTGCGTTTCGACGTCATCGAAGGCGACAAGCGCCCGGTCAGCGCCGTGGCGGACAGCACCGAAGTCCGCCGGGCGCGCGTCGTCGAGGTCCGCGAACGGCGCGACATCGCCCTGACCATGCTGTTCGACGCGGGTCGCTCCTTCGAGGAGCGGGTGCTGGCCGAACAGTTCGAAGGCTGACCTCGAAACGGTTTCTTAGGGCGCATCGGGCCACAGTGGCCCCATTGAATCCAAGGAGTCCGCCATGAGCTCGTCCGCCCAGGTGATCCGTCCGCCGAACCCCCTGCGCGCCAAGATCGGCGGGGGCATCGACGCCAGCGCCATCGCCAAGGCCGAGGAGGCGCTCAAGGCCATGTCGGCCCAGTTCGGCCAGTGGCTGCAGGACGAGATCACCAAGCTGGACGCGGCGCAGACGGCGATCCGCACGCAGGGCTTCAACGCCCAGACGGCCGAGCAACTCTACTTCCGCGCTCATGATCTCAAGGGCCTGGGGACCACCTACCAGTACCCGCTGGTGACGCGCCTGGCGGGCTCGCTGTGCAAGATGCTGGACGATCCCGCGCGACGCCTGTCGGCTCCGGTGGCCCTCATCGACGCCCATGTGGACGCCATCAAGGCGGTTGTGCGCGACCAGATCCAGTCCGACGAGCATCCGGTCGGGCGCGCCCTGGCCGAAGAGCTGGAGCAACGCGTCAGCCAGCTCGGCTGAGGCAGGGACGGCCCGACGGCCGGCTCGGCGGCTCAGGCCGCCGTGCGATCCTGGACATCGACCGCCGAGACCTTGTCCAGCCGATCCATGAGGTACGACACGTCGTCTCGCGACGCCTGCGGTCGCTGGGTGAGGAAACGCTGCAGCATCTTCTCCTGGAACGCCTCGGCGTCGAGGGGCGCGCCCTCGGCCTGCAGGCCCCGCCAGGTGTCGACCCCGGCCCGGAAGGCCGCGAACAGACGTGGCGGCAGGCCCGCGCGATCATAGATGGCGCGCAGCCCCAGCGGCCCGGCGTCATGGACCATCAGCCACGCCCTGGCGTGCGGCGTTCCCGCCAACTCCGCCACGCCGTGCTCGAAGAAGGTCATGGCGCCCGTCGCCAGGGCGCGGAGCAGCAGGGACGGCGTCAGGGCGTTGCGCGCGCGCAGTCGGGCGCAGAAGGCCTGCATGTCCTCCGCCGAGCGCGCCTGGTCCAGAAGATCGACCGTCGCCCGCTCACGGGCGTCGGTCGCCAGCCTGATGACGGTCTCCGGCGACACCGAATGACGCGCGATCAGGTGGTCGCGGACCTGGTCGCTCACCAGGCCGATGAGCCGCTCGCTGATTTCGAGCGGAAGCGCCGCGCGATAGGCCAGGGCCGTCGAAACGTCGCGCGAGGCGCCGAACCGATCCAGCGCCGCGTCCATGGCGATGCGGCTGAGGTCGGCGTTGTCGTTGGACGCCAGCATGCGCACGGCCGGCTCGGCCGCCTCGAACGCGATCGCCTCGGCCACGTCCCGCGAGACCCTGGGGCGGGCGGCGACGGCGGTCTGCCGAAGGGTCGAGCCCGCGCGAACGATCTCGATCAGGTCGGCGTCGCTGAACACGGGCGAGAACTCGATGATCGGCAGGGCCACGCTGTCGACGTCGGCGGCGAGCTTGCGCGCCACGTCGCGCGGAATGAGGTTGGACGCCTTAAGGGTGACGGCCATCGCCCGTCTGACCATCTCCGCGGCGTCGTCGGCGAGCAGGCGCAGAATCTTTTCGGCCGCCGCCCGTTCCTCGGTCGAAAGATCGGCGAGCTCCATGGTCCGGCAGAGCTTATGGGCCGCGGACGCGCGCTCGTCCTCGTCGGTGGCCTTCACGAGCCGGCGGATGTCCAGGTCGGTCAGCTTGGAACGGTAGGCGGTCATGGCGAATGCTCCTGGACTTCAGGATGGCGCGGCCATGCTTAACGACGTGTTCACTACGCCGCGTCGCCGGTTCCGAACGCCTTGCGGAACGCGCCCCCGTCATCCTGCTCGACCAGCAGGCTCAGCAGAGTCTGGTCCTGACGCAAGCGATCCATCCGCGCGGCGAGCGCCTGGGCCTTCAGCGCCTCGGCGTCCTGCGGCGGCGGCGATGACCCCGCCCCGGCGGCCGGCGCGCCGTCCCCGGCCATGCGCGACAGGTTGGCCGCCAGTTCGCTGACCGTCGCCGACCGGCCGTTACGATAGAAGATCGAGCGGTTGGCGCGGGCCGCGTCGGGGAACAGGGCGACCGCGCTCGACCCCGGCCGCGTCGCCATCGCCTCCATCAGGCTCGCGGCCCCCGCCGGTCCCAGAAAGTGGGCGGCGTAGAGCTCGCCCGCGCCGGGCTCGCGCCCCGTGCGGCCACGCAGATAGGCGGCGTTCTGGGCCGTGAACTCGGCGGCCATCACCGATGCGGCCTGGGGGTCGAAGCGGAGGTCGAGGATGACGTTGCGCGCCGCTCCCCGCACCTGCCAGCGCCCGTCGCCGCCCCGATGGATGAGGTCGGCGTACTGGCCGTAACCGTGCTTGGCGCCGTGCTGCTTCAGCGTCGCCAGCCACGTCTGTTCGATGAACTGGAACAGCCCCGCGGCGCTGGAGGTGCGCGCCCGGGCGTTCGGGTTCAGGCTGCTTTCGCGCCGCGCCGTGCGAATCAGAAAGTCGGAGTCCACGCCCGTCGTCGAGGCCGCGCGCCGAATGGCGGCCTCGACGCCGCCGGATCCATTGATCGCACCGACCGTCATGAGATCGAGGGTCGGTAACCATGGTTAACAAATGCTTGCCAGCCTGACGCGACGTTAACCGCCGCAATCCTGCCGCAACTGGAGCGCGCACTTTCCGGACCGCCGATCAACGGCGGACCTGTGGAGGAGACGCGTGATGATGATCCGTACCGCCGGCGGTCCCGGTCTGGTCAGTCCGATCGATTACGCCGAACG
This sequence comes from Brevundimonas balnearis, assembly GCF_042434805.1. Classification (NCBI taxonomy): domain Bacteria; kingdom Pseudomonadati; phylum Pseudomonadota; class Alphaproteobacteria; order Caulobacterales; family Caulobacteraceae; genus Brevundimonas; species Brevundimonas balnearis. The sequence goes on along the minus strand of NZ_JBHLSW010000003.1, from coordinate 169,382 downwards.
ACGAAAGCCGATGCCGCGATGGATGGTGCTCGCCATCTCGGGATCGGTGCTGGCGCACGCCGCCCTCGGCGTGGTGCTCTACACGCAGCGGTTCGAACTGGCCGAGCCGATCCCGGCGCCGCCCGAGCCGACGCCCACGGTCGTGGTCCTCAAGCGCCTGGTCGAACCGCCCAAGCCGGCGGCGGCCGAGGCGGCTCCCACGGCGTCCCTCAATCGGCCGGCTCCGCCGACCCTGCCCACCGAGACCATCGCCGCGGCCCCGACGGACGCGCCGCCCGCGCCCGGGCCGACGATCAACCTCGTCGCCGTCGCCGAACCTGCGGGTACTGAGGTCGTCAGCACGCCGATCGAGGTGGCGACGCCGCGCCCCGCGCCGGTGATCGCCCGTCCGGACTGGCGGCGGCGCCCGACCGGCGACCAGCTGGCCCGCGCCTTTCCCGAGGGCGCCCTCAGCCGGGGCGTCAGCGGATCGGCGACCCTGAACTGCGCGGTGACCGCCAGCGGGTCCGTGACGGGGTGCCGCGTCACGGAGGAGACCCCCGCCGGGTATGGGTTCGGTCGCGCGGCCGAGCGGCTGTCGCGCTACTTCGTGATGAACCCCCAGACGGTCGACGGCCAGCCCGTCGCGGGCGCCCAGGTGTCGATCCCGCTCAGGTTCGACGCCCCGGAGTGAGGATCAACGGCGCGGAGTCGGTCAGGCTCCGCGTCGCTTCCCGAGATCATCTTCCGCGGGTGAGGGCGCGGTATTCGACCAGCCGTTCCTTGTCGCGGCGGACCTGATCGGCGACCGCGTTGTCGACGTCCAGCGAGGCGTAGCGGACCCAGCCTTCGACGCCCAGTTTGTCCTGGATCGCTTCCGTCGGCGTGCGCCAGCGCACGTAGGACAGCCAGCTGACGATGAGGCCGAGGACGACCGCCAGGGCCTGCAGGCCGCGGAAGGCCAGCTCGTTCGCCGGCGGCGCCTCGATGGCGAACAAGGCCAGCCAGATCAGGAACACCAGCGGCGTCAGGAACCGCGCCAGCCAGATGCTCCAGTAGCGTTCCCGGCGGACACGCCAGAGCTCCATCTGGACGTATTTCTCCAGATACTCCATGCGGGCCCCGATCCACATCGTCAGTCGCGTCAGATACAGCGCGCGCTTGCCCCAGCCCTTCCCGTCCATCTGGTACTGGGTCTCGGCCTGGTCGGCCATGGCGCGGGCGGAGGTGAACAGGTTCTGCAGCTCACGGGTTCGCTGCACGATCTCGCGCGAGAGCTCATAGGAGTCGTTCTCCAGCCGGAACCGGTACTGGACGAAAAGGATGGCCTGGATCCCGAACCACAGTCCGGAGACGAGCAGCATGGCCACGACGGCCAGACCCAGGCCCATCGGGTCGGAGTTGGTCCAGGTCGCGAACCAGGTGGGCCCCAGCGTGGCGAGCAGGGCGAAGGCGATCAGCGCCAGCCCCTGATTGAGACGCTTGACCCCGATGTGCACCATCAGAGCCCTGAACACGCGCCGTCCGTAGTCGTGGATGTTCGCGCGCAGGTCCCTGTCGATCGGGAAGCGTTCCTCGATCTGACGCGCGAACAGGACGTGGAAGCGATCCGGCTTCCGCCCCGTCTCCCAGAAGGGAAAGATGTCCAGCGGCTGGTTGAAGTACTCGTCGATGTGCGCCGACACCATCGCCTCGGACGCATCGTCAAGGGCGAAGTACTCGCTGTCCTGGATCGGACGCAGGATGCCGTCGGGACCGCGCAGCCCGGAGGCCGGGCGCTCGGGCCTGGCCGGCGGCGCCTCGCGGTCGGGAAGGTCGGCGGCGCCGGGCGGCGGCGCGACGGGCGCCGCCGGCGTGGTCGCCGCATCGGTGTTCGCCTGTGGGGTCTCTTCCTGCGCCATGCTCACCCGCTCCCAGACTCCAGCTTAGGGCAGCCGGGCTCCACGCCGCACGGCGTTCTCCCGACAGGCGAAGCTATCGCCGTTAACCTCGACGGCTGGCAAGTGAAGTTTCGGTCAGAACGGCCAGCGGGCCATGGCCGCGGCGAACCCGAGAAGCGGCGCGAACAGGGCCAGCTCGACCAGGGTCCATCGCTTCACCCCTGAAAGCACCCGTGCGTCGGGGACGAAGGCGGCGTCCGTCCTGGCGGCGCGCGACCACTTCATGAAGGCGAGCGTCGGGGGCACGGAGGCGAGGCCGATCAGCACGAACGTCCCGATCTTGGCCCAGAAGAACGGGTTGGCCTCGTAGAAGGCCCACCCCTTCCCGCCCCAGACGACGCGCGCGGCGCCGACCAACAGCACCAGCACCGAGACCGCGCCGTACATGGCGTCCAGCCTCGCGAGACCTCGAACGTCCAGCCGGGGCGCTCTCAGGAGCGACCGCTCCGCGAACAGGGTGGCCACGAGCGTGAACACCAGCAGATGGTGGGCGACGGCGAGGGCCAGATCCTGCATCGATGCGCCTTTCGACCGGGGACGAAGCGGGTATAAGCCCGATCATGACACGTCTTCTGCTCGTCGCCAGCGGGGGCGCCCTGGGCGCGAGCCTGAGATACGGCGCGTCCGTCCTGGCCGGCCGCCTGATCCCCGGCGCCGCCTGGCCCTGGGCGACCTTCGCCGTCAACGTCCTCGGCGGCGCGCTCATGGGAGTCCTGGTGGGCTGGCTGGCCGCGAGGTCGGCGGGGGACGAGGGCCTGAGACTGTTCCTGGCGGTCGGCGTGCTGGGCGGGTTCACCACCTTCTCCGCCTTCTCCCTGGAGGTCGTCGCGATGGTCGAGCGCCGCGACTGGACCATGGCGGCCGGGTATGTCGCCGCCTCCGTCCTGCTGTCCGTCGCGGCCCTGCTCGCCGGACTGGTGATGGCCCGGCGGCTGTTCGGAGCGGCGGCATGAGTCGCGAGGTGAAGACCCTCTATGTCGCCGAGGCGGAGGACGGCATCCGGCTGGACCGCTGGTTCAAGCGACGCTGGCCCCACCTCAGCCACATCCAGGTCCAGAAGCTCGCCCGGTCGGGCCAAATCCGCGTCGACGGGGCGCGCATCAAGCCCGAGGCGCGCCTGACCGCCGGCGCCGCCATCCGCGTGCCGCCGCTGCCGGACGCGGTCGCTCCGGACGAGCGCCGCAAGGACGATCTCAGCGACCGCGACGTCGCCTTCGTCAGATCGCTGGTCCTGCACGAGGACGAGCTCGTCATCGCGCTCAACAAGCCGGCGGGACTGGCCGTGCAGGGCGGCACGAAGACGACGCGCCATCTGGATCGTCTGCTCGGGGCCTGGGGCGAGGGGCTGGAGCGGCCGCGCCTGGTGCATCGCCTCGACCGGGACACCTCAGGGGTGCTGTTGCTCGGCAAGGGGCCGGAAGCGGCGAAGCGGCTGGCGGGCGCCTTCGCCCGGCGCCAGGCGAAGAAGACCTATTGGGCCATCGTGGAGGGCGCGCCCAAGCCGACGACCGGCCTCATCGACATGGCCCTGAAGAAAAGCGGCCGCAACGACTTCGAGATGATGCGGCCGGCCGATCCCAAGGAGATCGGCGCCGAGGCCGCCGAGACCGGGTACGCCACCGTCTCCCGCGCCGCGCACCGGGCGGCCTGGATGGCGTTGAGGCCCTTCACGGGACGCACCCACCAGCTTCGCGCCCACATGAGCGCCATCGGGCATCCGATCCTGGGCGATCTGAAATATGGTTCGGAGACGTCCGCCGAGCTGTCCGGCCCGCTGAAGCTGCAGCTGCACGCGCGTCGGATCGAGCTGGATCATCCGGGCGGCGGCCGCCTGATCGTCGAGGCCCCGATCTCGCCCGAGCTGCGCACCGGCTTCGACCGCTTCGGCTTTCACGAGGACGAGGCGCCGGATGATCCGTTCGCGGGGCTGAAGCGGCGATGAGACCGCTCGCCGTCTTCGACATCGACGGCACGCTGGTCGACAGCCGCGCTTCGATCCATCGCGCGGCGACCGAGGCCGCCCGGGCCCTGGGGCTGCCGGAACCGTCCTACGACAGGGTGCGCCGGATCGTGGGCCTGAGCCTTCACGAGGCCCTGCGGATGCTCGAGCCCGACCTGACCGACGCCGAGCTGGCCGACTTCGTCGCGGCTTTCCAGGCCAGCTTTCGCCGCATGTACGACGCCGGACACGAGGAGCCGCTCTATGCGGGCTCCGCCGAGCTGCTGAGCCGCCTTCATCGCGACGGCTGGCGCCTGGCCCTCGCCACCGGGCAGAGCCGGAAGGGTCTTGAACGCAATCTCGCCCGCGCGGGCTGGAGCGACATGTTCATATCGGCCCACTGCGCCGAGGACGGGCCGGGAAAGCCGCACCCGGCCATGCTCATCGCCGCCATGAAGGCCTGCGGCGCCACCCCGTTGACCACGGTCATGATCGGCGACACCGGGCATGACATGCGCATGGCGCGCGCGGCGGACGCGACGGGGCTGGGCGTGGCCTGGGGCTTTCACACCGTCGATGAGATGCTCACCGAAGGGGCCCGGCACGTCGCGACGGACTTCGACGACCTGGCGCTGACGCTGGAGCGGCTGGGCGCCTAGACGTTCAGCCGCCGGCCTGGCGCGCGGCCCGCGCCAGGGTGTCCGCGAGTTCGTCCTCGCCCACGGATCGCGCCATCAGCGCGAGCTCCGACGCCATGGTTCCAATATAGCTGCGCACGGGAAAGGGGTCATCCGGGGTCAGGGGGGGCGTATCCTCGGCGTTTAGATCAAAGGCGTGCGATGCGGACATGCGCGACCCTTTCTGATTGAAGAACTTAACCATGACACAACTTTAGAACGAATTTCAACCCTCGGGCGAGGCTGGCCAGTCGCCGCGATTGACACCCGGCGTCGCGCCAACCACGTTCCCGCCCCTCCCCGACCCGCCCCGGACGCACGCCGCCCAAATGAACCTCGTCATCGTCGAGAGCCCCGCCAAGGCCAAGACCATCAACAAGTACCTGGGGCCGGACTACAAGGTCCTGGCGTCGTACGGCCACGTCCGCGACCTGCCGTCGAAGGACGGCTCGGTGCTGCCGGACCAGGACTTCGCCATGAACTGGGAGGTCGACGCCAAGGCCTCCAAGCGACTGTCGGAGATCGCCGAGGCGGCCAAGGGCTCGGACCGCGTCATCCTCGCGACCGACCCCGATCGTGAGGGCGAGGCGATCAGCTGGCACGTGCTCGAAGTGCTTCAGAAGAAGCGCGCCCTGAAGGACGCCGAGGTCCAGCGCGTCACCTTCAACGCCATCACCAAGGGCGCGGTGCTGGAGGCCATGGCCAATCCGCGCCAGATCGACATGGAGCTGGTCGACGCCTATCTGGCGCGGCGCGCGCTCGACTATCTGGTGGGGTTCACCCTGTCGCCGGTGCTCTGGCGCAAGCTGCCGGGCGCGCGCTCGGCCGGACGGGTGCAGTCGGTGGCGCTGCGCATCGTCGTCGATCGCGAGATGGAGATCGAGCGGTTCCGGCCCCAGGAGTACTGGTCGGTCGAAGCCGACCTGATCGCCGACAGTCCGCCGTTCACGGCCCGCCTCGTCAAGCACGAGGGCAAGCGGGTCCAGCGTCTGGATATCCAGAACGAAGCGACCGCCCAGGCCGCCCGCGCCGCGATCCAGTCCGGCGCCTTCACGATCCGGTCGATCGAGAAGAAGCCCGTCAGGAAAAGCCCGCCACCGCCCTTCACCACCTCCACCCTGCAACAGGAGGCGGCGAGGAAGCTCGGCTTCACCGCCCAGCGCACCATGCAGGCGGCCCAGAAGCTGTACGAGGGGGTCGACGAGACCGGCGGCCTGATCACCTACATGCGGACCGACGGGGTGGCGATCAGTCCCGAGGGCCTGGCCCAGACCCGCGATGTCATCGGCGATCGCTTCGGGCCCGCCTACCTCCCGGATCAGCCTCGCTACTACAAGGCCAAGGCCAAGAACGCCCAGGAGGCGCACGAGGCGATCCGGCCGACCAACCTGACCCGGCATCCGGGCTCGCTGCGGCTCGAGACCGATCTCCAACGCCTGTATGAACTTATCTGGAAGCGCACCGTCGCCAGCCAGATGGAGCAGGCCCGGCTGGACCGCACCACGGTCGACATCGAGACCCCGGACGGCCGTACAGGCCTGCGCGCCACCGGCCAGGTCGTGGCCTTCGACGGCTATATGGCGGTCTATGAGGAAGGGCGTGACGACCGCCCGAAGGGCGGCGAGGACGACGAGGACGACGACGGCCGCCTGCCGACGCTGAAGGAAGGGGCGACCGCCAAGGTTCAGGCGATCCGCACCGAGCAGCACTTCACCGAGCCGCCGCCCCGCTATTCCGAGGCGACCCTCGTCAAGAAGCTGGAGGAGCTCGGCATCGGCCGGCCTTCCACCTACGCCTCCATCCTGACGACGCTGCGCGACCGGGCCTATGTCCGCATGGACAAGAACCGGTTCATCCCGGAGGACAAGGGCCGACTGGTCACCGCCTTCCTGGAGCAGTTCTTCAGGAAGTGGGTCGAGTACGACTTCACCGCCGCCCTGGAGACGCGGCTGGACGAGGTGTCGGCCGGCGACCTGGACTGGAAGGCTCTGCTGCGCGAGTTCTGGACCGACTTCCATGCGGCGACCCAGGCCGCGGGCGAGCTGCGCACCACGGCCATCCTCGATCACCTGAACGAGGCGCTTGGTCCGCACATCTTCCCCGACAAGGGCGACGGGACCGACCCGCGCGAGTGCCCCCTGTGCCACCAGGGCCAGCTGAGCCTGAAGACCAGCCGCTTCGGCGCCTTCATCGGCTGTTCCCGCTATCCGGAGTGCAAGTACACTCGCGCCGTCTCCGCGCCCGACGCCGAAGGAGCCGCGGCCGAGGGCGGGGACCGGGAGCTGGGCGTCGATCCGGCGTCCGGCGAGACCGTGCACCTGAAGATCGGGCGCTTCGGGCCCTACGTCGAAATGGCCGCGCCCGGCGAGGAGAAGCCCAAGCGGTCCTCACTGCCCAAGGGATGGTCGCCGGCCTCGATCGACCTGGAGCGGGCGCTGCGCCTGCTGGCCCTGCCGCGCGAGGTCGGGGCCCACCCCGAGGACGGCAAGCCGATCACCGCCGGTCTCGGCCGCTATGGTCCCTTCGTCGCGCACGCGGGGACCTATGCGAACCTGTCGGACATCGAGGAGGTGTTCGAGGTCGGGCTGAACCGGGCGGTGGCCCTGCTCGCGGAGAAGCGGGCCGGCCGTCCCGGACGCGGTTCAGCCGCCGCGCCGCTGAAGGAGCTGGGCGCCCACCCCGAGACCGGCGAGGCGATCCAGGTGATGGCCGGCCGTTACGGCCCCTACGTCAAGATGGGCAAGGTCAACGCGACCCTGCCCAAGGGCGTCGATCCGGACGGTCTGACGCTGGAGGCCGCCCTGCCCCTGATCGCGGCCAAGGCCGGCGCCGCCCCGAAGAAGGCGGCGAAAAAGGCGCCCGCCAAGAAGCCCGCGGCGAAGAAGAAGGCGACGGCGAAGGAGGGCTGAGCGTCACACGCCCGCTGTAGCGTCGGCGAATGATCCGCCTCATCCTGACCCTGCTGCTCGTCCTCGCCGGAGCGCCCGCCGTGGCCCAGACCGCCTCGCCCGAGCCGCTGCCCGACCGGCTCGTCATCGCGCACAGGGGCGCCTCGGCCGAGCGGCCGGAGCACACGCGCGCCGCCTATCTGCTGGCGATCGAGCAGGGCGCCGACGTCATCGAGCCCGACCTGGTGATCACCCGCGACGGGGTTCTGGTGGTCCGCCACGAGAACGAGATCTCCGAAACGACCGACGTGGCCGAACGCCCCGAGTTCGCCGACCGGCGGCGTGCGGCGACGATCGAAGGTCGAGCCGTAACCGGCTGGTTCACCGAGGATTTCACCCTCGCGGAACTGAAGACGTTGAGGACCCGGGAGCGGCTGCCGGCGCTCAGGCCCGCCAGCGCCGTCTTTGGCGGGGAGGAGCCGATCCTGACGTTCCAGGAGGTGCTCGATCTCGCCGCCGACGCCACGCGCCGTACGGGGCGGGTGATCGGCGTGGCGCCCGAGCTGAAGCATCCGGCCCATTTCGCGGCCCTGGGCCTGCCCCTGGAACAGGCGCTTGTAGAGGTGCTCCGGGCCAACGATCTAACCTCGGCGGAGGCCCCGATCCTGGTGCAGTGTTTCGAGGTCGGCGCCCTGGAGACCCTCGACGACAGCATCGACACCCGGCTGCTTCAGCTCATCTCTCCGGTCGGCGGGCCGGCGGATCGGCCCGAGCTCAGCTACGCCGACATGATCACGGACGAAGGTCTGCGGCGGGTCGCGGGCTACGCGGACGCGATCGGCGTGGAGGCGACGCTGGTCCTGCCGCGCGGCGCCGACAACCGGCTGCGCCCGCCGACCGACCTCGTGGCCCGGGCGCATGCGGCCGGGCTGAAGGTCATCGCCTGGACCTTCCGGCCCGAGGCCCTGTTCCTGCCCGAGGACTTCCGCCGGGGCGATCCGGCGAGCCCGGCCTACGCTTCGACGCCCGGCGATCTGGCGGGCTACGCCGCTGCGGCCTGGGCGGCGGGGCTGGACGGCGTGTTCACCGACCTGATCCCGCCCGTCGTCGCGACGCGTCCCTGACGACTCTGGCCCAAGCGACTCTGGCCCAAGCGACTCTGGCCTAGCGCCACGGCCCCGGTTCCTGCTAGTCGCCGCGCCATGAGGATTCCCCGCATCGCCTGGGCCGCCTACGGCTTCGCCCTCGCCGTCATCGTGATCGACCAGATCACCAAGGCCATGATCCTGGGCTCCGCCGACGTGGCGGATTCGCGCCTGATCCCCGACGGCTATCTGTTCGCCAGCGTCATTCCGGGCGTGCTGGACTTCACCATGGTGCGCAACACCGGGGTCAGCTTCGGCCTGCTGGGCGGCGGGTCCGCGCGCTGGGCGCTGACGGTCTTCTCGATCATCGTGGCGATCGCCCTGGCGGTCTGGGCCGTCCGGGCCGAGCGGCGCACCCTGATCAGCGCCATCGGACTGGTGATGGGCGGGGCGATCGGCAACGTCATCGACCGGATTCAGTACGGCTACGTCGTCGATTTCATTGATTTCTCGGACACCGGCCTGTTCCCCTGGGTGTTCAACGTCGCCGACAGCGCCATCACGGTGGGCGTCGTCCTGCTGATCCTCGACAGCCTGCGTCCGGAAGCCTCGGCTCAGGTTGGCGCGGCCCACGAAAAGTCGTAATCAGCCCGTTCTGAATACTGTCGCCCCGTTCTCGTGGGCGCTCGCCAAAGGCCGCCCGACCGCCATGACCCTTCGCCGCCTCGCCGCCCTGTCGATCGTCGCCACCGCCGCCCTGACGACCGCCGCCTGCTCCAGCGGCATGCGCCAGAGCATCGGACTGACCAAGGTGGTGCCGGACGAGTTCGTCACCGTCTCGACCGCGCCGCTGACCGTGCCGCCCGAATACGGCCTGCGTCCGCCCTCGCCAGGCGAGCCCCGGCCGCAGGAGCTGGCCCCCGAGAGCGCCGCGCGTCAGATCCTGCTGGGCCAGCGTCAGGCCGTGACCCGCACGCCGGGTGAGCAGGCCCTGGTCACCGCCGCCGGCGGCGACCGCGCCGACCCCCTGGCCCGCTACGTCATCGACGACGAGTTCGGCGATCTGGCCCACAAGGAAGAGAACTTCGCCAGCCGGCTGCTGTTCTGGCGTCGCGACGATCCCTCGACCCAGACCGCGACCGTGGTGAACGGGCCGGAGGGCGCGGTCACCATCGACGCCTCCAGCGAGCAGGCCCGACTGCAGGCCCTGACCGGCGGCAACCGGTCGATCACGATCCAGCCGCGCGACGACCGCGGCTTCAAGCTGCCCGGCCTCTGATCCCGGGTTGCGCCGCCGGACCGCGTCCTTATTCTGAACGCACCTCATCCGGAGCGTTCCATGACAGACTCGCCCGTCGATTTCTCCGAGTCCGGCGTGGAGACGCTTCGCGCCGTCATGGAGGGGCGTCGCCCTGACATCCCCATGGCGATCAGCCTGGGCTATCGCCTGATCGAGGTGGAGCCCGGCCGGGTGGTGTTCGAGGGGCGGCCGACCGCGGCCTTCCTCAATCCCATGGGCACTGTGCATGGCGGCTGGGCCGCGACGGTCCTGGATTCCTGCGTCGCCTGCGCCGTCCACTCCACCCTGAACCCCGGCCAGGCCTATACGACGCTGGAGCTGAAGGTCGCCTATCACCGGCCCCTGACGCCCGAGGTCGGCCCCGTCCGCGCCGAGGGCAAGGTGCTGTCGGTCGGCCGCCGCGCGGGCTTCGCGGAGGGCCGCCTGACCGGCCCGGACGGCAAGCTCTATGCGTCGGCCACCTCCACCTGCATCGTCATGGACGCGCGCTGAGGCGCAGCAGAATCAGGGGATGATCCCCGCCCCATGCCCATCCGCCGCCTTCCGCCCGAGACCGTCAACCGCATCGCCGCCGGCGAGGTGGTCGAGCGGCCGGCCAGCGCCATCAAGGAGCTGGTCGAGAACGCGCTGGACGCCGGGGCGCGCGCCATCGAGGTGCAGGCGGACGGCGGGGGCCTGAGCCGCATCCTGGTCGCCGACGACGGCAAGGGCATTCCCAGAGACGAGCTGCCGCTGGCCATCGAGCGCCACGCGACGTCCAAGCTCGAACCCGACGACGCGGGCGACGTGGACCTGTTGCGCATCTTCACCCTGGGCTTCCGGGGCGAGGCCCTGCCCTCCATCGGCTCGGTGGCGCGGCTGTCGATCGCCAGCCGGGCGAAGGGATGCGAGGACGCCTTCGCCATCTCGGTGGAGGGCGGTCAGGCCAGGGCCCCCGCCCCCGCCGCCTTCCCCGGCCCCCACGGCGCGCGGGTCGAGGTGCGCGACCTGTTCTACGCCACCCCCGCCCGGCTGAAGTTCATGAAGTCCGAGCGGGCCGAGGCCATGGCCATCTCCGAAGAGATCAAGCGCCAGGCCATGGCGCATGAGGCCACCGCCTTCACCCTGACGCTGGACGGCAGGACGACGCTGCGCCTGCCCGCCGAACATCCGGGCGACGCCGGGCGGCTGAAGCGGCTGGCGGCGCTGTTGGGTCGCGACTTCGAGGCGAACGCGCTTCTGATCGACCAGACGCGGGAGTCCTTACGCCTGTCCGGCTATGCGGGCCTGCCGACCTATTCGCGGGGCAATGCGGCGCACCAGTATCTGTTCGTCAACGGCCGGCCGGTGCGCGACCGGCTGCTGCAAGGCGCGATCCGGGGCGCCTACGCCGACTTCCTGGCCAGGGACCGGCACCCGGCGGCGGCCCTGTTCCTGGACCTGGACCCCATGCTGGTCGATGTGAACGTGCATCCGGCCAAGGCGGAGGTGCGGTTCCGCGACCCGGCCCTGGTGCGCGGCCTGATCGTCGGGGCCCTGAGGCATGCGCTCGCCGCCGCCGGCCACCGCGCCTCCACGACCGTGGCGGCGGACGCCCTGGCGGGGTTCCGGCCCGGCGCGGGGGCCCCCGCCTACAGCCCCGGCACGCCGTCGGCCCAGGGGTTCAGCGGGTGGACCGGCTGGGCCCGACCCGCGCCGCAATCCCTGCCCGGCCTGTCCGAACCCAGTGCGAGGGTGGAGCCGGCCCCTGCGGCGTCCGACCTCGCCACCCGCCACGCGCCCCTCGCCGCTCAGGACGACATCGACCGTCCCGACATCGACCGTCCCCTGGGCGCCGCCCGGGCCCAGCTGCACGCCAACTACATCGTCGCTCAGACGCGCGACGGGCTGGTGGTGGTCGACCAGCACGCGGCGCACGAGCGGCTGGTCTATGAGCGGATGAAGGCCCAGATGGCCGAGGGCGCCGTGGCCCGGCAGGCGCTCTTGGCGCCCGAGGTGGTCGAGCTGGACCCGGCCGAGGCCGACCGCGTCGTCGCCCGGGCCGACGAGCTGGCCGAGCTGGGCCTGGTGGTCGAGCCCTTCGGCGGCGGGGCGGTGCTGGTGCGCGAGACCCCGGCGCTTCTGGGAACCGTCGACGTCCAGGGGCTGATCCGCGACATCGCCGACGACCTGTCGGAGCACGGCGCGGCCCTGTCGCTGAAGGAGCGGCTGGCCGAGGTCTGCGGCACCATGGCGTGCCACGGCTCCGTTCGCTCCGGCCGCGTCCTCACCGCGCCCGAGATGAACGCCCTGCTGCGCCAGATGGAGGCCACCCCGCACTCAGGCCAGTGCAACCACGGCCGCCCGACCTATGTGGAGCTGAAGCTGGCGGATTTGGAAAGGCTGTTTGGCAGGCGGTGAGGCGCTGCGGGGCGCGAGCCATTTCGGTCTCAGCAGCCGCCAATAGGTGCCCCGGTGCGTCCGTTAACGACGCAGCGCTCCGCCACAACTTGGCTGTGTCTAGGTCTCAGTCTCGACGATCTCAGGTTTTGCCTCCACTTTCGCAAAGGGTTGGAGGGATCAGACATGGCGGAGCCGCTGTTTCGGCTGACATACGACGGCGCGACGCCGATCGTCACGTTATGGACATGCGTATGCTTGGTGCATCGCTCCAAGGTGCCGACAAGATTATCTCGGATGGACTCATCCTGCTCATCCATGGGCGCTCACCAAAGCGCGGCGAGCGAGCTCCGGTAATCGCGAAGGTTCGCCAGCCGCAGGCGGGGTCTTACGATTTCCTTGGAGGACTTCAGGATCACGCTTGGATGTTGCAGCTCGGCTTGCCGATTGCACAACAGGTTGTAGGCACGCACATCAGCGAATGGATGGCAGCCGTGAAGGCGACCTTTAGCGGGCGACCCGACATCGCGGAGACGGCATTACAGGCGTTAGCTGACCTGAATCGCGAACACCTAGCTGCCCGGGATGCTTCGGAGGCTCGCTTTCACGAAGAGCGACTAGCGCAGATTGCTTCTGCCGATGCTGCTGCGTCCAGACTGCACGACGAGCGTATGGCCTATCTCGACCTAATGCGTGAGATGCTTCCGCAGCAGCAGCGGGCACTTGAGCAGTATGTAGCCCCGGTGGGTCGCTCTGTAACTACAGCGACTTTCTCGCCCGCTGACGCGCCCAGTGTCCATGTCGACGCCGAAGAAGCCGACAAGATCAGAGCCGCCGGGGAAGTCGTATGGGAGCCGCTTCGCGAGATGGCCCTAAAGACCGACGGCTTCAGGTTCCATACCAATGGCTTGAGCATCGAGAATCCCGACCGCGACGGATACCTCATGGCCAAGGTTTCCGATCCACGTTTCGAACAGCCGGAGAATCCTTATACGGCGGCTGCTCAGCGCAGAGCGGAGATCATCGTGCTAGCGCGTGCCGGATATGTCGGGGGTCAGCTTTCGCGGATCGACATTGTCGACTTCGTCCGCGAACGATAGACCTCGTGCCTTTCACAATAACTCCATGCCCTCCCTCCTCTTCGTCTGTCTCGGGAACATCTGCCGCTCGCCGCTGGCGGAGGGGGCGATGCGGGCTGAGGCCCGGCGGCGGGGGCTGGAAGTCGAGGTGGACTCCGCCGGGACGGGGGACTGGCATGCGGGGCAGCCGCCGGACCCGCGCGCCGTCGCGGTCGCGGCGCGGCACGGGGTGGATATCTCGGGGCTCAGGGCGCGGCAGGTTCGGGCCGACGACTTCCGGCGCTTCACCCATCTGATCGCGCTGGACGGCGACAACTTGCGGAACCTGCGCCGCCTGGCGCCCGCCGACGCCGTCGCCGGGCTCAGCCTGCTCTTGGATCACGCGCCCGGCCGCCGGGGCCAGGCGGTGGCCGACCCCTATTTCGGCGACGCGGCGGGGTTCGAGACCACCTGGGCCGACGTCAACGCGGGCGTGGCGGGGCTGCTCGACACCCTCTCCCATTGGGAGAGGGCTTGAGCGCCCGAGAGCCGCCAGGCGATCGGACTTGCGCGAAAGGGTGAGGGTTGGATGGCGGATCGTCGGACACCGACGCCCCTCACCCTTTCGGCTATACGCATCGCTACGCTCTGCGAGCCTCAAGCCCTCTCCCATCGGGAGAGGGACTTAAAGGCTGAACGCCTCGACCACGCCGCCGGCGCGGCCGCCGGAGACGACCTCTCCGCCCGCGATGGCGTGGATCGCGCCGCCCGTCGCGGCGGCGGCCAGGCCGTGGCGGGGCGTCGGCATGGGCGGGCCCTCGCGCCAGCGGTCCTCCGCCGGGTCGTAGATCCAGGTCTCCGGGAAGACGCCGCCGCCCCCTCCGGCCCCGAACCACTCTCCGCCGAACGCGACCAGCTTCCCGTCCAGCGCCGCCATGGCCAGCCCGCCGCCGACCTGCCGGCCCTGGCTGGGCGACGGGGGGATGGGGGCGAGCGTGTCCCAGCGGTCGCCTGCGGGGTCGTAGCGGTCCAGCCGCCCGGTGCCGCCGCCCGAGACCGTGCGCCCGCCGGCGATCCACAGGGCCCCGTCCAGCACCGCGCCGGCGGCGCTGTTCCGCGCCATCGGACAGGGGCTCAAGGTCTCCCAACGACCGTCGATGAGCGCCAGATGGGTCGCCACGTCCCCCTGGTCCCGCCACTGGGCGTTGGCCTGACCCAGCGGCGAGCGTCCGGTGATCAGGTGGATGCGGCCGTCATGGCTGAGCCCCACCGTCTCCGCCAGGGGCGTCGGCAGGGCCGGTCCCGGCCGCCACGCCGCGTCGCCGGGCGCAAGCGTCCAGACCTCGGTCGCATTGGTCCAGTCCCCCTCCCCGCGCCCATAGCCGCCGACAGCGAACAGCGTGTCGCCGGTCGCGACGATCATCGGGTGGTGACGCGGCTGGGGCAGGCGCGGGCCTTGGGTCCACGTATCGGTCGAGGGGTCGTAGAGGCCCAGCCGGTCCTCGATGTGCAGCGGCGCGTCGGTGCGCCCCACCAGCCCGCCCGCCACGGCGATCCGCCCGGCCCAGACGGCGGCGTAGACCTCCTGAACCGGCCAGGGCGTCGGCGCGCGCGCGGTCCAGGCGGGGGCGGCCGGGGCGATGGCATGGGCGACGGTCGGGGCGACGGCGGCCGCGGCGGCGGCCGTGGCGATCAGGGTGCGGCGGGTCATCTGGCTCATGACCCGATCTTGGCCCGGAAGCGCGAGACGTGCCATATGCGGGCGTCGCCCTCCGGGCCCTCCGCCCGACAAGGAAGTCCATGTCCGAGATTGCGCGTCAGGCCTGAGGCCTCGCGGCAAGCCGTGAAGAGCCTCTGACCCGCCCTCCGTCGCCTCGCGCGCCGGAGCGTCCCGTCACGCCTTTCGGACATCCCTCAAATGAACATCTCCCGTGCGGAACAGCGCACGCTCCACGCCCTGGCCCAGGGCGGCGGCATCGTGCTGGAACGCGACCCCGACGGCCGGATCGTCCGCGCCGACTGTTTCACCCGCGACGGCTTCCTGCTGACCGACTGCACCCTGTCGGTCTGGAAGAAGCTGAAGACCAAGGGGCTGATCGCCAGCCGCGACGGCGGACCCTATCGCGTCAACCGCGAGGGTCTGGCCCGGATGCGCAGCCAGCTCGACAACCGGGTCTCAGCCCGCCGCTGGTAGAGCCCGCAGAAAGAGGACGCGCGCGGCGCCGTAGTCGCGCGCGTCCAGCCGCTCGTAGCCCGGCGTCTCGATCTCCGGCTCGTCGGAGCCGCGCTCGAACACCACGATCGCGCCGGGGGCCAGCCAGCCGCCCTCCAGCAGCTTCGCCAGGGTCTGCTCGCCCAGGCCCTGGCGATAGGGGGGATCGAGGAAGGCCAGGGTGAAGGCCTCGCCGGCCGAGCCCGGACGGGGGCCCAGGTCGGTCGCGCTTCTGCGGTGCACCCGGCAGCGGCCGAACAGGCCGTAGGCGTCCATGTTCTCGCGGATGGCGCCGCGCGCACCGTCGTCGGTCTCCACGAACAGACAGAAGGCCGCGCCCCGGCTGAGCGCCTCGAACCCCAGGGCGCCGGATCCGGCGTAGAGGTCGATCACCCGCGCGTCCGTCAGCCCCTCGGCCCACGACGCGTGCTCCAGCACGTTGAAGATGGCCTGGCGCGCCCGGTCGCTGGTGGGGCGCGTGCCCTGCCCCTCGGGGGTCGTGATCGCCCGGCCCTTCAGGCTTCCGCTGACGATTCTCAAATGCTGGTCCGCCTTTACTCGCGCCCCGGGGCGGGCCACCGTCGACGCATGTCGCGGCCCTTCTTTCCCCTACTGCAGCCCGTCAGGCAATCGGACCGCGGGGCGGCGCGGGCGTTCGGCTGCCTGGGCCTGGCGCTGGTCCTGATCGTCGGCGTCGCCGTGGCCGCCGCGATCGCCGCGGCGCTGGCGGGGATCTCGATGGTCGAGCCGGATCCGGACACCCGGCCCGAGCAGCTCCTGCTGCTGATCGGCGTGGCGACGGGCGCGCTGGGGGCGGCGGTGCTGATCGCCGCGCGCGTGGCCTATGGACGCCCCTTCGCCTCGTTCCTGTGGCCGTCCGGGTTCAGCGGCGGCCGGCTGGCGACGGGCATGGTCGTCGCGGTCCCGGCCATGATCGCAGGCGCGCTCGCGGCGGCGGCCGTCTCCGCGTTGCAGGGCGCGCCGCCGTCGCTGGCCGACCTGCCCGACCCGCCGTCCCTCAGCCCGACCTATGTGCTGGCCGCCGCCGGCGCCCTGGGGCTCGCCGCCGCCGCCGAGGAGGTCATCTTCCGGGGCGTGGCGCAGCAGCTGCTGGTCGCCTGGGTCAGGGTCGTCGGCGTCGCCCTGGTGCTCCAGGCGATCGCCTTTTCCGCCGTCCACGCCGATCCAGACCCCGCCGCCTTCGCGGTGCGCCTGATCATGGGCCTGACCTGGGGCTGGGCGGCGCTCCGGCTCGGCGGGATCGAGTTCTCGACGGGCCTGCACCTGGTCAACAACCTGGTGCTGGTGATGCTGGTGCCGCTCAGCGAGGCGATGCGCGTGGACCGCGACATCGGTTGGGCGGGACCGGCCAGCCAGACGGCGTCGGGCCTGGTGGTCGTTCTGGCGGTCGAGTGGCTGGCGCGCCGGTCAGCCGCGCGGGCGCGGGGGACGTGACCCGCCGCCGGGGCCCGGCCGCTTGTCCCCGCCGCCCCCGCCCGGGCGTCCGGGACCGCCGCGAGGCGGGCCGGAGCGAGCAGGACCCGAGCGCGCAGGACCGGAGCGCGGCCGATCACCGCCGCCCTCGCCTCTCGGCTTGAAGGGACGCTTGGGCCGGTCCTCGCCGTCGCGGCGCGTCGCGCCGTCGCGTGGCTTGAAGGTGCGTTGCGGGCGCTCGCCCTCGGCCCCCTCGCGGGGCTTGAAGGGGCGCTTCGGCCGGTCGGGACGCGGCGCGGCCTTGGCCCAGCCGGGCTTCTTCTGCGGCCGGTCGGCGCGCTCGGCGGCCTCGGTTGAGGCGGCCGCCGCGGCCCGCACACGGCTGGGCTTGCGCGACGGATCGGACATGGCCGAGCCGGACTTGCCCTTGACGATCGAGGTCTGGACGCGGCGGCCGGGGATCGGCGCGGGCGTCTCGACGGTGTCGCCGGTGGGCAGGTTCTCGGGCCGGATGTGCTCGGCCAGGAGCTCGCGGATCACGCGCGGCCCCACCTCCTCGACCGCTCCCACGGGGAGCGTGCCCAGCTGGAACGGGCCGTAGGCCAGGCGGATCAGCCGGTTGACCTTCAGGCCCACCGACTCCAGCACCTTCCTGACCTCGCGGTTCTTGCCCTCGGCGATGGAGACGCTGACCCACAGGTTGGCGGCGGCCTTCTCGTCCTCGCCGGAGGGCGTCTTCACCTTGTCGAGGGTGGCTTCCATCGGCCCATAGCGGACGCCGTCGACGAAGGCGCCGTCCTTCAGCCGGTCCAGCTGCTCCTGGGTGATCCGGCCGCGTGCGCGGGCCCGGTATTGACGCACCCAGCCCGTGGTCGGCATCTCCAGCGCCCGGCTCAACTCGCCGTCGTTGGTCAGAAGCAGCAGCCCCTCGGAGTTGATGTCGAGCCGCCCCACCGAGATCGTGCGCGGCAGGGTGCTGGGCAGGGCGTCGAACACGGTCGGGCGCCCCTGAGGATCATTGTGGGTGGTCAGAAGGCCGACGGGCTTGTGATAGCGCCAGACGCGCGTCGACTGGGCCGAGCCGATCGGCTTGCCGTCGACGGTGATCTTGTCCTCGCGCGTGACCAGGGTCGCGGGCGTGTCCAGGATGCGGCCGTTCACCGCCACGCGGCCCAGGCCGATCAGCCGCTCGACCTCGCGGCGCGAGGCGTAGCCGGCGCGGGCCATGACCTTGGCGATACGTTCCTGGCGCAACGGGGCCTCGGCCTTGGCGTCGGGCTTGGCGCCCTTGGAGCCTGCGCCCCTGGAACCAGCCCCCTTGGCGCCGGTCTTGTCGCGCGGGCCGGGCTTGCCGCCGGGGCGCTTGTCGAAGGCGGCCTTGCCGGCGTCGTCGCGGCGGGGGCGGTCCCCTGCGCCTTGACGCGGGCGGGGCTTCTTGTCGTTGTCGGAAGTATGACGGACCATCAGCGGTTCATGCGCATGGCGCTCGATCTGGCGCAAGCCGCCGCCGACGCGGGCGAGGCCCCGATCGGCGCCCTCATCGTCGATCCGGCGAGCGGCGAGGTGGTGGCCGAGGGCTCGAACGCGCCGATCCGCGACCACGATCCGACGGCGCACGCGGAGATCGTGGCCATCCGGCGGGCCGCGGCGAGGCTGGGCAACTATCGGCTTACGGGCCTGACCCTGTACGTCACGCTGGAGCCCTGTCCCATGTGCGCGGGCGCCATCAGCCATGCGCGGCTGGGGCGGGTGGTCTTCGGCGCCGAGGACGCCAAGGGCGGCGGGGTTTTCCACGGAGCCCGGGTGTTCGACCAGCCGACCTGTCACTGGCGGCCCGAGGTCGAGGGCGGGGTCATGGCCGAGGAAAGCGCCGACCTACTGCGCGGCTTCTTCCGCGCCAGACGGGGAACGGCCAAACAAGCGTGACGTTAGGCATCACGCCATGACCCGCGCTGTCCTCATCCCCTTTGCTCTCACCCTGACGCTGCCGGCCTGCGGTCCGGACCCGTTCAACGCGCCGACGAGCGGCGACGAGGTGCAGCAGCGCGCCCAGGAGGCCCAGACCGCGCGTCGGCGGACGGGCGCCGAGATTCAGGACCGGGCGCTAAATCGTGTGATCCGCGCCGTCTACCTCTGCAACAACGGCGAGCGGCTGTCGGTCGACTTCGACAATCCGCGCGAGATGGCGACGGTGCGCAACTCGATCGGAGAGGCGGTCGATCTGCGCCGGGAACAGACGGGCAGCGGCATCTGGTACCGGGCGTCAGGCCATGAGCTGCGCGGCCAGGGCGTCATGGCCACCTGGACCGCCGACGGCCGCGAACCTACGGAATGCAGGGCGGTGGACTAGGGGAGACGCAATATGGGCGACGTGATCCTGATCACGGGAGCGGGCAAGCCGACGGGAATCGGCTTCGAGGCGGCGCGGCAGCTGGCCCAGGCCGGCGGCTCCGTGATCCTGACGGCGCGGCGCGGCGCCGATGCGGACGCCCGGGCGACGGAGCTGAGGGGTCTGGGCCACGATGTCGCCGGGCTGGAGCTCGACGTGACGGATGATGGATCGATCGACGCCGTGGCGAACGCCGTGCGAGCGCGTCACGGGCGGCTGGACGTCCTGATCAACAACGCAGCGGCGACGGGTGTGTATGGCGAGACGATCGCCGTGGCCGACCTCGATACCGCAAGGGCGACGCTGGAGGCCACGCTGTTCGGCGCCTGGCGCGTCACCCAGGCCATGCTGCCCTTGCTGAACCACAGCGACGTGGCGCGCATCGTCAATGTCTCCAGCGGCGCCGGTTCGCATGCGGACCCGGCCTTTGGTCTGACGACCGGCAACGGCATGGGCGCGGCGTACGGGATCGCCAAGGCGGCGCTCAACGCCCTCACCTCACGACTGGCCGTCGAGAACCCCGGCATGCGCGTGAATGCGGTCTGTCCCGGCTTCACGGCCACGTTCGAAGGCGGCGAGGCCATGGGCGCTCGTCCCGTCGCCGAGGGCGCGGCCGGCGTGGTCTGGGCGGCTCGGCTGCCGAAGGACGGCCCCACGGGCGGCTTCTTCCGGGATGGTCAGCCGCTCGGCTGGTAGGTTCAGGCCGCCCCTTCCTCGATCAGGAAGGAGCGGACGGCGGCGTCGTCCACGTCCCTCTGAACGAAGGCGTCGCCGATGGCGCGGGCGAGGATCAGGGTCAGGCGGCCGCCCTCGGCCTTCTTGTCTCCGGCCATGCGCTTGAGGAGGGCGTCTGCGGAGAAGCCGCCCAGACCGTCCAGTCGCGTGGGAAGCCCCGCCGCGATGAAGGTCGACTCCACCAAATTCGCGTCGCCGGGCGCACAGAGCTTTTCCCTCGCCGAAAATCTGAAGGCCATGGCGCAGCCGATGGCGACGGCCTCGCCGTGGGTCAGGATCGCCTCGTCGAATCCGAGCTCGGCCTCCAGCGCGTGGCCGAAGGTGTGCCCGAGGTTCAGCAGGGCGCGCACGCCGGCCTCCTTCTCGTCCTCCGACACGACCGCCGCCTTGATCTCCACCGAGCGGACGACCGCGGGCTCCAGGGCGTCGGGGTCGCCTGACGCGCCGGACGCGCCCTGCCCCGCCAGCCACTCGAAATAGGCCGCGTCGCGGATCAGCCCATGCTTCAGCACCTCGGCCCAGCCGGAGCGCAGCTGGCGCGGCGGCAGGGTCGCCAGGACGTCGATGTCGGCGAGCACGCGTCGGGGCTGATGGAAGGCGCCGATGAGGTTCTTGCCGTGCCGCGTGTCGATGGCGGTCTTTCCGCCTACGGACGAATCCACCTGGGCCAGCAGGCTGGTGGGCAGCTGCACGAAGTCGATCCCGCGCATGTAGAGGGCGGCCGCCAGGCCCGCCAGATCGCCGACCACCCCGCCCCCGAGCGCGAGGATCAGGTCCTTGCGGTCCAGGCCCTGTTCCGACAGGGCGTCGCACAGCCGCTCCAGCCCGCGCCAGGACTTCGAGGCCTCGCCGGGCGGCACCTGGACGAGAGCGCCCTCGACGCCCGCCCGCCGCAGCGCGCCGATGACCGTCGCGCCATGCGTCCGCGCGACATTCTCGTCCGCCACGACGACGGTCCGTGTCCGGAGGATATCGGCCAGGCGTTCGCCGGCGTCGGCGAGCAATCCGCGGCCGATGTGCACTTCGTAGGGCCGGAATCCCTGACCCGAGACGGGGACGATGTTCACCAGCTCACTCCGGGATGACGCGCTCTGAAGGCGTCCAGGGCGCTGATCACGGCCGCGACCGCCTGGCCGTGCGCCCCTTCACCGACGTCGACCACGACGTCGGCCTCGGCGTAGATCGGATAGCGGGCTTCCGCCAGGGTCGAGAGGGCCTCCAGCGGGTCCCGTCCCCGCAGCAGGGGCCGCGTGTCGCGCCGGGAGACCCGCTCGGCGATCACGGGAAGTTCCGCGCGCAGCCAGACCGAGATCGCCCGCCGTTTCATCAACGTCCGCGTATCCGGATTGAGCACGGCGCCGCCGCCGGTGGCGAGGACGATCGGCGGCCCCTCCAGCAGGCGCTTCATAACGCGCGCCTCGCCCGCCCGGAACTCCGGCTCGCCCAGCTGCGCGAAGATCTCGGGGATGGACATCCCCGCGGCCGCCTCGATCTCCGCGTCGCCGTCGACGAAGGGCAGGTTCAGGCGACCGGCCAGCCGTCGGCCCACGGTCGATTTCCCCACGCCCATCAGCCCGATCAGGGCTATGGTTCGTCGCTCGGGTCGCAGCGGCGCGGCGGGGACGGCGGAGGCGGGATCGGACATGCGGACGAACGATCCTACACAAGCGCGGCCATGAGCGAAGCCCAGATCGAGGCCTTTCTGGAGATGATGGCGGTGGAGCGCGACGCCTCGCCCCACACGCTCGCCGCCTACAGGCGGGACCTGGAGGACGCCGCGCGCGGACTCTTCGACGCGGGCGGATTGCTGGCGGCCGACCGGGAAGCTGTCGAGGCCTGGTTCGCCGACCTGTCGCGGCGGGGCCTGTCGGCGGCGACGGCGGCCCGGCGGCGCAGCGCGCTCAGGCAGTTCTACCGATTCGCCCTGGTCGAGGGATGGCGGGCCGACGATCCCTCGCGCCGGATCGACGCCCCCAAGCAGGGCCGGCCCCTGCCCAAGACGCTGAGCCGGGACGAGGTCGAGCGGCTGATCGCCGCCTCAGCCGCGCGGGAGGGCGCGGCGGGCGTGCGCCTGCTGGCGCTGGTCGAGTTGGCCTACGCCTCGGGACTGCGGGTGTCCGAGCTCCTGGCGCTGCCGATCGCGGCGGCGCGCAAGGACCCGGCCTATCTGATCGTGAAGGGCAAGGGCGGAAAGGAGCGGCTGGCGCCGCTGAACGGCTCGGCGCGGGAGGCGGTGAAAGCCTGGCTGGCGGCGCGGGACGCCGGTCGCGAGCCCGACGCGCCGGACAGTCCGTGGCTGTTCCCGTCCGGCGGCCGAACAGGACGGCTGACGCCCCGGCGCTTCGCCCAGCTGCTGGACCAGGCGGCGATCGACGCCGGGATCGATCCGGCCCGCGTCAGCCCGCATGTGCTGAGGCACGCCTTCGCCACCCATTTGCTGGAGGGGGGCGCGGACCTGCGTGTGGTTCAGACCCTGCTGGGTCACGCCGACATCGCCACGACTCAAATCTACACCCACGTCGCCGTGGACCGCCTGACCGATCTGGTGCGCTCCAAACATCCGCTGGCGAAGGGCTGATTGGGGCACGCTTGCCCCGTCGCACGGGCGCGACTAGGTTCCGCCGCCTTGTTCCGGGCGCGAAAGCCCGCCGATTTCCGGACGCCTGATGGCCACCCATTACCTCGATTTCGAAAAGCCGATCGCCGAGCTGGAAGCCAAGATCGAGGAGCTGAGCCTGCTCTCGACCACGGCGGGATCGTTCGAGGCCGAGATCGAGGGCCTGCGCAAGAAGGCCGAGCAGCTTCGCAAGAAGACCTACGCCGACCTCGACCCGTGGAAGAAGACCCAGGTCGCGCGCCACCCGCAGCGGCCGCACCTGGTGGACTATCTGGCGGGCCTCTTCACCGACTGGACCGAGCTGCGCGGCGACCGCCAGTTCGGCGACGACCAGGCGATCCTCGGCGGTCTGGCCCGCTTTCGCGGCCAGGCCTGCGTGGTCATAGGTCACGAGAAGGGGCACGACACCGCCACCCGCCTGACCCACAACTTCGGCATGGCCCGGCCCGAGGGCTATCGCAAGGCGGCGCGGCTGATGGACATGGCCGACCGGTTCGGCCTGCCGGTCCTGACCTTCGTCGACACCGCCGGCGCCTATCCGGGCCTGGGGGCGGAGGAGCGCGGCCAGGCCGAGGCCATCGCCCGCTCGACCGAGCGCGGGCTGACGCTCGAGGTGCCGATGATCGCCACCATCACCGGCGAGGGCGGTTCGGGCGGCGCGATCGCGCTGGCGGCCGCGAACCGCGTGCTGATGCTGGAGCATTCGATCTATTCGGTGATCTCGCCCGAGGGCGCGGCCTCGATCCTGTGGCGCGACGGGGCCCGGGCCCAGGACGCGGCGGCGGCGATGAAGATCACCGGCCCGGACCTGATGGAGCTCAAGATCGTCGACCGTATCGTCAAGGAGCCGGTCGGCGGCGCCCACGCGGACCGCGACGCCGCCATCCAGGCCGTCGGCGACGTGCTGGAGGAAGAGCTCAAGGCGCTGTCCGGTCTCACGCCGGAACAGCTGCGCCGCCAGCGCGCGGATCGCTTCTACGCCATCGGTCGCGCGGCCTAGACGGTCTCCACGGGCTTCGCGCCCCGCGTCTGCTTGCGCCAGAGCGCCGCGTACTCGCCGCCCACGCGGGCCACCAGCTCATGGTGCGCGCCCCGCTCGACGATCCGGCCGGCCTTGAGCACCAGGATCTGATCCGCGTCGGCGATGGTGGACAACCGGTGGGCGACGACAAGGGTCGTGCGGCCCGCGCGCGCCTTGCGAAGCGTCTTCTGGATCGCCTGTTCGGTGCGGCTGTCGAGCGCGCTGGTGGCTTCGTCCAGAATCAGCACGCAAGGGTCGGCCAGCAAGGCGCGGGCGATGCCGACCCGCTGACGCTCGCCGCCCGACAGCTTCAGCCCGCGCTCGCCGACCAGCGTGTCCATTCCGAGGGGCAACCCCCGGATGAACTCGCCCAGCTCCGCGGCCTCCGCCGCCGCCCAGATCTCGGTCTCGCTCGCGTCCGGCCGGGCGAAGGCGATGTTGGCCTTCAGGGTGTCGTTGAACAGGGCCACGTCCTGGGGGACCAGGGCGACCGCGGCCCTGAGCGAGGCCTGGGTCACGGCGCGCGCGTCCTGCCCGTCGATCAGCACCCGTCCGCCCTGCGGATCGACCAGGCGAAGCGCCAGCTTGACGATCGTCGACTTGCCCGCGCCGGAGGGGCCGACCAGCGCCGTGGTCGTGCCCGGCGCGGCGACAAAGCTGACCTCCTCCAGCCCGTTGGCGCGGGCGTCGTGGCGATAGCTGACGTTCTCGAAGGCGATCTCGCCGCCGCGGGCGTCGGCGGTCGGCGGCAGGGGCCGGGCGTCCGGCGCGTCGGCGACGAGGGGCCGCTGACGCGTGACCTTCAGCATCTCCTCCATGTCGATGAACGACTGGCGCACTTCGCGATAGGCGAAGCCCAGGATGTTCAATGGTTGATAGAGGGAGATCATGATGAGGACGGCGGCGGTGACGTCGCCCGGCCCCATCCGGCCGGCCGCCGCCTCGAACCCGGCCATGACGGCCATGACGCCGAGGCCCAGGTTCATGATGCCGGACTGGATGACGTTCAGCAGCGCCAGCGAGCTGTTCGCCTTCAGCGCCGCGGACGTGTAGGTCGCGAGCGCCGCGTCATAGCTGGAGGCCGCCCGCGTCTCGGCCCCGAAGGCCTTGACCGTCTCGTAGTTGAGGAAGGCGTCGACCGCCTGACCCGCGGCGGCGGTGTCGGCCTGGTTCATGATGCGCCGATGCTCCAGCCGCCAGTTCGACAGGGCGAAGGTCGAGATGGCGTAGACGACGACCACGACGACGGCGACGGCCCCGAACCGCCAGTCGTAGCGCCCGGCCAGCACGCCGGCCGCCAGCACCAGCTCCAGCCCGGTCGGGATCAGGTTGAACGCCAGGACCCTGAGCAGGAAGTCGACCGATCGCGAGCCCCGCTCCACCGTCCGCGACAGGGCCCCGGAGCGCTTGGTCTGGTGGAAGTCCAGCGACAGGCTGAGCGCATGGGCGAAGGTCTCGGCCGCCGTCCGACGCTGGGCCGCCGCGCGCACGGGGGCGAAGACGACGTCCGACACCTGCGGCGCCGCCGAACTCAGGAACCGGATCAGGGCGTAGCCGGCGGCGAAGGCCGCGAAGCCCAGGCTGACGGCGACCGCCGCCCCCTGCCCTGCCGCGAGGTCGTTGACCGCCGCGCCGAGCGCCAGCGGCGCCAGCACGCCCAGCGCGCGGCCGGCGAGCGTCAGCACGATCGCCGCGATCAGCCTCAGGCGCAGCTGCGGCGCCTCCGAGCGCGCCACCAGCCGCATCAGGTCGGCCAGCGCCGACCAGGTGTTGATCTCGACGTCCGCCGCCGCCGTTCTGTCACGGCCCCGGCCGCCGCGCTCGCCTCTCATCGCCATGGACGTGATATGCGCGCGATCTCAGAGAGCGCCAGCCTGAATAGGCCGCGTTCGTACTCTTTCTTGCTCCAGCACGATCAACTGAGCCTCGGCCTTCTCAAGCACACTGTCGATACGCAGGGCGAGCGCCCGGGCTGGGGCGCCCTCCAAGGCCAGGTTCGCGCCCAGAAGGATCAGCCCGACGAATGGGGCGGCGCCCCGCACCGCCAGTTCCGCGAAGTCGTAGTCGGCGCTGATAACGATCCGTCGGTCGTCAAACGCGGCCTCGGCGTGCTCGGTGTCGCTCAAGCCCGGCCCGACCTCGGTAGCCCAGATAACGTCGTGGCCAAGTCGCCGAAGCTCCAGGACGAGGCCGCGTGCGCAGCACTCGTCCGCGTAGAGCCGGTGGATCACGCCGCGACCAGACCTTCCTGCCTCAGGTAGTCCGCGGCGTAAGCCATCGCCGCCAGCACGTCATCGCGCGAAACCTGGGGGTACTCTTCGACGATCAGCTCGACCGACGCGCCTCGCGAAAGGGCGCGAAGGATAAGCTCGACCGTGATCCGCGTCCCCTTGATGCAGGGCTTGCCGACCATGACGTCCGGGTCACGGGAGATGCGCGGGTGTTCCATGCGCTCAGACTATCACGAAAGGGCGGCCACCGCGTCGATCAGTTCATCGACCGCCTCTTCGGTCGTCGCCCAGGAACAGACGAAGCGCACCGAGCCGTCGTCGAAGCGGTAGCAGGCCCAGCCGGCGTCGTTCAGGGCCTGATGGGCACGCGCCGGCATGCGCACGAACACGGCGTTGGCCTCGACCGGGTGGGCCAGGATGAAGGGGCTGCGCGTGGCGACGCCCGCCGCCAGCCGCTGAGCCATCAGATTGGCGTGGGCCGCGCCGCCTTCCCATTCGCCGCTCTCAAGCAGCCCGAGCAGGGGCGCGGCGAGGAACCGGGCCTTGGACGCGGTCTGACCCGCCTGTTTCAGGCGGTTGTCCAGCCGCCGGACCAGGCTCTTGTCGAACAGCACCAGCGCCTCGGTGCATAGACCGCCCGCCTTGGCCCCGCCCAGCACCAGCACGTCCACGCCCAGCCGCGCGATATCCTTCAGGTCGAAGCCCGCCGCCGCCGCATTGGCCAGCCGAGCGCCGTCCAGATGCACGCCGTACCCACGCGCCTTCACCGGTTCGATCAGGTGGCGCAGCTCCTCGGCGGTGTAGACGGCGCCGTACTCCGTCGACTGGGTGAGGCTCAGCGCCGCCGGCGGCTGGCGATGGCCGACCTCGGGCTCTTCGAGAACGGCCGCGAGCGCCCTGGGGTCGATCTTGCCGGAGAAGCCCGGCAGGCCGATCAGGCCGAGCCCCTGACCGAAGAAGCCGGGCGCGCCGGTCTCGTCGGTGCAGACGTGCGCCGCCTGGTGCGCCAGCACCGCCTCGAACGGCCAGGCCAGCATCGACAGGGCGATGGCGTTGGCCGCCGTGCCGGAGAAGACGAACCGCACCTCGGCGTCCGCATCGAGCCGTTCGCGGATCAGTTCGGCCGCGCGGGCCGTGACGTCGTCGGCCCCGTAGGCGCGCATGAAGCCGGCGTTCGCGGCGTTCAGGGCCCGCAGCGCGCTGGGCGCCATGCCGGCGGTGTTGTCGGAGCCGAAATCGTAGCGCATGGCTCAGGCCCTCCTCGCCGGGTCCACCGGCGCGACCGGAAACGGCGCGTCGTCGTAAGGCACCGCCACCTGGTGCGGGAACGGGATCTCGATGCCGGCGGCGTCCAGCGCCTCCTTGCCGGACTGCATCAGGTCCGCCTGGGTCTGCCACCAGTCGTCGGACTTGACCCAGGCGTGCAGTGTGATCTGCACCGCGCTGTCCAGCAGCCCGGTCACGCCGGTCCAGGGCGCGGGGTCGGGCAGAACCTTCTCATGCGCCTCGGCCGTGGCCCTCAGAACCTCGCGCGCCGCGTTCAGGTCTTCGCCGTAGCCCACGGTGAAGTTGATCTCCACGCGACGCGTCCTCTGACCGGACAGATTGACGATGACGTCGCCCAGGACCTGGGCGTTCGGCACCACGATCTTGTGGTTGTTCGCGTTGGACAGCTGGGTGGTGAACAGGTCCAGGCGCTGGACGGAGCCCGCGACATTGTTGATCTGGATGACGTCGCCGACCCGATAGGGACGGAGCACCAGCAGCAGCACGCCCGCCGCCACGTTGGACAGCGTCCCCTGGAGCGCCAGGCCGACCGCCAGAGACGCCGCGCCCAGGACGGCGATGATGGAGGTCGTCTGAACCCCCAGCCGCTGCAGCACCGCGATCAGGCCGATGATGACCACGCCGACGCGCACCACCTGCACCACGAAGCTGAGGACCGTCTGGTCGTGGCGGAAGCCCCGGACCCGCGACAGGCCGCGCCGGGCCGCGCGGCCCGCCCATTTCGACGCCACGATGGTCGCGACCAGGATCAGCGCGGCGATCAACAGGTTGACGGCGAAGTCGCCGGCCATCTGGGTCAGCTTGGCGATCATGGCCGCGTCGATGGCGGCGGCGCGCTCTCCGGCGGCCAGGGCTTCGGTCAGGACAGGCAGGGACATGGGGCGGGTCTAACGCCTGACGCGGAGATGTGAACCCCTTTAGGCCGCCCCGGCGATGCGCCCGCCGCCGCGCTCGATGGCGTCCAGCAGGTCCAGGACGTCGTCGAGCGTATTGGCCTCGCGCGCCGGCTTGTCCCAGCGGATGCGGCTGACCCGGGGAAAGCGCATGGCGACGCCGGACTTGTGCCGGGGCGACCGCTGCAGGCCCTCGAAGGCGATCTCCAGCACCAGGCCGAAGTCGCGCTCGGCCCTGATCGACCGGACGGGGCCGAAGCGCTCCACGGTGTGATCGCGCACGAACTTGTCCAGCTGCTTCAGCTCGGCGTCGGTGAAGCCGAAATAGGCCTTTCCCACCGGCGTCAGCGCGCCGTCCTCGGTCCAGACGCCGAAGGTGTAGTCCGAGTAGAAGCTCGATCGCTTTCCGTGCCCGCGCTGGGCGTACATCAGGACCGCGTCGATGACGTGAGGGTCGCGCTTCCACTTGAACCACGGGCCCTTCGGGCGGCCGGCGACGTAGGTGGAGTCCCACCGTTTCAGCATCAGGCCCTCGGCCGCCGCCCCGACCGGAGGATCGGCGCGCAGCCTGGCCAGTTCCTCCCAGTCGCCGTAATCGACGACGGGCGAGAGCTTCAGCCGGTCCCCCGGATGGGCGGCGACCAGCCGCTCCAGCGCCGTCCGCCGCTCGGCCAGCGGACGGCCGCGCAGATCCTCGCCCTCAAGAGCCAGCAGATCATAGGCGATGATTCCGGCCGGGCTGGCCGACATCAGCCTGGGATCGGCGACCTTGCGGTTCAGACGGGTCTGAAGCTCGGCGAAGGGCGCGACCTCGCCGTTCTTGAGGATCACCAGCTCTCCGTCGATGGCGCCCTCGAACCGCAGCGCGGCCATGACGTCCGGAAAGGCGGCGGAGATCTCGTCGCCGGTGCGGGAATAGAGGCGCTCCACCCCCGCTTCACGCACCGCCTGGACGCGGATGCCGTCCCACTTCCACTCCGCCGCGTAGTCCGTCGGCGCCAGCCGTTCGAAGTCCACCGCCTCGTCGAGCGCGACCGCGAGCATGACCGGTCGGAAACGGCCCGGGGCGTTGGTGGACGGACGCTCGCCGCGGCCCTCCAGCCAGGCGAACAGATCGGCGTAAGGCGCCTCGAGCGCGTGCCAGATCTCCTCGATCTCGGAAACGTCGATCGGCTCAAGCGAACGGGTCGCCTCATGGCGGTGCGGGTCGGGCGGCTCGATCACATGCGCCGGCCGCACCATGGCGGCCGCCGTCTTGGCCAGCCGGGCCGACAGGCCGACGCGCAGGGCGCCGGTCATCAGCTTCAGCAACGCCCATCGGCCGCGGGGCTCCAGCGCGTCGAGCCAACCCTCGATGAGTCCCCTCACCTCGCCCCGGCCGGCGGCGCGCAGCGCCTCCACGACCTCGGACAGTTCGGGTTCCCGGTTGGGGCGGGTCTCCGACGCCGGCCAGATGAGCGCGACGGTCTCCGCCAGGTCGCCGACATAGTCGTAGGACCAGCCGAACAGCACCGGGTCGACGCGGGACTCGACCGCCTGGCGGATCATGGCGGGCTTGGCGGCGTGGAAAGTCAGGTCGCCCGTCAGCGCCGCGAGCGCCCAGCCGCGATCCGGGTCCGGCGCGGTCCTGAGATAATCGCGCACCAGCACCAGCTTGGCGTTCCGCGACGCCGTCAGCGACAGCCGGTCCAGCAGCTCGGCGAAGGCCCGCATCAGCCTGTGACCAACCCCGCCAGGGCCGCGACGGCGACCACCAGCGGCGTCGGCAGCTTGAACACCGTCAGCATCAGCAGCGCCCCCAGGGCGATCAGGCTCGTCGCCGGTGTGCTCAACGCCTCAGGGGCGACCGTGTTCAGAAAGGCCGCGAGCAGAAGCCCCGTCGCCGCCGCTCCGGCCAGCGCCAACGCTCCGCGCAGGCGGGCCCGGCGACGCAGCCGCGGCCACAGCGGTTCGAGCCCCAGGATCAGCAGGGCGCCCGGCAGGAAGATCGCCAGCAGCGTCAGAACGCCCATGCCGAGCCCGCCCTGGGTCGCGCCGAGGTAGGCGCCGAACGCGAAGAGCGGCCCCGGCAGGGCCTGCGCCGCGCCATACCCCGCCAGGAAGGCCTCCCGCTCCACCCAGCCGCGGCCGACGAACTCGCCCTCCAGCAATGGAAGCACGGCGTGGCCTCCGCCGAACACCAGCGCCCCGGCTCCGTAAGCCGAGGCCGGGGGCGACGGCGGCGCCATGACGGCGAGCGCCAACAGTCCGATGGCGGCGATGATGAGGCCCGCGCCGAGCAGCAGATCGCCGCGCGAGACCGCGCCGGCGACGTCAGGCCGCGCCGTCGCGATCGATACGGGAGGAACGACGGCCCCCATGACCAGCGCCACGCTGAGAATCCACAGCTGGCCCGCCGCCCCGTAGCCGAGCGCCGCGAAGGCCGCGACGATGAGCACGAGGACCCGTTGCATGTCCGGGGCGGTCTGGCGCGCCATCTGCACGACGGCGACTAGGACGATCGCGCCGGCGGCCGCCTTCAGCCCGCCCAGCCAGCCGCCGCCCAGCACGCCCGCCAGCCACGGGGCCGCAAAGGCGAAAAGCAGCATCAGGATAGCCGACGGCGTCGTGAAACCGATGAAGGCCGCCAGGGCGCCTCGCCAGCCCGCCAGCCGCCATCCGATCGCCAATCCCGCCTGGCTGGAGCTCGGGCCCGGCAGAGCCTGGCTGACCGCCACGATCTCCGCGAACGCCTCGGGAGAGATCCAGCGCCTGCGCTCGACGAACTCGCGGTGAAAGTAGCCCAGGTGCGCGAGGGGGCCGCCGAACGACGTCAGCCCCAGGGTGAGGAACGTCCGCCCCACCTCGATCCAACCGGGCCGCTCCATCGTCACGCTCATGGCCCGAGCTATAGAAGGGCCGCGCGCGCAGGCAAACGCCCCGGAGACGGACCTCCGGGGCGCCGATGGTCGCGGCCGGACATAGGCCGCGACGGCCCGCCTCAGTTGAACAGGCCCGCGATCACCGCGGTGATCACGCCCGTCGCCACGGCGGCGAGCACCACGTCATCGCCCGTCCGGACATAGTGGTAGCCGCGGGGCGGGGCCCTGAGGCCGTAGCGGTTGTAGTCGTAGACCACGTACTGACGGCCGCGATAGGCGGGCGGCAGGGCCTGGCCATAGCCCCAGCTGCGGGCATAGTAGCCGCGCGGCGGGACATAGCGGGGGGCCGAGTAGCGCCGCTGGGCGCGCTGCCAGCGTTCGTACTGGCGGACCTCCTGGCGGAACTCGCGCCGGTCCTGGCGCTGGTCCTGACGGAACTCGCGCCGATCCTGACGGAGCTCGCGACGATCCTCACGCTGATCCTGGCGCCACTCGCGGGCGTCGCGGCGCGACTGGGCCTCGGCGGCGCCAGCCACGCCCACGGTCCCGAGGGCGAGGGTCGCGGCCAGGGCGGCGGTTGCGAACTTGTTCATGGCGGTCCTCCTTCGAACATCTGCCGATGCTAAGGAGAATGACGCCGCGGCCCTGACCTCGACCTGAACCGGGCGGGTCAGGCGGGGTTCATCAGGCCGCCATGCTCTCGCTCGATTCCGGGCCGGCGGCGCGGACCGCGTCGCGACCCCCGCCGACCTCGGTCATCAGGGCGGCCAGGGCGGCGAAGTCGATCGGCTTGTTCAGATAGGCGTCCGCCCCCGCCTCCAGCCCGGCCTCGTGATCCTCGTGCCGGGCCGACGCCGACAGCACGACGATGGGCGTCTGGCGATTGACGCCCTGCCCGGCGCGGATCGCCCGCGTGGCGGACAGGCCGTCCATGACCGGCATGTTGACGTCCATGACGATCAGGTCGAAGGCCTGGTCCTGCGCCATGGCCACCGCGATCTCGCCGTTCTCGGCGGACGCCGTCGCGTGGCCCGCGGAGGCCATCCAGGCCTCGAGGATCATGCGGTTGACGGGGTGATCCTCGACCACCAGCACGTTCAGGGCGACGCCGTCGTGGGTGTCGGCGGTGATGGCCTCGACCGGGGCCAGTTGGGCCCAGGACACGACCTCGGCCTCGCAGGTGAAGGTGAAGGTCGAGCCCTGGCCGAAGGTGGAGGCTACGGTGATGTCCCCGCCCATGATCTGGGCCATGCGGCGGGCGATGGTCAGGCCCAGGCCGGTTCCGCCGAAGCGGCGGGTCGACGAGGCGTCCACCTGGGTGAACGGCTGGAACAGCCGGTCCAGATCCTCGGGCGAGATGCCGGACCCCGTGTCGTGCACCTCGAAGGCGAACCGGCAACGCCGCTCGCTCAGACGCTCGCCCCGGATGACGTAGCGCACCTCGCCCTGGTCGGTGAACTTCACGGCGTTGGACAGCAGGTTCTGGATGACCTGCGACACCCGCAGCGGGTCTCCGCGCACGATGTCGGGAACCTCGCCCTCCGTCTCCACCGAGAAGCGGATGCCCTTGGCCTCGGCCTGGGCGGTGTAGGCGGCGACGGCGCGCTGGATCAGCTGCTGCACGTCCACGTCGACGACCTCGAAGGTCATCTTGCCCGCCTCGATCTTGGTCATGTCGAGGATGTCGTTGAGCAGTCCCAGCAGGCCGTCGCCGGAGTTGCGGATGATCGACAGATACTCGCGCTGGGTGGCGTCCAGCTGCGTCGCGCTCATCAGCTGGGCGGCGCCCAACACGCCGTTCATCGGCGTGCGCAGCTCGTGGGAGATGACGCCGAGGAAGCTTGACTTGGCGGCGTTCGCGGCGTCCGCCTTGTCACGCGCCTGCTCCAGCTCGGCGATCAAATGGGACTGGTGCTCCTGGATGCTGCGGATCTTCTCCTCGCGCAGCATCGTCATGGTGACGAGAACGAACAGGCCCGAGGCGGTGAGCGGCATGACCGCCAGCAGCGGCCAGAAGTTCGCCGTGCCCCAGCTCGTGGCCAGCATGAAGCACGCCACGGCCGTGTAGGGGGCGGAGATGACCATCGCCTGCTTGGGCGAGCGCCGCAGCTGCGAGAACACCAGCACATAGCCGGAAATCAGCAGCGCCACGGCCAGGGCGTGACCGAACGGATGGGGCGCGAACCAGGCCAGCAGCGGCGCCACCGCCCAGGCCGCCGTGGTCAGCGTCGCCACGGCCGGGAACACGAAGCCCCAGCCTTCGCCGACCCGCTCTATGACGTGGCGCTCGACGGCCCCGCGCAGCATGCCGGCCGCCATCGTGCCGACGAACCAGACGGCGCCGGCCAGGGGGCCGACCGTGCCGATCAGGCCCAGGGCCCAGGTGGCGATGATGAGATAGCGCAGGTACTGGGTCTGCAGGATGGCCGTCAGAGCCTGAGCCGCCTCGCTTGCGCGCTCGCCGACCTGTGACGCCGCGCCTTCGGATCCGACCATGCCCCACTTGCCTCCCAGCCCAGTGACCGGCGAACGCTAGGGTCAATCACCTAAGACAGGATGAACGGCGGTTTCTCCGATCGCGGAAGAGGGTTCAGCCGGCCTCTTGCGGCGTGCGGGCCTGGATCGACAGGGCATGGAGGGGACCGGACAGCTCTTCGCGAAGCGCCGCGTTTATGCGGCGCTGCCGTTCCAGGCGCGATACGCCTTCGAAGGCCGAGGCGACGATCAGAAGGTTGAAGTGGCTCTCGCCGCCCGGTCTGGCGTCGATCCCGCCCTCATGATGGTGGCCCGCGTGTTTCCAGCTGTCGTCGACGAGCTCCAGCCGTTCCGGCGCGAAGGCCTCGGTCAATTTCCGGTGGATCGCCTGCGCGACAGGGCCTTGCGGCATCTCGGCTTCCTTGAAGAGGACCAAATCAGCCCTACACTTCGTGCGATGCCCGCCGCCTTTCAATACAAGCCCCGCTTCACCGACATCCGCGTGAAGCCGCCGAAGCCCGAAGAGGAGGCGGCGGACGCCGACGTCACGCGCCTGAAGCCCGGCGAGGTCCGCTGCGAATGGCCCGACTGCGTCAGGGCGGCGAACGCCAAGGCGCCGAAGTCGCGCGAGCGGCTGAACGACTACTACCGGTTCTGCCAGCCGCACGCGGCCGAGTACAACAAGGGCTGGAACTTCTACGCCGGCATGAGCGAGGGCGAGGTCCGCGCCGCCCAGGAGAACGAGGCCATGACGGGGGGGCGCCCGACCTGGGAGATGAAGGCCGGCAAGCTTAGCCGCGAGGCCGCCGCCTTCGCCGCCAAGATGGGCTCGGGCGCCAACAGCGGCGCGGGCTCGTGGCGCGACAGCTTCGGCCTGTTCGGCCGCAAGGGGGCCTACGAAGCTCCCAAGGAGGACGCCTGGGCCCGCCTGGGGCGCTTGGAGCGCCAGGCGCTGGCGGATCTGGATCTGGACGCCGGGGCCGACAAGGCCGCGGTGAAGCGGCGCTATCACGAGATGCTGAAGCGCTTCCACCCCGACACCAACGGCGGCGACCGCACCGCCGAGGCCAAGCTCCAGCGCGTCATCAAGGCCTGGAAGACCCTGAAGAGGGCGGGGATGGCGTAAGCGCGTCGGGCGCCGCAGGATGGCGTTCCAAACCCCGGAGAGCCCCATGCGACCCTGGCCGCCCGTCGTCCTGCCGCTGGCGCTCGCCGCCTGCGCGACCGGACCTCAGATCACGACGTCGGCGGACTACGCGCCCGTCCGGCTGTCTGACGCGCCGCCCAACGCCGCGCTGTATGTGGGCTGCATCGGTCAGGCGATCGAGCGAGGCCGGGTGCGCCGCGCCTTCGACGACACGACCGAACTGCTGGTCTTCGCGTGCGACGGCGCGCCGGCTCGCGCCTTTTTCGACGCCCTGGGCCCGCGCAGCGCCCGTGTGGGGTCTGAGGTCGCGCTGGACGGCGCGGTCCTGCGCACCACCGAGCCGATCCGGCGCGACCTGTTCGGGGCCGATGGCTGTCGCGCGGCGGCGGACGGCGCGGTCACCTGCACGATCAGCCTGCGTACGGGCGACTTCCTGACGGAGACGCCTGGCGCCTGAGCCCGGAACGCCCATCTTCAGGCGGCATCACGGAGGATCATCATGGACGTTCTGTACCGCGCCCACGCCACGGCCTCGGGCGGAGGCCGCGCCGGCGGTCGCTCGCACACCGACGACGGCAAGATCGACGTCACCCTGTCGGTGCCCAAGGCCATGGGCGGCGACGACGGCCCGGGCACCAACCCGGAACAGCTGTTCGCCACCGGTTATGCGGCCTGCTACCTCGGCGCGCTGCGTCTGGTGTCGGGCAAGGCGGGCACGCCGGTCGGCCCGGACACCAAGGTGCACTCCACCGTCGGGTTTGGCCCCAACACCCGCGGCGAGGGCTTCAACCTCGACATCGAGCTGAAGATCACCGACCACGGCCTGGACCAGGCGACCATCGACGACCTGATCCACAAGGCGCACCAGGTCTGCCCGTACTCGAACGCCACGCGCGGCAATGTCGACGTGCGGCTGAGCGCGGGCTGACGCCAAACGCCGCGCGCGTGTTGAGCCGCGCGCGGCGGCCCTCTAAGTGGGGCGCATGACCTCGCCCCTCGACGCCTCTCCCGACCCGCTGCTCACGCTTGAACCCCACCGCAAGGTGTCGATCCGCGAGATGTTCGGGGTCGATTCGGACATGCAAGTGCCCTGCTTCACCGAGCGGGACAGCCATGTGCCGGAGATCGACGAGGCCTATCGCTTCGACCCCCAGACGACGCTGAGCATCTGCGCCGGCTTCGCCCACGACCGTCGGGTGATGGTCCAGGGCTATCACGGCACGGGCAAGTCGACCCACATCGAGCAGGTGGCGGCGCGGCTGAACTGGCCGATGGTGCGGGTCAATCTGGACGCCCACGTCAGCCGGATCGACCTGGTCGGCAAGGACGCCATCGTCCTGAAGGACGGCAAGCAGGTCACCGAGTTCCGCGAGGGCATGCTGCCCTGGGCCCTGCAGCGGCCTATCGCCCTGGTGTTCGATGAATACGACGCCGGCCGTCCGGACGTGATGTTCGTGATCCAGCGCGTGCTGGAGGCGCAGGGGCGCCTGACCCTGCTGGACCAGAACCGGGTCATCCGGCCGAACAGGTGGTTCCGCCTGTTCGCCACCTCGAACACCATCGGCCTGGGCGACACCTCGGGGCTGTACCACGGCGCCCAGCAGATCAATCAGGCCCAGCTGGACCGCTGGAACATCGTCACCACGCTGAACTACCTGGATCACGACGTGGAGGCCGAGATCGTGCTGGCCAAGGCGCCGGAGTACGCCACCGCCGAGGGCAAGCGTCAGATCGCCGCCATGGTCCGCGTCGCCGACATGACGCGGAACGCCTTCATGAACGGGGACATCTCCACCGTCATGAGCCCCCGCACGGTCATCACCTGGGCCCAGAACGCCCTGATCTTCGGCGGCGACCTGGGGCTCGCCTTCCGCCTCAGCTTCCTGAACAAGTGCGACGAGCTGGAGCGCCCCCAGATCGCCGAGTTCTACCAGCGCGCCTTCGGCGAGGACCTGCCGGAAGCGGCGACGCGGGTGAAGGTGGGTTAGGCCTCACCCGCCGCCCACGAACTGCACGATCTCGATCCGGTCGCCGTCGGCCAGCGGTGTCTGGCCGTGCAGGCTGCGGGGCACGATCTCCAGATTGCGCTCGATGGCGACCTTCCTGGGGTCCAGACCCAGGGCTTCGACCAGGTCCGACAGCGTCGTCGCCTGGACCTCGCGCTGTTCGCCGTTGACGTGGATACGCATGACGCAACGTCACCTTCTTTAAGAACGCCGCTTTGACCGGCGGGGCGGGTCCGCTAAAAGGCCCGCCCGACTCGTCGGCTGGAGCCCATGTCCTCTTCCCCCGTCCTCTACGTCCTGAACGGCCCGAACCTCAACCTGCTGGGGACGCGGGAGCCGGACATCTATGGCCGTGAGACGCTGGCCGACGTCGAGGCCCTGTGCCGCGCCGCCGCCGAGGGGGCGGAGGTGGTGTTCCGCCAGTCCAACCTCGAGGGCGAGCTGATCGACTGGCTGCACGAGGCCCGCGACAAGGCCGACGCCGTCGTGCTGAACCCCGCCGGCTACGGCCACACCTCGGTGGCCTTGCATGACGCGATCAAGACGCTGACCATCCCGCTGGTGGAGTGCCACCTGTCGAACCCTGCGGCGCGCGAACCGTTCCGCCATCACTCCTACGTCTCGCCGGTCGCGGCGGGCGTGGTATCGGGCTTCGGCCCCTTCAGCTACGACCTGGCCGTCCGGGCGGCGCTGCGGCTCGCCCGCGCCCGCGCCCCACGGTCCTGAGGAGCTTTATCGACCCCATGTCCGACCCCAAGAAAGCCGACGCTTCCGACGCCGCCCTGGTCCGCCAGCTGGCCGACATCCTGCGCGAGACCGAGCTGACCGAGATCGAGGTCGAGCGCGGCGACCTGAAGATCAAGGTCAAGCGCGAGATCACCGTGGCCGCGGCGCCCGTGACCTACGCCGCCGCGCCCCAGCCGATGGCCGCGCCGCAAGCCGCGCCGGCTCCGGCCGCCGCCCCGGCCTCCATGCCCAGCGACCCGGCCACCATCGTGGCCAGGGCCGGCGAGGAGGTGAAGTCGCCCATGGTCGGCACCGCCTATCTGTCGCCCGCGCCAGGCGCGGACGCCTTCATCAAGCCCGGCGACAAGGTGAAGAAGGGCCAGACCCTGCTGATCGTCGAGGCCATGAAGACCATGAACCCGATCACCTCGCCCCGCGACGGCGTGGTGTCCGAGATCCTGGTCGGCGACGCCCAGCCGGTCGAGTTCGGCGAACCCCTGATCCTGCTCGAGGCCTGATCAGTGTTCACCAAGGTCCTGATCGCCAACCGGGGCGAGATCGCGCTGCGTATCCACCGGGCGTGCAAGGAGATGGGCATCTCCACTGTCGCCGTGCACTCCGAGGCCGACCGGGGCGCCATGTGGGTGCGCCTGGCCGACGAGAGCGTCTGCATCGGCCCGGCGCAGGCGGCGAAGTCCTATCTGAACATCCCCTCGATCATCGCCGCGGCCGAGATCACCGGCGCCCAGGCCATCCACCCCGGCTACGGCTTCCTGTCGGAGAACGCCCGGTTCGCTGAGATCGTGGAAGCTCACGGGATGACCTTCATCGGTCCGCGCCCCGAGCACATCCGCATCATGGGCGACAAGATCACCGCCAAGCAGACGGCGAAGGACTCCGGCATCCCGGTCGTCCCCGGCTCCGACGGCGAGGTCGAAACGGTCGAGGCGGCGATCAAGGCGTCCAAGGCCATCGGCTTCCCCCTGATCGTCAAGGCGGCCGCCGGCGGCGGCGGGCGCGGCATGAAGGTGGCCCTGACGCCCGAGAACCTGACCGAGGCGGTCCAGACCGCCCAGTCCGAGGCCCAGGCCGCCTTCGGCAACGGCGCGGTCTATATGGAGCGCTACCTCCAGAAGCCGCGCCACATCGAGATCCAGGTCATCGCCGACAGCCACGGCAACGTCGTGCACCTGGGTGAACGGGACTGCTCGCTGCAGCGCCGCCACCAGAAGGTGCTGGAGGAGGCCCCCTCCCCGGCGCTCGACGCCGCCGGTCGCGAGAAGATCGGCCGGACCGTCACCGAGGCGATCCGCAAGATCGGCTATCTGGGCGTCGGCACCATCGAATTCCTGTGGGAGGACGGCGAGTTCTTCTTCATCGAGATGAACACGCGGCTTCAGGTCGAGCATCCGGTCACAGAGATGATCACCGGCGTGGACCTGGTGCGCGAACAGATCCGCATCGCGGCGGGCCTGCCCCTGTCCTTCACCCAGGAGGACGTGGTGTTCGAGGGCCACGCCATCGAGTGCCGCATCAACGCCGAGAACCCCGAGACCTTCACCCCCTCGCCGGGCAAGGTGAACGACTTCCACGCGCCGGGCGGTCTGGGTGTGCGGCTGGATAGCGCCATCTACGCGGGCTATTCGATCCCGCCCTACTACGACAGCCTGATCGGCAAGCTGATCGTCCACGGCCGCGACCGGGAGGAGTGCCTGGCGCGCCTGAAGCGGTCCCTGGGCGAGATGGTCGTCGGCGGCGTCGACACGACAATCCCCCTGTTCCAGAAGCTGCTCGCCGAGCCGGACATCCTGTCGGGCGACTACGACATCCACTGGCTTGAGAAGTGGGCCAAGGCGCGCGCCGGCGGCTGATCCGGCCCAGGCGTATGCGCGAATGAAAAGGGCGCTTCGGGTCTCCCCGAAGCGCCCTTCGCATGTGGGATCGATGAACCGCCCTTAGCGCTTCGAGAACTGGAAGCTGCGGCGGGCCTTGGCGCGGCCATACTTCTTGCGCTCGACGACGCGGCTGTCGCGGGTCAGGAAGCCGTGCGGCTTCAGAACCTTGCGCAGTTCCGGCTCGTAGTGGGT
The DNA here is from genome assembly GCF_042434805.1 of Brevundimonas balnearis. Classification (NCBI taxonomy): domain Bacteria; kingdom Pseudomonadati; phylum Pseudomonadota; class Alphaproteobacteria; order Caulobacterales; family Caulobacteraceae; genus Brevundimonas; species Brevundimonas balnearis. The sequence goes on along the minus strand of NZ_JBHLSW010000003.1, from coordinate 130,037 downwards.
GAGCGCGTGCGACAGGCCGTGGCGGATGGCGCCGGCCTGGCCCGACAGGCCCGAGCCCTCGACGGTGCAGATCACGTCGTACTGCGTGGCGCGGTCGGCGACGTTCAGCGGCTGGGCCACCATCATCTGCAGCACCGGACGGGCGAAGTAGGCGGCCACGTCCTTGCCGTTGACGGTGATCTTGCCGGACCCGCGCTTCACCCACACGCGGGCGATGGCGTTCTTGCGCTTGCCGGTCGAATAGGCGCGGCCGAGCGCGTCGATCTGCGGCTCGCGGGGCGCCGACTCCTCGGCGGCGACCGTGCCCAGGCCCTTCAGGGCGTCGAAGCCGGTCGCAGTGGTTTCAGTGTTGGTCACGTCGGTCATGCTCAGACGCTCCGGGTGTTCTTGGGCGAGGCCGACTTGAAGTCGATCGTCTCGGGCGACTGGGCTTCGTGCGGATGCGCGGCGCCGGTGTAGAGGCGCAGGTGCGTCATCTGCTTGCGGGCCAGGGGCGATTCCTTCGGCAGCATGCGCTCGACCGCCTTTTCGAGCACGCGCTCGGGGAAGCGGCCGTTCAGCTGCTTGCCGGCGGTCACCTCCTTGATGCCGCCCGGGTGGCCGGTGTGGCGGTAGTAGACCTTGTCGGTCAGCTTCTTGCCGGTGAACACGACCTTGTCGACGTTGGTCACGACGACGTAGTCGCCGCAGTCGACGTGCGGGGTGTAGTCGCTGCGGTGCTTGCCGCGCAGGCGATTGGCGATGAAGGTCGCGAGACGGCCCACGACGACGCCCTCGGCGTCGATGTGGATCCACTTCTTCTCGACCTCGGCCGGCTTCAGCGAAGCCGTGGTGGTCTTCAGCATGGGTTCGGGTCCTAGAGGCAGACGATCGGGCCCGCCGGGAGACCGGTCGAGCGGAAGCGGGGCGTGTAGAGGACGGGACGGAGGTGGTCAAGAGCCATTCGTGCGCCCATCACGGATCAACCCATTGACATCAAATGAGTTTTTGCGCACGGTATCAAAATACCATGCGCTTGGCTCGGCCCGCGCGACATTTCGGCCGCGGCAACGTCATGGATCGGTGATGAACCCGGCTCCTCCGCCGGGCATAAGCACCCGCGTCGGGAGAATCCTCATGCGCATCCAACGTCGCGAACTCATCCACGCCGGGGCGGCCGCCCTGGCCTTCACCGGCCTCGCCCGGAACGTCCACGCCCAGAGCGGCGAGACCTACGTCAACGAGGTGGATGGGTACGGTCCCCTGGTGCGTGACCCGAACGGCCTGCTCGACCTGCCGGAGGGCTTCACCTACCAGATCATCTCCCAGAGCGGCGACACGATGGACGACGGCCTGTTCGTCCCCGGCCAGCCGGACGGCATGGCCTGTTTCCCGCTGGAGGGCTCGCGCGTGGCCCTGGTGCGCAATCACGAGCTGCGCGGCCGCAGTTTCCTGCATCGGAACCTGGGGCCCGGCGGTCTGAACGAGGAGCGGCTCGGCCTGGTCGACGCCAGCCTCGCCTTCGGCACCTACAAGAACGGGCGTCCCCTGCCCGGCGGATGCACCACCCTGGTCTATGATCTGGCCACCCGCCAGACGGTCAGCGAGCGACTGACCCTGATCGGCACCTCGACCAACTGCTGCGGCGGCCCGACGCCTTGGGGCACCTGGCTGAGCTGCGAGGAGACCGACGAAACGCCCGAGAGCGCCGACGTCGCCCAGGCCCACGGCTGGGTGTTCGAGGTGCCGGCCACGGCAACCGGTCCGGTCCAGCCCGTGCCGCTGAAGGCCATGGGCCGGTTCGACCACGAGGCCGTCTGCGTGGATCCCCGCAACGGCGTGGTCTATCTGACCGAGGATCAGAACGACGGCCTGTTCTACCGCTTCATCCCGAACACGCCGGGCCGTCTGGCCGAGGGTGGCAAGCTGCAGGCCATGGCTCTGCGTGGCCGGGCCGGCGCCGACACCCGCAACCAGGATCAGCGCGCCTGGAACGTCGGCGACTGGGTCGAGGTCGACTGGATCGACCTGGAGGATGTCGAATCGCCCGCCGGCGACCTGCGCCAGCGGGGCCATGCCGCCGGCGCGGCGCTGGTCGCGCGCGGCGAAGGCATCTGGTGGGGAGACGACGAGGCCTATTTCACCGCCACCTCGGGCGGCCCGATCCGCCGGGGGCAGGTGCTGAGGCTGCAGCCCAACCTCGACGGCGGCCCTGACAGGCTTCAGCTGTTCGTCGAGAGCACGGACGAGAAGTCCGTCAACATGGCCGACAACATCACGGTCGCGCCGTGGGGTCACCTGATCCTGTGCGAGGACAACTATTCGGAGACCACGCGGAACCACCTCAAGGGCGTCACGCCGGACGGCAAGATCTATGTGATCGGGCGCAACGTCTTCACGGGCAACTCCGAGTTCGCGGGCGCCTGCTTCTCGCCGGACGGCGAGGTGCTGTTCGTCAACATCATATACCCGGGCATGACAATCGCGATCAGAGGCCCGTGGACCTCGGTCCGGACATGAACCGGCGGGGCTGAGACCGGCGAACCCCCCACAGGTTCGCCGTCGCCAGACCCATCAGGATCGCCGCCCCGCCCTGGTGCGCCACGCCCAGCCACAGCGGCACGGCGTGGATCAGGGTGAAGACGCCCAGGATCGCCTGCAGCCAGATCGCGCCCGCTAAGGCATAGGCGGTCGCGCCCGCGCCCTCCGCCAGCCGCCAGCGGTAGGCCTGGACCGCATAGACCGTGGCGAAGGCCAGCAGACCATAGCCCCACAGGCGGTGATTGAACTGCGTCAGGCCCTGGTCGTGCAGGAAAGCCAGCGCCCCCTGGCTCCAGTCGACCGGCGGAAACGCCTGTCCGTTCATCAGCGGCCAGTCGGTATAGACCATGCCCGCCTTGCCGCCGGCGACCAGCGCGCCCAGCAGGCACTGGACGAACACGGCCCCAAGCAGCAGCGCGGCGCCCCGCGACCAGCCGGCGGGCGACGCCGTCCGCTCCTCGCCGTGCCAGGCCTCCAGCGCCGTCCAGATCAGCAGGGCGAAGATCAGGAAGGCCAGTCCCAGATGCGTCGCCAACCGCTCCGGCGCGACCGAGACCCGCTCCGAAAGGCCGCTGGACACCATCCACCAGCCGATGAAGCCCTGGAGCCCGCCAAGCGCCAGCAGCAGGGTCGTGCGCCAGACCAGCCGGTCCGGCATGGCCCAGGCCCGCAGCCGCGAAGTCGCCGGCAGCGCCCGCAGCGCCATGAAAACCGCCCAGGGCAGGAAGAACGCCAGGCCGATGAAGCGACCCAGCTGCCGGTGGCCCCACTCCCACCAGAAGATGAACTTGAACTCGTCCAGCGACATGCCGGCGTTGACCTGCCGGTACTGGGGGATCGCGCGATACTTGTCGAAGGCCTCGGCCCAGTCCGCCGCGTTCAGCGGCGGGATCGCCCCCATGATCGGCCGCCACTCGGTGATCGACAGGCCCGATCCCGTCAGACGCGTCACCCCGCCGACCACCACCATGGCGAACACCAGGGCGGCGACGGCCAGCAGCCAGACGGCGACGGGCCGGGACCGGTCAGGGGCGGTGAAAACAGGCATTCGACGCTCGACACTGGGGTGAGTATGGTCCGTCGCGCGCGGCGACGCTCCACATGGGCGATAGCGCCGCGCGGAGGCAGAATCGAGTCGTCCGCGTCGATCGCGGCGTCGCAGGCAGTAGGGAGCGCCGGGCCGTGCAGTACATGGAAGCGGTGATCGTCGTCCTCGTCGCCCTGGCCATGGCCTGGGCCGCGGACCAGCTGTCCGGACGACGCGGCGTGGGCATCGCCTCTCTGGTGGCGCTGACCGGCGCGGCCTGCGGCGCCTTCCTGGCCCTGCGCGTGTTCGACGTCGCCCCCCTGGAGAGCTGGGGCTGGGCGGTGTGGAGCTGGGTCGGGGCGATCGCGGCGCTGGTCGCCTTCCTGCTGTTCCGGAGCAAGCGATGAACCCCCGCCTGAGGCGCGGCGTCGCGGCGCTGGGCGTGCTGGCGTTCCTGGCGCTCTACATCTGGGGCGTGGTGTCGCTGGCGCCGTTCGTGCCCGAGATCTGGTGGGCGCAGCTGCTGTACTTCGGCGTCGCGGGCGTCGCCTGGGGCGTGCCGATCCTGCCCCTGCTGACCTGGGCCGAAAAAGGCTGACGACCGGTCTGGGGGACCGGCGTCACGTCGTCGATGTCGGGAAGATGGTCGGAGCGACAGGATTCGAACCTGCGACCCCTTGACCCCCAGTCAAGTGCGCTACCAGGCTGCGCCACGCTCCGAAGGCGCTCCCTATAGACGGGGGCCCCTCGCCTCGCCAAGCGAAAAAGCCGCTCACGCCTGAAGCGCCGCGTCCAGGCGGCGGCGCGCCGTCTCGATGCGCTCAAGCGCGTCCTGCAGGCGGCGGCGGGCGCTGGAGTCCAGGGCCGGGCGCGGCGGGGCGTCGGCCACCTCGATGGGGCCGTCGTCGGCCGGGCGCGCGCCCAGCGCCACCGCAGGATCGGCGTACTCGACCAGCCGCTTCAGACCCTGCTCCTTGTGCAGGCGCTGGACGCCCTTGATGGTCAGGCCCTCGTCGTGGAGCAGCCGCCGCACGGCCTTCAGCACGGCGATGTCGTGCGGTCGGTAGAAGCGGCGGCCGCCCGCGCGCTTCAGCGGCTGGATGAAATCGAAACGACCCTCCCAGAAGCGCAGGACGTGCTGGGGCGCGCCCACTTCCTCGGCGGCTTCGGAGATGGTGCGGAAGGCGTCGGCGCTCTTGGCCGCCATCGTCAGGCCTTCCCGTTGGCCCCGTCGACCTTGCCCTTCATGATCTGGGAGGCCCGGAAGCTGATCACGCGACGCGGATGGATGGCGGCCGGCTCCCCGGTCTTGGGATTGCGGCCCATGCGGGCGCGTTTGTCGCGGATCTGGAAAACGCCGAAGCCGGACAGCTTGACGGTCTCGCCGCGCTCCAGCGCCTCGACGATCAGGTCCAGGGTGCGCTCGACCAGGGCCGCGCATTCCTGCCGGGACAGGCCCAAGGATTGATGCACCGCTTCGCACAGATCGGCGCGGGTCACGGTCTGCGGTTGCATGGGCCCCTCCCTCGCGTTTCAGGCGCATTCAACGCCAAAGCGCCGACGAATCAAAGGGCCAAAAAGGGTTACGACGAATCGGCCCTACATCCGGACGGCGCAGGCCCCCCAGGTCAGGCCGCCGCCCATGGCCTCCAGCATCACAAGATCGCCCCGCTTGATGCGGCCGTCCCGGATCGCCGCGTCCCAGGCCAGCGGGATCGACGCGGCGGAGGTGTTGGCGTGCAGCGCCACGGTCGAGATCACCTTGTTCTCGTCCAGACCCAGGCGCTCGCCCACCCCGCTGATGATGCGCTGATTGGCCTGGTGCGGCACGAACCAGTCGATCTCGGCGATGGTGACGCCGGCCGCCGCGGCCGCCGCGCCGATGCCTTCGGCGATGTTCACGACCGCGTGGCGAAACACCTGGTTGCCCGCCATGCGCAGGTGGCCGACCGTGCCGGTCGAGGCCGGGCCGCCGTCCACGTACAGAAGATCGGTCTTGTTTCCATCGCAGCGCAGCGCGAAGCCCAGGACGCCGCGATCGGCCTTGGTCCCCTGCCCTTCCACCGGCTCGACCACGACCGCGCCGGCGCCGTCGCCGAACAGGACGCAGGTGGTCCGGTCGGTCCAGTCCATCAGCCTTGTCATCTCCTCGGCCCCGATGACCAGGGCGCAGCGCGCCTGGCCCCGCGACACGAAGCCGTCGGCGACGCTGAGCGCATAGACGAAGCCGGAGCAGACCGCCTGGACGTCGAAGGCGATGCCCACGGGGCAACCCAGCTTGCGCTGGACGATGGAGGCCACGGCCGGAAAGGTCAGGTCCGGCGTCGTCGTGGCGACGATGATCAGATCGACTTCGGCGGCGGTGCGGCCGGCCTCCAGCAGCGCCTTCTTCGCCGCCTCGACGGCCAGGTCGCTGGTCGGCTGATCCGGGCGGGCGCGGCGCCGCTGGCGGATGCCGGTGCGCGCGACGATCCATTCGTCGGACGTATCGACGATCTTGGCCAGATCGGCGTTGGTGACGATCTCTTCGGGCAGATACGAGCCCACGCCGGTGACGGCGCTACGAACCAGGGTCACGAATGGGCGTCCTGCATGGGGGCGTCGGAGGGAGATGTCAGGGGCTCGAGCGCGGCGAGGCGGCCCAGGTTCCGGCTGACCTTGTCGAGATAGCCGCTACGCGCCAGGTCGACGGCGATGCGGATGGCGTTGCCGAAGCCCTTGGCGTCCGCGCCGCCGTGGCTCTTCACCACGATCCCGTTCAGCCCCAGCAGGGGGCCGCCGTTGATCGCGCTGGGGTCGATCCGCTGGCCCATGCGCTTCAGGGCCGGCATGGCGATGAAGGCGCCGAGCTTGGCCTGGAGATCGGAGGTCAGCGCCTCGCGCATCAGGGTCGAGATGAACCGCGCCACGCCCTCGGCCGTCTTCAGGGCGATGTTGCCGGTGAAGCCGTCGGTGACCACCACATCGACCGTGCCCTTGGCGATGTCGTCGCCCTCGACGAAGCCGTGGTAGGCCAGGCCCAGCCCGCCCTCGCGCAGGATCCGGGCCGCCTCGCGGACCTCCTCGTGGCCCTTCATGTCCTCTGAGCCGACGTTCAGGACGCCGACGGTCGGGCGCTCCACGCCATGGACCGCCTGGTGGAAGGCCTCGCCCATGATGGCGAACTCCACCAGCTGCTCGGCGTCGCTCTCCACGTTCGCGCCGACATCCAGCACGGCGGTGACGCCACGCAGGGTCGGCCAGCTGGCCACGATGGCCGGCCGCTCCAGTCCGGGCGCGGACATGCGCAGGATCAGCTTGGAGATGGCCATGAGGGCGCCGGTGTTGCCGGCAGAGACCGCGGCGTGGGCTTCCCCCGCCTTGACCGTCTCGATGGCGTTCCACAGGCTTGAGCCCTTGCCGCGGCGCATGGCCTGGGCGGGTTTCTCGTCCATCGCCACCACCTTGTCCGTGTGGCGGACGTCGCAGACGGCGCGGGCGGTCGGGTGCCTGGCGAGTTCGGCCTCGATCCGGTCGGCGTCGCCGTGGAGCTGGAACCGCACGCCCTCGCCGCCGTGCCGACGCAGATAGTCGGCCACCCCGGGGACGACGACGGTCGGGCCATGATCGCCGCCCATGGCGTCCAGAGAGATGATGATGGGAGAGGTCAAGCGGATCGGCTCCTGCGCCGGAACGTCTGGCCGGGCGCGTCTCGAACGCGCCGACGATAACCGGCGCGCGCCGGGATGCAAGCGAACGGACCCTAGGTCAACCTTGTCCGTCGTCCTTCGGCTTCAGCCGTGTCAGGACCGAGAAGGGCGACACCTCCGCCGGCTCCTCGGGCTGGACGAACTCCGCGCCGGGTTTGCGAGGGAAAGGATCGAGCGCCAGCGCCAGCTGCTCGATCGCATAGGCCCAGAGGTCGACGTGCCCTTCGACGTAATCCGGCACATCCGCCTCGACATCGACATCCAACTCGCCGTCCGCCTCGGGGGGCGCGCCTTCGATCAGGTCGATGGCGAATCGCTCGTCGATCCGCGTCGGCAACGGCTCCAGGGTGATGCCGCAGGTCTGGTCGATGTCGGCCTCCACGCGGCCCGAAAGCCGCCAGCCCTCGCCGTAGGGGACCATCGAGATGTCCGCCGCGAGCTCCCGGACCGCGCCGAGGCTCAACTCGCGCCGGATCGCCTCGCGCGCAGGCGCGTCCGCCTCCAGCCGCCGGCTCACGCCGGGGCCGATCTGGTTCAGACGAACGATGTCGACGGGCAGGCTCATTGCAGAATCTCCGCCCAGCGCGGCTGGTTCTTGAGGTCTTCGGCGGGGCGGGCGGCGAGGCTCGCCCGACTGCGCACGGCGTAATCGGCGAGGCCGCGGGCCGCCGGCGAGGCCGCATCCTCGAACAGATTGCGCCCGAGGGCCTCGGCCAGGCCGTCGATATCGTCGGACTTCAGAGGGGCCTCGTAAGCGGTCATGCGGCCGTACAGGGACTCGCCCAGCTTGCGCATCTTCTTGGCGATCGACAGGTCGCCGACGCCGAGTTCGCGCAGGGCGTGATCCAGCGCCGAAACATAGGTGTCGAACAGGTCCTGGGCCGCATCGGCCCCCGCTTGTCCCTCCTCGCGCAGCCGCAGCACCAGCAGCAGGACGTGGAGGGTGTAGAGCTCGAACCGGGCGTCGATCCGGTCGGGCACGCCCAGATCGGCGTAGAACTCGGGACGTCGCGCCTGGGCGACGGCTCTGGCGTAGAGCACCTCGCCTGACGGGCGTCGGAACGGCAGCTTCAGCAGGCGTTTCAGCATGGACACGCGGCCCTCTTTCCGCCGCGACGTTGAACTAGGCGTCCGACGGAGATAGGTCAAAGGTTCGAGGGCAGCAGGCGCCCCGCGACAACATCGAAGGATCCGCATGGTTCGCATCTCTCCAGCCCTGGCGGCCCTGCTCGCGTCGGCGGCGGTCGCGGCCTGCGCGCCGACGGTGGGTCGCAACGGCTTCCAGCCGATCGACGTCCAGCCGTCCGAAATCCAGGTCGGGACCGACGACAAGACCAGCGTGCTGGCCAAGCTGGGATCGCCGTCGACGACGTCGGTCTTCGAGGGCGACAACATCTGGTACTACATCACCCAGACGACCGAGCAGTACACCTTCAACAAGGCCGAGGTGTCCCAGCGTTCGGTCACCGCCATCACCTTCAGCGAGGGCGACGACAAGGTCGCCGAGGTTCGCCAGCTGGGGCTGGACGACGGGCAGCAGGTGGCCATGAACGATCGCGAGACGCCGACGCGCGGCCGCGAGCTGACCGTGATCGAACAGCTTCTGGGCAACGTCGGCCGGGGCCAGCTGCCGCGGACGGACGAGGACGTGCCGGGCCAGCGCCGGCCGGACTGACCGCCGCCGCAGTCGACAAAGAGAAACGCCCCGGAGATCGCTCTCCGGGGCGTCTTTCGTTCAGGCTTGCGCCTCGATCACACGATCTTGCCGCTCGCCAGCACCGCCAGCAGCAGCAGGGCGACGATGTTGGTGATCTTGATCATCGGGTTCACGGCCGGACCGGCGGTGTCCTTATACGGATCGCCCACCGTGTCGCCGGTGACGGCGGCCTTGTGCGCCTCGGAGCCCTTCTGGTGAAGCACGCCCGACTTGTCGGTGTAGCCCTCCTCGATCAGCTTCTTGGCGTTGTCCCACGCGCCGCCGCCCGAGGTCATCGAGATGGCGACGAACAGGCCGGTGACGATCACGCCCATCAGCATGGCGCCGAGGGCCGCGAAGGCGTTGGCCTTGTCCGGCTGGATCAGCAGCACCACCACGAAGAGCAGGATCGGCGTGAGCACCGGCAGCAGGCTGGGCACGATCATCTCGCGGATCGCCGCCGAGGTCAGGATGTCCACGGCCTTGCCGTACTCCGGCTTGGTCTGGAACGTCATGATGCCGGGGTTCTCGCGGAACTGGCGACGGACCTCCGCCACGACCGACTCGGCCGCGCGGCCGACCGCCATCATGGACATGCCGCCGAACAGGAACGGCAGAAGCCCTCCGAACAGCAGGCCGACGACGACGTACGGGTTGGCGAGGTCGAAGGCCACGGGCCCCAGATCGGCGAAGAAGCTGCCGGCGGCGGCCTCCTCGGCGAAGTAGCGCAGGTCCTCGGTGTAGGCGGCGAACAGGACCAGGGCGCCGAGGCCGGCCGAGCCGATGGCGTAGCCCTTGGTGACGGCCTTGGTGGTGTTGCCCACGGCGTCCAACGCGTCGGTGGAGACCCGAACGTCGCTGGGCAGGCCCGCCATCTCGGCGATGCCGCCGGCGTTGTCGGTCACCGGGCCGAAGGCGTCCAGCGCCACGATCATCCCGGCCACGCCCAGCATGGTCGTGGTGGCGATGGCGATGCCGAAGAGGCCCGCCAGCTGATAGGTGACGACGATGCCGACGATGATGATCAGCGCGGGAATCGCGGTGGACTCCAGCGAAACCGCCAGACCCTGGATCACGTTGGTGCCGTGCCCGGAGACGGAGGCGTTGGCGACCGACTTCACCGGACGGAAGCCGGTGCCGGTGTAGTACTCGGTCACCACCACGATGGCGGCGGTCACGACCAGCCCGACCAGACCGGACCAGAACAGGTTCATCGGCTCGATGATGTCGCCGCCGGACGTGGTGACGGGGCCGCCGACGACCTGTTCGACGACCAGCCAGAGCGCGCCCACCGAGAGCACGCCCGTGACGATCAGGCCCTGGTACAGCGCCCCCATGATGTTGTTGGACTTACCCAGGCGGACGAAGAAGGTGCCGATGATCGAGGTGACGACGCAGGCGCCGCAGATGGCCAGCGGCAACAGCATCATCGCGTCGACGTAGGGCTGGTCGCGGAAGAAGATCGCCGCCAGCACCATGGTGGCGACCGTGGTCACCGCATAGGTCTCGAACAGGTCGGCGGCCATGCCGGCGCAGTCGCCGACGTTGTCGCCCACGTTGTCGGCGATGGTCGCGGCGTTGCGGGGATCATCCTCGGGGATGCCGGCCTCGACCTTGCCCACCATGTCGCCGCCCACGTCGGCGCCCTTGGTGAAGATGCCGCCGCCCAGACGCGCGAAGATGGAGATCAGCGATGCGCCGAAGCCCAGCGCCACCAGCCCGTCGATGACCTCGCGGCTGGTGCTCTCCAGACCCATGCCGACGGTCAGGGCCGCGTAGTAGCCCGCAACGCCGATCAGGGCCCCGCCCGCCACGAACAGGCCCGTGACCGCGCCCGAGCGGAAGGCCAGATCCAGGCCTTTGGCCAGGCTCTGCGAGGCGGCTTGCGCGGTGCGCACATTGGCGCGGACCGAGATCAGCATGCCCGCGAAGCCGGCGGCGCCCGAAAGCACCGCGCCGATCAGGAAGCCGAGCGCGGCGTAGGCTCCGATCAGCACGTAGGCGGCGATCAGGATGACCACGCCGACCATGGCGATGGTGGTGTACTGGCGGCGCAGATAGGCCGAGGCCCCTTCCTGGATCGCCGCGGCGATCTCCCGCATCTTCTCGTTGCCGGCGTCGGCCTTCATCAGGGCCGCGGTCTGGACGGCGCCGTAGAGCACCCCCAGAGCGCCGGCCGCGATGACCAGCCAGAGATATGACGTCATTGCGTGTTCCAACCCTAGTTGCTGTGAGCGCGCGGCCCTTGGCGCGGCGGGCGTGATCGCCTCTTGTCCGCCTTCCGGTCCCCCCGAGCGCAGAGGACGCAAAGGCGCGTCCCTGGGGAATTACGGCGGGAAAGTGCCAAATGCCCCGAGGCGGCGCAACGACTGATTAGGGATGTCGGACGGCGCGGTTCAGCGGCCGCCCATGCCCGAGCGGCGGCGGGGCGTCTGCGACGTCACCTCGATCGAGGCGATCCGTCCGCGTCCGGCGATGGTCGCGGCTTGGCGCGTGAGCTCGCGGACGATCGCGGCGGCGTCCAGCCGGGTGGCGTCCCCCGCCACGGTGAAGGGCGTGCGGTGCGCCGCCTTGACCAGGGCGTCCCGGAAGTAAGGCTCCTTCAGCCGCAGGGCCGCCAGGTCGGCGCCCGCCGCGAGCGAGAGCCGCACGGAGACGAAGACGTAGTTGCGGATCCGGCCGTCCACGATCACCGGGAGCCCGGTGGAGGCGAGGTTCATCTGTCCGCCGCCCGCGCCCTCTCCGCCCCCCGGGCCGCCGGCGAAGGCGGGGGACGCGACGGCGGTCACGGCGGCGGCGGCGATGAGGTCACGGCGCTTCATGGCCGTGAGGTGTAGCTCAACCGGGTTTCGAAACCGTTGGCGAGGCGTCGTGGCGCCAGCCGAGCCGTTCGACCTCGACCGGGCCGCCGTTCAGGACGACCTGGAGGCCCGACGTGGCCGTGACCCGGCCGAGGGCGGTCAGGCGCAGATGGTGCTGGTCGGCGTGACGCTTCAGGGCCGCCTCGCCGCCGGGCGGACAGGTCAGGACGACCTCGTAGTCGTCGCCGCCGGTCGCCAGCATGACGCGCGAGGCCTCGGGATCGACCCGGGTCTCCAGCCAGGCCGTCGCCGCGAGCGACAGCGGCAATCGGCCCAGGTCGATGGACAGGCCCACGTCCGACGCCTCAGCGATGCGGGCGGCGTCCGCGAGCAGCCCGTCGGACACGTCGGCGGCGGCGCTCGCGTGCGCCAGGATCGCCTCACGCATCTCCAGCCGCGGCTGCGGCAGGCGGTACCGGTCAGCCAGCGCTTCCAGACGTTCCGGCTCCAGTCCCAACCGCCCCTGCACCGCCTTCAGGCCCAGCGCGCCGTCGCCGATCGTCCCGGTGACGAGCACCAGATCGCCCGGCCGCGCCCCCGCGCGGCTCACCGCCCGCCCTTTCGGCGCCCAGCCCAGCAAGGTGGCGCTGAAGCTCGCCGGCCCCGGCGTGTTCACGGTGTCCCCGCCGATCAGGTGGACGCCGAAGCTCTCCTGATCCTGCCTCAGGCCCTCGGCGAAGGCCTCGCGTTCGGGCCAACCGCAGCGCCCCGACCAGTGACAGGCCAGCAGATATCCGAAGGGCTCGGCCCCCTTGGCCGCCAGATCGGACAGGTTCACCCGGAGCAATTTCCGCGCCACCAGGTCCAGCGGGTCGTCCGGCAGGAAGTGCACGCCCTCGACGATCGCATCCTTGGTCAGGATCAGGTCGAAGCCGGGCCGCGAGGGCAGGACGCCGACGTCGTCCTTCAGTCCCCGGCCCCACTCCGGATGGGCGAGCGGCCGGAACAGCCGTTCGATGGTCTCGAACTCTCCAGCGACGTCAATCGCGGGCATCGCGCGCGACCCCGTCCAGGGCGGCGTTGACGAACTTGGCCTCTGCGGAATCGAAGAAGGCCTTGGCCAGCTCGACGTATTCGTTGATCACCACCTCGCGCGGCGCCTCGGGCTTCTCGCGGAGCTCATAGGCCCCCGCCCGCAGCAACGCCCGGAGCGTGGAGTCGATCCGCTCCAGCCGCCAGTTGGACGCCAGCCGCGCCGTGACCGCCGCGTCGATCTCGCGCTGTCCGGCCACGACCCCGCGAACGATGTCGGCGAACCAGGCCTCGTCGGCCTCGGCGAGCGGCTCGCCCTCGATGTCGGCGTCGAAGCGATAGTCGGAGAATTCGCGGATCACCGCCTCCACGCCCGTCCCCGCCAGCTCCATCTGGTAGAGCGCCTGAACCGCCGCGAGGCGCGCCACCGTCCGCGCCCGGCGCTCGCGGGCGGACAGGTGGTTCTCGCGGGCGTCCGCGCGCTCGGCCTCGGCGGCCTCCAGCTGGGCCAGCACAGCCTTCAGATCGGTCGGCTCGGTCATGAACCCAGCCCCATGCGCAGGCGACCGCGCAGCTCGATCAGGTCCAGACAGGCGCGGGCCGCGAAGCCCCCCTTGTCGCCCTCGGTCCGGCGCGCGCGGGCCCAGGCCTGAGCCTCGTCCTCGGTCGTCAGGACGCCATTGCCGATGGCCAGGCCCTTGAGCGTCAGCTGCATGATGCCCGCCGCCGACTGATCCGACACGATCTCGAAGTGATAGGTCTCGCCCCGGATGACGCAGCCGAGCGCCACATAGCCGTCATAGCGCGGCGCGGTGGGATAGCGGCCCGCCTCCTCGGCCATGGCGATGACGGCCGGAATCTCCAGAGCGCCGGGCACCGTGACCACGTCCACCTGAACGCCGCGCGCCTCCAGCGCGTCGCGCGCGCCCTCGAGCAGCGCGTCGGCCAGGTCGTCATAGAAGCGCGCCTCGACGATCAGGACGCGCGGGGGATCCTTCAGGATGGCTCTTCTCCGTCCATGTCGCGCCAGCCGACGATGCGCAGGCCGTAGCCCTCGAGCGCGGTCGGCGCGGGTCGCGTGGAGCTCATCACGATCATGTCGCGCACTCCCAGGTCCAGCAGGATCTGGGCGCCGACGCCATAGGCCTTGAGCGAGCGGTCCACAGCGGCGGGCTTGTCCTCTCCCGCGAGCCGTTCCGCAAGCCCCTGAAGCGCCGGATCGCGCAGAAACACGACCACGCCCGGCCCGGAGTGGCGGCTGATCGTCTTGAGCGCCCGCGGCACGTAGTCCTGCCGCGCCTCCACATGGCCCAAAAGATCGGCGGCGAAATCGACCTGATGCATGCGGACCAGCGTCGGCTTGCCCGGCTCGATGCGACCGTGGACCAGCGCCACGTGCTCGGCGCCCTCGATCACGTTGCGATAGAGCATCAGCCGGAACGGTCCGCCGTGCACGCTCTCGAACGGCGTCTCCAGCACTCGCTCGACGAAGCGCTCGGTGCGGCGGCGGTAGGCGATCAGGTCGGCGATGGTGCCGATCTTCAGCCCGTGCAGCTGGGCGAAGGCGACCAGGTCGGGCATCCGCGCCATGGTGCCGTCGTCGTTCATGATCTCGCAGATCACGCCGGCGGGCGTCAGGCCCGCCATGCGGCTGATGTCGACGGCGGCTTCGGTGTGGCCGGTCCTGACCAGGACGCCGCCGTCGCGGGCCACCAGCGGGAAGACGTGTCCCGGAGAGACGATGTCGTCGGCGCCCTTGGCCGGATCGGCCGCGACCTGGACCGTGCGCGCCCGATCCGCCGCGCTGATGCCCGTGGTCACGCCCTCGCGCGCCTCGATCGATACGGTGAAGGCGGTGCCCATGCTGGTGCGGTTGTCGGCGGCCATGGGCGGGAGGCGCAGCTGGCGGGCCCGCTCGGCCGTGATGGCCAGGCAGATCAGCCCGCGCGCGTGCTTGGCCATGAAGTTGATCTGGTCCGGCGTCGCGAACTGCGCCGGGATGATGACGTCGCCCTCGTTCTCCCGGTCCTCGGCGTCGACCAGGATGTAGGGACGTCCGTTGCGGGCGTCCTCCAGAATGTCCTCGATCGGGCTGATCGGGCTGTCGTTCAGGTTGGCGGCGAGGTTCATCGGGCTGTCTCCTGCCACCGCGCGAGATAGCGCGCCAGCATGTCGATCTCCAGGTTGACGCGGTCGCCGACCTTGAGCCGGCCGAGCGTCGTGACCTCCCAGGTATGCGGAATGATGTTCACCCCGAACAGCCGGCCGTCCACCGTGTTGACCGTCAGGGACACGCCGTCGACCGTGATCGAGCCCTTGGCGGCGATGTAGCGGTGCAGCGGCTCGGGGGCCTCGATCTCGACCCGGTGCGAGCCGCCCTCGGGCGTGATGGCGCGCACGACGCCGAGGCCGTCCACGTGGCCGGAGACGATATGCCCGCCAAGTTCGTCGCCCAGACGCGCCGCGCGCTCCAGGTTCACGGGCCGGCCCTCGGTCCAGTCGCCCAGCGTGGTCCTGGACAGGGTCTCGTTCGAGACCTCCACCGCGAACCAGCCGTCGCCCTTCTCGACCACGGTCAGGCAGCAGCCGGCGTGGCTGATGGAGGCGCCCATGTCGATGCCGGAGACATCCCAGGCGGTCTCGACCTCATAGCGGCGGTCCCGCTCGGTCGCGGCGACGCGGCGCACCCGGCCGACGTCGGTGATGATCCCGGTGAACATGCGTGAAGGCCTACCCGACCTGTTCCAGACGTTCCCACAGGTCGTCGTCCAGAAGCTCCACCGCAAGGCGCCTGTAGCGCGGTGCGTCACCCAGGCGCTTCAGGGCGAGCAGGCCCAGACACGGTCGACCGTCGGCGCCGAGCAGGATCGGAGCGCGGAACCACTCGATCGCATCGACCAGACCCGCCGCCACGAAGGCCGCCGCCACGCGACCGCCCCCCTCGACCATCAGGCGGCCGACGCCGCGCGCGGCCAGGACGTCAAGCGCCGCCCCCACGTCCACGCGGCCGTTCGCGTCCTTCGCCACCCTTACGACCTCCGCGCCGCCGACCGGCCTGGCCTCGGCGGTCGTCAGGATCAGGGTGCCCGGCACGGCGACGCGGGCGAACTCCGGCGTGCGCAGGCGGCTGTCCAGAATGACCCGCAGGGGGTCGGCGCCCCCTTCCGAGAGACGCGTCGTCAGGCGCGGGTCGTCGGCCAGCACCGTCTCGACCCCGACCAGGATTGCGTCGGACGCGGCGCGCAGGCGATGTCCCTCGGTCCGGGCGGCCTCCCCCGTGATCCATTTGCTCTCGCCCGAGGACGTGGCGATGCGGCCGTCCAGTGACGTCGCGACCTTCCAGGTGACGTGGGGTCGTGTGAGGGGCGGCCGGTTCACGACCGATCGGTCTCGTCGAAACCTTCGGCGTCAAGAAACCGAGCGAAGTCCCCGGTTTTCCGGAAGTCCTTGTAGACGGACGCATAGCGGACGTAGGCCACCTCATCGACCGACTTCAGCGCCTTCATGATGAAATCGCCGACGACGCTGGACTGGATGTCGGTCTCGCCCAGGCTTTCCAGCTGGCGCGTGATGCGGCTCACCAGCTGTTCGATCTGCTCGGGCTGAACCGGACGCTTGCGCAGGGCGACGTTCAGCGACCGCTCCAGCTTGTCCCGGTCGAACGGCGTGCGGCGGCCGTTGCGCTTGACGATCACGAGCTCGCGCAGCTGGACCCGCTCGAAGGTGGTGAAGCGCCCGTTGCAGTTCGGGCACGAGCGACGACGCCGGATGGCCGCGCCGTCGTCGGACGGGCGACTGTCCTTCACCTGCGTGTCGGCGTGGCCGCAGAAAGGGCACTTCATCAGGGGCTTATCCGTAGATGGGGAAGCGGCGCGTCAGCTCACGCACCTGGCCCGCCACCTTCTGCGCCACGGCGGCGTCCGCCTCGTCCGTGCCGTTCATGGAGTCGATCACGTCGGCGATCCAGTGACCGACCTGCTGGAACTCCGTCACGCCGAAGCCGCGGGTCGTCGCGGCCGGCGTGCCGAGCCGGACGCCCGAGGTGACCGTGAAGGGCGCGGTGTCGAACGGCACGCCGTTCTTGTTGCAGGTCATCAGGGCGTGATCCAGCTGCGCCTCGGTCGCCTTGCCGGTCACGCCCTTGGGCCGCAGGTCGACCAGCATGACATGGCTGTCGGTGCCGCCGGACACGATCTTCAGGCCCCGCTCCACCAGCACGGCGGCCAGGGCGCGGGCGTTGTCCACCACCTGCTGGGCGTACTGCTTGAACTCGGGCTTCAGCGCCTCGCCGAAGGCCACGGCCTTGGCCGCGATGACGTGCTCCAACGGCCCCCCCTGCAGACCCGGGAAGACGGCGGAATTGATCTTCTTGCCCAGCTCCACGTCGTTCGAGAGGATCAGGCCGCCGCGCGGGCCGCGCAGGGTCTTGTGCGTGGTGGTGGTCACCACGTGGGCGTGCGGGATCGGGCTGGGATAGACGCCGCCGGCCACCAGACCCGCATAGTGGGCCATGTCGACCATCAGATACGCCCCGACCGAGTCGGCGATCTCGCGGAAGCGCTTGAAGTCGATGTGCCGCGAATAGGCCGAGGCGCCGGCGATGATGATCTTCGGCTTCTCCGCCTCGGCCATCGCCGCGACGTGGTCGTAGTCGATCAGGTGGTCGTCCTCGCGCACCTTGTAGGTCACCGGTCGGAACCACTTGCCGGACTGGTTCGCCGGGCTGCCGTGGGTCAGGTGGCCGCCGGCCGCCAGATCCATGCCCAGGAAGGTGTCGCCCGGCTGCAGCAGCGCCATGAACACCGCCTGGTTGGCCTGGGCGCCCGAGTGCGGCTGGACGTTGGCGAAGGCGCAGCCGAACAGTTCCTTGGCCCGGTCCCGCGCCAGGTCCTCGACCACGTCCACGAACTCGCAGCCGCCGTAGTAGCGCCGACCCGGATAGCCCTCGGCGTACTTGTTGGTCAGGACCGAGCCTTGCGCCTCCAGCACGGCGCGCGAGACGATGTTCTCGGACGCGATCAGCTCGATCTGCTCCTGCTGACGCTTCAGCTCGCCCTGGATCGCCTTGAAGACGTCGGCGTCGGCGTTCGACAGGGCGGTCTGGAAGAAGGCGTCATGGTTGAAGGCGGTCACGGGCGCGGTCCTCGGCGGGCGGAAAACGGGGCTCGCCTATCTACGCTTCAGGCCCCGCCGCCACAACATCTTGTGTCCGCGAGCCGGGCCGCGCCGACCCACGCTCGACCGGCCGCCGCTTGACTTCGCCGCGCCCGCGTCAGACCGAGGGCCCGATGACCGCGCCCGACGCCCTTCAAGACGACGCTTCGCTCCGGCCCCTGCTGGCCCGGGTGTGGCGCGACTACCTGTCCCGGCGCTGGGGGCGGCTGGCGCTGTCGCTGGCGTGTGCGGCCGGGGCCGGCGGCCTGACGGCGCTGTTGCTCAAGCTGCTGGAGCCGGCGATCAACGGCCTGTTTGTGCGCCAGGACACAGCGGTTTCGATCCTGGGCCTGATCGAGATCCCGACGCGAGAGGCGGCGGTCTGGATTCCCTTGATCATCGTGGCCGCCTCGGCGCTTCGCGCCGTCTTCGCTTTGGGCCAGGCCGCCCTGGTCAACCGGTTGGGCCACGGCGTGGTCGGCGACATCCAGATCCGCCTGTTCGGCGCCATGATCCGGGCGGACCTGGCGCGCCTGCGCTCCCAGCACTCCGGCAGCTTCGTCGCCAGCGTCCTGTTCAACGCCAACCTGGTGCGCGAGGCCTTCACGAGCGGCGTGGTCAACTACACCCAGCACGGCCTGACGCTGATCGCGGTCCTGATCGCCATGGTCTTCATCGACTGGCGCCTCAGCCTGATTGTGCTGCTGGGCGTGCCGATGGTCAGCCTGATCCTGCGCCGTTTCTCCAAACGCACGCGCAAGGCCGCGCAGGGGGCGATGGAGGAGACCGAGAACCTCTCGACCGCGCTGATGGAGAACCTGGACGGCGTCCGTCTGATCAAGATCGAGAACCGTGAGGCGGCCGAGGAGGCGCGCGTGGCCGAGCTGGTGGGGCGCCGCCAGCGCTTCGTCATCAAGGGGGCCGACGCCCGGGCCTTCGCGGGCCCCGCCAGCGACCTGGTCGCCTATGTGGTCGTGGCGCTGGTGCTCGCCTACGCCGGCTGGCGCGCCCAGTCGGGCGCCATGAACGTCGGCCAGTTCGCCGCCTTCATCGGCCTGCTGCTGGCGGCCGGACAGTCGCTGCGCCAGGTGACCAACCTGGCCACGGTCATGACCGAGGGCTTCACCGCCGCCCGGCGCCTGTTCGCGGCGCTCGACATCGCCCCGGAGATCCGCGAGGCGGCCGACGCCAGGGCCCTGCCCCCGGGGCCCGTGACGGTGGCGTTCGAGGACGTCTCGTTCACCTATGGGCCGGCGGGCGCGCCGACCCTGTCGAACGTGTCGATCACCGTGAAGCCCGGAGAGACGGCGGCGCTGGTGGGCCCCTCCGGCGGGGGCAAGTCGACCCTGCTGTCGCTGCTCCCGCGCTTCTATGACGTCACGGGCGGCCGGGTGACAGTGAACGGGCTGGACGTGCGCGAGGTGCGGATCGACGATCTGCGGGATCGCATCGCCCTGGTCACCCAGGAGCCTTTCCTGTTCGACGACACCATCGCCGCCAACATCGCCTACGGCCGCGCCGACGCCGATCAGGCGGCCATCGAGGCGGCGGCGAAGGCGGCGGCGGCCCATGACTTCATCGTCGCCCTGCCGGACGGCTATCAGACCCGCGTCGGCGAGGGCGGGATGCGGCTTTCGGGCGGTCAGCGCCAGCGCGTCGCCATCGCCCGCGCCTTCCTGAAGGACGCGCCGATCCTGCTGCTCGACGAAGCCACCTCGGCGCTGGACACCGAGAGCGAAGCTCTGGTCCAGGCGGCGCTGGAGCGGCTGATGCAGGGGCGCGCCACGCTGATGATCGCGCATCGTCTGTCGACGGTGCGCAAGGCCGACCGCATCCACGTCATCGAGGCCGGACGCGTCGTCGAGGCCGGAACCCACGCCGCGCTCGTGCGCAAGGGCGGGCTCTACGCCCGTCTGGCGAAGCAGCAGTCGCTGGACGGAGACGCCGCGGAGGCCGAGAGCGCATGAGGCCGTTGAGGAATCCCGTCATCCAGTCGGCCCTGGCCTGGCTGCTCGCCGCCTGGATGCAGCTGTGTTTCCGGACCATGCGCTGGACCTGGGAGGACATGCATCTGGCCGAAGAGGTTTGGGATCGGGGCGGCGGGGTCCTGTGCGTCTTCTGGCACTCGCGCATCGGGCTGTCGCCGGCCTCCTGGCCGCTGGACCGGGCGCAGCCGGCCAAGGCGCTGATCTCGCTCTCGGCGGACGGGGAGTTCATCGCCAAGGCCGTGGCGCGGCAGGGGTTTCCGGCGGTGCGCGGCTCCTCGGCCAACAAGGACAAGGCCGACCGCGCCAAGGGCGGGGCGCAGGCGCTACGCGACGGCCTGCGCCAGCTGAAGGTCGGCGCCCTGGCGATCACGCCGGACGGTCCCCGCGGGCCGGCCCGGCGGATGGCGGAGGGCCTGCCGCTGCTGGCCAAGCTGTCGGGCGCGCCGGTCCTCTTCATCGGCCTGTCGTGCAGCCCGGCGATCCGGCTGAAGAGCTGGGACCGCGCCATCCTGCCGCTGCCTTTCGCCCGGGGCGCGGTCGTCTGGGACCGGGCGCGGTACCCCGAGGGCGGCGACATGGCGGCGGTCGCCGCCGACTGGACCGCGCGGCTGAACGCCGTCGAGGCCCGCGCGGACGTAATCACCGGCCTGGCGTCATGAGTCCGGCGCTCTTCGCCTATCGCCAACTGACGCGCTGGCTGGAGCCCCTGGCACCCCGCCTGCTCGACGCGCGGGTGAACCGGGGCAAGGAGGACGGCGCCCGCGTCGACGAACGGCTGGGCGTCTCGAGGCGCCCCCGCCCGGACGGGCCGCTGGTGTGGCTGCACGGCGTGAGCGTCGGCGAGACCCTGTCCCTGCTGCCGCTGGTCGAGCGGCTGGTCGCGACGCGATCCGATCTGACCCTTCTCGTCACCTCGGGCACGGCGACGTCGGCGCGGCTCCTGGCCGAGCGGCTGCCGAAGGGGGTGATCCATCAGTTCGCGCCGGTGGATGGTCCGCGCGCGGTCGCCCGCTTCCTGGACCACTGGCGACCAAGCGTCGGCGTCTTCGTCGAAAGCGAGCTGTGGCCGAACCTGATCCTTCAGGCGAAGGCGCGCGGCGTCCGGCTGGCGCTGGTCAGCGCCCGCATCACCGAAAAGACCGCCCACGGCTGGGGGCGCGTTCCGGCGGCGGCGCGCCGCCTGGTCGGCGCCTTCGATCTGATCCTTCCGCAGGACGAGGCTTCGGCCGCGAGGATCGAAGACCTGGGCGGGCGCGTGGACGGTCAGGTCAACCTCAAGCTCTCCGGCGGTCCCCTGCCCCACGACAAGGGCGCCTTCGCCCGCATCTCGGCGGCCATCGGCGATCGGCCCGTGATCGTCGCCGCCAGCACCCATCCGGGCGAAGAGCTGTTCCTGGTGCGCGCGCTCGACGCCCTGGCGGCCCGCGTCTGCCTCGTGCTCCTTCCCCGCCATCCGGAGCGCGGCGGGGAGGTTTCGGCGCTGCTCACCCGCGACGGCTACGCCCACGCGGTGCGGTCGCGGGGCGAGGCGCTGACGGGCGAGACCGACATCTATCTCGCCGACACGCTGGGCGAGATGGGCCTGTTCCTGCGTCTCGCGGATGTGGTCATCATGGGGGGCTCGTTCGCCCCGTTGCTGGATCAGCCGATGGTCGGGGGCCACAACCCGCTGGAGCCCGCGCGCCTGGCCAAGCCGGTGCTCAGCGGCCCCGACGCGACGAACTGGGAGGACGTCGCGGCCACGCTGAAGGCGCGCCACGCCCTGGCGGTGGTGAAGAGCCCCTCCGAGCTCGCGGAGACCGTCGGCAGCCTGCTGGCCGACCCGGCTCAGGCACGGGCCATGGGCGAGCGCGCCAAGAAGGCGGCGGCCGAGGCCGGCGCGGGTCTGGACCGGCTGATGACCGCGCTCGGCCCGCTCCTGCCGCCCGCCGCGGGCCGCCGGCGATGAAGCTGAACACGCCGCGCTGGTGGTACAGCCGTGACGACCGGCACGCCCGGGTCGCGCGGACCCTGCTGAAGCCCGCGAGCTGGCTGTGGGCCTGGGCGACGGCGCGCCGGATCGCGCGCGCCGCGCCCGTCGACGTCGGGGCGCCGGTGATCTCGGTCGGCAACCTGACCGTCGGCGGCTCCGGGAAGACTCCGGTGGCGCGGGAGGTCATTCGCCTGCTGCGCGAGGCGGGTGTGGACGCCCACGCCTTGTCGCGCGGCTACGGCGGCCGACTGGAGGGGCCGGTCCGAGTGGATCCGGCGGTCCATGCGGCCGCGGACGTCGGCGACGAGCCCCTGATGCTGGCCGAGGGCGGGCCCGCCTGGATCGCGCGCGACCGGCCCGCCGGCGCCCGGGCGGCGGTCGGCGCCGGCGCCCAGGCCGTGGTGCTGGACGACGGCCATCAGAATCCGAGCCTGAACAAGGCGCTCAGCCTGATCGTCGTGGACGGCGAGACGCGGGACGAGGAATGGCCCTTCGGCGACGGCGGCGTCTTTCCGTCAGGCCCAATGAGGGAGCCGTTGAAGGCCGGACTCGCGCGGGCGGACGCCGTGGTGGTGCTGTTGCCGACCGATGCGCGCGGAGCCGACCCCGAGCTGCTGGCGCTGTTTCGACCCCTGCCCGTCTTCATCGCCCGGCTGGTCGCCGACGCCCGGCCGCCCTCCGGGCCGCTCGTCGGATTCGCCGGCATCGCCAAGCCGTGGAAGGTCGAGCGGTCGCTGATCGCCGCGGGGGCGGACCTCAAGGACTTCGCGCCCTTTCCCGACCATGCCGCCTTCGCCGAGCGCGACCTGCACTTCCTCGCCGAGCGGGCGGCGCTTCATCAGGCCCGACTGGTCACGACCGAGAAGGACTGGGCGCGGCTGCCGCCGGACTGGCGCGCGCGGGTCGCCGCCTGGCCGGTGCGGGCCCGCTTCGACGACGCGCCCGCGGTCCTGGCGCTGCTTCGGCGCGCCGTTCAGTCCTGACGATAGATCCGGCCGCCGCGCATCACGAAGCGCACCCGCTCCAACTCGGTCACGTCGCTGAGCGGATCGCCGGAGACGGCGATCAGATCGGCAGGCATGTTCGGGGCCAGACGGCCGGCCTCGGCCGAGATGCCCAGATGCTCGGCGGCGACCACGGTGGCGGCCTGAACAGCCTCAAGCGGGGTCATGCCGGCCTGGACCAGCAGCGCGAACTCCTGGGCGTTGTCTCCGTGGGCCGAGACGCCGGAGTCGGTGCCGAAGGCGATCCGCACGCCGCCGGCGTGGGCCCGTCTGGCCATGTCGAGCATCTTCGGGCCGGCCTCCAGCGCCTTGGCGGTCTGGGCGGGCGTGAAGAAGTTGTCCGGGCTCGACGCGATGCGGGCCACGAAGTCGCCGGCCAGCAGGGTCGGCACCAGGAAGGCGTCGTTCTGACGGAACAGCCGGATGGACTCGTCGTCCAGATAGGTGCCGTGCTCGATCGAATCCCCGCCCGCACGCAGGAAGGCGTTGATTCCGTCCACGCCGTGCGCATGGGCCGTCACCCGCCGGCCCATGCGATGGCCCGCCTCGACGATGGCCGCCAGCTCGGCGTCGGTGAACTGCTGGGCCAAGCCGGCGGCCGTGTTGGACAGGACCCCGCCGGTGGCGGTGATCTTGATGACGTCCGCCCCGGCCCGGACCTGGGTGCGGACCGCCCGCATGCAGTCCTCCGGCCCCGAGCACACGCTCTCGGACGACAGGAGATGCAGAATGTCGTCGCGATAGCCGTTGGCGTCGCCGTGACCGCCGTGGATCGACACCGACGAGCCCGAGGCGATGATGCGGGGGCCCGCCACCTGGCCGGCGGCGATGCCGTCGCGCAGGGCGAAGATGGCGTTGTTGTCGGCCCCCAGGTCCGCCACGGTGGTGAAGCCGGCCTCCAGCGTGATCCGGGCGTAGTGGGCGCCCGAGATGGCCAGGTCCGCCTCGCTGTCCGTCACCGCCATCAGCCGCGCGTTCGGATTCTGCTGGCGGGTGATGTGCACGTGACTGTCGATCAGGCCGGGCAGGACGAAGCTCTGGCTCAGATCGACGACCCGCCCGCCGGGGTCGCTGACAAAGCCGTCGCGGATCTCCGCCACGCGGCCGTTCCGGATCACGAGAGTTTTATCGCGCTGCACAACACCGCTCTGCGGATCGGCGAGAAGCCGGCCCGCATAGACGAACGTCGTCTCCGACGCGCCGCTTTCCTGCGCGTTCGCAGAGGTTTGCGAGGCCGAGTTGAATGCTAAGGCGAGCATCCAGGCGGCGGCGACGGCGGCGACGGATTTCATGGCGTTCCTCTCAGGGCTCTTTGCGTCACCCTAGCAGCGCCGCGCCGTGCGCCAAGGCCGCGCTTGCATCCCCGGCCGGTTCTGAAACATCCTGTCGTCTTCGGTGATCGTGCGAGGGGCGTCGCATGCGACTTTCCAGGCGTGGCTTGATTCTGGGCGGTTCCCTGGCGCTGGCGGGCTGTGCGACCGCGCCCCAGACGCCGCAGACGGCGGCGGCGACCCTGCCGCTCGCGCCCGCGCCCCAACCCGTCGCCCCCGAGATCCAGGTGGGCGACGCGGGCCGTCCCGTCGTCGATCCGCGCGGCGAGATTCGCAAGGAGCTTCTGGACCGCGCGCTGGCGGCGCTCGACATCCATCACCACAAGCTGCCGCACCGCGACCGCATCTATCTGGTGGACTTCAAGAAGTTCTCGGGCGACGAGCGGCTTTACGAGGTCGACATGGTCTCCGGCGCGGTGACCGTGTTCCGCACGACGCACGGCCGCGGCTCGGACCCCGCGCACACCGGCTTCGCCGAGCGCTTCTCCAACGAGCCCGACAGCCACATGTCGTCCGTCGGCGCCTACGCCACGGCGGGTCCGAACTGGGGGCCGCAGCAGGGGGCCAACGTGCTGCTGGACGGGCTGGAGTACACCAACAACCTCGCTCGCGACCGGGCCATCATCGTCCACGGCGCGGACTACGCCGATCCGGACTTCCTGGCGCGCGAGGGCAAGCTGGGCCGCAGCTACGGCTGTTTCTCGGTGGCGCACGCCGACCTGCAGCCGCTGCGCGAGCGGATGGGCGAGGGGCGGCTGCTGTTCGCCTGGGCGTGACGACCTAGGTCTCGGCGTCGTCGCGCTCCAACGCCCGCCAGCCGATGTCGGTGCGATGGAACCCGCCCGGCCAGTCGATCTTCCTGACCGCCGAATAGGCGCGCTCCCGCGCTTCCGCGATATCGCGACCCCGAGCGCAGACGTTCAGAACCCGGCCGCCGGACGCGACCAGCAGCCCCTCCTCGTCCCGGCGGGTGCCGGCGTGGAAGACCTGCACGTTCGGGCCGAAGTTCTGGTCCGCGCCGCGGATGATCGACCCCTCCAGCGGGCTCTCGGGATAGCCCTGGGCGGCCAGCACCACGCAGATCACGGTGTCGCCGCTGAACTCGGGCGGCGGCAGGCGGGTGAGGTCGCCCCGCGCGCAGGCCAGGAAGTACGGCACCACGTCGTCCTCCCAGCGCATCATCAGGACCTGGCACTCCGGATCGCCGAAGCGGGCGTTGAACTCCACCACCTTCGGCCCGTCCGTCGTGGCCATCAGCCCGGCGTACAGCACGCCGCGATAGGCGGTGTTCTCCGCCGCCATGGCGGCCACGGCGGTGTCCACGATCTCTTGACGCGCCCGCTCGACGAGCTCGGGCGTGAAGACCGGGGCCGGCGAATAGGCGCCCATCCCGCCGGTGTTGGGCCCTAAATCGCCGTCGAACGCGCGCTTGTGGTCCTGGGCCCCGCCCAGCAGCATCGCCCGGCGACCGTCGCAGAGGGCGAACAGCGAGCCCTCCTCGCCGTCCATGAACTCCTCGATCACCACCCGGGCCCCGGCCTGCCCGAAGCGACCGCCCAGCATCCGCTCGATCTCGGCCTGGGCGTCGCGGCGTTCGGTGCAGATCGACACCCCCTTGCCCGCAGCCAGGCCGTCCGCCTTGATCACATAGGGCGGCTTGAACACCTTCAGCGCCGCGAAGGCGTCGGCCTTGCGCTCATAGACCCCGTAACCCGCCGTCGGGATGTCGTGCCGCTCCATGAAGGCCTTTGAGAAGGCCTTGGACGTCTCCAGCCGCGCCGCGCGGGCGCTCGGCCCGAAGCAGGGGATGCCCGAGGCCGCCAGCAGGTCGGCGAGCCCGGCCTCGAGCGCCGTCTCCGGCCCGACGACCACGAGGTCGGCCCTCATCTCGCGGGCGAGGCTGGCCAGCTTCTCCGCGTCCGTCGCCCTGATCTCGGGTCGGATTTCGGCGTGACGCGCGATGCCGGGGTTGCCGGGGGCGCAGACCAGACGCTCCAACAGCGGCGACTGGGCGATCTTCCACGCCAGCGCGTGTTCGCGCCCTCCCGATCCGACCAGCAGGATATTCATTCCGCGCCAATGACGTGCGGGCGCGAACGGGTCAAGGCGGGCTCAGCCCGTAAGCGCGAACAGGGCGTAGGCCGCGAGCGCCAGAAGGACGATCGAGGCGACGACCAGCCAGGGCGAGAGCGCGGGCGTGCGGCTGCGGCGCGCCAGATCGCGCTCGTGGGGGTCCTGATCCGCGGGGTCGGTTCCGGGCGGGTCCGCGGCCATGCCATCTCCTTCGAACGTCGGTTCGGGTTTCGTCCCGTCGGCGGGGCGGCTAGCATCCGGCGATGCCCTCCGACTCCTATGTCTTCGAAGGTCCGGCCGAGCCCGCGGTTCCCCCCCGCGACAACAATCCGCCGCTGTCGATCTCGGAACTTTCCTTCGCGCTGAGGCGCACGCTGGAGGATCGGTTCGGCCATGTGCGTCTGCGCGGCGAGGTCTCCAAGGTCAACCGCCACGCCTCCGGCCACGTCTATCTGACCCTGAAGGACGACAAGGCCTGCATCGACGGCGTGGTCTGGAAGGGCTCGGTCCGGGGGCTGGGCGTGCAGCCGGAGACCGGCCTGGAAGTAATCGTCACCGGCAAGATCACGAGCTATCCGGCCCGTTCCAGCTATCAGATCGTCATCGAGACGATGGAGGCGGCCGGCGCGGGCGCCCTGCTCGCTCAGCTGGAGCGGTTGAAGGGCCGGCTGCGCGAGGAAGGCCTGTTCGAGCCGTCGCGCAAGCGGCCGATCCCCGCCTTCCCCGCCGTCATCGGCGTGGTCACCAGCCCGACGGGCGCGGTCGTGCGGGACATCCTGCACCGCATCTCCGAGCGTTGGCCGTGCCGCGTCGTCGTCTGGCCCTGCGTGGTCCAGGGCGAGGCGGCGGCGGGCCAGGTGGCGGCGGCGGTGCGGGGCTTCGACGCCATGGGATCGGACGGTCCGATCCCCCGCCCGGACGTGGTGATCGTCGCGCGCGGGGGCGGCTCGGTGGAGGACCTCTGGCCCTTCAACGACGAGGCGCTGGCCCGCACCGTGGCGGCCGCGACCATCCCCGTCATCTCCGCCGTGGGGCACGAGACCGACACCACCCTGATCGACTTCGTCTCGGACCGGCGGGCGCCCACCCCCACGGGCGCGGCGGAGATGGCGACCCCGGTGCTGGCGGACCTGCGCGCGGGGCTCGCCGACCTGGAGCGCCGCCTCAGCCGGACCGGGGCGCGGCTGCTGGAGGACCGGCGGACCCGGCTGCGGGCGGTCGCGCGCGGCCTGCCGGCGCGGCCCGAGGAGCTGGTCGCCCTGCCCCAGCAGCGTCTGGACTTCGTCTCCAGCCGGTTGGGAGCCGCCCTGGCGCGCAATGTGGTGGTGCATGAGCGCGAGCTGATCCGCGCCGCGGGACGGCTGACGCCCGCCGCCCTGACACGACAGATCGAGCGCCGGCGTGAGCAGACCTCGGGCTTGGCCGCCCGCCTCGACCTGGCCCTGAGTCGCGTTCCGGCGCGGGAGGCGGACAGGTTCAGTCGCCTGGCCCGGCTGTTCGACAGCCTGAACCCCGATCGGCCGCTGTCCCAGGGATTCGCGCGGGTTCACGACGAGGCCGGCGGCCTGGTGCGCGCGGCGGCCGGCCTGAAGTCCGGGGACGGCGTGCGTCTGGTCTTCTCGGACGGCGCGGCGGCGGCGACGGTCGACGGCGGGTCGGCGACGTCTCCGACGCCCGCCCGGACGCCCCGTCGGGAGTCCGCGCCGAGGCCGTCCTCGCCTGGTCAGGGACAGCTGTTCTAGTCCAGCCGTCTCTGCATTAACCTGCCGCCATGACCGATGACGCAGATTTGGCCCAGCTTCACTACGGCGACGGCGAGTTCGTGGTCCTGCGGCCCGGCCGTCAGGTCCTTTGCGCCGTGAGCGGCCGCGCGATTCCGCTCCAGGCGCTGAAGTACTGGAGCGCCTCGCGCCAGGAAGCCTACGCCGGCCCGACCGAGGCGGCCTCAAGGCTGGGGACCCGATGATCGGCCGACGCTCGCTCCTGGCCGGCGCCCTCGGCCTCGCGGCCGTTCCGGCGCGCGCCGCCGACGATCCCGAGGGCCTGGCCCTGTTCGGCCGCGCGCAGCAGGGCGGCGCTCTGATCGGGCGGACCTGGCCGCTCGCGACCGTGTTCGTCGACGGCGAGGCGCTGACGACAGCGTCGCGCGAAGGATGGTTCCTGGTCGGACTGGACCGCGACAGCGCCGCCAGCGTCGAGCTGGTCGTCAGGGAGGGCCGATCCGTCGCGCGGCGGACCGTCGACGTCGCGCCGGGCGCGTTCCCGCTGCGCCGCATCGACGGCCTGCCGCCCTCGACCGTCGAACCCCAGGACCCGGTGCTGCTCGAACGCATCGCCCGCGAGGTGGCGCTGAAGACCGAGGGGTTCGCCAGCCGCACGCGCGACGACGCCTTCCGCGACGGCTTCGACATGCCGCTGGCCAGCTGGCGAGTGTCCAGCGAATGGGGCGCGCAGCGCATCCTGAACGGCACGCCCGCCCGCCCTCATTACGGCATCGATCTCGCCGCGCCGATGGGAAGCCCGATCCGGGCGCCGGCGAACGGTCTGGTGACGCTGGCCGAGCGCGATCTGCACTTCGAGGGCGGGCTGACGCTGATCGACCACGGACAGGGCGCCATCACCGCCTATCTGCACCAGTCGCGGCTGGATGTTGCCGCCGGCCAGCGGGTGGCGCGCGGCCAGACGATCGGCGCGGTGGGCATGAGCGGCCGGGCGACCGGACCGCACCTGTGCTGGCGCATGCGATGGCGCGATCGGCAGATGAACCCGGCGCTGCTCGTCGGGCGGCCGGCGGCGATCTGAAACTCACGCCTCGTAAACCAATTTCTCCAATGAATGGCGACAGTTTCGGAGTTTCGCATGTCCGGCCTGGCCGCTCTCCATATCCTTCTCGTCGACGACAATCCGCACATGCGGACGATCGCGAGCGCCATCCTGAAATCGGCGGGCGCCAAGGTCATCCAGGAGGTCGATGACGGAGCCAAGGCGCTTGAGGTCATGCGCCACTTCCCGGCCGACCTCGCGATCGTCGACTTCAACATGTTCCCGCTGGACGGGGTGGCGTTCACCCGACTGATCCGCAACAGCGAGCAGAGCCCGAACCCCTATCTGCCCATCATCATGATGACCGGGCATTCCGAACGCAGCCGGGTTCAGGAGGCGCGCGACGCCGGGGTGACGGAGTTCGTCGTCAAGCCGATCACGGCCAAGGCGATGCTTGAGCGCATCCATGCGGTCGTGTTCCGCCCGCGCCCCTTCATCCGCACCGACGACTATTTCGGCCCGTGCCGCCGCAGGGTGACGCGAGCCAGCTACGCCGGGCCGTTTCGCCGCTCGACGGACGCTCAGACGGCCCCCGCGACCTTCGACGAGGCGTCCAGCGCCGCATAGACCTTGTCGGGCCAGCGCTTGTGGACCCAGAACCAGTCCACGGGGGCGTGCCGCACCCGCTCCTCCACGAAGCTGGTTACGGCCTGGACCCCGCGCCGGATGTCGGCCGACCGGTCGCCGCTCCCGCCCACCTCGATCGGGTCATGGACGTGGAAGCGGAAGCGCACGCCGGGCAGGCGCTCCACCGACAGGGGCTGCAGCACCGTGCCGAACTTGAGCGCCAGCCGGGTCGGTCCCGGCGCGGCGTTCACGGGATGGCCGAAGAAGGTCACCTCGGGGCCTTCCGAGAACTTCTGGTCGTTCATCAGCGCCACGGACTCGCCGCGCGCCATCCCGGCCAGCAGCTCGCGCGCCCCGTCGCCGCCCTTCGGAGCGAACAGCTGGACCCCATAGCGGGCCCGCGCCGCCCGGATCTGGCGATCGACGTAAGGATTGTTCGTCGGGCGATATGTGATCTGGCACGGGATGCCCGCCGCCACGATACAGGCCGCCATGACCTCGAAGTTGGCCAGATGACCGGACACGAACACGACGGGGCGGCCGCTTTGCCGGATCGCCTCGAAGCGCTCGCCGCCGACGATCTCGATGCGGCCCGACGCGGGCGTCAGCCGATCCATGATCGCGGTCTCGGCGAAGGACCGACCCGTCTGCTCCCAGGCGTTCCGCGCCAGCGTCTCGCGCGCGTCGGTCGTCATCTCCGGGAAGGCGATGCGGAGGTTGCGGATGACCGTGCGGTGCGTCCCGGTCATCGGGCCCAGCCGCCGCAGCAGCCAGCCGCCGAAGGCCGAGGCGCGCTCTAGCCCGAGCAGACGCATCAGCGCGACGAAGCCGGCGAAGGCCGCCGCCTCCAGCCGCCAGACCAGGTCCTGGCGAAAACTCGGCTTCACCACGCGATGGTGATGCCGCCGTCGACCACCAGCGTCTGGCCGGTCATGTAGGACGAGGCCGGCGAGGCAAGATAGACGGCCGCGCCCGCGATCTCGTCGGGCTGGCCGATGCGACGCAGCGGGGCGGGGTCGGTCGCGACCTTCAGGATCTCCGGGTTCTCCCACAGATAGCGGGCGAAGTCCGTCTGGATCAGACCCGGCGCGATGCAGTTGACCCGCACGTTCGACGGCCCCCACTCGACGGCGAGATTGCGCGCCAGCTGCATGTCCGCGGCCTTGGACACGTTGTAGGCGCCGATCAGGGCGTTGCCGCGCAATCCGCCGATCGACGACACGATGATCACCGACCCGTCCTTCCGCTCCAGCATCTGCGGCGCGACCATCTGGATCAGCCAGTGGTTGGACACGACGTTGTTCTGAAGGATCTTGTCGAACTGCTCGTCGGAGATGCCCGCCATCGGCCCGGCGTAGGGATTGGACGCGGCGTTGCAGACCAGGATATCGACCTTGCCGAACGCCGCGTTGGTCTCATCGACCAGCCGCTGCAGGTCCTCCTTGGAGGCGATGTTGGCCGGAACTGCGATCGCGCGGCCCTCGCCGTACCTGGCGTTGATCTCGGCGGCGACCTCCTCGCAGGGGCCGGCCTTTCGCGACGAGATCACCACCTGGGCGCCGTGCTCGGCCAGTCGCTCGGCGATGGCCTTGCCGATCCCCCGGGACGAGCCCGTGATGATCGCCGACTTGCCGGTGAGGTCGAAGAGCTGCATTGGCGGGCGTCCTTCCGTTTCCGTCGCCTTCACCCCGGCGCTGGCGGCCGGGCGATTCTCGTCGGATACTGCGCCGAATCCATTCGGGGAAGGCCCGAACGCCCGTGATGCGTAGTCTGACCACCCTGTTCCTGTTCTGCGGTTATGCGTTCCTGTCGCTGACCGTCGGCGCCTTCCTGTGGCGCGCGGGCTTCGGCGTGGGGGCCGCGACGGCAGGCGCGCTGGGGGCCGGCGCCCTCTTGACCGCGCTGCACGCCATGGCGGGCCAGGCCCTCTCGGCGCGGGCGCTGCGCGCCGAACTGGCGGCGGTCCGGGAAGCGCACCGGCTGCTCGCCGACGCCATGGACGCGACCCAGAACGCCGTCGCGGAACTGGGCGAAGCGATCGAGAAGGGCGCGCTGAGCCAGGCCGAGAGCCTGACCGGCGAGGTTCGCATGCTGGAGGACCTTGTCCAGCAGATGAGCGCCTCGATCGACCAGCGCCTGTCGGTCGCCCCCCTGCACGACCCCCGCAGCGACGAGGGGCGCCGTCGCCAGCAGTCCAACGCCCTGCTTCAGACCGTGCATGACGCGCTCGCCGAGAACCGGGTGGACCTCTATCTGCAGCCGGTCGTGACCCTGCCCCAGCGGCGGACGGTCTTCTACGAGAGCTTCACGCGCCTGCGCGACGCCGATGACCGGGTGATGATGCCGGCGGAGTACCTGTCGGTCGCGGAGGGCGAGGGCCTGGTTCCGGCGATCGACAACCTGCTGCTCTTCCGCTGCGCCCAGATCGTGCGGCGGCTGTCCCGCGAGGACAGGAAGGTCGGGGTGTTCTGCAACATCTCGCTCGCGTCGCTCGGGGACGAGACCTTTTTCCCCGAGTTCCTGGCCTTCCTCAGCCAGAACCGCGACCTGGCCCAGTCGCTGATCTTCGAGCTCGGACAGGCGACGTTCGACGCGCGCGGCGCGATCGAGGCGCGCAACATGGCTAAGCTGGCGGACCTCGGCTTCCGATTCTCGCTCGACAAGGTCCAGACGCTCGACCTGGACTTCGCCGATCTGCAGCGGTCGGACGTGCGTTTCATCAAGGTGGCGGCCGAGCTGCTGATCGAACAGCTGCTGGACCTCGACGGCGGCGCCCCCCTGCCCTCCATGCCCGACATCCGCGCCGCCGACTTCGCGGCCCTGACCGAGCGCTACGGCGTCCAGCTGATCGCGGAAAAAGTCGAGACCGAGCGCCAGGTGATCGACATCCTCGAGCTCGACGTCGCCTTCGGCCAGGGCCACCTGTTCGGCGAACCCCGCGCCATCAAGGAGCAGGTGCTCGCCGAGACGGACCCGCCCTCCGACTTTCTCCGCTCCACCCTGCGCACGGCCGAACAGCGGCGTCGCTACGGCTGAAGCGGGGTCGACCTTGGCCGCCGGGCGCCCTATCTGCGCGCCATGATACAGCTCACCGCCCTCTCCGGCCTCGGCCAGGTCGCAGCCGACTACGACGTGCTGCTGTGCGACGTCTGGGGCGTCATCCACAATGGGCGCGAGAGCTACCCCGAGGCGTGCGCGGCCCTGACCCGCTTCAACGAGACCTCGGGTCATGTGGTCCTGATCTCCAACTCGCCGCGTCCCTCATCGGACGTGGTGGCGCAGCTGGACCAGCTGGGCGTCCCGCGCTCGGCCTGGCGGGCCTTCGTCACCTCCGGCGACGCCACCCGGGCCGAGCTGTCCCGTCGCGCCCCCGGCCCGGCCTGGGCGATCGGCCCCGAACGAGACGCCCCCCTCTATGAAGGGACGGGAGTGCTGACGGTGAAGAGCGGCGACCAGGCCAGCTTCATCTCGGTCACCGGCCCTTACGACGACACCACCGAGACGCCCGAAGACTATAGAGACCGCCTGACGCCGGCGGCGCAGCGCGGGCTCGAGCTGGTCTGCGCCAATCCGGATCGGGTGGTTCAGCGGGGCGACCGGCTGATCTACTGCGCCGGCTCCCTCGCCGACCTGTACGAATCGCTCGGCGGGCGCGTGGTCATGGCGGGCAAGCCGTTCGGGCCCATCTACGACCTCGCCCTGAAGGAAGCCGATCGCCTCCTCGAAGGGCGTCTGGATCGCTCGCGCGTGCTCTGCGTCGGCGATGGCGTTGTGACCGACGTGCTGGGCGCGAACCGACAAGGGCTCGACTGCCTGTTCGTCGCCGCCGGCATCCACGGCGATCAGGCGCGCGGTCCCGACGGGATGGTTGACGTTGATCGGGCGCAGGCGCTGCTTGCGGCCGAAACCGCCCATGCCCGCTACGCCACGCTGGATCTGGTCTGGTGAGGCTCGCCAAGCGGGGCCGGGGTCGCTAAAGCCCGCTCATGGTCGAACTGGTCTCAGCCCATCCCTCCGGCGGCTACATCCTGGAGGAGCTTCACGTCGGCATGGCGGCCGAGAAGATCGTCGACGTCACCGAGGATCGAATCCGCCTGTTCGCCGAGGCGTCGGACGACTTCAACCCGGTGCATCTGGACGAGGCCTACGCCGCCAAGACCGCCTATCGGGGGCGGATCGCGCACGGCCTGCTGTCGGCCGCCTTCGGTTCGGCCGTCGTGGGCACCATGCTGCCGGGCGCCGGCTCCATCTATGTGTCCCAGACGCTGGCCTTCCATTACCCGGTGCGGATCGGCGATCAGGTGCGGATCCAGATCACCGTGGTCGGCGTCGACGCCGAGAGCGCTCGGGTCGAACTCAACTGCGAGGGCTTCGTCGAGGGCCGGCTGATCATGGACGGCATCGCCGTGGTGCGGGTGCCGCGCCGTCGGAAGCCCGCGAACCGCTGAGCCGACCGTGACGCGAATCGTCCGCGAGTGGCGTGACCTTCCCGCCGACCTGAAGGGCGCAGCCGCCGCCGTCGGCGCCTTCGACGGCGTCCATCGAGGCCATCAGGCGGTCATCGCCGAGGCGCGTCATGCCGCCGGGCGCGCCGAACGACCGCTCGCCGTGGTCAGCTTCGACCCCCACCCTCGCCGCTTCTTCCAGCCCGCCGCGGCTCCGTTCCGGCTGATGACGGCCGAGCAGATGGCGCGCGCGCTGGAGCCGTTGGGCGTGGAGACGCTGTTCCTTCTACCGTTCGACGCTGAAATGGCGGCCCTTTCGGACGAGGCGTTCGCCCGCGACGTGCTGGCGACCGGCCTGGGACTGTCGCACGCGGCGATCGGCTTCGACTTCACCTACGGCAAGGGCCGGTCCGGTTCCCCAGAGGCCCTGAAGCGGCAGGGAGCGGACCTGGGCTTCTCGGTCAGCGTCTGTGCGCGCGTGGACGATCCCGACGGGCTGAAGCTGTCGTCGAGCGCCGTCCGCGAGGCCGTGCACGCGGGCGACATGGCCCGCGCCGCCGCCATCCTCGGCCGACCGTTCGCGATCGAGGGCGAGGTGATTCACGGCGACAAGCGCGGCCGGACGATCGGCGTCCCCACCGCGAACATCCGCCTGGGCGACTACATGCGGCCCGCCTACGGCGTCTACGCCACGCGTGCGCGGCTGCCGGACGGTCGGGTCCTCGACGGCGTCGCCAACCTGGGCCTGCGGCCCATGTACGCTCTGGACGAGCCGCTTCTGGAGGTCTGGCTGTTCGACTTCGACGGCGACCTCTACGGCCAGACGGTCGAAACGGAACTCGTCGCCTTCCTGAGGGGCGAGATGAAGCTCGAAAGCCTTGGGGCGCTGAAGGCCCAGATCGCCAGGGACGCCGAGGACGCGCGCGCCGCGCTGGGCGCTTCGCCTATTCGATGACCTCGAGCAGGCGTTCGGTCAGCGGCCGCTCGCCCTCGGGGATGACGTCAACGACCCGCCACATGGGCCCCTCGCGCTCCAGCTTCATGAGCTGGTTGATCGTCTCTCCGTCGCGGGTGAACACGACCTGGGCGTCGGCCTTGAAGCGCTCGGTCTCGGTGACGGTGACGCTCTGCAATGCGATCTCGCCGTCCTGGCAACCGCAGACCGGATCATAGTTCAGGTAGGGAACCTCGCCCGCCGCCTGACGATGGTCGGCGCCGATCATGGCGTTCAGGGTGCGGCCGTACAGGGGCTCGCGGCCCGGCGGCGGCGTCTCTCCGGGAGGCAGGGGATTGGCGGCGTCGTACCGGGCGAACAGGGCGCGCACGAACGGCTCGGGCCCCTCCTCGCCGGCGCGATAGGCGGCTTCGCGGCGGCTGGCGGGGGCCGGCTCGGCCTGTTCCGTAGGATCCGGTTGCGGCGCCGCTTCGGAACATGCGGCGACCAGCGCGGCCCCCAGCAACACGGAGACGATGGAACGCGTCACGGGCCCCTCCTTCTACATCCGGTCGAAGGCCTAGCATGCGGTCTGCGCGGACTGAACAGGGATGGCGCGGCGCCGTCGGCCTCTGCTAGAGCCTGCGGCCATGATCGTCAGCATTCGCCAGATCGGGATTCGCCGCCCGGCGTAGCGCCTCCGGGTTCGCCCCGCGCTCGCCGGGACCGTCGCCCTTTCCGATCACCCGCTACCCGAGACCCTCTCATGGCCGACGCCGAGACTCCGACCGCCGCCCGCGACTATCGCGATACCGTCTTCCTGCCCGAGACGCCCTTCCCCATGCGCGGCGGCCTGCCCCAGAAGGAGCCGCTGATCCTCGAGCAGTGGGGCGACCTCTACGGCCGTCTGCGGGCGCGACGCCAGGCCGACGGCGCGCCCCTGTACGTACTGCACGACGGCCCGCCCTACGCCAACGGCGACATCCACATCGGCCATGCGCTCAACAAGACGCTGAAGGACTTCGTGGTCCGCAGCCGCTTCCTGCTGGGCTACGACGTCGATTACGTGCCCGGCTGGGACTGTCACGGCCTACCGATCGAGTGGAAGATCGAGGAGACGTTCCGCGCCCAGGGCAAGCGCAAGGACGAGGTGTCCAAGGCCGCCTTCCGCGCCGCCTGCCGCGAGTACGCCGCGGGCTGGATCGACGTCCAGCGCGAGCAGTTCAAGCGCCTGGGCGTCATCGGCGACTGGGCTGGCCGCTACGCCACCATGGACTTCGCCACCGAAGCCGCGATCGTGCGCGAGTTCCACAAGTTCAAATCCAGCGGCCAGCTCTATCGCGGCTCAAAGCCGGTTATGTGGTCGCCGGTCGAGCGCACGGCGCTGGCCGACGCCGAAATCGAGTACCACGACCACGTCAGCCCGACGATCTGGGTCAAGTTCCCGGTCACGGGAGCGACCGACGACCATCCGGACGACCTTCTGGCCTTCCGCCACGCGACGCCCGCCGTGGTGATCTGGACCACCACGCCGTGGACCATCCCGGCCAACCGGGCGATCAGCTACGGCCCCGAGATCGCCTACGGCCTGTACGAAGTGCAGTCGATGGAACAGGGGCTGGAGTTCGAGCCCTGGGCCAAAGCGGGCGACCGGCTGATCGTCGCCGACAAGCTGGCCGAGGAGGTCTTCAAGGCGGCGAGGATCGCCACCTGGACCCGCCTGGACGACCTGAACCCGTCGGGCCTGGAGTGCGCCCACCCTCTTGCGGAGCTGCACCCTGGCTACGGCTTCTCGGTGCCGCTTCTGGCCGGCGACCACGTGACCGACGACGCCGGCACCGGCTTCGTGCACACCGCCCCCGGCCACGGCGCGGACGACTTCGAGGTGTGGCGGGCCCACGGCCATCACGAGGTGCCGGACACGGTCGATCCGGACGGCGCCTACTATCCGCACGTGCCTCTCTTCGCGGGGCTGAAGGTGCTGGAGACCGAGGGCAAGAAGACCGGCCGGTTCGGCGACGCCAATCCGGCGGTGGTGCAGAAGCTGATCGAGGCGGGAACCCTGCTCGCCCGAGGGCGGCTGGAGCATTCCTACCCGCACAGCTGGCGCTCCAAGGCGCCGGTCATCTTCCGCAACACCCCCCAATGGTTCATCCGCATGGACAAGCCGCTGGGCGGCGACGACGGCGAGACCCTGCGCGAGCTGGCGTTGAGAGCCATCGACGACACCGCCTTCCACCCGGCGGGGGGCAAGAACCGGATCCGGTCCATGGTGGAGACGCGCCCCGACTGGCTGATCAGCCGCCAGCGCGCCTGGGGCACGCCGCTGGCCATGTTCGTCGACAAGCACACGGGCCAGCCGCTGAACGATCCGGAGGTCGACGCCCGCATCCTGAAGGCCATCGAGGCCGGCGGCGCCGACGCCTGGTTCGAGACGCCGGACACGGAGTTCCTGGGCGTCCACGACCCGGCTCAGTACGAGAAGGTCGAGGACATTCTCGATGTCTGGTTCGACTCCGGCTGCACCCACGCCTTCACGCTGGAAGGTCGGGCGGACAGCCGCTGGCCGGCGGATCTGTACCTCGAGGGCTCCGACCAGCACCGCGGCTGGTTCCAGTCGAACCTGCTGGAAGGCTGCGGCACGCGAGGCCGCGCGCCTTATCAGGCGGTCCTGACCCACGGCTTCACGCTCGACGAGAACGGCGAGAAGATGTCCAAGTCGAAGGGCAACACGACCGACCCGGCCGTCGTGATCAAGGAATCCGGCGCCGACATCCTGCGCCTGTGGGTGGCGCTGGTCGACTACGCCGAGGACCAGCGGATCGGGAAGCAGATCCTCCAGACCACGGTCGACGCCTATCGCAAGCTGCGGAACACGGTACGCTACCTGCTCGGCGCCCTGAACGGCTTTGAGGCGGCCGAGCGGTTGCCGCTGGAGCAGATGCCGCCGCTGGAGCGGTTCATCCTGCACCGGCTGTGGGAACTGGACGGCCAGGTGCGGCGGGCCTACGGATCCTACCGCTTCCAGGATGTCGTGCGCCCGGTGCTGGAGTTCTGCTCCAACGACCTGTCGGCCCTCTACTTCGACGTGCGCAAGGACAGCCTGTACTGCGACCGGCCCGACTCCGTCCGCCGCCGCGCCTGCCGCACGGTGATGGACGAGGTGTTCATGCGCCTGACGGCGTGGCTGGCCCCCCTGACCCCCTTCACGATGGAGGAGGCCTGGACCACCCGCTTCCCCGACGCCGGGACCAACTGCGCGCGCGTCATCCCGGACACCCCGGCGGCGTGGGAGAACGCGGCCGAGGCTGAGCGCTGGGGCCGCATCGAGGCGGTGCTGGAGGTCGTCAACGAGGCCCTGGAGGCCGCGCGTCGCGACAAGCGGATCGGCGGGGCGCTGGACGCCTGGCCCGCCGTCACCCTGCCCGCCGAGGCGATGGCCGCGTTCGAGGGCCTGGACGCGGCGGAGGTGTTCCGCACCTCGGGTGCGGAGCTGACGCCGGGCGAGACGATCGCCGTCGATGTCCGCACCGCGGACCATCCGAAGTGCGCCCGCTCCTGGCGGCGCGTGCCGGACGTGGGGTCGGACCCGGACTATCCCGACCTGTCGGCGCGGGACGCGGACGCGGTGCGGTATCTCGAGCGCGTCTGAAGGCGGCCGGCGCCTGGGCGTCAGGCGCCGGCCGCCGGGACGATCGTCACGCTTTCGCCGCAGCCGCAGGCGTCGGTCTGGTTCGGATTACGGAACACGAACCTTGAGGCGAGCTTCGTCGTCTCGAAGTCGATCTCCGTCCCGATCAGGAACAGCACCGCCTTGGGTTCGATCAGGACGGTGACGCCCTTGTCCTCGACCACCTCGTCCAGCGGCTCGACGGCCTCGGCATAGGCCAGGGTGTACTCCTGCCCGGCGCAGCCGCCGTTCTTCACGCCGACGCGCAGACCGACATAGGGCCGATCCGCGCCCTCCATGATCTCGCGCACGCGCTCGGCCGCGGCCTCGGTCAGGGTCACGACCTTGGGGCGGGGGCGGCGCGGTCTGGGCGTGGCGGCGGCGAGATCGGTCATGGGCTCAGAACATGTTCAGCGCGAGCTTGGCCTCGTCGCTCATCTTGGACGGGTCCCACGGCGGATTGAAGACCAGGTTGACACGGATCTGGCCCAGACCGTCGATCTTGCGAACCGCGTCCTCGACCCAGCCGGGCATCTCGCCCGCCACCGGACAGCCGGGCGCCGTCAGGGTCATGTCGATGACCACGTCCCGGTCGTCGCTCACGTCCACCTTGTAGATCAGCCCCAGCTCATAGATGTCGACCGGGATTTCCGGGTCGTAGACCGTCTTCAGCGCGGCGATCATCTCGTCGGTCAGGCGCGCCAGTTCGTCCTGCGACAGGGCGCTCTGCTGAGGAGCGTCCCAGCTGTCGGCGAACTCGGGGCTGTCGGTGATGGCGTCGGTCATGGTCTCAGGCGAAGAAGTTGCGCGCCTTGATCAGCGCATCGACGAAGGCGTCCGCCTCCTCCAGGGTGTTATATAGGGCGAAGGAGGCCCGCGCGCTCGAGCTGACCCCGAAACGGCGCGCCAGCGGTTCGGCGCAGTGCAGGCCGGCCCGCACCGCCACGCCGTAGCGGTCCATGATCTGGGCCACGTCATGGGCGTGGGCGCCCTCGACGGTGAAGGTCAGGATCGCGCCCTTCCCCTGCGCCTCGCCCAGCACCCTCAGCCAGTTCAGACCCGCCAGACGCTCCCGGGCGTGGTCGTACAGCGCCCGCTCGTGGGCCGCCACCGCGTGCCGGTCGAAGCCGTCGAACCAGTCCAGCGCCGCGCCCAGGCCGATCGCCTCCAGGATCGGCGGGGTGCCCGCCTCGAACCGGGCCGGCGGCGGGGCGTAGGCGACCCCCTCCTCCGTGACCGTCTCGATCATCTCGCCGCCGCCCTGCCAGGGCGGCAGCGCCTCAAGCGCTTCTGTCGTGCCGTACAGCGCGCCGATGCCGGTCGGTCCATAGAGCTTGTGGCCGGTCAGGACGTAGAAGTCGCATCCCAGCGCCTGGACGTCGGACACGCAGTGCACCGCGCCCTGGCAGCCGTCGACCACCAGACGCGCGCCGACCGCATGGGCCATCGCGGCGATCTCCGGGATCGGGTTCACCGTGCCCAGCACGTTGGACATGTGGGTGATGGCCACCACCCGCGTGCCGGGGCCGATCAGAGACTTCAACGCCGCCATGTCCAGCGACCCGTCGTCCAGCACCGGAGCGAACCGCACCACGGCGCCGCGGGTCTCGCGCAGCATGTGCCAGGGCACGATGTTGGAGTGGTGCTCCATCTGGCTGAGGACGATCTCGTCGCCGGGCCGCAGCGAGGCGCCGAGCCCGTGGGCGACGAGGTTGATCGCCTCGGTCCCGCCCTTGGTGAAGACGATATTGGCCGGGCTCTCTGCGTTCAGGAACCGCGCCGCGGACGCCCGCGCCGCCTCGAACGCCTCGGTCGTCTCGTTGGCCAGGCTGTGCAGGCCCCGGTGGACGTTGGCGTAGGACCCCTCCATCGCCCGCGTCATGGCCTGAATCACCGCGCGCGGCTTCTGCGCCGACGCGGCGTTGTCCAGATAGACCAGCGGCCGCCCGTTCACCTGCCGCGACAGGATCGGGAAGTGGGCGCGAGCGGCGTGGGGATCGAACGCCCCATTTCCTCCCCCACCGGGGGAGGGGGACCACGAAGTGGTGGAGGGGGCGACGGCGGGCACGGCGGTTGGGGTCGCCCCCTCCACCGCCGTTCCGGCGGTCCCCCTCCCCGGCGCCGCTTCGCTCTGCGGGGGAGGAATGTTCACAGCCGCGTCTCCAGCCATGTCCGCACCACCTCTCGCGCGCCCTCGTGCTCGATCCGGTCCACGACCTCGATCAGGAAAGCCTGGGTCAGCAACGCCCGCGCTTCGTCGGCCGGAAGCCCCCGCGACTGCATGTAGAACAGCGCCTGTTCGTCCAGCGCCCCGACCGTGTTTCCATGCGCGCACTGCACGTCGTCGGCGTAGATGATCAGCTCCGGCTTGGCGTCGACCTCGCCCCGTTCCGACAGGATCAGCGCGTGGTGGCCCATGCGCGCGTCGGTGCCGTCGGCGCCGCGCTCCACTACGATCTTGCCCTGGAACACGCCGCGCGCGGTGTCGCGCACCGAGCCCTTGGTCAGCTGGCTGGTCAGGCCGTCGCGCCCGGCGTGGGTGACCACGCTGGTCAGGTCCGAATGCCGCTCGCCGGTCAGGGCGTAGAGCCCGTCCAGGCGCACGCCGCCCCCCTCGCCGGGATGCCGGACGTGGGTCTCGAACCGCTGCAGCTTGGCGCCGGAGGTGACGGTGGTCTGGTTGAAGGTCGCGCCGGGCTGGAGAACGACCTCGGCCCGCACGAAGGCCAGGGCGTCGGCCGCGTCCTCGCCCAGCACGATGCGCGTCGCCGTCGCGCCCGCGCCGAGCGTCAGGCTCAGCCGGACGTTCGAGACATAGCCCGCCGCCCGTCCCTCGTGGCTTTCCAGCAGCAGCAGCGACGCTCCGGCGGCCACATCGACGGCCACCTCCGCCTGATGGCCCGCGCCGTCGGCAGTGGACACGAAGCGAAGCGCCCGCACGGCTTCGCCCGTCACCGTGATGCGATCCGCGCCCCGCCCGTTGACGACGGCCGTCTCCTCGCCGGTCAGCGCCGCGAACGGCCCGGCCGGCGCGACCTCGCCCTCCGGCGACGGCGGCGGCGCCGCGCGCAGGTAACGACGCACGTCGGTGTACTTCCACGCCTCGACCCGGCGCGTTGGGAAGGACGACGGATCGCGAAGGTCGATCAGCGCGCTCACGCCGCCGCCGGGAGGAACTTGTCGTAGCCTTCCGCCTCCAGCTCCAGCGCCAGCTCCGGACCCCCCGACGCCACGATCCGGCCCGCCGCCAGCACGTGCACCCGGTCCGGTTTGATGTAGTCGAGCAGCCGCTGATAGTGGGTGATCACCAGCATGGCCCGCTCGGGCGAGCGCAGGGCGTTCACCCCGTCGGCCACGATGCGCAGGGCGTCGATGTCGAGGCCCGAATCCGTCTCGTCCAGGATCAGCAGCGACGGCTCCAAGAGCGCCATCTGCAGGATCTCCATCCGCTTCTTCTCGCCGCCGGAGAAGCCGACGTTCAAAGGACGTTTGAGCATGTCGAAGTCCATGCGCAGCGCCTTGGCCGCCTCGCGCACGCGCTTGAGGAAGTCGGGGGCCGAGACCTCGTCCTCGCCGCGCGCCCGGCGCTGGGCGTTCAGCGCCGTGCGCACGAACGTCATGGCCGGCACGCCGGGGATCTCCAGCGGATATTGGAACGACAGGAAGACGCCCTTCGCCGCGCGCTCCGCCGGCTCCAGCGCCAGCAGGTCCTCGCCGCGCCAGGCCACGGCGCCCTCGGTCGCCTCATAGCCGGGCCGACCCGACAGCGCGTAGCCGAGCGTCGACTTGCCCGCCCCGTTCGGCCCCATGACGGCGTGCACCTCGCCCGCCGGCACGTCGAGGGAGAGGCCCTTGAGGATGGGCTTGTCGCCGACGGCGACGTGGAGGTTTTCGATCTTGAGCATTGTTCTTCTTTGATTATCCGACCGAGCCTTCGAGGCTGATCGCCACCAGCTTCTGGGCCTCCACCGCGAACTCCATCGGCAGTTCCTGCAGCACGTCGCGGACGAAGCCGTTGACCAGCAGGGCCACCGCCTCCTCCTCGCTCAAGCCACGTTGCTGGGCGTAGAACAGCTGGTCTTCGGAAAGGCGCGTCGTCGTCGCCTCGTGCTCCATCTGGGCCGAGCCGTTCCTGGCCTCGATGTAGGGAATGGTGTGCGAGCCGCATTCCTTGCCGATCAGCAGGGAGTCGCACTGGGTGAAGTTGCGCACCCCCGTCGCCTTCGGATGCACCGACACCAGGCCGCGATAGGTGGAATCCGACCGTCCCGCCGACACGGCCTTGGCGATGATCCGGCTGCGGCTGTTCTTGCCCAGGTGGATCATCTTGGTGCCGGTATCCGCCTGCTGGCGGCCGTTGGTGATGGCGATCGAGTAGAACTCGCCCGAGCTCTCCTCGCCCTTCAGGATGCAGGACGGGTATTTCCAGGTGATGGCCGAGCCGGTCTCGACCTGGGTCCAGCTGACCTTTGAGCGGTCGCCGCGGCAGTCGGCGCGCTTGGTCACGAAGTTGTAGATGCCGCCCCGCCCTTCCGCGTCGCCGGGGTACCAGTTCTGGACGGTGGAGTATTTCACCTCCGCGTCGTCCAGCGCCACGATCTCGACCACGGCGGCGTGCAGCTGGTTCTCGTCGCGCATCGGGGCGGTGCAGCCCTCGAGGTAGGAGACATAGGCCTCCTTGTCCGCCACGATCAGGGTCCGCTCGAACTGGCCCGTGCCCGACGCGTTCATGCGGAAGTAGGTCGACAGCTCCATCGGGCAGCGCACGCCCGGCGGCACATAGACGAAAGACCCGTCCGAGAAGACCGCGCTGTTGAGCGCCGCGAAATGGTTGTCCGACACCGGCACGACCGAGCCCAGGTAGCGGCGCACCAGCTCCGGGTGCTCGCGCAGCGCCTCGGAGATGGACATGAAGATGACGCCGGCCTTGGCCAGCTCCGCCTTGAAGGTGGTGACGACGCTGACGCTGTCGAACACGGCGTCCACCGCCACGCGCGGCGCGCCCTCCACGCCCGCCAGCACCTCCTGCTCCTTCAGCGGAATGCCCAGCTTCGCGTAGACGGCCAAGAGCTCCGGATCGACCTCGTCCAAGCTCTTGGGCGCCACCTTCTGCTTGGGCGCGGCGTAATAGCTGAGCGCCTGATAGTCGATCGGCGGATAGGACACGGCCGCCCAGGTCGGCGGCTCCATCGCCTGCCAGCGTTCGAAGGCGGCCAGGCGCCAGTCCAGCATCCAGCCGGGCTCGCCCTTCTTCTCGGAGATGAAGCGGATGATCTCCGCGTTCAGTCCGGGCGGGGCGAACTCCTGCTCGATGTCGGAGACGAAGCCGTGCTTGTAGCGCTCCAGCTCCGCGACCGTGTCGATGGTTTCCTTAACGGCGGCCATGGGTTAGGCGACTTCCTTCTCGCGCTGTCCGACGCGCGCGCGATGCTTCGCATATGCGGTCGTCCAGGCCGTAACGAAGCGCGACCAATCGTC
Source organism: Brevundimonas balnearis (assembly GCF_042434805.1). Classification (NCBI taxonomy): domain Bacteria; kingdom Pseudomonadati; phylum Pseudomonadota; class Alphaproteobacteria; order Caulobacterales; family Caulobacteraceae; genus Brevundimonas; species Brevundimonas balnearis. The sequence continues at coordinate 85,833 of NZ_JBHLSW010000003.1, read as the reverse complement.
CTCGGTCGTGCCCCAGCCGCCGGAGACGCGCACGCCGCCGGTCGCCAAGCGCTCCAGCCCCATGGCCGTGATGGTCTTGGACGGCTTGGTCTTGCCCGAGCTGCAGGCCGACCCCGCCGACACCATGACGCCCGCCAGGTCCAGCGTGATCAGCTGCTGCGGGCTTTCCCAGTCCGACACTGCGAAGAACAGGGTGTTGGGCAGGCGCGGCGCGGCCTCGGCGATGATCGTCGCGCCCGCCGCCTTCACCGCCGCCTGGGCCGCGTCGCGCCAGGCGACGTGATGGGCGTGCGCGTGAAGGTCCCGCGCGGCGCACTCCGCCGCGACGCCGAAGCCGACGATGCCCGGCGTGTTCTCCGTGCCCGCGCGCAGGCCCCGCTCCTGTCCGGCGCCGTGCAGGATCCTCACCGCCGAGCGGCCGTCCTTCAGCACCAGGGCGCCCACCCCCTGGAGCCCGCCCAGTTTGTGGCCGGACAGGGTCAGGGTGTCGGCGTCCAGCGCCCGGATGTCGACCGGGATCTTGCCCGCCGACTGGATGGCGTCGACGTGCAGCCAGCCGTCCGCCGCTCGAACCAGCGCCGCCGCCTCGGCGATCGGCTGGATCGCGCCGCTCTCGTTGTTGGCGTGGTGGACGGCCACGAAGGCGCGGCCCGGGCGGGCGAGCGCTTCGCCGAGCCAGTCGAGATCGATCAGCCCCTGGCCGTCGACCGGGATGACCTCGACCGGGCGGCCGGACACCGCCGCCGCCTCGGCCACGCAGGGATGTTCGGTCGCCGAGACGATCACCCGCTCGCAGCCCGCGGCGAGCGCGCTGGCCAGCCCCTGGGCGTTCGATTCCGTGCCGCCGGAGGAGAAGACAATGGCGGTCGGGTCCGCCCCGACCAGGTCGGCGATCTTCGCCCGCGCCGTCTCGACCCGCGCCCGCGCGCGCCGACCAAGCGCATGGACGGCGTTCGGATTGCCGCCTTCCGCCAGAGCCTCGGCCACGGCGTCCCGCACCTCGGGCCGCACCAGGGCGGTGGAGTTGTAGTCCAGATAGACGCTCACGCCGCCACCCCCGCGCCGATCCCGGCGTCGGCCGTCACCGGTCCGCGACGACGGGTGCGGTTCATGACGATGTCCTCCAGCGACACGCTGGACAGGTAGCGATGGATCTCGTCGCCGAGGTCCTGCCACAGGTTGTGGGTGATGCACCGCTCGCCGCCCAGCATGCAGCCCTTCGGCGAGGCGGGCGCCAGGCAGCGGGTCGCGCGGATCGGCTCATCGACCGCCAGTACGATCTCCGACACCACGGTCTCGGCCGCGGTCTTGGCCAGTCGGTAGCCGCCGCCCGGCCCGCGCACGCTCCTGACCAGCCCGGCCTTCCTCAGCCGCGCGAACAGCTGCTCCAGATAGCTCAGGGAGATTTCCTGCCGCGCCGCGATCTCGGCCAGCGACACCGCGCGGTCGCCGTCGGGCGCGCGGCCGTTCTTGGCCAGATCGGCCATGGCCATGACGGCGTATCTTCCCTTGGTCGACAGACGCATGGAGACCTCAAAAATCGTGCGCTCCGCAAAACGGTCTGCTATGGCCCCCGGCTCCGGACCGGCGGCGAGGCGCGCAGGCGGGACTTAGAAAGTCCGACCTGGGCGGTCAAGTATTCGCCGGCCCTTTCGGCTGAGATTGAACAGGATCCCCGCCCGTCCATGCCTGAAGTCATCCTGCCCGGCGCCTCGGGCCGCATCGAAGGCCGCTATTCCCCCGGCAAGCGCCCGAACGCCCCGATCGCCCTGATCCTGCACCCGCACCCGAAGGCGGGCGGGCACATGAACAATCCGGTGGCGGTGACCCTGTACCAGCTGTTCGTGAAGCGCGGCTTCGCGACCCTGCGTTACAACAGCCGCGGGGTCGGCAAGTCCCAGGGCGAGTTCGACTCCGGCATCGGCGAGCTGGCCGACGCCGCCACCGCCCTGGACTGGCTCCAGGCCCAGAACCCCGCGGCCAGCCAGACCTGGGTCGCCGGCTATCAGTTTGGGGCTTACATCGGCATGCAGCTCTTGATGCGCCGGCCCGAAACCGACGGCTTCATCTCGGTCAGCCCGCCGACCAACATGTACGACTTCAGCTTCCTGGCCCCCTGCCCGGCCTCGGGCCTGTTCCTGCACGGCACCGCCGACACCATCGTGCCGACCATCGAGGTCGAGCGCGTGGTCAACAAGCTGCGCACCCAGAAGGGCATCGTCATCGACTACGAGCTCGAGGAGGGCGCCAGCCACTTCTGGCAGGACCATCTGCCGGCGGTCGAGACCCGCGTCGGCGCCTACCTCGACAAGCGGCTGGAGGCCGAGCCCGCCTGACGTGCGTCAGACGAGCTCGGTCCGCGCTCAAGGCGCCGCCTCGGCCGGCGGCTGCCCCTTCGTCTTCCACAGCGACCAGACCACGCCGCCCGTCAGGATCAGGGCGGTGATGGCCAGCGACCACTCCGCCGGGAACTTCTCCCAGCCCAGGATGTCCGCGACGAAGATCTTGCCGCCGATGAACACCAGGAGAACGGCCAGCGCCTGCTTCAGATAGGCGAAGCGGTGGATGATGGCGGCGAGGGCGAAGTACAGCGCCCTGAGGCCCAGGATGGCGAAGATGTTGGAGGTGTAGACGATGTAGGGGTCGGTCGTGATGGCGAAGATCGCCGGCACCGAATCGACCGCGAAGATCACGTCGGCGATCTCGATCATCACCAGCGCCAGGAACATCGGCGTAGCCCAGACCACCATCCTGCCGGTCTTGGGATGCGGCTCGCGCACGAAGAACTTCTGGCCGTGCAGCTGATCGGTGATCCTCAGATGCCCGCGCATCCACTTCACCAGCGGATTGGCCCCCACGTCGGCGTGACCGTCTCCGGCGAAGAACATCTTGATCCCGGTGAAGATCAGAAAGGCGGCGAAGATATACAGTACCCAGCCGTACTGGCTGACCAGGGCCGCGCCCGCCCCGATCATCAGGGCCCGCAGCACGATCACGCCCAGGATGCCCCAGAACAGGACCCGGTGCTGGAGCGCGCGCGGGATGGCGAAGTAGCCGAAGATCATCGCGATGACGAAGACGTTGTCCATCGCCAGCGACTTCTCGATCGCGAAGCCGGTCAGGTATTCCACGCCGGACTGGCTGCCCAGCTCCCACCACACCCAGCCGCCGAAGACGAGCGCGATGGCGATGTACATGCTGGACAACAGCAGGCTCTCGCGCACGCCGATCTCGTGCTGATCGCGATGCAGGACGCCAAGGTCGAGCACCAGAAGCGCCACGACCACGCCCATGAACGCCAGCCACATCCAGGCCGGCTTGCCCAGCCACTCGGCCAGGAAGAAACTCATCAGGTCCATAGGACTCCCCTTCGCTAGGGAGCGACCTCGGAGCGTGTTCAGGGATCGACCGGTTAAGTCGCCGCGCACCGAGCTCGCTCGATGCGGTCCGACATCACGTCTGCCTCCAGACGTCAGAGGGGCCCGGTCCGCTGGCGGCCGAGTTACGCGACCGCCGGTCGGCGTTCAAGCGAGATCAGTAGATCAGGACGGAACGTCGCACCTCGTCCCACGCCGCCTCGTCCGGCCGGGTCAGGGCGTCCAGGTCGCCCGGCGTCGACTGGGGATCGTCCACCCAGTCCCGCAGGCCGGGCCCGCCGTTGATGGTGTCGATGGGCAGGCGGTCGAAGGCGTATTCGTAGGGGAAGTCGCGCCAAAGCTCGTAGTCCGGATACAACCGCCGGATCGCCTTGAAGCCCAGCGCCTGGACCCGCCACGGCCTGAAGGCCGCATGATCGTAGTGCGGCCCCTCCACATGAATCTGCACGCCCGAACACAGCCGGCCCACGTGCTTGTGGAAGGTCGGCTGGAACCACATGTCCCTCAGCACGCAACCGCCCAGCCAGTCCGGCGCCAGCCTGTGCATCTCGGCGATCACCGCCCGGGCGTCGATGTCAGGGGCCCCGAACAGCTCCAGCGGCCGGGTGGTGCCCCGTCCCTCCGACAGGGTCGCGCCCTCCAGCATGACGGTCCCGGCATAGCAGCGCGCCATCGACAGGTTCGGCGCGTTCGGGCTGGGGTTGATCCACTCCCTCCGCCCCACCGGCCAGCCGAAGCCGGGCACCGCCTCGGGATCATAGCCCTGCATCTCAATCACGCGGTAATCGACGTCTAGCTTGAAGTGGTCGATGAACCAGCGGCCCATCTCGCCCATCGTCAGGCCGTGGCGCATCGGCATCGGACCCGCCCCGACGAAGCTATCGAACCCGGGCCTCAGCGTCAGTCCCTCGACCGGCCGCCCCGCCGGATTGGGCCGGTCCAGCACCCAGACGGTCTTGCCCGTCTCCGCCGCCGCCTCCAGCACATAGAGCAGCGTCGTCACGAAGGTGTAGATGCGGCACCCCAGGTCCTGCAGGTCCACCAGGATGACGTCGAACGTCGACAGCATCTGCCCCGTCGGCCGCCGCACCTCGCCGTACAGGCTGAACACCGGAAAGCCGTGGACCGGATCGGTCTCGTCCGGCGTCTCCATCATATTGTCCTGCAGGTCGCCCTTCATCCCGTGCTGGGGACCGAAGGCGGCGCTGATCTTCACCCCCGCCGCGATCAGGGCGTCGATCGAATGGGTCAGATCCGCCGTCACCGACGCCGGATGCGCCAGAAGCCCCACGCGCCGCCCCTTCAGCTCGGCCAGCAGGGCGGGATCGGCGAGCAGGCGGTCGATGCCGAACTTCATGGCAGCTCCAGGACGAAGGAGTCGGGGTGGTGGAAGTCGGGCTTATCCGACGGATGGGCCAGCGCCCAATAGGAGAACGAGCCGTCGACGGACTCGATGACGGCGGAAAGCCCGAGCCGCCGCGCGCCGTTCGGCAGCTCGATCCGCGTCTCCAGCGCCAGCATGTCCTGGGCCAGATCCAGCTCGCCGGGCGTCGCAACCTCTTGGGCGCTCCGCATGCCCTGACGCGGCGAGTCAAACCGGTAGCTAGCCCACTGTCCGGACGGAGACAGATTGTACTCCACATAGCCGCCGTCGGCCTCGACGAAAGCCTCGAAGCAGCTATGCCGCCACAGGTCGTCCGTGCGCCCCGGCTCGACGGGTCCGGGCCAGACCACCCCGGGCATCCGGCCCTCGGCCACGAAGCGAAGCCACAGCGCCAGACCGTCGCGCTCCAAGTGGACCGTCAGTGAATCGATGGGGCTCTCGGGCGAGCTCGGATGCGGCATCAGCTGGACTTCCAGCATCGTCGGACTGTCGGTTCGCTCCGGCATCCCGTCGTGCTACACGCCCCCTCCTCCCGAAGCCAAGCCCCGCCTGAGCCATGACCGAGACCGCCTTCCAGTCCGACTTCCTCCAGACGCTCCAGGCGCGCGGCTACATCCACCAGATCACCCATCCGGCCGAGCTGGACGCGGCGCTGAACAAGGGGGTGGTCGCGGCCTACATCGGCTTCGACGCCACCGCCCCGTCGCTGCACGTCGGCAGCCTGATCCAGATCATGATGCTGCGCCGGCTGCAGCAGGCGGGGCACAAGCCCGTCGTGCTGATGGGCGGCGGCACCACCAAGGTCGGCGACCCGACCGGCAAGGACGCGTCCCGCCCGCAACTGACCGACGCGACGATCAAGGCCAACATCGCCTCGATCAAGACGGTGTTCTCGAAGTTCCTGAGCTTCGGCGACGGCCCCACCGACGCGGTCATGGTCGACAACGACGACTGGCTGTCGACCTATGGCTATGTCCAGTTCCTGCGCGAGTTCGGGACGCAGTTCACGATCAACCGGATGCTCGCCTTCGACTCGGTCAAGCTGCGCCTCGAGCGCGAGCAGCCGATGACCTTCCTCGAGTTCAACTACATGCTCATGCAGTCGGTGGACTTCCTGGAGCTGAACCGGCGGCTGAACGTGACGCTGCAGATGGGCGGCTCGGACCAGTGGGGGAACATCACCTCGGGCGTCGATCTGGTGCGCCGCAACGAGGGCCTGACCGCCTTCGGCCTGACGACCCCGCTGCTCACGACCGCCTCGGGCGGCAAGATGGGCAAGACCGCTCAGGGCGCCGTCTGGCTGAACGCCGACCAGCTCTCGCCCTTCGACTACTGGCAGTTCTGGCGGAACGTCGACGACGCCGACGTGGGCCGGTTCCTGCGCCTGTTCACCGACCTGCCGCTCGACGAGATCGCGCGGCTCGAGGCGCTGGAGGGCGCCGGGATCAACGACGCCAAGAAGGCGCTCGCCGACGCCGCCACGACCATGCTGCACGGGGCGGAGGAGGCGCGGAAGGCGCGCGCCGCCGCCGAGGCCGCGTTTGAACAGGGCCGCCTCTCCGCCGACCTGCCCTCGGTCGAGCTGCCGCGCGCGGAAGTGATCGGCCAGATGATCGCCGCCGTCGCCACACGCGCGGGCCTGACCGCCTCGAACGGCGAGGCGCGGCGCCTGGCCCAGGGCGGCGGCCTGCGACTGAATGACGGGGCGATCGCGGACGGCGCGCGGGTGCTGACCGAGGCCGACCTCAACGCCGACGGCGTGCTCAAGCTCGGCGCCGGCAAGAAGAAGATCGTGCTCGTGCGGCCGGCTTAAGCCGTCGCCCCAAACCGCCGCCGCGCCTCGTCCTCGAAGCAGCGGATCAGCGATCCGACCGCCCGGTCGAAGTTGGCGTGCAGCATCGCATCCAGCAGCCGGCTCTTGAAGGCGAAGTCGATCATGAACTCCAGCCGCGCGCCCTCGGGGTGCGGGTGGAACTCCCAGCGGTTCCTCAGGTGCCGGAACGGGCCGCGCAGCAGCCCCACCTCGACGGACGGCAGGCGGGGATCGTGGCGCACCCAGGTGGAGAACCGCTCCTTCAGGAACGAGAAGCCGACCGAGGCCTCCGCATCAAGCATGCGGACCCCGCCCTCTTCACGCCGGTTCCAGGTGCGCATGGACGTGACCCACGGCACGAATCGCGGATAGGCGTCCACGTCCGCCACCAGCTCGGCGAGCTGATGGGGGGCGTAGGGCAGGATGCGGGTGACGCGATGGACGGCCAAGGCGGTCGGTCAGCGGGCCGTCGAGCGGTTCAGCCCCTCGCGCGCGGCCTTCAGCCGGGCGAAGTCGTCGCCCGCGTGGTGCGACGAACGGGTCAGGGGCGAGGACGACACCATCAGGAAGCCCTTGGCGCGGGCGATCGCCTCATAGGCCTTGAACTCCTCGGGCGTGACGAAGCGCTCGATGGCCGCGTGCTTGCGGGTGGGCTGGAGGTACTGGCCGATGGTGATGAAGTCGACGCCGGCGGAGCGCATGTCGTCCATGACCTGCATGACCTCCTCCTTGGTTTCGCCCAGGCCGACCATGATGCCGGACTTGGTGAACTGGTTGGGGTCGCGCTCCTTGACCATCTGGAGCAGGCGCAGCGAGTGGAAGTAACGGGCGCCGGGGCGGATCTTCAGATACAGCCGCGGCACGGTCTCCAGGTTGTGGTTGAAGACGTCCGGCCGGGCGTCGATCATCACCTCGGCCGCGCCGTCCTTCCTCAGGAAGTCGGGCGTCAGGATTTCGACGGTCGTGTTCGGCGCCTGAAGCCGGATCTGCCGCACCACCTCGGCGAAGTGGGCCGCGCCGCCGTCATTCACGTCGTCCCGATCCACGGAGGTGATCACCACGTGGTTCAGGCCCATCTGCCGAACCGCCAGCCCCACCTTGGCGGGCTCCTCCGGGTCCAGCGGCTCCGGCAGGCCGGTCTTCACGTTGCAGAAGGCGCACGCCCGCGTGCAGGTGTCGCCCATGATCATCAGGGTGGCGTGCTTCTGGCTCCAGCACTCGCCGATGTTGGGACAGGCCGCCTCTTCGCAGACGGTGTGCAGGCCCTTGTCGCGCACGATCGCCTTAGTGGCGTTGTACTGGCCCGAGCCGGGCGCCTTGACCCTCAGCCACTCGGGCTTCTTCAGCACCGCCGTCTCCGGCCGGTTGCGCTTCTCCGGGTGGCGCAGGTCGGAGGGACGGGCCGTGAGTGTGTCGATCAGGGTCGCCATTTCGCCCGGTATGTCGGCGTTTCCCCGGCAAATGGCAAGCGAGGCGCCCGCGACGGAAGCTCACGCGACGTAACGCATCTTTTCTTCGCCTCGGGCGCTGTCTAGTTTCCGCGACGACAGACACCAGGCCGCGATCAACCCGGCCGGCGGAGGAACGATTGCGCGTACCGCTGACAGCCAGCTCCCCTGAGACCGTTTTCGACGCGCTGATCGAGGCGCGCGACCGGTTCGGCGACAAGGAGATCCTTGAGGATCAGGACCGCAAGCCCCTCACCTACACCGGCCTGATCCGCGCGGCCTTCGTGCTGGGCCGCAAGATCGCGGCCCTGACCGAGCCGGGGGAGCGGGTCGGCGTGCTGCTGCCGTCCTCGATGGGCGTGGTGGTGACCTTCTTCGGCCTGCACGCCCACGGGCGCATCCCGACGATGCTGAACTTCACGGCCGGCGAGCGGAACGTGAAGGCGGCGATCCAGGCGGCGGGCGTCAAGCGTGTGCTGACCGCGCGCCGCTTCATCGATCAGGCCAAGCTGGAGGACCTGGTCGCGGCCATCGGCACGGTGGCCGAAATCGTCTGGCTGGACGACGTGCGCGCCTCGATCGGGCTCCAGGACAAGGTCTACGGCCTGATGGCCGGGCTGATGCCCAAGCGATTCCGCGCCCGCACCGATCCGGCCGCGCCGGGCGTGATCCTGTTCACCTCCGGCAGCTTCGGTTCGCCCAAGGGCGTGGTCCTCAGCCAGTGGAACCTGGTGTCCAACACCCGCCAGGTCGCCCAGCACATCGCGTTGAAGCCGGAGTGGGTGATGTTCAACCCGCTGCCGACCTTCCACTGCTTCGGCCTGACCGGCGGGGTCCTGCTGCCGATCCTCACCGGGATGAAGGCGTTCGAGTATCCCTCGCCGCTGCACGCCAAGCAGATCGTCGAGCTGCTGCCCGACGTGAAGGCGTCGATCCTTCTGGCCACCGACACCTTCCTGAACCAGTACGCGCGCGTCGCGGGCGCTGATGACTTCGACACCCTGCAGTTCGTCGTCGCGGGCGCCGAGAAGGTGCGCGACGAGACCCACCACCTGTTCAACACCCGCTTCCACGGCCTCAAGCTGCTCGAGGGTTACGGCGCCACCGAAGCGGCGCCGGTCGTCGCGGTGAACCACCCCGACCGCAACCGGCCCGGCAGCGTCGGCCAGGTGCTGCCCGGTATGGAGTGGCGGCTGGAGCCGATCGAGGGGATCGACGAAGGCGCGCGGCTTTATCTCCGCGGCCCGAACGTGATGTCCGGATACCTCGCGGAAGGCGATCCCGAGCGGGTCGAGCCCCTGCCCGACGGCTGGCACGACACCGGCGACATCGTCGACATCGACGAGGAGGGCTACATCTCCATCCTCGGCCGCGCCAAGCGTTTCGCCAAGATCGGCGGCGAGATGGTCAGCCTGGCCGCCGTCGAGGGACTGGCTTCCGCCGTCTGGCCGGAGGGCCGTCACGCCGTCGTCGCCGTGGCCGACACCCGCAAGGGAGAGAAGCTGGTGCTGGTCACCGACCGCTCGGATGCCGAAGTGGCGCGCCTGACAGAGTGGGCCCGGGATCACGGCGCCCCCGAGCTGGCCGTTCCGAAGAAGATCGTGCGCGTCGCCGAACTGCCGGTGCTGGGCACCGGCAAGACGGACTACGTCTCGATCCAGCAGCTGGTCGAGATGGACAAGGCCGCCTGATCCTTTCGCGGTTGCCCAACGGCGACGCTTGATCCAGCCTCCCCGGGTCGAAACCGAGGGAGGGCCGAATGTTCGACGGACTATCGCGTTATCAGGGACCGCTGCTCAGCGTGCTGCGGATCATGTCAGGCCTGCTGTTCGTGCAGCACGGCACCGCAAAGGTGCTGGGCTTCCCCGTGGTCGAGGGCGTGCCGCCGCCGGGCCTCAGCCTCGCAGGCCTGTCGGGCCCGCTGGAGTTGATCCTGGGCGCGCTCCTGGTGCTGGGGCTGCTGACCCGGCCGGCCGCCTTCCTGGCCTCCGGCTTCTGCGCGGTCGGCTACTGGGTGGCGCACGGCGGACAGGGGTTCTACCCGATCCTCAACGGCGGGGAGCTGATCGCGCTCTACTGCTTCGTGTTCCTGTACATCGCCGCCGCCGGCCCTGGCCCCTGGTCCGCCGACGCGGCGATGAAGCGTCGCTAACCGATCCTGACGCCTGTCATCGAGATCGAACCGCCCTCGATGACGTCGTTGAAGAAGCTGACGTCGTCGCCCGGCCGGCGCTGGGCGGCGACGTACAGCAGCGGCAGGAAGTGCTCGTCCGTCGGCACGCTCATCTGGGCGTCCTCGGCCAGACCCACCCAATCGATCAGGGCCTGGTCGTCGCCACGCCGCAGAGCGTCCTTCACGGCCTCGTTGAAGGCGACCGCCCAGCCGTACGGCTCGCCGCCGCCGCGTTTCCAGGTCCGCAGGTTGTGCACGAAGTCGCCGGAACCGGCGACCACCACCCCCTCGTCCCTCAGGGACGCCAGGCGTCGCGCCAGCTCGAAATGGCCCTGGGGGCCGAGGTTTCGATCGAGCGACAGCTGAATCACGGGCACGTCGGCCTGGGGCCAGACATGCGTCAGCACCGACCAGGTCCCGTGGTCCAGCCCCCATTCGTCCACGGGCGCCGCCCCCGTGAGGTCCGCCACCCGCGCGGCGAGGGCCGGAGCGCCCGGCGCCGGGTAATCATAGGCGTGAAGTTCAGCGGGAAAGCCGCCGAAGTCGTGGATCGTGCGGGGCTGGGCCTGGGCGGTCGCCCGCGCGCCGTCGGTTTCCCAGTGAGCGGACACCATGACCACGCCTCGGGGCCTCCCGATCGCGGCGCCGAGATCGCGCCAGGCGGCGGCGTAGGGGCCGCCCAGCGCGTTCATCGGGGACCCGTGGCCGAAGAAGACAGCCGGGGCGGTCATCAGCCGTGCAGCTTCTTAGCGAGCTGCGCCACCCATTCGCCCTGGTGCCGGGCGCCCGCCAGCTCGTTCTCGCTGGGGAAGCGGCTGCCGTCGCCGCCGGTGATGGTCGTGGCGCCATAGGGGCTGCCGCCGGAGATCTCCTCCAGCGTCATCTGGCCCTGGAAGGCGTAGGGCAGACCCGCCACCACCATGCCGTGGTGCATCAGGGTCTGGATCAGGCCGATCAGGGTCGTCTCGTTGCCGCCGTGCTGAGTGGCCGAGGAGGTGAAGGCCGCGCCGACCTTGCCCACCAGCTTGCCCTGGAACCACACGCCGCCGGTCTGGTCCCAGAAGTTGCGCATCTGCGACGCGGCGGTGCCGAAGCGGGTGCCCGCGCCCACGATGATGGCGTCGTACTGCTCCAGGTCATCGACACTGGCGATCGGCGCGGCCTGGTCCAGCTTGTAGCCGCTTTTGCGGGCCAGTTCCTCGGGCACCAGCTCTGGCACCCGCTTGATATCGGCTGTGACGCCCTCCACCGAGCGCGCGCCCTCGGCCACCGCCTCGGCCATCTTCTCGATGTGCCCGTAGGTGGAGTGATAAAGCACCAGAACCTTCGCCATCTCGCGATCCTCGAATCTTGTGTGGACCTGTTCTGTAACAGGAACGGTTGCCATATAGGTTCGGGCCGCAGGCCTTCAAGGCGCGCGAAGTCGCATTTCAGTCGGGGCGCACCCGTTCGTAGAAATCCGGCTGCGCCGCCGTCGTTCCACCTCGGCTCCGGCGAAAACGATGCTCGATCACCATCGCCTGCTGCTCGATGTTCAGGTCCGACCAGCGACAGGCGGCGTGGGTGGGATAGCGGTAGGACTCCGGGCTGTCGCCCGCCTTCAGCTTGCCGACCGCCAGCGGCACGCCCGACTGGCTCTGCAGCACATGAACCATCTCGTGCACGAACACCGCCTGGCGGCTGAGCGGGGCCTGCGAAAGGTCCGCCGACAGCTTGCGGCGCGGCCAGATGATCCAGTCCCGCCCGAGCCAGCGGCCGGGGACGAAGGCGCGAGACAGCCCGGGCGCGGCCAGAATGCGGATCGTATCGAGCCTCAGCGCCGGCCCGATCGCCGCCGAGGCCAAGGCGCGCTCGCCCGGCGTCAGGGCGCGGATCACGGCGCCGCCGCCTCCGCCATCGCCTCCCCCACATACTCCCAATGCCAGGGTTCGTAGACGTAGGGGACAAAGCCGAAGCGGCCGGCGTTCTGGACCAGCCAGCGATAGGTCGCCCCCTGGCTCATGTGGCGGCGGCTGTCGGGGTGGGTCGAGTCGACGCCGAGTCCCTCGATATGGCCGACATACAGATCCACCGCCGCGCCCGTCCGGTGCGGAGAGCACACGGCCCGGCGCAGCCCGTCGCAGTTGCCCTCGGTCGCGCAGCGCGCGGCATCCGCCTCCGGATCGCGAAAGCCGGAGAAGATCTGCAGCAGTTCGGGATCGGCGGCGATCTCCGGGATCTCCGCGCGGGCGGCGGCGACCATGCGGCGATAGGCGGCCAGGGTGTCGCGCCTGAGCAACCGCGTCAGGCGATCGGCGTGCTCCTCCTCCGCCACCAGATAGCCGAGCTCGCGCAGCGGCGGCGGCTCCGGGCAGATGTCGGCGACGCGCGCCATCACGAAGGGCCGGCGCTCCTGCCACAGCCCCCGGAAGATCTGGAAGACAGCGGGGTCGAAGACGCCCGTCGCGGGAAGGGCGAACCGGGCCTGGACCGCCGCGAGCCGCGCGGCGAACACCGGACTTCCCGGCGCGCACCGCGTGTCGAGCTCTTTCTGGATCAGCGGCAGATAGGTGATCCAGCCGTATTCGACCCGGTCGAACGGGGTCCATTCCAGGCTGTAGACGTTGAGGGCGTTCGCCTCGGCGGCCGTCGCCCACTCGGCGGCGCCCGCGTCGCAGATCTCCTGCGCCCGCGCGACGGGGGAAACGCACAGGAGGCCGACGACGGCCAGCAGGATCGACATCGCCTTCACCCGCCAAGGAAGCCTCAAGCCGGGCCGCCCCGCAAGCCGCTCGCGCTCGGCGGTCCGGCGCGGCAGGATGCGGACGGGCCGACTCGGCGCCCGCTCCTTCCGGTCTGACATGTCCGCCTCGCCCCCTGTCGTGCGCCGCTCCAACTGGACGCTCGCCGCCTTCGCCGCCAGCTGCCTGCCCTATGCGGCGCTGGGTTTGCCGGTCTACGTCACCCTGCCGGAGTTCTACGCCAGCCACGTCGGCGTCTCGCTGGCGGCCGTCAGCCTGATCTTCCTGGTCGTGCGGCTCGCCGACATCGTGGTGGACCCGGCGCTGGGCCTGATCATCGACCGCACCTCCACCCGCTTCGGCCGCTACCGAGTCTGGATGGTGGCGGGGGCGCCGATCCTGATGCTGTCGGTCGGGCTGCTGTTCCTGGTCCAGCCGGGCGCGGGGGCCGGTCACCTCGCCCTGTGGCTTGTGGTCATGTACCTCGGCTACTCGATCAGCTTGCTCAGCCAGATGAGCTGGGCCTCGGTGCTGTCGCCCGACTACGATCAGCGCTCGCGCATCTACGGGTGGTGGCAGGCGGCCAACATCGTCGGCGTCCTGGCGGTGCTGCTGATCCCGCCGATCGTCCAGGGCCTCGGCCACTCCTACGTCGACGCCGTGCGGGCCCAGGGACTGTTCATCATCGCGCTCCTGCCCATCGCCCTGTTCGTGACGATCCGCTTCACGCCGGAGCCCAAGGGGGTCGAGGCGCCGCCGCACGGGGGCCTGACCGCCACCCTGTCGCTGATCGCCAAGCCGGTGCTGCGCCGGCTGCTGCTCAGCGACCTCCTGCTCGGCGCCGCGCGGGGCCTGATCGGGGTGCTGTTCTTCTACTTCTTCGAGCAGGCGCGCGGGTTCGAGCGGGACCAGACCTCGCTGATGCTGCTGGTCTATTTCGTCGCCGGTCTGGTGGGCGCGCCCGGCTGGGCGTGGCTGGCCACCCGCATGGGCAAGCATCGGGCGCTCGCGGTCGCCAGCGTCTATTTCGCCGGCAGCTTCGCCGCCGCGACCCTGCTTGTTCCCGCGGGCAATTTCCCCGCCGCGCTCGCCGCCATCTTCGGCACGGGACTGGCCTTCGGGGCGTCGGACCTGCTGCTCAGGGCGATGATGGCGGATGCGTCCGACGCCATCCGGCTGGATACCTCGGCGGACCGCACCGGCCTGCTGTTCTCGATCCTGAACGCCACCTCCAAGCTGGGCTACGCCGTCTCCGTCGGCGCCTTCGCGGTGCTGGAATGGATCGGCTTCGATGCGGAGCCCGGCGCGGTCAACGAGCCGGGCGTGATCCTCGGCCTGCAATGGCTTTTCATCGCCGCGCCCGTGGCGCTGCTGCTGCTCTCGGCCGTGGTGCTGCGCATCTATCCGCTGACGCCCGAGCGGCACGCGGAGATCCGCGCCCGGCTGGCCGCCCGCGACGGAGCCTCCGCATGACCCCGATCGATCGGCTGAAGGGCATCATGGTGCGCTTGCGCGACCCCGACGGCGGCTGCCCCTGGGACGTGGAGCAGACGTTCGCGACCATCGCGCCCTATACGCTCGAAGAGGCCTATGAGGTCGCCGACGCCATCGATCGCGGCGACTTCGACGACCTGAAGAGCGAACTCGGCGACCTGCTGTTCCAGGTCGTGTTCCATGCGCGCATGGCCGAGGAGCGGGGCCTGTTCGCCTTCGACGACGTGGCGACGGCGATCGCCGACAAGCTGGAGCGCCGTCATCCGCACGTCTTCGGTGACGAAGCCGCCAAGGGCGACGGCGCCAGCCAGAAGCTCCGCTGGGAGGACATCAAGGCGGCCGAGCGCGCCTCGAAAGCCCAGCATGGGGTGCTGGACGACGTCCCCGTGGGCCTGCCCGCGCTGCATCGCGCCGCCAAACTGACCAAGCGCGCCGCCCGCGTCGGCTTCGACTGGCCCTCGACCGACGAGGTGTTCGCCAAGCTGGAGGAGGAGATCGGCGAGCTGAAGGCCGAGATCGCCTCGGGCGACGCGGCCAAGGCCGCCGAGGAGATGGGCGACCTGCTGTTCGTCGTCGCCAACCTGGCCCGCAAGCTCGGCGTGGAGCCGGAGGACGCCCTACGGTCCGCCAACGCCAAATTCGTCCGGCGATTCCAATTCATAGAGGCGGAACTTGCGAAACAGGGTCGCGCGCCCGACCAGTCCGACCTCGCCGAGATGGACGCCCTGTGGGACGCGGCGAAGGCGGCGGAGCGGAGGTAGGGAGGTCTCCTTCTCCCCTTGTGGGAGAAGGTGGGCCGCGAAGCGGCTCGGATGAGGGGGGTCAACGCGACGACGGACGACTGACACCAGTCAAGCGCTGTAAATGACGGAGGTCGCGCTTACACCCCTCATCCGTCATGCTCCGCATGACACCTTCTCCCACAAGGGGAGAAGGGATCACCGTCCTACCTGAACTTCCGCAGGCCCCGCGGCCCCTGACGACCGGCCTGGGCGCGCTTGCCCAGCCAGTCCTTCCAGTCGGGCCAGTTGCGGCGGCGGCCGCCGCCGTCGACCCACTCCGGCCCGGTCTCGGCGGCGAACACGGCGACATCGGCGAGGCCGCCTTGCTTGAAGCTCTGCAGCTTCACGCCCTTGCCGCGGCCCATCTCCGGCAGTTCGGACACGGGGAAGATCAGCGCCTTGATGTTGTCGCCGATGGTGGCGACGTGGTCGCCGGCGACGCGCAGCAGGGTCAGCATCTCGCCGTTCAGCACCTGCCTGCCGCCGCGCTTCTGGGCGATCAGGTCGTCCTCGGGCGCCACGAAGCCGTAGCCGGCCTTAGAGGCCACCAGCACCTTCGCGCCCGGCTGGTGGGCCAGCACGCCGACGATCTCGGCGCCCTCCTCCAAATCGATCATGAGGCGCAGCGGCTCGCCGTGACCACGTCCCGAGGCCAGCCGGTCCGCGCCGACCGTGAACACCCGCCCGTCCGAGGCGGCGATCAGGATCTTGTCGGTCGTATAGGCCGGGACCAGCCAGCCCAGCTGGTCCCCCTCCTTGAACTTCAGCTCCGACGGATCGTCGACCTTGCCCTTGGCGGCGCGGATCCAGCCGCGCTCGGACAGGATCACCGTGATCGCCTCGCGGGGAATGAAGGCCTCGACCGGAGCCAGGCCCGAGACGTCCACCGGCTCCCCGATCGTCGTGCGGCGCGGCGAGATCAGGGCCTTCCTGACGTCCTCCAGACCCACCGAGATCAGCTTCGACTGCTGGGCCGGCGAGGCGATCATCGCCTTCAGACCCGCAAGTTCCTCGGACAATGCCTTGAATTCATTCTCGATCGACATCTCCTCCAGCCGCGCCAGCTGGCGCAGACGGGTATCGAGCACGAAGTCCGCCTGAAGCTCGGTCAGGCCGAAGCGGGCGATCAGCACCGCCTTGGGCTGCTCCTCCTCGCGGACGATCCGGATCACCTCATCCAGATTGAGGAAGACGATCCGCAGACCTTCGAGCAGATGCAGTCGCTTTTCAATGCGTTCGATCCGCCACTTGCCACGTCGCACCAGGACGTCGCGGCGGTGCTCGATGAACGCCTCCAGGCACGCCTTCAGCCCCAGAACGCGCGGCGTGCCGGTGGCGTCCAGCACGTTCATGTTGATCGGAAAGCGGATCTCCAGGTCCGAGAGCTTGAACAGGCTCTCCATCAGGACCTCGGGCTCGACCGTGCGGCTCCGGGGCTCCAGGACCAGCCGGATGTCCTCGGCCGACTCGTCGCGCACGTCGGCCAGCAGCGGCGCCTTCTTGTTCTCGATGAGGTTGGCCAGGTCCTCGATCAGCTTGGACTTGCCCACCTGATACGGGATCTCGGTGACCACGATCCGCCAGAGGCCGCGACCCAGGTCCTCGGTCTCCCAGCGGGCGCGCAGCCGTACGCCGCCCCGCCCGGTCTCATAGGCCTCCAGGATCGCCGCCCCGCCCTCGACCGCCACCCCGCCGGTGGGGAAGTCCGGCCCGGGGACACGCTCGACCAGCTCGGCGGTCGTGGCCTCTGGGTTCTGCAGCAGCAGCTGACAGGCGTCGATCAGCTCGCCCGCGTTGTGCGGGGGGATCGAAGTCGCCATCCCCACCGCGATGCCCGAGGCCCCGTTGGCCAGAAGGTTCGGAAAGCCCGCCGGCAGGACGACCGGCTCCTCGTCCTGGTCGTCGTAGGTCGGTCGGAAGTCGACGGCGTCCTGGTCGATGCCCTCGAGCAAGAGCTGCGCCGCCGGCGTCAGCTTGCACTCGGTATAGCGCATGGCGGCGGGGTTATCGCCGTCGATGTTGCCGAAGTTCCCTTGCCCGTCGACCAGCGGATAGCGCTGCGAGAAGTCCTGGGCCAGGCGCACCAGGGCGTCATAGATCGAGGCGTCGCCGTGCGGATGGTACCCGCCCATCACCTCGCCGACGACCTTGGCGCACTTCCTCGCCGCCGCCTGCGGGTTGAGCCGCATCTGGTGCATGGCGAAGAGGATGCGCCGGTGCACCGGCTTGAAACCGTCGCGCACGTCCGGCAGCGCCCGGTTGGTGATGGTCGACAGGGCGTAGGCCAGATAGCGCCGGCTCAGCGCCTCGCTCAGCGGCTCCTCGACGATGCGCCCGCCTTCGGGCGTGGGGGTGTGAACGGTCATGCGGCTTCGAATCGGGAGGTTCAGGTCGGGAGTCTAGCGGCGCCGCTCATCGAGGACCGGTGAAAAGTGCTCGTGGGCGAGAGGTGAGCATAGCGGGCGCGGGCCTGCTCACCCCTTGCTCACTAGCACGCCTCACCCAGGGTCACAGGCGCCCGGCCGCGCGCAACTGGTCGATCATCCACACCCTGGCGGACGGCAGCGGCCGGTTGAGGGGGTGGAACACGTTGCGCTCCAGGAAGTGACCGGTCAGCTCCAGGCCCGCCCCCACGTCGCCCTCCGCCAGCCCAGCCTGGGCGCCCAGCAGGAACGGCGGCAGGGACAGAAGCTTGTCGGCATAGGGGGCGCCCGCCGCCCGGCTGACCGCCCGGCCGGTCCTCGGGCTGACCCAGACCAGTTCGTCGGTCGCGCCGGTGGCGCCGCAGCGGCTGAGGTCCAGACCGAACCCCAGCTCGTCCAGCAGCCCGGCCTCGAACCGCACGAAGACGGCGGGCCAGACCTCGGGCACGGCGAAGGCGGCCATCAGGGCCTCGAACCCGTAGAAGGCGCCCGCATGCGCCTCCCGCTCAGGCAAGGCCCCCTGCGCCACCGCCGCCGCCGCCGCGAGGCCGGTCAGGGCCAGCGGATCGTCGAACAGGGCCGACGGCCCCTCCCCCACCGGCTCCAGCTTCGCCCCGCCCAGATGTTCCGACGTGCGCGCGCGATAGTCCGACACGACCCGCGCGCCCGGCTGCAGGAAGGGCTTCATGCGGCGGGACGCCCCGCCGGCGACATAGGCCGCGATCCGGCCGTGCGTTTCGGTCAGCAGCTCGACCACCACGCCGGTGTCGCCGTGCGCCCGCGCCGCCAGGACGAAGGCGTCGTCCTGGAACTCCATCACTCCGCGGCGTCGCCCCGAATGGCGGCGACGACGGCCGACGCCCGGTCGTTCGGCACGGTGAAGCTCAGCACATACTGCTCGATCTTCCAGCCGTCGTCGGTCAGGCGAAGCACGCCCGAGCCGCGCGTCTCGCCATATGCGCCGTTGATCAGCTTCTCCTCGAACCAGGCGACGCATCGGCAGGGGATGTCAGCGACTGTGACCGTCCGCTCCGTCGCCGGGTAGGACCAGGCCCGCCCTCTCGCGAAGTAGGGCCGCGCGAAGGCGCGGAACTCGTCCAGAGTCCAGTGCTCGGACGCGTCGGTGCCGACGAAGCGGGCCTCCGGCGTGAACAGCCCGAAGTAGGCTTCTTCGTTCGCTGACGAGGAGGCCGCGTTCAGCGCGTCCAGAACGGCGGCCACCTCCGTCTCCGCGGGATCGGGGGCGGCCTGAAGGGCCAGGGGGGCGATGAGCGCGATCATGGCCGCCAGACTAGGCTCACTCGCCGCTTTCGGGAACGGGGAAGGTGCTCGAGGACAGCGCCCTCGCCGCCGCCGTCAGGTTTCGCGCCGCGTTCCGCCCCACCCGGTCGGAGTAATCGTGGCCCTGGTCGGTCTGGGTGTAGTCCGGGCCGACCCCCGGCCCCAGGTGCCAGTAGGTCCAGCTGTGGCCCGGAATGGTGAAGCCGATGTCGATCAGGGCCTGGCTGACCGTGCCGACGATATGGTGCGCGCCGTCCTCGTTGCCGGTGATGACGACGCCCGCCACCTTGCCGAAGGCGACGGGGCGGCCCGTGTCATCGGTCTCGGAGATCAGCGCGTCCATCCGCTCCAGCGCGCGCATGCAGACGCTGGACTGCTGGCCCAGCCAGGTCGGGGTGGCGATGACCAAGATCTGGCTGGCCAGGATCTTCTCGCGGACCGAGGGCCATTCGTCGCCCTCGCCCATGTCGCTCTCGACCCCCGGCTTGATGTTCAGATCGACCAGACGGACCAGTTCGGTCTCCACCCCGTCCGCCTCGAACTGCTGCATCAGCACCCGCGCCAGGGCCTCGGTGTTGGACGGGTCCGGCGAAGGCTTCAGGGTGCAGTTCAGGACGAGGGCGCGCATGGGGTCACTCCGTTGAGGTCGAGTGACGGTAAAGCCTGAGCGCGCGGCCCGTTCCGGTCAGCGGAAGTGGGGAACCGGCAGACCGGCCGCCTCGGCGATGGCCTGCTGGGTGATCAGCAGCACCTCGTCGCGCTGGTGGTAATTGTTGGTCAGCACCACCACGGTGACGCCGCTGTCGGGATGATAGGTCACGAGGTTGCGGAACCCCGACCAGCTGCCGGTGTGATAGATCTGGGGACCCGGCACGGCCGGCGCGACGCGTTGTCCCAGCTCCCCGATCGCCACGCCGTATCCCCACTCGCGACGCCGCGCGCCGCCCGACGCGATGTGTCCCGAGGTCATGGCGCGATAGCTGTCGGCCTTCAGCACCCGCCCGGTATGCAGCGCCCGTGTCCACAGGAACAGGTCGTCCAGATCGCCCGCCAGGGCGCCCGCGCCGACCACGATGCTTAGGTTGGTCTGGGTTTGAGGCGTCACCCCCTCGGGGAAGTTGGCGTGTCCGACGGACACGTCCGGCGCCCCCTCGCCGTAGCCGATGTTGAGGTTCAGCGGCCGGAAGAAGGCCTCGTCCAGATAGTCGAAGAACGGACGCCCCGAGGCGCGCTCAACGATGTCCGCCAGGAGATTGTAGCCCGCGTTGTCGTATCTGAACTTCGTGCCAGGCTGGAACTGAAGCCTATAGGCGGTTGATTCCGATGTGAGTTCTGCGATCGTCTTGGGCGTGACCCGCGCCTGACCCCAGCCGGGCCGCGCCATCAGATCCGGGATTCCCGAGGTATGGGCCAGAAGGTGCTCCAGACGCACAGGCCGCCAGGCCTCCGGGCAGGGCTGGATCCAGCGGCACACCGGATCGGAGACGCTGAGCACGCCGTCGTCCTGGAGCCTCAGGATCGCCGCCGCCGTGAACTGCTTGGAGACCGACGCCAGAAGAAAGCGGGTGTCGAGCTTCAGCGGCTCACCGGTGCGCACGTCGGCCACGCCATAGACCTGGCGGAACAGCACCTCGTCGCCGCGCGCGACCAGGACCCCGCCCATGAAGCCTCTGTCCCCGGCGCGGGCCATGCGGGTCTCCAGCGCCGGCAGGCGGGAGACAGCCTCCAGGGGCGGGCGCGGCGGCGGGGCCTCGGCGGCCTCCGCAGGGGCGATCACCGGGCTGACGCTGCGGACCCCCAACCCGGCGGCGGCCGTCGCGGTCAGGGCGATGGCGATGATCGGCAGAAGCCAGGGACGCGGCGCCTTCCGGGGAACGATGAACACTAGACGTCGTACTCCAATCCGAACTGGGCGTAGAGGGCCCGGCTTTCCTGCCACTTCGGGTCGACCTTGACGGTCAGGAACAGGTGGACGGGCCGGTCGAGCAGCTCGATCAGCTCCTCGCGCGCCTTCTGCCCGATCCACTTGAGGGTCTGGCCGCCCTTGCCCAGCACGATCGGCCGCTGGCTGTCGCGTTCGACGTAGATGGTCTGTTCGATCCGCGCCGAGCCGTCCGGCTTGTCGTCGAAGGCCGTGGTCTCCACCGCGGCCGAATACGGCAGCTCCTCATGGACGCGCAGATAGACCTTCTCGCGCGTGATCTCGGCCGCCAGCACCCGCACCGGCACGTCGGCGCTCTGGTCCTCCGGATAGAGCCAGGGCCCCTCGGGCATCCGCGCCGCCAGCCGGGCGCGCAGGTCCTCGACCCCGTCGCCGGTGGCGGCCGAGATCATGAAGACCTCGTCGTAGACGCCGGTGTCGAACAGCCGCTGCGACAGCGCCAGCAGGCTGTCGCGGCGCATGCCGTCGATCTTGTTCAGCGCCAGGATCGCCCGGGCCCCGGTCGCCTTCAGGTTCTCGATGATGGTCGCGGTGTCGTCGGCCGAGCGCCGGTCCGCCGCCGATCCGCCGCGATCCTCGGCGCCGAGTTCGGCCTGGGCGTCGACCAGATGCACGATGGCGTCGGCGTCCTCCGCCCCGCCCCAGGCCGAGGCGACCATGGCCCGGTCCAGCCGGCGGCGCGGCGTGAAGATACCGGGCGTGTCCACCAGCACGATCTGCGCCTGGCCCGCCATGGCGATGCCCCGCACCGGAAAGCGCGTCGTCTGGACCTTCTGGGTGACGATCGAGACCTTGGTTCCGGTCAGCCGGTTGACCAGCGTCGACTTGCCGGCGTTCGGCGCGCCGATGATGGCGGCGAAGCCTGCGCGGGTCGGAACGTCCAGTTCGGTCAAATCAGGCCTTCGCGCTTGAGCATGGCGGTCGCGGCCGCCTTCTCCGCGTCCTGACGTGATCTGCCCTGACCGGTCAAGGGCTGTACGCCCGCCACCCGGACCTCGACGGTGAAGGTCGGGGCGTGGTCCGAGCCGGTGCGCTTCAGGACCTCATAGTGCGGCAGCGGTTTGGCCTGCTTCAGCACCCATTCCTGAAGCGCCGACTTGGGGTTCACAACCGCGCGAGGCGCGGGCGCATCGAGCTCGGCGGCCCAGGCGGCGTCGAACACGCGGCGCGCCGCGTCCAGCCCGCCGTCCAGGAACACGGCCGCGAGGATGGCCTCCATGGCGTCGCCCAGAGCGCTTTCGCGTCGGCGACCGCCCGACTTCGCTTCTCCCGGCGAAAGGCGCAGCGCCGGGCCGACGCCCAGGGCCTCGGCCACCCGCGCGCACGCCGGCTTGTCGACCAGCCCATGCAGGCGCGCCGACAGGTCGCCTTCGTCCGCTTCCGGATAGCGACGCATCAGGGTGTCGGCGACCAGCAGCCCCAGCACCCTGTCGCCCAGGAACTCCAGACGCTGGTTGTCCGGCACGGGCTTGGCGCCCTGCCCGGCCCCTTCGCCGACGCTGGGGTGGGTCAGCGCCCGCTCCAGCAGTCGGGGGTCGCGGAATGCGTGGCCCAGCCGCCGGGCCAGCGCCGCGACGGCTTCGGCGCGCGCGTTCGACATCAGTTCAGGATCGTGAAGAAGCGGCTGGGCCTGAGGTTGGCGAACCAGGTGACCGGATTGAACAGCGATGCGCCCGGGCTCCACGAGAACAGGATGATCTGCGCCTTGCCGACCAGGTTCTCGTCCGGCACCAGGCCGACGCCGCTCAGCGAACCGTCCACGCGGCTGTCGATCGAGTTGTCCCGGTTGTCGCCCATCATGAAGTAGTAGCCGTCCGGCACCTCGAACACCGGCGTGTCGTCCAGCTCCATGCCCGGGCCGAAGTCCTGGATGGTGTAGCTGCGCCCGCCCGGCAGGGTCTCGCGCTGCTGAATCGTCTGGCGCGGGCCGAAGATGTCCTGAACCGCCTCGCGGCTGACCTCTACGTTTTCAACTGGTTGGCCGTTGATGTGAAGACGGTTGTTGATCACCTGGACCCGGTCGCCGGGCAGGCCGATCACGCGCTTGATGTAGTCGGTGCGGTCGTCGCGCGGCAGCTTGAACACCACGATGTCGCCGCGCTCCGGCGCGCGTCCGAACAGCCTGTCCTCCCCCAGCGGCAGGTTCACCGGCAGGCCGCTGGAGAACTTGGAATAGCCGTAGCTCCACTTCGACACGACGATGTAGTCGCCCTCGTAGAGGTTCGGCTCCATCGACGCCGAGGGGATGGTGAACGGCTGGAACAGCAGGGTCCGCAGCACCAGGGCGATCAGCAGGGCGAAGACGATCGTCTTCAGGATCTCCAGCGTCTCGTTGCCGCCGCCGTCCTTGCCCTTGGTCTTGGTGTCGCTGTCGTCCACGCGCTTGTCGCCGTCATCGAAGGGAACATCGCCGTTGTCGCTCCACACCGGACGGCGGGTGTCGCTGGTCGTGGTCGCGGCGACGACGGGCGCGGCCGGTGTGGATTCCGGCTCAGCCTCGACCTCGGGCGTCTGCGCCGGCTCGATGCGATCCTCGAGAGGCTCGCCCTCCTCCGCCGTCACGGCGTGACTGGACGCGTCGCTGTGGTCGCTCTCCAGCGTCGCGGGCGTGTCTTCGGTCGGCGAGAGGCCGTCCTCGTTCAGCGGCTTCGGCGAGTCGCTCATGCGTGATCTTCCCCAGCCGTCCCGGACGGTCGTTCGTGCTCCGAGCGGTATAGCCTGATCATGACACCGGCAAGGCTTCAATCACCACGAAGGCGAGCGCATAGGGGTGCTCGTCCGACAGCGTCAGGTGAATGCGCGGCGCATGGCCGGGCGGCGTCAGCCGCGCCAGATGCTCGGCCGCGTGGCCGGTCAGATGCAGGGTGGGCTGCCCGCTCGGCAGGTTCACCACGCCCATGTCGCGCCAGTAGACGTCGCGCCGCATGCCGGTGCCCAAGGCCTTGGCGCAGGCCTCCTTGGCCGCGAACCGCTTGGCGTAGGACCAGCTCGCGTCGGGCTTGCGGTCGGACCGGGTCCGTTCGAGCTCGGTGAAGCAGCGCCGCTTGAACCGGTCGCCGAACCGCTCCAGCGACGCCTCGATCCGCCGGATGTCGGTCATGTCGGCGCCGACGCCGATGATCATGCCGGAGCCTTGGCCGCGTCCATGGCGGCGCGCATGCGGGCGATCGCCTCGCCCAGGCCGATGAACACCGCCTCCCCGATCAGGAAGTGGCCGATGTTCAGCTCCACGATCTCAGGGATCCGCAGCATCTCGGCGGCGGTGACGTAGTCCAGCCCGTGGCCCGCATGGACCTCCAGCCCCAGGATCGAGGCTTGGGAGGCCGCGGCGGCCAGCCGTTCGAACTCCACGGCGCGCAGGCCGGGCGACAGGTGGCAATAGCGGCCGGTGTGCAGCTCCACGACCTTGGCCCCGACGGCCGCGGCGGCCTCGACCTGGGCTTCCGCGGGCTCGATGAACAGCGAGACGCGCGACCCGGCCTCGGACAGGGCCTTCACATAGGGTGCGATGTCAGCCTCGCGCCCGGCGACGGCCAGACCGCCCTCGGTCGTGACCTCCTCGCGTCGCTCCGGCACGATGCAGGCGGCGTGCGGCCGGTGACGCAGCGCGATGGCCAGCATCTCCTCGGTCAGCGCCATCTCCAGGTTCAGCGGCTTGCCCGCTTCCCGGCAGAGAACCGACAGGGCCTCGATGTCGGTGTCGGTGATGTGGCGGCGATCCTCGCGCAGGTGGGCCGTGATGCCGTCGGCCCCCGCCTCGAGCGCCTGTCGCGCCGCGCGGACCGGGTCCGGGTGCGCGCCGCCCCGGGCGTTGCGCACGGTGGCCACGTGGTCGATGTTGACGCCCAGACGAACGCGACGGGTCATGCCTTGGCGAGCCTCCGGCTGCCCGGATCCTCGACCGGCAGCGCCGCCAGCTCCGGCGGCAGGGCGTCGGCCGGATAGGCCGGCACGTCGAGGGTCGCCAGGGCGATCAGCGGCACGCCGACGTCGGCCCGCCCGCCCGAGCGGTCGACGATGCAAGCCGCCGCGATCACCTTTCCCCCGGCCTTGCGGATCGCGTCAATGCACTCGCGCGAGCTCAGGCCTGTGGTGACGATGTCCTCGACCATCACGATCCGCTCGCCCGGTTCGATGTGGAAGCCCCGCCTCAGCCGGAACTCGCCGCCCTCGCGCTCGACGTACATGGAGCGGACGCCCAGATGACGCGCCGTCTCATAGCCGGGAATGATGCCCCCGACCGCCGGGGAGATGGCGGCGTCCGGCCGTCCCACCGCCGCCACGACCTTGTCCGCCAGCGCCTTGCACAGCCGCTCGCAGCGGGCGGCGTCCATGAACACCAGGTTCTTTTGCAGGAACACCGGGCTGTGCAGGCCGGAGGAGAGCACGAAGTGGCCTTCGCGCAGGGCGCCGGCGGCGCGGAACTCGGCGAGAACGTCTTCAGAGGTCATGGCGTGGCCATACTCCCTCGCCCGCGTCGGTTGAAGAGCGTCAGGTGATCTCATGGTCCGGCCGCACGCCCTTGGCCTGCAGCTTCTCCCAGGCGTCCTCGGCCGTCTCGGCGAAACAGAACAGGTCGAGGTCCTTCGGGCTGACCATGCCGTGCTTCACGAAGCCGTCGAATTTGATCACCTCGCGCCAGTAGGCCTCGTCGAAGAGGCATACCGGAATCGGCGGCGCCTTGCCGGTCTGGCGCAGGGTCAGGATCTCGAACAGCTCGTCCAGGGTTCCGAAACCGCCGGGGAACACCACCAGGGCGTTGGCCCGCATCGCCAGGTGCATCTTGCGCATCGCGAAGTAGTGGAAGCGGAAGGTCAGCTCCGGCGTCGAGAAGGCGTTGGGCTCCTGCTCGTGCGGCAGGGTGATGTTGAACCCGACTGAAGGCGCCCCGATGTCCGCGGCGCCCCGGTTCGCCGCCTCCATGATCCCGGGACCGCCGCCGGTGGCGATGACGTTGTCGCGCGGCCGGCCGTGCAGCGCCCCGCCCTTCAGCGAGACCAGCCGCCCCAAGGCGCGCGCCTCGCGGTACCAGCGCCCATGCTCGCCCTCGCCGTCCTCCCGCACGCGGGCGCTGCCGAAGACGACGATGGTGGAGCGCACGCCCCAGGCCCTGAGCGCCTCCTCGGCCTTGGCGTACTCCATCAGGAAGCGCACGCCGCGCATGGAGTCGCCGAGCAGGAAGTCCTGATCCAGCGCCGCCAGCCGATAGGACGGCGACGCCATCTGCGCCGCGTTCGGCCCTTCTTCGGTCAACTCGCGCTCACTCACCCTTGGCGCGCTCGACGGTGTCGATGGAGGGGTTGGCGCGAAGCGCCGCGATGATCGCGGTCGCGTGCTTCAGGTCGGTCACCTCGATGTCCAGGTCGACATCGAAGAAGTCCTGCTGCCGGTGCGACAGGGCCAGGTTCAGAATGTTGCCGCCGGCCTCGCCGATGATGGTCGCGACCTGACCCAGCACGCCGGGCGCGTTCTTCATCGTGGCCTTCAGGCGGGTCACCGCCAATGCGCCCTGTTCGGCCTGGGCGGTCCACTGCAGGTCCTGCCAGACCGAGTCGTCGTCGGCGAAGTCGGCGAGCTTCTGACAATCGATCGTGTGCACGGTCAGGCCCTGACCGGGCTCCAGAATGCCGACGATCCGATCCCCGGGCAGCGGCGAGCAACAGGCCCCGAAATGCACCGACACGCCCGGCGTCAGGCCTCCGCCGCGCACGAACAGGCGGGCGGAGTCGTCGGCGATCTTCTTGCGGCCGACGCCGGCGCTCTTCACCGTGCCCTTCAGGCTGGGGAACAGGGTCTCGACCACCTTGGCGGGCGGCACCTGGCCGCGCCCGACGGCCTCGAACAGATCCTCGTCGGACGCGATGGCCAGGGTCTCCAGCGCCGGCTTCAGCGCGACGTCCTTCAACGCCTTGTCCACCCGCGCCAGGGTCTGTTCCAGCGCCGCCCTGCCAAGCTTCTGGAACTCCGAGCGTTCCGACGTCCGGATGTGCCGGCGGATCGCCGACCGGGCGCGGCCCGTCACCGTCAGCGAGCGCCAGTCCGACGGCACGTCCCGCTTGGCCCCGCGGATGATCTCCACCACGTCGCCGTTCTGGAGCCGCGTGCGCATCGGCTTCAGCTCGCCGTTGATCTTCACGCCCACCGCGCTGTCGCCGACCTCGGTGTGGACCGCGTAGGCGAAGTCCAGCGCCATCGCGCCGCGCGGCAGGGTGATCAGCCGTCCCTTCGGGGTGAAGACGAAGACCTGATCCAGGTACATCTCGAGCTTGGCGTGCTCGACCCAGTCCTCCCCGCCCTCCCCGTGCTCGATCACCTGAACGAGGTGGCGCAGGTTCTGCAGCGGATCGCGGCCGCCGTCCCGCTCCATCTGCTCGCGGTCGAAGCCGTAGGACTGGTTCTTGTAGCGCCAGTGGGCCGCCACCCCATCCTCGGCGACCCGGTCCATCGCCTCGGTGCGGATCTGCATCTCGATCCGCAGGCCGCCGGGGCCGACCACCGTCGTGTGCAGCGAGCGGTAGTTGTTCGACTTGGGCGTGGAGATGAAGTCCTTGAACCGCTCCGGCACCATCGGCCAGGCCCGGTGCACCACCCCAAGCGCGCGATAACAGTCGTCCTCGGCCTGAACGATCACGCGGAAGCCGTAGATGTCGGCGAGCGACGAGAAGCCGACCGACTTCCTCTGCAGCTTGCGCCAGATCGAATAGGGCGTCTTCTCGCGGCCGAACACCCGTGCGGGAATGCCGGCTTCCGACAGCACCCGCTCGATGTCGCGCGCGACCACGTCGACGGCGCGGCCGTGCTCAAGGCTCAGCGCCTCCAGCCGCCGGGCGATGGCGTCGCGCGCGGTGGGGTTCAGGTGCTCGAAGGCCAGCTCCTCCAGCTCCGAGGCGATGGAGTGGATGCCGATCGAACGGCCCAGCGGCGCGTAAACCTCCAGCGTTTCGCGGCTGATGCGCTCGCGCTTCTCCGGCTTGACGTACTGGAGGGTGCGCATGTTGTGCAGGCGGTCGGCCAGCTTGACCAGCAGCACTCGCACGTCTCGGCTGATCGCCAGGATGAACTTGCGCAGGTTCTCGGCCTGGCGGGTGTGCTCGGCCTGGAGCTCCAGCCGGCTGAGCTTCGTCACCCCCTCGACCAGCTCCGCGATCTCGTCGCCGAACATCTCGGCGATGTCGGCCTTGGTGGCGGAGGTGTCCTCGACCACGTCGTGCAGCAGGGCCGTGCAGATGGTCGCCGTGTCCAGGCGATAGTCGGTCAGGATGCCGGCGACCTGGATCGGGTGCGCGAAGTAGGGATCGCCCGAGGCCCGCAGCTGCGAACCGTGCATCTTCATCGCATAGACGTAGGCGCGGTTCAGCAACGCCTCGTCGGCCGTCGGGTCATAGGCCCGGACCGCCTCGATCAGCTCGAACTGACGCAGGATCGGAGCGCCGGTTCCCGATCGGGACCCGGGCGCGGGCTTGGGCGGCGAGGACTTCGAGGGCCGCGCCGGAAGAACGGTGACGCCGGGGACTGGCTCCGCCGTCAGTAGCGCTCCTCCTGGCCGCCGTCGCGATCGGACTGAAGCGCCCGGATCAGCTCCTGCTCGGCCATGTTCATGTGCTGGGGCTCGGCCAGCAGGGCCACGGTCTCGGCCTCGTCCTCGGCCTCGGTGCGCTCATCCACGCGCTGCAGCGTGGTGATCAGGTTCTCCGACAGCTCGTCCGGCTTGACCGTGTCGTCGGCGAGTTCGCGCAGCGCCACGACCGGGTTCTTGTCGTTGTCGCGATCGATGGTCAGAGGCGCGCCGTTGGCGATGTTGCGGGCGCGGTGACCGGCCAGCAGCACGAGGCCAAAGCGGTTCGGAACCTTCTCGATGCAGTCTTCGACAGTGACGCGGGCCATGGAGTCCTCGGAACGGGGGGAGAACAGAGAAAGATAAAGGGTTCGGACCGATTGTGCAACGCCGCGAAGCCTGGAGTTCAGCCGATCGGGCGCGCGTCCCTGGCAACCGGAGCCTGCTCCGAGAGACTCAGCGCGGCGACATCGAGCGTGGGATGCCGCCAATCCGGCGCGATCTCCGCCAGCGGGCCCATCACGAACAGACGCTCGGCCGCGCGTGGGTGGGGTAGGATCAGGCCGTCGAGGTCGCCGGTCAGCCGCCCATAGGCGATCAGATCGAGGTCCAGCGTCCTGGGCGCGTTCAGCCCGCGCCGCTCCCGTCCCATCGCGTCCTCGATCCGGCCCAGCGTCGCCATCAGCGCATGCGGGTCCAGCGCCGTGCGGACGATGACGACCCCGTTCACGAAGGGCGGATCATCCGGGTCCGGCCAGGCGGCCGAACGCCACCAGCGGGACCGGCGCAGCACGTCGATCCCCTCGGCCCGGAAGCGCGCCAGCGCCGCCTCCAGCGCCTCGACGCAGTCGCTCCACACCCCCTTGTCATTGCAGCCGAGAGCGATCACCACGGCCGCGTCGAGATCGAGGGGCTCGTCGCCCCCGGCCACGCCCATCCTTGAAGGATTTTCGGCCATGCATTTTTACCCGAACGACCGCGTCGCCGTGTTCATCGACGGCGCGAACCTCTACTCGGCCGCCAAGAGTCTGGCGGCGGAGCTGGACTTCAAGCGGATGATCGAGGTGTTCCGCGAGCGGGCCCGGCTCGTGCGCGCATACTACTACACCGCGATCGTGGAGGGCGAGGAGTACTCGCCCGTCCGCCCGCTTGTCGATTTCCTCGACTACAACGGCTTCACCGTGGTGACGAAGCCGATGAAGCGCTTCACCGACGCCCAGGGCCAGACCCGGTCCAAAGGCAACATGGACATCGAGATCGCCGTGAACATGCTGTCGCTGGCGCCCCAGCTGGATCACGCGGTGCTGTTCTCCGGCGACGGCGATTTCCGCCGCCTGGTCGAGGCGCTGCAGGACAAGGGCGTGCGCGTCACCGTCGTCTCGACGCTGAAGAGCCAGCCGCCCCAGATCGCAGATGAGCTCCGGCGGCAGGCGGACGCCTTCATCGACCTCGCCGACCTGCTCGACCTGTTCGGGCGCCAGCGGGCCGGCGCATGACGCCGGAGGCCCCGCGCGACTGCCCCCTCTGCCCCCGGCTGGTCGCCTATCGTCAGGAGAACGCGGCGAAGGCGCCGACCTGGTTCAACGGCGCGGCGCCCTCCTTCGGCGACCCGGAGGCGCGCCTGCTGGTCGTCGGCCTGGCGCCCGGACGCACCGGCGCGAACCGGACGGGCCGGCCCTTCACAGGCGACCACGCGGGCTGGCTGCTCTACGAGACCCTGCTGGCCACGGGCTTCGCGCGGGGCCGCTACGACGCCCGGCCCGACGACGGGCTGGAGCTGGTCGACTGCATGATCACCAACGCCGTCCGCTGCGCCCCGCCCGGCAACAAGCCGCTGCCGGTCGAGGAGGCGACCTGCCGCCCCTTCCTGACCGCCCGGCTGTCGGCCCTGCCGCGGCTGAAGGTGATCGTGACCCTCGGCGACGTCTCCCGCCGGAACGTGCTGAAGGCGCTCGGCCTGCCCGGCTCGGCGGCGCCGTCAGGCCACGGCGCGGAGGCGGAGGTCGGCGGCTGTGCGCTGTTGAACAGCTATCACTGCTCCCGGCTGAACACGAACACCGGACGTCTGACGCCCCAGATGTTCCGGCAGGTGTTCGAGCGGGCCCGCGACCTGATCGCCTCCCGGCCTTAACCCTTCCGTCCGGCGTTTCGTGGCGTTCGCGCCACAGGCGAAATCGAGACTCGGTGGTATCTTCGGGTGGTCGGGAACGGGCCGGCTGGACCGGCGTTGGAGCCGACATGGAGGGGACCATGTCTCGTCGTTCGTCGAGCGCCTTTTCGCCCACGGAGCGGAAGATGGCGCTGTATGCCCTGGTCATCGCGACCGTCATCGCCGCCTACGGCGCCTTCCTCGCGCGGGAGTTCATGGCCCCGCCGCTTGGGCAGTGGAGCAGCGGCTTCGCGCCGGCGGAAGCGCCCGGCGTGATCGACGCCCGTCCGATCACGGGCTGACGCTCAGCCCAGATCCTTCATCAGGCGCGCCTTGTCGCGCTGCCAGTCGCGTTCGGCCGAGGCCTCGCGCTTGTCGTGCAGCTTCTTGCCCTTGGCCAGCGCGATCTCCAGCTTCGCCCGCCCGGCCTCGTTGATGTAGAGCTTGGTCGGCACGATGGTGCGGCCGTCGCGCTGGACCGCCCCGATGAAGCGGTCGATCTGGCGCCGGTGCAGCAAAAGCTTCCGGGGCCGCCTCGGCTCGTGGTTGAAGCGGTTGGCCTGCTTATAGGGCGGGATGTCGGCGTTGATCAGGACGATCTCGCGCCCCTCCACGGCCGCATAGGATTCCGCGATATTGGCGCGGCCGTCACGCAGCGCCTTGATCTCGGTCCCGGTCAGCTGGATGCCGGCTTCGGTGAAGTCCTCAAGGAAGTAGTCGAACCGCGCCCGGCGGTTCTCCGCGATGATCCGGGCCATACCCTCGGCCATCAGAGCAGACCGGCTTCGGCCATCGCGGCGTCGATCGCGGGCCGCACAGCCGTGGCGCACGGCGTGATCGGCAGCCGCGTCTCCTCGGCGCACTGGCCCAGGCGCGACAGGGCGTATTTGGCGGGCGCCGGAGAGGCGTCGAGGAACAGGGCCTTGTGAAGCGCGATCAGCCGCTCCTGCCACACGCCGGCGGCCTCGCGGTCGCAGGCCATGACCGCCTCGTAAAGCGCCACCATCGCCTCGGGCGCCACATTGGACGTCACCGAGATCACTCCGTGGCCGCCCTGGGCGACATAGCCGGGGAAACTGGGGTCGTCGCCCGAGATCAGGTCGAAGTCGCCCTCGACCCGCGCCCGCATCCAGCTGACGCGGCCGAGGTCGCCGGTCGCGTCCTTGATTCCCACGACATTGGGGTGGGCGGCCAGGGCGGCGACCGTCTCGTTGGCCAGATCCACGCCGGTTCGGCCGGGCACGTTGTAGAGCACCAGCGGAAGCTCCACCGCGTCGGCGATGGCGCGGAAGTGCGCCTCGAGCCCCGACTGCGACGGCCGGTTGTAGTAGGGGGTGACGACCAGAGCGCCGTCGGCGCCCACCGTCTTCGCGTGGCGGGTCATCTCGAGCGCCTGGGCCGTCGAGGGCGAACCGCAGCCGGCGATCACCCGCACGCGCCCGGCGGCGACCCGCACGCACGCCTCGACCACCCGCTGACGCTCCTCCAGCGTCAGGGTCGCGCTCTCGCCGGTGGTCCCCACCGGGACCAGCCCATGCACGCCGGCCGCGATCTGGCGCTCCACCAGACCCTCGAAGGCGGCGAAGTCCACGTTTCCGTCACGAAAGGGTGTGATCAGGGCGGTGATGACGCCCTTGAACAGTCGAGCCGGCATTGAGATGAACGGACCTGGCGCAAGGGGCGACGGCCGCCCCGATGAGGGCGCGAAAGTTAGGCGCCGCAGGGGCCGCCTGCAACAGGGTTGAATGGGGTTCGCACAAGGCATGACGATCACGACGCTCGCGGCGGCCATCGCGCTCCTGGCCCCGGCCCCCGACTTCGCGCCCAACGCGGCCCAGACGCCCTATGCGGCCCAGTCGGGTTATCAGACCCGCGTCCTGTCCGACGCCGACGCCGCCCTGTTCCGCCAGGGCCTGGAGGCCGCCCGCGCCCGCGACGTCGCCCGGACCCAGTCCGTGATCGCCCAGATCGGCGATCCGACCGCGCGCAAGCTTGTCCTGTGGGCGCTGATCGACACGTCGGGTCCGCAACTGACGCTCGGCGAGCTGGTCGCCGCCCGCCGCGACATGGCGTCCTGGCCGAGATCCGAGTCCCGCAACGCGGCGGCCGAGGCCGCATTGGAGATGGCCTATCCGGACGCCCAGACCGTCCTCGCCTTCTTCGGCGGGGCCCAGCCCGAGACGGCGCAGGGCGCGATCGCTCTGGCGGGCGCCCTGGAACAGACCGGTCGGACGGCCGAGGCCCAGGCGCTGGTCCGGGACTGGTGGCGCAACCGCTCCTTCGAGGAGGCGCAGCAGACCCGCATCCTGACCCGCTGGGGCCCCTGGCTGACCCAGGCCGATCACGAGGCGCGGCTGAACATGCTGCTGCTCGGCCCGCACGGCCCGGCCACCCGCGCCATGGTCGATCTGGTGTCGCCCGAGCGTCAGGCGGTCGCCAACGCCGTGATCGGTCTTCGTGGGGCCTATCAGCCCGACGCCTTCGTCGCCAACCTGACCCCCGCCCAGGCGGCCGACCCGGCCGTGGCGCTGGAGCGGGTGCGGCTGCTGCGCGCCGCCGACCGCGAGAGCGAAGGCTTCGCCCTGCTCGCCGCCCTGCCCTCGGCCCCCAGCCACGACGAGGGCCAGGACACCCTGTGGACCGAGCGGCGCAACTACTTCATCGACGCCCTGGCGCTACGGAACTGGCGGGCCGCCTATGACGCCATGGCCGGTCACGGCTTCCCCGGCGGCGAACGCAAGGTGGACGCGGAGTTCTTCGCCGGCTGGGTCGCCCTGACCAAGCTCAACGATCCTGTGCGCGCGGCGCAGCACTTCGAGACCCTGCGCCAGTCCTCCCAGACCCCCATCACCCAGGGTCGCGCCCTCTACTGGCTGGGCCGCGCCGCCGAGGCCCAGGGCGACGCCTCGGGCGCCCAGGCCTGGTACGCCCAGGGCGCCCGGCACATTCAGAGCTTCTACGGCCAGCTGGCCGCCGAGAAGGCCGGCGTCACGACCCTGACCCTGCCTCCGGAAGTTCAGGTCACCGGCGCGGATCAGGCCCGCTTCGAGGCCAACGAGCTCGTTCGCGCCACCCGCATCCTGGGCGAGACCGGCGAGATGTCGCTGTATCGCGTGTTCGCCTACGAGCTGGACAACCAGCTGACCGAGGCCGCTGACTTCGCCCAGCTGATCGACATGACACGCGGTTACGGCGACTGGTTCGCCTCCATGATGGTCGGCCGCGCCGCGAGTCAGGCGGGCTTCATCCTGCCCGAGCGGCAGTATCCCATCCGCATCCCGGAGCAGCGTCCGGGCTCGGCCACCCTGCCCTTCACGCTCGCCATCACGCGCCAGGAGTCCAGCTTCGACCCGCGCGTCGTGTCGTCGGCCGGCGCGCGCGGCATGATGCAGTTCCTGCCGTCCACCGCCTCGGGCGTCGCCCGGCGCCTGGGCATGCCCTATTCGGCCGATCGCCTGTTCGACGCCGACTACAACATGACGCTGGGCAGCTATCACCTGGGCGAGCTGATGAGCCAGTTCGGCGGCTCCATGCTGCTGACGGCGGTCGGCTACAACGCCGGCCCGGCCCGCCCGCCCCAGTGGATCGCCCGCTGCGGCGACCCGCGCGGCGAGGTCGACCCCATCGACTTCATCGAGTGCGCGCCCTTCACCGAGACGCGCAACTACATGATGCGGGTGATGGAGAACCACGCCATCTACAAGGCCCGCCTGAACGGCGGCTCGGCGCCGCTGACGCCCTCGGCCGACATCGCCATGGGCGCGGCGGCGGGCCCCCGGCCCTACACGCCCTGAGCGGGTTCGACGGCGAGCACCGGGCCTGAAACGCCCTCGAACCACACCCCCGACAGGCCGAAGACGGCCCTGAGGACGTCCGCCGACAGGGCCTGTGGCGGCGCGCCGTCCGCGACCTTGCGGCCGTTCGCCAGCACGACGATCCGGTCGGCGTGGCGCGCCGCCAGAGACAGGTCGTGAAGGGTCGCGACGACCGCCCGCCCACCTCCCGCCCGCTCGCGCAGCCGACGCATGACCAGGTGCTGCACGTCCGGATCCAGCCCCGCCACGGGCTCGTCGGCCAGCAGCAGATCCGCATCGGTCGCGAGCGCCCGCGCGATGACGACCCGCGCCCGCTCGCCGCCCGACATCTCCGCGACCCCGCGGTCCGCGAGATGTCCGGCCTCCACCAGGTCCAGCGCCGCCCGTCCCCGCGCCAACCCGGCCTCGCCGGACAGGAAGGGCGCGCCGAGCGCCGCCAGCTCGACCGCCGGGACATTCCAGGCGAGGCGCCGCTCCTGGGGCAGATAGGCCAGTCGTTCGGCCAGCTGTCGCGGGCTCATCTCGCGGAGATCACGATCGGCGACGGTGATGCGACCCTCGGCTGGAAGAAGGCCGAGCGCCGCCCGCAGCAGGCTGGTCTTGCCCGCGCCGTTGGGGCCGCAGACGCAGACGAACTCTCCGGTCGCGATGTCCAGATCAACGCCGTCCAGCACCCGGCGCCCCGCGAGTTCGGCGAAGACCTTGTCCAGAGCGAGCAGGGTCACAGCCGCCACTCCCGCGCAGCGCGCCAGGCGATCAGGGCGAACAGCGGCGCGCCGATGAGGGCGGTGATCACGCCCAGCCTCAGCTCCTGCTCCGTCGGCACGCGCCTCGCCAGGATATCGGCGAGCGTCAGGATCAGCGCGCCCGCCAGGGCGGAGGGAAGAAGGACCCGGCCCGGATCGCCTCGGACCAGGGTGCGGACCAGATGCGGCGCCGCGAGGCCGACGAAGCCGATCACGCCCGCCGCCGCCGTCGCCCCGCCGGCCGCCAGCGCGGTCGCCGCCAGGGCCGCCAGCCGCAGCCGGCGCATCGGCAGCCCCGAGGTCTGCGCCGTCTCTTCGCCCAGCGTCAGCATGCGAAGCCCGGGCGCCGCCCTGGCCGCGAGCAGGGCCGCCCCCGCCAGCGGCGCGCCGACCCAGACCACGTCCCACCAGCTGCGGTTCTGAACGCCTCCCAGCAGCCAGTTCATGACCTCCTGCGTCGCGATCGGCGTGGGCGACAGGTTGAAGATCAAGGCCGTGAGGGCCCCGGCGAAGCTGGACAGGGCCACGCCGAAAAGGATCAGCGCTTCGGGCGACCTGAGCCGCGACGCCGCCGCGATCAACGCCGCGCCCGCACCCAGGGCGCCGACCAGGGCCGCCCCCTCCACGACGCCGGGGATCAAGGCCAGACCCAGCACGATGGCGAAGGCCGCGGCGGTCGCCGATACGGCCGACACGCCCAGCACGCCCGGATCCGCCAGGGGGTTTCGCAGCAGGCCCTGCATCACCGCGCCCGCCAGGCCCAGCGCTCCGCCGACCAGCGCCGCGCAGACGGTCCTCGGCGCCCGCACCTCCCATACGACGAGCCAGGGCGAAGAGCCCGGCGCGCCTAGGGCCTCGCGCCACTGCGCCGCCGTCAGATCGACCTCGCCGACCACGATCGACACGACGCTCGCGACGGCCAGCAGGCCGCCGATCCAGATCGCGGGCTTCATCGCGCGCCGCTCAGCCCAGGCAGGGCGTCGGCCGCGAACCACGCCGGGCAGGTCAGGGTCGAGGCCGGCGGCCGGGCGACGGGCCGATCTTTCGCCAGTCGCGCCACGATCGGATGGCGACCGACCCCGCGCCAGTCGGCGCGCGCGCGATCGAAGAAGCCCAGCACCAGCATCGCCGGCGGCGTCAGCACGAGGCGTTCCAGACCGACAGGCCTGAAACCGGGCTCCTTCTCGGCGTTCGAGAGGCCAGCGGCCTTCAGGAGCGCGTCAACGAAGGTGCCGCGCCCCGCCGTGTAGCCTCCGGCCGTCAGATAGAGCGCATCGGGCCGTGGCTGGTCGCGGGCGATCTGGGCGGTCCGCAGGTCGAACCGCGCAGCCTCGCGCGCGGCGGCGTCCTCGCGGTCCAGCGCCCGACCGACCTCGATCAGGGTGGTCCGCGCCTCCTGAAGATCGCTCACGTCGGGGATGTCGACGATCCGGGCGCCGTCGGCCCGAAGCGCCGCGATGAGCCGGGGATCGCCGCCCCAGGTGCGCACCACCACGTCAGGCCGAAACATCAGGGCGCGCTCCAGCGAGCCCCGCGCCTGCCGATGGCCGCTCGCCGCCCGACGGTGATGGGAATCGTCGTCATCGGCGCGGGGCGTCAGCATGAGCTCCGCATCGGGCGCCAGCGCCAGAACATACTGATCGGCGCAGCTGTCCAGCGACAGGATGCGTTCCGCCGACGCTTCGGTCGCCCAAAGGCTGCACGCCACCGCCAGCGCGAGGCGGATCACGGCCGGATCAGACCCCGGTTCAAGGTCGACAGCAGGCTGGCGATGAGCCGGTCACGATCCGCCCATTCGAAATAGGGCTTGGTGATCATCAGCGACGCCAGACCATGCACCGACGCCCACAGCACCTGGGCGATCACCTTGGGATCGTCCTCGAGCCGACGGCTGGCGGCGACGCGACCCACCTCCGCCTCGAAGGCGCGATAAAGCTCGGTGCCGAGCTCCGACGCCGTCGCCTCCGCGCCGCCGCGCGCCTCGGCCGGTCGCGTCAGATAGACCAGCCGGTAGGCGTCGGGGTTCTCGAAGGCGAAATCCAGATAGGCCCGCAGCATGCCCATCAGCCGGGACTCGGGCTCCGGCCCCTCGCTGCGGATCGCCGCGTTCGCCTCGATCAGGCGGCTGAAGGCCGAGCGGCAGATCTCGACGAGAATCTCGTCCTTCTCGCGGAAGTGCATGTAGAGCGCCGTGGAAGACAGGCCCACCTCGTCGGCGATCTTGCGGATCGTCGCGCCCTCATAGCCGTGCTCCACGAAGATTCGCTCCGCGGCGGCGAGAATCTCCGCCCGCCGCTCGTGGCCTTCGCCCCTCGCCTTTCGACGCACCGCCACGCCCAATCGAAGCACTCCGCTGTCCGCTCCGTCGGTGCATACGCCCTCGATGTCCCAGCGCCAACCTTGCACGTGGCCGGACGGCTCGCCTTTATGCGCTCGGGAGGGCTGATGGCGGAAAAGGCTGGAGCCGGTCGGTCTGCGGACGCGACGGGCCTCGACAGTGCGCGCTTCCGCGGCCTCACAGCCGATCAAGGGGTCGTGGCCGCGGTCGCGCTGGCGAGCCTGGTCGCCGGCCTCGTGCTCGATCCAGCGCTGGTCTGGGCGGCGGTGATCTGGGCCGGATGGACCTTCTTCAGCTGCACCGGCGTTCTCCGCGCCGCGGCCGCCGGCCTGTCCACGAAGCCGTCGCCCGAAGGACCGCCTCTGAAGCGCTGGCCTCGCTACACGGTGGTGGTCCCGCTGCGGGGCGAGGCGGAGGTCGTCGCCTCGCTGATCGCCCGACTGGATGACATCGACTACCCCCGACATCGGCTCCAGGGCCTGATCGTCGTCGAGCCCGACGATCCGGAGACCGTGACGGCGGCGATCGTGGCGCGGCGCCCGGCCTGGCTCAGGGTGCTGGCGGCCCCGCCGGGGTCGCCCAGGACCAAGCCCCGCGCCCTCAACGTCGCGCTCCAGGAGGCGACCGGCGAATTCATCACGGTGTTCGACGCCGAGGACGATCCTGATCCGCTCCAGCTCAAGGAGGCTGCGTCCCGCTTCGCGGCCGAGGATCGTCGGCTGGCCTGTCTGCAGGCGCCCCTGCGCATCCGCACCGCCCGCCGCGGCCGGGGCGACAGCTTCGTGCACGCCCAGTTCGCGGCGGAGTACGCCGCGCTGTTCCATGTCCTTTTGCCCGCGCTCGCCCGGCTCGGCTGGCCCTTTCCGCTGGGAGGCACCAGCAATCACTTCCGCACCGAGGTGCTGCGCGCGGTGGGCGGCTGGGACGCCTGGAACGTGACCGAGGACGCGGACCTCGGCTTTCGTCTCTGGAGACACGGCTATCGGCTGGGCATGCTCAACCGGCCCACCTACGAGCCCCCGCCGGCCGAATTCGCCCAGTGGCTTCCGCAGCGAACGCGGTGGCTGAAGGGGCATCTCCAGACCTGGGGCGTCCACATGCGCCGGCCCTGGCGTCTCGGCTGGCGCGGCTTCCTCGCCTTGCAGCTCACGCTCGGGCAAAGCCTCCTCGCCGCCGCCATTCATGCGGTCTCCGCCGGATGGGTGCTCAGCCTCCTGCTGCTCTGGGGCGGGACGGGCCTGCCGCCCCTCGCCCCCGTCCCGGCGGTGGTCACGCTCCTGATCGGATGCGCCAGCGCCTGGCTCCTGTGCGCCATCGGCTCCGCCCGCGCCGGCCTGCCCTACCCCTGGTCGACCGTGCTGCTGGGGCCGGTCTACTGGATGCTCCAGTCGCTGGCGCTGGGTCACGCGGTCGTGCGCCTGGTTCGCGACCCCTTCGCCTGGGACAAGACCCACCATGGCCTGTCGGACATTCAGGTGCATGGAAAGCCGCTCGCTCTGGACGCCGCCGCCGGGAGCGGCCAAAGGCCTGCCGATGCCCCTGCTGTCCCCCGCGCCGGAAACGCTCGTCACGTCCCCGTGGCCCGACTACGCCCTGCTCGACAGCGGCGCCGGCAGAAAACTTGAGCGCTACGGCCGCTTCACCGTCGTACGCCCGGAGCCCCAGTGCTTCTGGTCGCCGCGCGACCCCGCCGCCTTCGACCGAGCCGACGCCGTCTTCGACCCGACCGACGAGGACGAGGCCGGCCGCTGGCGCTTCTCGGGCAAGCCGGTCGAGGCGTTTCCGCTCAGCTGGGGGCAGGTCCGCTTCACCGGCCGCTTCACGCCGTTCCGACACCTCGCCTTCTTTCCGGAGCAGGCCGCCAACTGGGCTTGGATGACCGAACGCGCCGCGCGAAGGCCGGGCCTCAAGGTGCTGAACCTGTTCGGCTATACCGGCGTCGCCAGCCTGGCGCTCGCCGCCGCCGGGGCCGAGGTCACCCACGTCGACGCCTCCAAGAAGTCCGTGGCCTGGGCGCGGGAGAACGCCGAGCTGTCGAAACTGTCGGACCGTCCCGTCCGCTGGATCGTCGAGGACGCCCGCAAGTACGTGGCGCGCGAGGTGCGCCGGGGCAGCCGCTACCACGGAGTCGTTCTCGATCCTCCCAAGTACGGGCGCGGGCCGACCGGAGAGGTCTGGCGGCTGTTCGAGGACCTGCCGGGCCTGCTCGCCGATTGCGCCGCCTTGCTAGCGGACGACGCCGATTTCCTGCTGCTCAACGCCTACGCGGCGCGCATCTCGGGCCTTTCGCTGGCCCATCTGATGGCCGAGAAGATCGGCGCCCGCCCCGGCCGCATCGACTGGGGCGAACTGGCGCTGCAGGAGGACGGCCGCGATCCCCGCGCCATCGGTCTGAGCTTCTTCGCCCGCTGGAGCGCCGGATGACCGACCGCGCCATCACCTCCCTGACCAACGACACCGTCAAGGCGGTGCGCGCCCTGCACATGCGAAAGGAGCGCGAGGCGACCGGCCGGTTCCTGGCGGAAGGGCTGAAGTTCATCGGCGAGGCCCTGGACCAGGACCGCGCGCCCCGACTGCTGCTGGTGGGCCAGGACGCCCGGCCGCATCCGATCCTGGAACGCGCCAGGAACGCGACCCGCGAGGCGGGCGGCGAGGTCGTGATCGTCACCCACGCGATCCTGGAAAAGATCAGCCGGCGCGACAATCCGCAGACGGTGCTGGGCGTCTTCGATCAGGCCTTCACCCCGCTTGAGGCGCTCGAGCCCAGGTCGGCGCCGTGCTGGGTCGCGCTGGAGCAGGTCCGCGACCCGGGCAATCTGGGCACCATCATCCGCACCGCCGACGCGGCCGGTTGTGGCGGCGTCATCCTGATCGGCGACTGCGTGGACCCTTTTTCGGTGGAGGCGGTGCGCGCCACCATGGGCTCGGTCTTCGCGGTGTCGATTACGAAGGCCAGCGTCGAAGAGTTCCTGACCTGGCGGGCGAGATGGGCCGGCTCGGTCATCGGCACGCGGCTGGATGCGACGGTGGATCACCGCGCCGCGGCCCGGACCCGTCCGGCGCTGATCCTGATGGGCAATGAACAGGCGGGCCTGACCGACCGCCTGGCGGCCGCCTGCGACGTCAATGTGAAGATCCCCATGCGCGGCCGGGCCGACAGCCTGAACCTCGCCGTCGCCACGGGCATCATGGTCTACGCCGCGACCGAGGGTCTTTAGCTCCCGCGCGGCTTGGCCCGGGTCGTGGCCGCCGCCGAGGCCGGGTCCTCGGGCCAGGGGTGCTTCGGATAGCGCCCGCGCATCTCGGCGCGAACCTCCTTCCACGACCCTTTCCAGAAGCCCGGCAGGTCCTTGGTCAGCTGGATCGGCCGGCGCGCCGGCGACAGCAGCGCCAGCGTCAGCGGAACCCCGGCGACCGTCGGATGGGTGGTGACGCCGAACAGCTCCTGCACCCGAATGTCCACGCGGGGCCCGCCCTCGGCGGCGTAG
Source organism: Brevundimonas balnearis (assembly GCF_042434805.1). NCBI lineage: Bacteria > Pseudomonadati > Pseudomonadota > Alphaproteobacteria > Caulobacterales > Caulobacteraceae > Brevundimonas > Brevundimonas balnearis. The sequence continues at coordinate 44,905 of NZ_JBHLSW010000003.1, read as the reverse complement.
TCGATGGCCGCCGAGCCCAAGGGCGTCTCCAGCCGCGCCGGCGCCAGTCGATCCAGATCGCGCATCTTGTCCCAGGGAATCAGCGCCTTGAGACCCTGTTCCAGGGCGGCGTCAGAGATCGCCTCCAGCCCGTGCACCGTCTCCAGCAGCGGCCAGAGCCAGGTCTCGCGAGCCTCGAACAGCGCCCTGTCCGACACGTCGGGCCAACTGGCGTCCAGTCCGTGCAGGAAGCCCAGCCGGGCCCGCAGCGTCCCCGCCCGTTCGCCGAACCGCACGTCCTTGAGACCGCGCCGGACCACCTCGTCGCAGAGCGCCTGTGTGATCCGCGCCCGATCCGGCGCGCCCAGCGCCTTCTCCTCCAGGACCAGCGCCCCGATCTTTCGCACCCGGCGAAGCTCCAGCCGCCCGCCGGGCGTGCGCGTCAGTCGGTCCTCGACCTCCGCCCGATCGGCGATCACGGCCGGATCGAGCGGCGCGGCCAGCCGGATGCGGTCGCCCGCGTCCCCGCCCGACAGCTCGGCCACCGCCAGCCAGGGCTCCCGCGCCAGCCGGTCTGTGGGATCCAGGAATGCGCCGCGCCCCGACGCCAGCAGCACCTCGCCCGGCTTGCCCCGCGCCCGCGCGATCCGCTCGGGGAAGGCCGCCGCGATCAGCGCGCCCGGATCGGCCTTGCCGCCCGTCCCGCCCCCGGCCGCCCTGGCCCAGCGGTCGGCCAGCTTCAGCGCGTCGCGGGCGCGGGGGGCGCCGTCCCTGACGAACTGGGTCAGCCGCTCGGCGACGTCGGTCGAGGTCCCCCCGAGCCCCGGCTCGCTCAGGATCGCCGCCAGCCGCGCGCCGCCCAGGGCGTCCCCGGCGTCGGACGCGGTCGCGACCAGATGCGCTAGGCGCGGCCCCAGCGGGATGGCCGCCAGTCTCCGACCGTGGCCGGTCAGTCGTCCCTCCCCGTCCAGCGCCCCCAGCCGGCCCAGCACCGCGCGCGCCTCGGAGAAGGCCCCCCTCGGCGGCGGGTCCAGCAGCGCCAGCCCGTCCGCCGTCGCCGCCCCCCATCGCGCGAGGTCCAGCGCCAGTCCGGTCAGGTCCGCTTCGGCGATCTCCGGCGGCTGGTGCGGGATCAGGCCCCGCGTCTGTTCCTCGTCCCAGAGGCGGTAGCAGACCCCTGGCTCGGTGCGCCCGGCCCGACCTCGTCTCTGCTCCGCCGAGGACCGGCTGACTCGCACCGTGGCCAGTCGCGTCAGGCCGCTGGACGGCTCGAAGCGCGGCACGCGCGACAGGCCGCCGTCGATCACCACCCGCACGCCCTGGATCGTCAGGCTGGTCTCGGCCACCGAGGTCGCCAGCACCACCTTGCGGCGTCCCGGCGGCGCCGGCTCGATGGCCCGATCCTGTTCGGCCTTGTCGAGCGCGCCGAACAGCGGCGCGATCTCCACCGCCGGATCGCGAATCCGCTCCGACAGCAGTCGCGCCGTGCGATGAATCTCGGCCTGCCCCGGCAGGAAGGCGAGAATCGAGCCGGTCTCCTCCGCCAGGGCCGTCTGGATCGCCCGCGCCACCGCCGCTTCGAATCGCTCGGCCGGGTCGCGTCCCAGGTAGCGGGTCCGCACCGGAAACATCCGGCCCTCGGCCTCGACGACCGGCGGGCCCTCCAGCAGCTTCGCCACGCCCGCGACATCCAGCGTCGCCGACATCACGAGGATGCGCAGATCGTCCCGCAACGCCGCCTGGCTATCCAGGGCGAGCGCCAGGCCCAGGTCGGCATCCAGGCTCCGTTCGTGAAACTCGTCGAACAGCACCGCGCCGACGCCCTCCAGCCCCGGGTCGTCCAGGATCATTCGGGTGAAGACCCCCTCGGTGATCACCTCGATACGGGTCGCGGGGCCGATCCGGCTCTGCAGCCGGGTGCGGTAGCCGACGCGCTCGCCGGGACGCTCGCCCAGGGTCGCCGCCATACGCTCGGCCGCCGCCCGCGCGGCCAGCCGGCGGGGCTCGAGCACCAGGACCTTGGCGTCCCTCAGCCAGGGGCGGTCCAGCAACGCGAGTGGGACGACGGTCGTCTTGCCCGCACCGGGCGGCGCCGCCAGCACCGCTCGGGTCGACGCATCCAGCGCGGCAAGAAGCTCCGGCAGGACCGAATGGATGGGCAGATCGGGGCTCACCGACGGGTCTCTAGAGCCTGATCGACTTAAGTGGAATCGCTTCGCGATTCCACTTGGGTCGTGGATCAGGCTCTCATTCAAGGCTGGACCGAAATCTGAGCCCAGTTGGACCTGCGTCCAACTGAACCGATTTCGGTCTAGCGGGCGGCCCGCGAACCGGAAGCCCCGCGGCTCAGCCCAGAATCTGCGGGAACAGGCCCAGCACCAGGATCGCCGTCACCGCCAGGGGACACAGCCAGGCGATCAGGAACCGCCAGGCCGCCAGCCCGGCTCCCGACAGGCCGGTCTCCGCGTCGACGAGCTTCCGGTCCGCCACCCAGCCGATGAAGACGGCTGTGATCAGTCCTGACAGCGGCAGCAGCAGACGCCCGGTCACACCGTCGATGGCGTCGAACCAATTGGCGTTCTCGAACCCGGGCACGAAGGGGATCGGCCTCTGGTCCGCCAAGAGGTTGAACGACAGCGCCGACAACAGCCCGACGAGAAACACCAGAACACCCACACCGACCGACGCCATCACGCGTGAGGCCCCGAACTTCTCGGTGATCCAGCCGACCGAGATCTCCAGCAGGGACACCGACGAGGTCAGGGCCGCGAAGAAGGCAAGCACGAAGAAGGCCAGCCCGACCAGCGCCCCGCCCGGCATGACGTGGAACGCGGCCGGCAGGGTCTGGAACATCAGGGTGGGGCCCGCGTCCGGGGATAGGCCGACGCTGAACACGATCGGGAAGATCGCCAGGCCCGCGATGATCGCCACGCCGGTGTCGGCGAAGGCGATGACGCCGGATGTCTGGCCGAGGTTCGTGTCCCGCGAGGCATAGGCTCCGTAGGCGATCATGGCGCCGCCGCCGAGGCTGAGAGAGAAGAACGCCTGACCCAGCGCCGAGCTGAGCACCGCCGGATTCAGCGCGCGTTCGAAGTCCGGGGTGAACAGGAAGGTCGCCGCCGCCGCGAAGTCGCCCGTCAGCGCCGCATAGACGGTGATCCCGATCAGCAGAAGGAAGAACGCCGGCATCAGCCAGGTAGCGGCCTTTTCGATGCCGCCTTTGACCCCGCGCGCTACGATCCACACCGTGGTGGCGACGAAGGCGAGTTGGAGCCCGACCAGTAGGGCCGGATCGGCGAACAGGGTGGGCATGATCTCTCGGATCTGATCGGTCGAGCGCTCCGCGAAGGCCCCCCTCAGCGGCTCGCCCGCCGACGCGGCGCCGACGAGGTCGGCACCGCTGACGCCGATGAAGTAAACAACCCAGCCGGCGACCACGCAGTAGAATGTCAGGATCGCGGTGTTGGCGATCAGGCCGATGACCGCCATCAGGCTCCACGCCGGGCTGGCCCGCGACTGGCGCGCCAACTGCACGGCGCTGCCGATCGTCGATTTCTGTCCGTGGCGACCGATCAGGCTTTCAGCCAGCAGCAGCGGCAGGGCGATCAGCACGACGCACAGCACGTACAGCATCACAAAGGCGCCGCCGCCGTTGTTTCCCGCCTCGGTCGGGAATCGCCACAGGTTGCCCAGGCCGACGGCGGATCCCGTCGCCGCCAAGATGAAGGCCGCCTTCGACGACCATTGCGCACGTCCTGCTGTCGATGTCGGCCCGGCCATATCGTTTCCCCTCGGCGGTCGCACGAGCCGTCGGATCGCGGCCGCATCCTAGTTCTCTTGGCGCGATCCTAAAGGACTTCCGGCGGTCCAGGCCACCCCTCGCCGGCAAGACGCCGCCGGGTCGGGGCGCCTTGCCGGCCACACATACGGTCACAGTTTCGTCGTGTGGATTTTATCGCTCTGCAATCCGATTGCGCGGCGCCCGGCGCGCGTCTAGCGTCCGCGCGCTTGGAGGCCGCCCGGGAGGGGTCGGTCGCGTACTACAGGGGCGAGACTCTATGTCCGCAGAAGGCCTTAGGCCCAAGGGGAACCGACTGTTCCTCAGAAAATCCATCGCGCAGATCCAGAAAGAGGCCGCCAAGAGCGAGCTGAAGCGGACGCTGGGCCCCATCAACCTCATGAGCCTGGGCATCGGCGCCATCATCGGCGCCGGCATCTTCGTCCTGACCGGCCAGGTGGCGTCGGCCAACGCCGGCCCCGCGATCATGCTGTCCTTCGTGGTCGCGGGCATCGCCTGCGCCCTGGCCGGCCTGTGCTACGCCGAGCTGGCCTCGACCATGCCCGTGTCCGGTTCAGCCTACACCTATGCGTACGGCACGCTGGGTGAGGTTTTCGCCTGGATCATGGGCTGGCTGCTGGTTCTCGAATACGGCGTGGCGGCCTCGACGGTCGCCGTCGGCTGGTCGGGCTATGTCGTCTCGATCCTGTCGGACTTCGGGATAAGTCAGCAGATCTTCCCGACGATCCAGTACGCGGGCGGCGAAGGTCCCCAGTGGGCCACGCCGCTGGTGCAGCTCGTGCAGGAGGCGGGCGCGACCAGCTTCCCGGCCACAGGCACCTTCAACCTGGTCGCCGCCATCGGAATCGCCGCGGTTTGCGGCCTGCTGGTGCTGGGCGTCTCGGAGTCGGCGAACATCAACAACGCGATCGTCGTCATCAAGATCGTCGTCCTGCTGACCTTCATCGCCGTGGGGATCACCTATGTGAACCCGGCCAACTGGACGCCCTTCATCCCGGAGAACCAGGGGCCAGGCCAGTTCGGCGTCGAGGGCATCTTCCGCGGCGCGGCCATCATCTTCTTCGCCTACGTCGGCTTCGAGGCGGTCTCCACCGCCGCGGCCGAGGCGAAGAACCCGTCCAAGGACGTGCCCATCGGCATCCTGGGCGCGCTCTTCGTCTGCACCCTGATCTACATGGCCGTCGCGGCCGTCATGACCGGCGTGGTGCCCTACCTGGAGCTGGCGTCGCCGGCGCCGATCGCCGTCGCGATCGACCGGATGGGGCTGGAATGGGCCGACACCGGCATCATCACGCCGGACGGCAGCCCGCTGAACCTGATCAGCTTCCTGATCAAGATCGGCGCCATCACCGGCCTGTCCTCCGTGATGCTCGTCCTGTGCTACGGCCAGACCCGCGTCTTCTACACGATGGCGCGCGACGGGCTGCTGCCCAAGGCCTTCGCCGTCGTTCACCCGCGCTTCCGCACCCCCTGGATCGGCACCATCGTCCTGGGCATCCTGATCGCCGTCGCGGCGGCCTTCCTGCCCATCTCGATCCTGGGCGACCTGGTGTCGCTGGGCACGGCGACAGCCTTCTCGATCGTCTGCCTCAGCGTCATCGTGCTGCGTGTGCGCCACCCGGAGATGCCGCGCCCGTTCCGCGTGCCTGGCGGCATCCCGACGGCGGTGGCCGGCATCGCGGCGTGCCTGTTCCTCGCCTACAACAACCTCGTGCCGATGTTCCAGCACGCGGCCGAGGACAATCCCCTGCCGCTGATGCTGCTCGGCGGCTACGCCGCCATCGGCGCCGTGCTCTACGCCGCCTACGGCTTCTGGCATTCGAAGCTGGCGAAGGGCATCGACATCACCGACGACAGCGCCCTGGCGACGCCCGGTCAGGCGCTGGGCGGACACGTGGACAACGTCAAGGAAGACTGAGGCGCATCCATAGCCTCGAACCAAAGGCCCGGGAGCGATCCCGGGCCTTTTTCTTTGTACGCGCTCAGACAGCGAGCGACCGCGTCGCGAGCGGTAGCGCCAGAATCCCGAGCTCAGCAGCGAGGCTCCGCGAGCCGAGCCGTAGCGCCCCACCACGCGCTGAAGCAGCGAGCGACCGCGTCGCGAGCGGTAGCGCCAGAATCCCGAGCTCAGCAGCGAGGCTCCGCGAGCCGAGCCGTAGCGCCCCACCACGCGCTGAAGCAGCGAGCGACCGCGTCGCGAGCGGTAGCGCCAAAATAATGGTGCGGATGAGAGGACTCGAACCTCCACGCCTCGCGGCGCTGGAACCTAAATCCAGTGCGTCTACCAGTTCCGCCACATCCGCGTGGCGTCCGCTCTAGGCGTCGCCGGGCGCGGCGTCCAGCCGTTGCGCGATCAGCGGGGGCAACCGGTCTGGCAGGTCCTCGGCGATGAGCCCGGGCCCGAAGCGCCGGGCGGCCTCGGCATGCAGCCACACGGCGGCGGACGCCGCCTCAAAGCTGTCCATCGACTGGGCCAGCAGGCCGCCGATCATGCCGGCCAGGACGTCGCCGCTGCCGGCGGTCGCCAGCCATGGCGCGGCCCCGTCATTGATGCGCACCCGGCCGTCCGGCGCGGCGATCACCGTCCGATCGCCCTTCAGCACGACGATACAGCCTAGGACGTCGGCGGCCTGGCGCGCGGCGTCCTCCCGCCCCTTCTGCGCCAGCAAGCCTGGGAACAACCTTTCGAACTCCCCGGCGTGCGGGGTGGCCACATCATCCCGGTCGAGCCCCAGCGCCAGCTGGTCCACCCGCCCCTGGAACACCGTGAGGGCGTCCGCGTCGAGCACCAGCGCCGCGCCGGTGCGCTCCAGCGCGGCGATGTTCAGCACCGTGGCCTCGTCGACCCCCGCGGCGGGCCCTATGACCACGGCGTCCATCGGCTCGCTCAGGCGCTCCAGGTCCAGCGGATCGTTGAAGACGTCCAGCATGACGGCCTCCAGCGCGGGGGCCAGCACCATGGCGGCGTCCGGCGGGCAGAAGACTTTCACCAACCCCGCCCCGATCCTCAGCCCGGCCCGCGCCGCCAGCCGCGCCGCGCCGGTCCTGAGCGGCGGTCCGGACACGACGCCCAACCGGCCCCGGCTGTGCTTGTGCGTCTCCGCCGTGGGGCGCGGCAGGGCCGAGGCCCACAACGCCGGCCCGTTCGTCTCGGTCATGCCGATCTCCGTCCGTCCACGAACATGGCGATTTTGCAAAAGGCTCTTGCGTTATGCTGCAATGCAATGTCCCTTTGCTACCCGAACCAAACGCCGCTGGCGCAGGGCATCGGGGCCGCCATGAAGAAGATCGAAGCCGTCATCAAGCCTTTCAAGCTCGACGAGGTGAAGGAGGCGCTTCAGGACATCGGCGTGCAGGGCATGACGGTGCTCGAAGCCAAGGGTTACGGCCGCCAGAAGGGTCACTCCGAGCTCTATCGGGGCGCCGAATACGTCATCGACTTCCTGCCGAAGATCAAACTGGAGGTCGTGGTTCCCGACGACCTGGCGCCGGCGGTGGTCGAGGCGATCCAGACGGCCGCCCGCACCGGCAAGATCGGCGACGGCAAGATCTTCGTCTCCGACGTCGCCGACGTCATCCGCATCCGCACCGGCGAGACCGGCGCCCAGGCGGTCTGACCCTCTCCTCCCCGAAGCCGTCCGGTCCGCGGGCGGCTTTTCTCCTTAAGCCTCCCCCAAGAACAGGACCTCGAGAATGAGCGCCGCCGACAAGATCCTCAAAGAGATCAAGGATAAGGACGTCAAGTACGTCGATCTCCGCTTCACCGACACGCGCGGCAAGCTGCAGCACGTCACCTTCGACATCGACTTGGTGGACGAGGATTTCCTGAACGAGGGCACGATGTTCGACGGCTCCTCGATCGCCGGCTGGAAGGCGATCAACGAGTCCGACATGCTGCTGAAGCCGGATCTGAAGACCGCCTACGTGGATCCCTTCTACCAGCAGACGACGCTGTTCCTGTTCTGCGACGTCCTGAACCCCGACACCGGCGAGCCCTACAACCGCGACAGCCGCTCGATGGCCAAGAAGGCGCTGGCCTATGTCCAGGCCTCCGGCGTGGGCGACGCGGTCTACTTCGGCCCGGAAGCCGAGTTCTTCGTCTTCGACGACGTGCGCTGGTCCACCCAGCCGCACAACACCTTCTACGCCTACGACTCGACCGAGCTGCCGGCCAACACCGGTGCGGAATACACCGAGGGCAACATGGGCCACCGCCCGGGGCCCAAGGGCGGCTATTTCCCGGTCAACCCGGTCGACTCCGGCCAGGACCTGCGCGGCGAGATGCTGGCGGTCATGAAGGACCTGGGGCTGGACCCGGAAAAGCACCACCACGAGGTGGCGCCGGCGCAGCACGAGCTGGGCCTGAAGTTCTCCGACCTGCTGACCATGGCCGACCGGCTGCAGCTCTATAAGTACGTCATCCACAACGTGGCGGCCGCCTACGGCAAGTCGGCGACCTTCATGGCCAAGCCGATGTTCGCCGACAACGGCTCGGGCATGCACGTGCACCAGTCGATCTGGAAGGACGGCAAGCCCCTGTTCGCGGGCGACAAGTACGCCGGCCTGTCGGACACCTGCCTGTGGTACATCGGCGGGATCATCAAGCACGCCAAGGCGATCAACGCCTTCTCCAACTCGACCACCAACAGCTACAAGCGCCTGGTGCCGGGCTATGAGGCGCCGGTGAAGCTGGCCTATTCGTCGCGCAACCGCTCGGCCTCGATCCGGATCCCGTGGGTGCACAGCCCGAAGGCCAAGCGCATCGAGGCGCGCTTCCCCGACCCGATGGGCAACCCCTATCTGACCTTCGTGGCCCTGCTGATGGCGGGCCTGGACGGCATCGAGAACCGCATCGATCCGGGCGCGGCGGCCGACAAGAACCTCTACGACCTGCCGCCGGAAGAACGCGGCAACATCCCCGAGGTCTGCGGTTCGCTGCGTGAGGCGCTCGAGAACCTCGACAAGGACCGGGCCTTCCTCAAGAAGGGCGGCGTCATGGATGACGACTTCATCGACAGCTACATCGAGCTGAAGATGGAAGAGGTGGCGCGGCTGCAGCTGCACCCGCACCCGGTCGAGTTCGACATGTACTACAGCTGCTGATCGGTCAGATCGGCGGATAGGAAGAGCCCCGGACGGTCCGCCGCCCGGGGCTTTCTCGTTTCGGGCGCGGGAATCTCAGCGGGCGGACGTTGGCGGGCCGAAGACCCGTGCGACAACGCGATGTCGGGCCGAATCAGACCCCGGCCAGCCCCTCCGCCTCATCCTCCCGCCTGCGCCGCATCTCGATCAGCCGGACGCACCAGATCGAGATTTCGTAGAGCAGCACCAGGGGGATGGCGAGCATCAGCTGGCTGATCGGGTCCGGCGGGGTGACGACGGCGGCGACCACCACCACGGCGACGATGGCGTAGCGGCGGCCCTCGGCCATGACCCGCGACGAGATGATTCCCGCCAGCCCCAGCAGGGTCATGACGACCGGCAACTGGAAGCAGAGTCCGAACGCGAGCAGCAGCGCGGTCACCAGGTTCAGATAGTCCGAGACGCGCGGCAGGAGCTCGGCCGACACGCCGCCGCCGACGATCTGCTGACTCAGCGAGAACCACATCACGAACGGCAGCATGACGAAATAGACCAGCGCCGCGCCCAGCAGGAAGAGCAAGGGCGAGGTGATCAGGAACGGCAGGAAGGCCCCGCGCTCGTTGCGATACAGACCGGGGGCGACGAAGCGATAGAGCTGCCAGGCCAGCACCGGAAACGCCACGAAGACGGCCCCGAAGCCCGCCAGCTTCATCTTGGTGAAGAGGATCTCGAGCGGCGCCGTGTAGATCAGGTTCACCGTCTGGCCGTCGACGGCGGGGATGGCCCGCAGGCCCGCCGTGGCCAGGATCAGATCCAGCGGGGATACGGCAGAATGCCCGCCGCCCGCCGCCTGGTGGAAGGCCGCCGCCGCCGCGAACGGCTTCACCAGGAAAATGTAGATCGGCTCCGAGAAGGCGAAGCAGCCGATGAAGCCGATGACGAAGGCGACGACGCAGACGATCAGCCGCCCACGCAGCTCGATCAGGTGATCCATGAGCGGCGCGCGCGACGCCTCGATCTCGGCCTCGTCCCGGTCGGTACGGCTCATGACTTCGCCGGGCTCCTGCGCGGCTTGGCGCCGGCCTTGGCCGGCGTCCTGGGCTTGGCCTGGCGGGCGCCGGCGCGACGCGCGGGCTTCGCCGGCGCCGCGGCCGGTTCGGGATCGGCCACGGCGACGGCGGGGGGCTGGGGCTGGGGCGGGACGTCGCCCTCAGGCGTGGTCAGCAGCGGCTGCGGCGCGTCCAGCGGCCGCTGAAGGTCGCTTCTGATGTCGCGAAAGGCCGCTTCGGCCTCGGCCCCCAGAGGGACCATCCCCTGCCCGCGCCGGAGCGCCTCGACCTCCTTGCGCAGGTCGTCGAGTTCCGACTGGCGCGCCATCTCGTCGAAGCTGGCGCGGAACTCGCTGGCCATGGCCCGGGCGCGCGCCATGAACTGCCCCACCCGACGCATGAGCAGGGGCAGGTCCTTCGGCCCGACGACGATCAGGGCGACGAGGCCGATGACGAGGATTTCAAAGCCGCCGATGCCGGGGCCCAGGCCGCCCATGGGTTCAGGGTCTTTTCCGCTGGAGTCGCGCGCCGGATCAGCGCTTCAGGTCTTCCTTTTCCGCGTCGGTGCGCGGCAGCGAGCTGACGCCGTCCGCCGGGCCCTTGTCGTCCTCGCCCTTCAGGCCGTCGCGGAAGGCGCGGATGCCCTTGGCGGCGTCGCCCATCAGCCCGGACAGCTTGCCCCTCCCGCCGAAGAGCAACAGCACGACGACGACGACGATGGCCCAGTGCCAGATGCTCATGGCGCCCATGGCGAACTCTCCTCAGACGGACGACCTTCGCCCGCGATGTCTCTCGCCCCGCATATAGGCCAGCCGATGGCGGCGCGCCAAGGGACGCTGTAGTCACGCCCCATGAGTTCCGGCCTGACCCACGTCATCATCCACACCGACGGCGCCTGCAAGGGCAATCCCGGCCCCGGCGGCTGGGGCGCGATCCTCCAGACGGCGGGCGGCCACGAGAAGGAGTTGTGGGGTGGGGAACCCCTGACCACCAACAACCGCATGGAGCTGATGGCGGCGATCCAGGCGCTGGAGGCGCTGACCCGTCCGTGCAGGGTCGAGCTGCACACCGACAGCAAATATGTGATGCAGGGGATCACCGAATGGATCGGCGGCTGGAAGGCGCGCGGGTGGAAGACGGCCGACAAGAAGCCGGTCAAGAACGACGACCTGTGGAAGCGGCTGGACGCGGCCCGCGCGCGCCACGACGTCCGCTGGCGCTGGGTCAAGGGCCACGCGGGGCACCGACTGAACGAACGCGCTGACGCCCTGGCCAACCGCGGCATCCCTGACCTTCGCTGAGAGTCTTGACTCGTTCGATGTCTAACGACTATCTTGTTCGATATCGAACTATTGGAGGTCGAAATGGTCGCGCGTCGGGATTTCATTCGCATCATGGGCGGCGGCGTGCTCGCCGCGCCGCTGCTGGCCCAAGCCGCCTGTGCGCCGTCGGCGGGCCTGCCGGATCCGGTCGCCGCCTGGAACCAGCCGGGCGCCGGTCAGGACGACGACCGGCTGTTCGCCCTCGCCCACGGCATCCTGGCCCCCAATCCCCACAACCGGCAGCCGTGGCTGATCGAGCTCCAGGGCGCGGACCAGGCGGTTCTCCATGTCGATCGCGAACGGCTGTTGCCCGTGACCGACCCCTTCGACCGCCAGATCGTCATCGGTTGCGGCGCCTTTGTGGAGCTGACCTGCCTCGCCGCGACTCTGCGCGGGCGCTCGGTGACGGTCGAGCCGTTTCCGGACGGCGGCGGCGTGCCGCGTCTGGACGATCGACCGGTGGCGCGCTTCACCTTCGGCAAGGGCGGGGCGACCGATCCCCTGGCCGCCCGCATCCTCACCCGGCGCTCGAACAAGGCGGCCTATGATCCCGCCCGCCCGCTCGATACCGCCGCCGCGCGCAGGATGCTGGCCGAGGGCGCCGCGCCCGGCTTCCGCTCAGGCGTCGTCGCCGACGGGCGTCTGTCGGCCCTGCGCGACCTCGTCAGCGGCGCCTATGTGACGGAGATCGTGACCCCGGCCGCCTTCGAGGAATCGATCGAACTGATGCGGATCGGCCGCGAGGAGATCGCGCGCCATCGCGACGGGATCGACATCGGCGGTCCCATGGTCGAGGCGATGGCGGCGGTGGGGCTGATGTCCCGCGACCAGATCCGCAAACCCGGCACGATGGCGCACGAACAGGGCAAGTCCATGTATCGCGGGCTGGCCGACAGCAGCCCCGCCTTCGTGTGGCTGATCAGCGAGGGCAACGATCGCGCGACCCAGCTGAACGCCGGTCGCGCCTGGGCGCGGATGAACCTAGCGGCGGACGCGGGGGGCGTGGCCGTCCACCCGGTCAGTCAGGGCCTGCAGGAGTACGCCGAGGTCGCCGAGTTCAAGCGGCGCGTCGACGCCCTGGTCGGGGTCCGGCCCGGCGAACGCTTGCAGATGCTGGCCCGCGCCGGATACGGCAAGGTCGTGCCGCCGGCCCCCCGTCGCGGCCTCGAGGAGCATCTGGTGTCGTGACCCATCCGCCCGGCGACCCTTCCGGCTTCAAGGTGCTGAACGAGATCGGCATCGTGGCCCAGCTGTCCGGCAACCTGTTCGAACGCCTGTTGCCGGACGGGCTGTCGCTGGCGGGATTCACGGTGCTGAACAACGGCGTGCGGCTGGGGGACGGGAAGACGCCGGCGGAGCTGGCCCGCGCTTTTCAGGTGTCCAAGGCGACGATGACCCACACCCTCCAGAGGCTGGAGGCGCGCGGCCTGGTCGAGCTTCGCCCGGACGCGCGGGACGGCCGTTCCAAGCGCGTGCACCTGACCGAGGCCGGACGCGGCGCGCGCGAGGCGGCCATCATGTCCCTGGCCCCGACCCTGGCCCAATTGGGCGAGGCCTTCACCCCGGCCGAGCTCGAGGGGCTGCTGCCCACCCTGTCGCGGCTGAGGGCTTGGTTCGACGCGCGCCGGACGCCGATCTAGACGCGCGCTCGCACAAGCCGACAGGGGCCTCTCGGCCCGGGTCCGATTGCGGCGCCGCACAAATTTTGATTGTCGCTGGCGCCCGCCGCGCGCTATGCCGCGTATCAGGGGTATGAGCGGGGGCGAGTGTGGGTGGGCGCAACACCGGGCCGGTGATCCTCACGGGGGCGGCGGGGTTCGTCGGCCTGCACGTGGCGGAGCGGCTGCTCGCGCGGGGCGAGACGGTTATCGGCGTCGATGAATTCAACGCCTACTACGACCCGGCCTTGAAAGAGGCCCGCGCCGGACGACTGGAGGGCCGGCCCGGTTTCCGCATGGTGCGGATGGACATCGCCGACCACGCCGCCTTGCGCACGTTGACCGCCGACAGCGGCGCGCGCCGGGTGGTGCACCTAGCCGCGCAGGCGGGGGTCCGCTACTCGCTGGAGAATCCCTTCGCCTACGAGCGCTCCAACCTGGCCGGTCACCTGTCGGTGCTGGAGGCCTGCCGCCACTCCGAGGTCGAGCATCTGGTCTACGCCTCTTCCAGCTCGGTCTATGGCGACCGGCCGCTGGCGGTCACGGGCGGGGCCGGCGGCTTCCGCGAGGACGACCCCACGGTCAGCCCGGTGTCGCTCTACGCCGCCACCAAGCGCGCCTGCGAGCTGCTGAGCCAGAGCTACGCCGCCCTCTACGGCTTCCCCCAGTCGGGCCTGCGCTTCTTCACCGTCTATGGCCCCTGGGGTCGGCCGGACATGGCCTATTTCAGCTTCACCGAAAAGATCATGCGCGGCGAGCCGATCGAGGTGTACGGCGAGGGCAGGATGGCCCGCGACTTCACCTTCATCGACGACATCGTCGACGGGGTGGTCGGGGTGCTGGACCACCCGCCGGCCCCGGGCGGCCACGAGGTCTACAACATCGGCGACAGCGCGCCGGTCGGCCTGATGGAGATGATCGCCACCCTGGAGCGCCACCTCGGCCGCGAGGCCGTCAAGGTGATGCGCCCCATGCAGCCCGGCGACGTCACCGCCACCTACGCCGACGTCTCCAAGCTCCACGCCCTGACCGGCTATGCGCCGAAAGTGCCGCTGTCCGACGGCCTGGGGCGGTTCGTGGAGTGGTGGCGGGGGTGGCGGTCATGACGGCCCGCGCCTGCCTCGCTCAACGTATGGCGTCCAAAGCTCCCCATCCCCGGCTAACGGCAAGATCGATCTGACATGTCCGCACTCGCCTCAGCTACCGCCAGATCCACCAGCACGCTCACGGTCGCAAGGAGCCGGCTGGAAGGTCGCGTCACCGTCAGCGGAGCCAAGAACAGTGTGCTGCGCCTGCTGGCGGCGTCCCTACTGACGGGCGACGAGATCACGCTCAACAACTATCCCGCTGGCCTTCTCGACGCCATCGTCCACGTCGGGATGCTGGAGGCGCTGGGGAAGGAATGCGTCACTTCCGGTTCGACGTTGACCATCCGCCAGCGGACCGCCCCGCCGTCGGAGCTGGTCTGGGAGGGCCGCTCCATCCGCAACACCCTGCTGATCCTGGGAGCCCTCGTCGCCCGCACGGGCTCGGGCGCGGTGCCGGCGCCTGGTGGATGCCAGCTGGGCGACCGCAAGATCGACATCCACGAGATGCTGCTGCGCGCCCTCGGCGCCGAGGTGACCATCGAGGACGGCATGCTCAGGGCCCACGCCCCCAACGGGCTCGTGGGCACGGACATCCATCTTCCGCTACGCTCGACCGGCGCGACCGAGAACGCGATCCTGTGCGGGACGCTGGCGCACGGCGTGACGCGCATCTGGAACCCGCATGTCCGTCCGGAAATCCTCGATCTGATCGCCATGCTCCGCAGCATGGGCGCCCGCATCACCGTCCGCGGCCAGGAGAGCATAGAGGTCCATGGCGTCGACGCACTTGGCGGTGCGCGGCACCGAGTCGTGCCGGACAACATGGAAGCCATCACCTGGATGATCGGCGCGGTCATGACGGCAGGGGATGTCGAGATCCGAGATTTCCCGTTCGACCACTTGGAGGTGCCGCTGATCTTCCTGCGCGAAAGCGGAGCTAAGTTTTACCGAGGCACCGACGACTCCCTGATCGTGCGCGGAGGCGAATGCTTCCCGGTTGAAATCAGCACCGGCCCTTACCCCGGCATCAACTCGGACATGCAGCCCCTGTTCGGCGCCTATGCCTGCCTTGCGCAAGGCCGCTCAAAGTTGATCGACCTACGGTTCGTCGGCCGCTACGGCTATGCTGACGAGTTCGCCCGGATGGGTGTTCGTACCTCGGTGGAGGATGGCGTGCTGGTCATCGACGGCGGCGCGCCGGTCAGTGGGACGGACGTCACGGCGCTGGACCTGCGCGCGGGCATGGCCCTGACTCTGCTGGGGATGTGCGCCGACGGCGAGACGACCATCCACGACGCTTGGCAGATCGAACGCGGCTACGACGCCCTCCACGCCAAACTCGCCACCCTAGGGGCGTCGGTCAGGCAATGACCGAGGGGCGCCCGGCCCTTGCCCGCGACCTGATGCGCCTGTCCGGCGGCGCCGTCACAGCGGACGCCGATCTGCGCCAGTACGGCCGCTGGCGAACGGGCGGGCGCGCCTGGCTGGTGGTCGAACCGAGCAGCGCCGAAGGCGTTCGCGCAACCCTCTCGTATCTCGCCGACACCGACCTGCCCCGGTTGGTGATCGGGGACGGCTCCAACGTCCTGTTTGACGATCAGGGTTTCGATGGGGTGCTGGTTCGGATCGGCCCGTCCCTGTCGGCGCTCCGCTTCAACGGCCTCGAGGTCACCGCCGAGGCCGGCATCTGGGTCCCGCGCTTCGTCCGCCTGTTGGGCCAGCGCGGCCTGAAGGGCCTGGAGCACGCCATCGGCATTCCTGGGACGCTAGGGGGGCTGGTGATGATGAACGGCGGCAGTCGCCGTCAAGGCGTGGGCTCCAGCACGGTCAACGTGCGCGGCTGTGACATGAGGGGGGCCCCGTTCACGCGTAGCCGGGCGGAGTGCGCCTTCCGCTATCGCGGCTCGACCCTCCAGGACGACGGGCTGATCGTGCTGGAGACCGACTTCCGTTTCGAGGCGGCCGAGCGCGGCGCGCTGCGCCGCGAGATGATCAGCATCATGGGCGAGCGTCGGCGGAAGTTCCCCAAGGCCCAGCCCAACTGCGGGTCGGTCTTCCTCAGCGACCCGCGAATGTATGAGGTGATCGGTCCGCCGGGGGCCGCGATTGAGCGTGCCGGGCTGAAGGGCCGCCGGATCGGCGGGGCCCAGAGCTCCCCCCTTCACGCCAACTTCATCGTCAATCTCGGCGACGCCCGATCGGACGACATTCTGTCGCTTATCCACCTGATCCGCACCACGGTTCATGACCAGACTGGCTTCTGGATGGATGCCGAGGTGCGCCACATCGCCCCCGACGGCCGGGTCCGCCCGGCGCACGAGGCGGCGGCCGCCCACGCCGCGCCGCAAACGGCGTGACATGAAAACTCTCGCGCTCAAAGCGTTCACCATCCTCGGCTCGCGAGTGCTGACACACGCCTCGCAGGTGGTCGCCTTCGTGCTGCTGGCGCGGGTGCTGTCGCCGGCGGGCTTCGGCGCGTACGGGGTGCTGACGTCAGCCGTCTTCCTCAGCGGTCAGGTCGGCAACCTCGGCTTGCGTCAGTCTGCCGCCCATCGGATCGGTCAGAAGCGGATGAGCGACGGCGACGCCATGGGTGTGATGCTGGCCTTCTGGCCGCCGGCGGCGGTGGTTTGCGCAGGCGCTGTCCTCTGGTTCAACGGGAAGGCTCTCGGCGATCTGACGGCTGGCGCCGGCGCCTTCGGACCGCAGACTGCACTGGCCTTGGCCGCGGCGGGCGTCCTGTTCACCGTCTTGGTCCAGGGGGTGTTTCTGGGACGTGGCGAGATCCGCAACTTCTCCGTGGCCGAAGCGGGACCGCGTATGCTGCAGTCGGCGTTCATCGCTGTCCTGTGGCTAGCCGGGCTTCTGACGGTCGCGACGGCCATGTGGAGCTTCGCGCTCGGCTTTTTGCTCTTGATCCCCTTCACAGCCTGGCTGGCTCTGCGTGGCGCATCTCCGCTACGGCTGCCTCTGGCCGAGGGCCTGGAAATGGTTCGTCATGGCTTGATCTTCGCCGCCTCCATGTTCCTGATCACGCTGCAAGGCAGGGTCGGAGTGTTCTGGCTCAGCGCTGTTGATGGGCCTGAAGCGGCCGGCCACCTCTTCGCCGCCCAACGCGGGGTCGAGATCGTGCTCGAACTGGCCACCGCCGTCGGCCTTGTGCTGTTTTCCGAAGCCACGCGCTCCGGCTCACTCAAAAACAACATGGCAGCGACGCTGAAGACCGCCCTGCTGTTGTCGGGCATGTTCCTTGTCATTGGCGCTACGGCCGCCTTGGCCGCACCGCTCGTGGTGCCGCTGGTGCTGGGGGAAGCCTATACCGAGGCGGTGCCGGTCGTCCGCGTCCTCGCGCTCGGCCTGGCCCCGGCCGCCTTCGTCAAGATCATGAACAGCGTGGTGGCGGGGTCGGGCAAGCCGACGCTTAGCGCAGCGGTGATAGGAGGCGCGCTTCTGATGAACACGAGCTTGGCCTATATCCTTGTTCCGAGTTCGGGAGCGCTCGGGGCGGCTTGGGCCTCGGTATGTTCATTCAGCATGGCCGCCGGTGTCTATCTGTTCGCGACGTTGCGCTTTCGGACCACCCGCGTCGCCGCGGATGCTGGCGACATCAAGACATCCGCCTCTGATACAGGCGCAGGAACCCCTCCCTTAAGAGGTTGACGAAGTGACACCGTCCCACGCGACCCGACGCGCACATTCGATCTCACCGATCGAATCCGCAATCGCGGTCATCATCATCGTGTTCATGGCCCGTGGACTGGTCTGGATATTTGGCGGCGTTGACCCGACAGACCGGGGCGGCATCTCGGAGAGCGGGTTTTCGTATAGCCTAACGAGCGGGATCATATATTCCTACGCTCTATACAGACTGATTAGGATGAATATCATATCAAAAGAAGTTCTGGTCGCCGCTTGGCCGATGATACTGTTTGTATTCATCGCATTTTTGTCGACGTTCTGGTCGATATCTCCTAGCGATTCATTTGTCCGATCAGTGTCATTAGCTGGCACCATATTAACAGGCGTGTATCTGTGGGCGCGCTTTCCGTCGCGTAATCTTATTTCTATATTTGGGATCGCCTTCGTAGCGATGACGATCGCCTCTATCGCTCTCGCCAACTTTCTCCCACTCTACGGAAAGCAAAATATTGGCGACAACATGGGCAACTGGCGCGGTATATACTCACACAAAAATCCGGCCGCATACTCGACAATTTTAGGACTCATTACAACCGCTTACCTTGCGGCTACATCGCGACGGCCGTGGCCTTGGCTTATTGGCTCCGCACTTTGTGTGATAATGTTGCTGGGCAGCTCCTCCAGGACCTCGCTGATTGCGATATCTATTACAATATCTATCACAATACTTATATTAATGTGCACCTCTAGATCTGTCTTCGTGAGGCAGACTTCGGTTCTGTACGCGATGTTGATCGCGATATCGACGTATTATGTTTGGACGAGCGCAGACAGTATATTGAACGCGCTTGGTCGAGACACGACACTTACCGGCAGGGGTCTCATTTGGCCGGCGGCGATAAAGTTCTGGGCGACATCACCGATACTGGGGCACGGCTATCAGGCCGCCTACCTGTCACCGGAAGGAATGCCCCGGTATATGTATGGAATTGGCTGGCGATGGCTTCCCTCGCATTCTCATAATTCCTATATCGATGTTATGCTCGGCGTCGGGCTTTTGGGCCTCCTCACTTTCGCCATGGGCGTGATCACCGCCGCAGTCAGAGCGATCAAGTCTTTCCGTGAGAGAACGCGCCCGGAGGTGGCTTGGACGCTCGTCGCAATGATCGCCATCTGCGTGATCGGATTTTCCGGCCGCGTCATCATGCAGCCGAACACGGTGGAACTCTTGATCACCACCATATTCATTCTCGCTGCCGCGCAGGCGAGTCCTGGCGCGCTTAGACAAAGGGCCGGTTAGCCGCCACGAGCCGGGGCCTCGGTCCGCGCAACGCCGACGGCCCTTTGTACCGCCGCCAGCAAAAGGCGCGTCGCCCTCGCCTCGGCCAGGCCGCACGCGGCAGCGATCAGATAGCGGCGTGGATCGCTGTTCAAGACAGCCGCCGTCTCGTTGACGAGATCTGTCCGCCCCCATGCAATCAGCCTCAATGACGCCTTGAACGCATAGGCCTGGAACTCGGGGTCGTCGTCAGGAACCAACTCAAATATTCCCCCATCACGCGCCAACACCGAGAGCATGTTCTCGGCAGCCAGCTTATCCGCTGTCGCTATTCGGGCGGCGGCTATCGCGTACCTCCACTGGATTTTGGCCTTCTTGGGATCGTAACTCACCCCGTCGAAAATTATGTATCGCTTGTACAATGGTGCTGGCACGGTGAAGAAAGGTCCAACCTTTATCATTCGGAGCCACAGATCTAAGTCTTGACAGTTCACAAAATGAGGTCTGTATCCGCCGGCCGCGACGTAAGACGAACGCCGCATCATCACCTCGCCATGGGTGAATATATTACTCTTGAGAAGGCTCTCGAAAGTTACAGTTCCGGCGTCCGGCATTCTGATTCTTTCTAGACCCGTCTCCTCGACTACATTTATATAGTGTGATCCGACCACAGAGATTTGCGGGCGATCCGAGAGGGCGCGCGCCTGTGCAGAGATCCTATCCGGTAACGCGACGTCGCCAGAGCCGTGTACGGCTATGAAATCGCTATCCGAAGAGGCGATTGCGTCTATCATCCCCCGCGTGAAGCCGAGCCGTTCGGGGTGATGCACGACCTTCAGAAGTTCGGGGTGCAATGCTGCATAATATTCGAGGCGATCGCCTGTGCCGTCCGTCGATGCGTCGTTGAACGCGATGATGGAAAAGTTTTCGTAGGACTGGTTGACCAGAGACTCGATAGTGCGGTCCACCAAGCGCTCGCGGTTGTAGAATCCGGTCACGACCACGACACGTGGCTGTGTTTGTTTGGCGTTAGCCACAGTGCTCCCCCCGACGGATGGATCGCCGATACGGCCTCGGACGAAGCCGCCGCCGATGGCGGACGGCGCGCAGGCCGGCGATCATCGACACGGTTACGGCGTCGGCGATGTCATGCCCGGTAATCAGGTCGAGGTGGATCGCGTCCTTGTCCGTGCACGTCACGACATGGCCGACGTCCGCGAAACCGGCTCCGGGCGCCCGCCCCACACAGACGGTCCCGATCGTGGCGACGCGCATGGAAAGCCCCCCTTCCCGCGCCAGACATACGTGCTGCGTTGCAACATGGCAATCGTGATGCGGCCACGGCGCGCCTAGGCTTTGAACCCGTAAAGCTTGCGGCGACCGGCTCTCGCTGATTCAAGGATTCCGGAAGGAGCCTTGGCATGGCGCGATGCGATCTGAGCGAGGTGGAGCGGCGCCTGATCAAGCCCCTGCTGCCCGACCAGCCCCCCGGGGGGCTCGGGTGGACGGCCGGCGGGTGATCAACGGCATCTTCTATATGCTGCGGACCGGCTCGCCGTGGCGTGACCTGCCCAGCGGCGCCTCAAGCGGAATCGCGAAGCGACCCCCCTAAGCCGATCAGGCTCTGTGCGGACCCGCCGCCACGCGCCCGACGGCGCGCGAGTGCACTGCAACATAGGTCTCGCCCCCGTCATTTACCGGTGTTACGCTGAACGCGTCGCGGGCGGAGGGCTCCGCGTCGGGGGATGACATGAGCGCAGCGTCCGGGAGCGCCGCGGCGGAGATGAGCTCCGCGGCGGGGGGCCAACCGTCACCGCACCAAGACAGGGCAACCGCACGCGGCGCGTCGGTCCCCCACGTCCGTGTCGGCGGCGTTCGGGCGGCTCTGATCTCTCGGGCCGAGCTGATCGAGCTCATGCTGAACGAGGCGCCGGCCCTGAGGAGGGCGGACGCGCCGCCCAGGCTGGTGTTCGACGTCAACGGCCACGCCATCTCCATGGCGGCCCAGGACGGGGCGTTCCGCGCGGCGCTGGACGCGGCCGACATCGTCCACGCCGACGGCGGCGTCATCGTCGCCGCATCGCGCCTGACGGGCGGGGGCGGCATTCCGGATCGTTCGGCCACGACGGATGTGTATCTGGACTGCCTGCTTCCGGCGGCGGTCGGAAGGGTGAGGATGTATCTCCTCGGCGGCCGGCCCGGGGTGGCGCGAGCGTGCGCCGAGCGCTCGGCTCTCATGGCGCCGGGCCTGGACATCGTCGGCGACCGGCACGGCTACTTCAGCGAGGACGAGGAAGCCGCCGTGGTCGAGGAGATCAACGCGGCCGCGCCGGACGTGGTCTGGGTGGGCCTCGGCAAGCCGAAGGAGCAGGCCTTCTGTCTTCGTCACCGGGACCGCCTGAAATGCGGTTGGCTCGTGACCTGCGGCGGACTCTTCAACTATGTCACCGGGGATTATCCGCGAGCCCCGCGCTGGATGCAGCGCTCCGGCCTGGAATGGTTGCACCGCCTGGCGACCAATCCTCGCCACCTGTTATGGCGCTACGCCACGACCAACCCCCACGCGCTCTGGCTGATCGCGACCAAGCTCGGAGGCCCCGGCGGACCGAGCCACGATACGGCCGGAGTCGACCGATCCGTTTCGACGCGCCTGCGCGCTTGATCCCTTCACGCGGCGTCGCCGGATCAGGCCCCTGCTCCGGTCGCCACCTTCAGCACCGAGCCCTCGGCCGCGGTGACGGTCACATAGTCTCCGACGGGCGCGTCGCCCGCCGCCATCTCGGCCTGCCATTCGGCGCCTGAGACGAAGACACGGCCCCGGCCGTTCTCGAAGGGCTGGACCACGCGGGCCTGCTGGCCCACCAGCCGCGACTCGCGGTCGTTGACGTCAGGGGCCGCCGCCGGGTTCACCCGCTGCACGAAGCGGCGCGCGACGAGCGTCAGCACCACCGTGATCAGCGAAAAGACCGCCAGTTCGAACCCCGGCCCGAAGTCCAGCCCCACGGCCGTCAGCACCGCGACGACCCCCGCCGCGACCGCCGGCCACAGCAGCCATTCGGTCGTGAACGCCGCCTCGATGGCCAGCAGGATCACGCCCACCGCCAGCCAGATCCAGTAGGGCTGGGCGGCGTAGATGTCAGCGATGGTCTGCATGGCGCATCACTCCGTGGGCGGGACCGAGCCGCGCGGACGGCGCGGGGCGACCGGCGGCGGCGGGGCCGAGGTCGTGGCGCGCGGCGCCTGGGGCTGGCTGGGGGCGGGCCGGGCCGCGCCCTGCTGGTCGCGCGCCAGGCCGACCAGCTCGCCGACTCCGGCGATGGTCCCGACCAAGGCCCCCATTTCAGCGGGCACGATGACGGTCTTCTGCTGCGGGCTGCGCGCCAGCTCGGCGAAGGCCTCCACATACTTCTGAGCGACGAAGTAGTTGATCGCGTTGACGTCGCCGCGCGCGATCGCCTCAGACACCATGGCCGTCGCCTTGGCCTCGGCCTCGGCCTCGCGCTCGCGGGCCTCGGCGTCGCGGAAGGCGGCTTCCCTGCGGCCCTCGGCCTCCAGGATGGCGGCCTGTTTGGCGCCCTCGGCGCGGGCGATGGCGGCCTGCTTCTCGCCGTCCGCCTCGGTGATGACCGCGCGGCGCTCGCGCTCGGCCTTCATCTGGCGGGCCATCGCGTTCGTGATGTCGGCGGGCGGCGTCAGGTCCTTGATCTCGATGCGGTTGACCTTCACCCCCCACGGCTCGGTCGCCGCGTCGATCACGTGCAGCAGCCGCGTGTTGATCGAGTCCCGCTGGCTCAGCACCTCGTCCAGCTCCATCGAGCCGACCACGGTCCTGAGGTTCGTCATGCAGAGCTGCGAAATGGCGTAAGGCAGGTCGTCGACCCGATAGGCGGCCCGCGCGGCGTCCATCACCTGGATGAAGACGATGCCGTCGACCTTCACCATGGCGTTGTCCTTGGTGATGACCTCCTGGGTCGGCACGTCCAGCACCTGCTCCATCATGTTCATGCGCCGCCCGACGCGCTCCACGAAGGGGGTCAGGAGGTGGATGCCCGGGGTCAGGGTCTTGGTGTACTTGCCGAAGCGCTCGACCGTGAACTCGCGGCCCTGCGGCACGATCTTCACCACGCTGAACAGCAGGATGAAGGCCAGGACGACCAGCGCGATCGCGAAGATGTTGAAGAAGTCCATGCGTGTCTCCCTATACGGGAAACCTACGACCCCACGGCTGCGCTCGCCAGCGAAACCGGACGCGCAATCATGAACTCGCCGTCATCTTCGCAGCCAGCCGGATGACGCGGACGGTTTCGGACCAGGCGACCAGATCGTCAACCGTTGATACCGGATGGAAGGCCGCCTCGACGGCGTCGTCGCCCGCCACGGGCTCGCCGTTGATCCAGCGCGCGGCGTAGTCGATCAGGACGTAGTGCCGCCCGGCATCGGGAAAGACGCCGTCCACAACATCGATCAGGCCGATCAGTTCGGCCTCGACGCCGGTCTCCTCACGCAGTTCGCGCAGCGCCGCCTCGCGCACCCCCTCGCCCGGCTCGATCCGTCCGCCTGGCAGGCTCCACTCCCCCTGGCGCGGCGGCCGCCCCCGACGGATCAGCAGAACGTCGTCGCCCCGCAGACAGACGACGCCGACGGCGGGAATGGGCTGGCTTTCGAGCATGGTCAGGTCAGTTGGTCCAAGTGCCCGCCGATGCTATCCTGCCGTCATGACGACCACCATGAACATCGCGGAAGCCAAAGCTCACCTTTCCGAACTCGTCGCCCGCGCAGAAGCCGGGGAGGAGGTCGTGATCGCACGCAAGGGCAAGCCGGCGGTGAAGCTGGTGGCGGCGGAGCCGCGTCACAAGCGACAGGTCAGACTGGGCGTCTGGGAACACCTGAACATCGACGTGCCCGATGGCGTCTTTTTCGATCCCGACCCTGAGCTCGAGGCTCTGATGGACACCCCCATTGATCCCGACGCCCGTTGAGGCTGCTTCTCGACACGCACGTTGTGGTCTGGGCTGCGACGCGGCCGGATCGGCTGTCCGAGCGAGCGCGCGCAGCGATCCGCGACGTAGAGAACGAGCGGCTGGTCAGCGCCGTTTCAATTTATGAGATCATATACAAGCGTGGCGTCAGCCAGGGCCTAGGCGTTCTGCCCGATGATGTGATCCAGCTAGCCGACCCGCTGGTTCTGTCCTGGCTTGCGGTCGACGAACATCACGCCGACCGAGCCGCGCGCCTGCCTCTACGGCATCGGGATCCTTGGGACCGGATGATTGTCGCGCAGGCTCTGATTGACGACCTAACCCTGGTGACCGCAGACCGAGCCCTGAAAGGCTATGGAGTTCCGATCCTGTGGTGACCGCGCCCTCCCCCGCCGCCGTCGACGCCCTGACCGCCGCCCTCCCGCCGGAGAGCTGGACGCGTGATCCGTTCGAGATCGCGCCCTGGCTGAAGGAATGGCGCAATCGCTGGACCGGCGAGACGCCCCTGCTGCTGACGCCACGCTCGACGGAGGAAACGGCGCGCATGGTCGGGCTGTGCGCCGAGGCGGGCATTCCGCTCACGCCCCAGGGCGGCAACACTGGCCTGGTCGGCGGACAGATACCCCAGGGCGAGGTGCTGATCACCACCCGCCGGCTGCGGGCGGTCCGGGACGTCACGCCGCTGGACGACGCCATGACGGTGGAGGCCGGGGTCACCCTGCTGGAGGCGCAGCAGGCGGCGGCGGGCGCCGACCGGCTGTTCCCCCTCAGCCTCGCCGCCGAGGGCACCGCCACCATCGGCGGCGTCATCTCCACCAACGCGGGCGGCACCGCGGTCCTGCGATACGGCATGATGCGCGACCTCGTGCTGGGGCTCGAGGCGGTGATGCCGAACGGCGAGATCTTCCACGGGCTGAAGCGGCTCAGGAAGGACAACACCGGCTACGACCTGAAGCAGCTGCTCATCGGGGCCGAGGGCACGCTGGGAATCGTCACCGCCGCCAGCCTGAAGCTGTTTCCCGTCATGCGCTCGCGCGCCACGGCCATGGTGGGGCTGGAGACGCCCCACGCCGCGATCCAGCTCCTGGCCCGCGCCAAGGCCGAGACCGGCGGGGGGGTCGAGGCGTTCGAGCTGATGAAGCGGCTGGGCATGACGTTCGTGCTGAACAACATCCCCGACACCCGCGAGCCGCTGGACTCGACCCCGCCCTGGTACGTGTTGATCGAGCTGGTCTCTGGGGAGCCCGGCGGGGCCGAGGCGGCCCTTGAGCGCTTGCTCGAGCACGCCTTCGAGGCGGGCCTGATCACCGACGCCGCTATCGCCCAGAACCAGGCCCAGCGGGCGGATTTCTGGAAGGTGCGCGAGGAGCAGTCCGCCGCGCAAAAGCCCGAGGGCGGCGGCTGGAAGCACGACGTCTCCGTCCCCGTCAGCCGCATCGCCGACTTCCTGGATGAGGCGACGGCGGCCGTGCAGCGGTTCGAGCCCGGCGCGCGCGTCTCCGCCTTCGGCCACGTCGGCGACGGCAACATGCACTATGACATTCTGTGCCCCCCCGGCGGCGACCTCCAGGCCTTCCTCGGGCGCTGGATGGAGGGCTCTCGCGTCGTCCACGACGTGGTCGCCCGCTACGACGGCTCGATCTCGGCCGAGCACGGACTTGGCCGCCTCAAGACCGACGAGGCGCGGCGCTACAAGACCCCGCTGGAGATCGCCACGATGCGCGCCGTCCGCGACGCCATCGACCCCAGGCGCATCATGAACCCGGCGGTGCTTTTCTAGAGCCTGGTCGGCTCAAGTGGAATCGCTCCGCGATTCCGCTTGGGGCGTGAATCACGCTCTCACCGAAAACTGGAGAAGGTCAGGACGCCGCGTTTGCATCGGCCGGCTTAGCGGCTATCTCCCGCGCCATGCTGATCGTCCTGTCCCCGGCCAAGCGCCTCGATTTCTCCGAGCCCGCCCTGTCCGTCGCGCCGACGCGCCCGCGCATGGCCGACGACATCGCCAGCCTGGCCAAGACCGCGAAACGCCAGACCAAGGCCGACCTGCGCCGCCTGATGGGCATCTCCGATGATCTGGCCAGGCTGAACCGCGAGCGGTTCCAGGCCTTCGATCCCGCGTCCGACGAGGGGCTGCCCGCCGCCCTCGCCTTCGCCGGCGACGTCTATCAGGGTCTGGAGGCGCGCACGCTGGACGCCGAGGCGCTGGCCTTCGCGCAAGACCGCGTCCGCATCCTGTCGGGCCTCTACGGCGTGCTGCGGCCCCTCGACCTCATCCAGCCCTATCGACTGGAGATGGGCACGCGGCTGAAGACCCGGCGCGGCGCGTCGCTCTATGACTTCTGGGGCGACCGGATCTCGAAGCTGCTGAACGCCGACGCCGAGGGCCACGCCGACCCGACGCTGGTGAACCTGGCCAGCCAGGAGTATTTCGGCGCCGTCGACGCCAAGGCGCTCAAGCTCCCGGTGGTGACGCCCCAGTTCCGGGAGGCGAAGGACGGCGAGAGCCGCATCATCTCCTTCTTCGCCAAGAAGGCGCGGGGAACCATGGCCCGCTTCGCCATCGACGCGCGTGTCGAAAGGGCCGAGGACCTGAAGCGGTTCGACCGCGACGGCTATCGCTTCGACCCCGACGCCTCCACCGAGAGCGACTGGATATTCATCAGGTCGGGAAATCCTTGAGGCCGCCGGTGGCCACCGTCATGATCCGGCGCTAGCCTGTCCGCCCACGATCGAACTTCGGATACCTGCATGTTCCCCTGGTCCAAGCGCGGCGACGCCGCGTCTTCCCCCGTCGAGGCCTCCCGCCAGCCCGGCGACCTGCGCGGCCAGGTCTGCGTCATCTCCGGCTCCACCTCGGGCATCGGCCTGGCGCTGGCCAGGGCCGCCGCCAGCCATGGCGCGGACGTGGTGCTGAACGGCCTGGGCGATCCAGCCGAGATCGAGCGCACCCGCGCCGGGCTCGAAGCCTCCTGCGGCGTCCGCGTCCGCTATCATGCGGCCAACATGATGAAGGGCGACGAGGTGGCCGACATGGTCGCCTTCGCCAAGCACCAGCTGGGTCGCCTGGACATCCTGGTCAACAACGCCGGCGTCCAGCATGTCGAGGCGGTCGAGACCTTCCCCACCGACAAGTGGGAGCAGATCCTGGCCATCAACCTGTCCTCGACCTTCTACGCCACCCGCGCGGCGATCCCGATCATGAAGGCGCAAGGCAGGGGCCGGATCATCAACGTCGCCTCGGCTCACGGCCTAGTCGCCAGCCCCTTCAAGTCGGCCTACGTCGCCGCCAAGCACGGGGTGATCGGCTTCACCAAGACCGTGGCGCTGGAGGTCGCGCGCGACGGCGTCACCTGCAACGCCATCTGCCCCGGCTATGTCGAGACCCCCCTGGTCAAGCAGCAGATCGCCGACCAGGCCAAGGCCCGCGGCATCAGCAAGGAGCGGGTGGTCGAGGACGTGATCCTGGCCGCCCAGCCGACCAAGCAGTTCGTCACCACGGAACAGTTGGCGGGTCTGTTCCTTTACCTCGCGTCCGACCTGGGCGCCTCGGCCAACGGCGCCAGCTTCTCCATCGACGGCGGCTGGACCGCGCAGTAGCGGGCGGACATTGTTGAGACCTTCTCCCCTCGGGGGAGAAGGTGGGCCGCAGCGCGGCTCGGATGAGGGGGCTCGTTCAGCTCGCTCGACGTCCGACGATGAGCGTGGGGCTGGCGTCCCCCTCATCCGTCATGCTCCGCATGCCACCTTCTCCCCCAAGGGGAGAAGGATCGAGGGGAGTTGGCCATGAAGAACCCGTTCAAGCGCCCCTCTCCGCCCGACCGCCCGCCCGTCTGCCTGGCGCTGCAGGGCGGCGGGGCGCACGGCGCCTTCCAGTGGGGCGTGCTGGACCGCCTGCTCGAGGCGGACGCGCTGGACATCCGCGCCGTCACCGCCAGCTCGGCCGGGGCCATGAACGGGGCGGCGCTGCTCTCCGGCCTGGAGACGGGCGGCGCCGAGGGCGGCCGCGCGGCGCTGGACAAGCTGTGGCGCGAGGTCAACCAGTCCGGGGGCCGCAACGTCTTCGGCGATTCCAACATCTGGACGGCGGCCTTCGGCGGGGGCTGGCTCAAGGACAACCCGCTGTGGCGCGCCGGAGAGACCCTGGCCCTGTCGCTCAGCCCGTACGAGTTCAACCCGTTCAACCTCAATCCGCTTGACCGCGTTCTGAACGCCGCGATCGACTTCGAGGCCGTGCGCGGCTCCCCCATCCGGCTGTTCGTCGCCGCGACGGCGGTGCGGCGGGCGAAGTCGCGCATCTTCACCAACGCCGAGATCACCGACCGGGTGCTGCTGGCCTCCGCCTGCCTGCCCCACCTGTTCCAGGCGGTCGAGGTCGACGGCGAGGACTACTGGGACGGCGGCTACCTCGCCAATCCGCCCCTGTGGCCGCTGTTCACGCCCGAGCTTCCGAACGACGTGCTGCTCCTGCCGCTCAATCCCTTTCAACGCGACCATACGCCCAGGAAGGCCGGCGAGATCGTCGATCGCCTGAACGAGATCGCCTTCAACGCCCCGCTGACGGCCGAGCTGCGCGCCATCGCCTTCGTGCAGAAGCTGCTGGACGAGGGCCTGCTGAACGAGTCCGCGCGGGGGCGCTACCGGCGCGTTCTGATGCACGTGATCGAATCCGACCCCTATCTCGGCAAGCTGACCCTGAGCTCCAAGTTCGACACCGAATGGAACTTCCTGCTGGAGCTGAAGGCGCGCGGGCGCGAGGCGGCGGACGCCTGGCTATCCGACTGCCTGCCCGCCGTGGGCGTGCGCTCCAGCGTGGATCTGCGCGCGCGCTTCCTTTGAGCCTCAGACCAGGCCGGCGTCTTCCGATAAACCCAGCATCAGGTTGAGGTTCTGCACCGCCGCGCCCGAGGCGCCCTTGCCCAGATTGTCGAGCAGCGCCACCAGCCGCGCCTGCCCGCCGCCGCGATCGCCGAACACGTGCAGCCGCAGCCTGTTCGTGCCGTTCAGCCCCTCAGGGTCCAGCCCCGTCATGGCCTCGCCGACCTCCAGGTCCACGACCTCGACGAAGCGCGCGCCGTCATAGGCTTCGCTCAGCGCCCCGTGGATGACCTCGATCGAGGGCGACCCCGGCAGGGCCGACAGATGCAGCGGAACCTCCACCAGCATCCCCTGGCGATAGGCGCCGACCGCCGGCGCGAACAGGACGTCATGCTCCAGCCCCGCGTGCCGCGTCATCTCCGGCACATGCTTGTGCTTCAGCGACAGGCCGTAGGCGCGGTAGGGGGGCGCGCCCTCCCCCTGCTCGAACTCGGCGATCATCGCCTTGCCGCCGCCGGAATAGCCGCTGACGGCGTTGACCGAGACCGGATGCGACCTGGGCAAGATCCCCGCTCGCACCAGCGGCGCGACCAGAGCCAGGAAGCCCGTCGGATAACATCCCGGGTTCGACACCCGGCGCGAACTGATGATCTCGCCGCGCTGGTGCGGCGCCAGTTCGGGGAATCCATAGGTCCAGCCCGAGGCCGTCCGGTGCGCGGTCGAGGCGTCGACCACCTTCACCTCGGGCCGCTGGACCAGCGACACCGCCTCCCTCGCCGCGTCGTCCGGCAGGCACAGCACCACCAGATCGGCCTCGTTCAGCGCCTCGCGCCGCGCCTCGAGATCGCGGCGGCGCTCGCCCAGCAGGATCAGCTCCAGGTCGTCGCGGGCCTCCAGGCGCTCGCGGATCTCCAGACCCGTCGTCCCCGCCTCGCCGTCGATGAAGATTGTGTGGGCCATGCCAGAGCCCTAAGCCTTTCATGAGCTTCAAGCCATAGGTTCGTCAGCGGCCGTCTTCGCGCCGTTTCAGCATCCGCCGCCCCGCCCTTGACCGCCTTCTCCGCCGCCGACCTCCTCGCCGCCTATGCGTCCGGCGTCTTCCCGATGGGGGAGGCGCGCGATGATCCGCGCGTGTTCCTGGTCGAGCCGGAGCGGCGGGCGATCTTTCCGCTCGACGGCCTGCGCGTGTCCTCCCGGCTTCGGCGGACGGTGAGGCGCGACGCCTTCGAGGTGCGCGCCGACACCGCCTTCGTCGAGGTGCTGCACGCCTGCGCCGCGCCCGGGCGCGGGCCCGACCGGGAGGACACCTGGATCAACGCCCCGATCCGCGCCCTGTATCTGGAGCTTCACCGCCTGGGCCATGCTCATTCCATCGAGTGTTGGCGCGACGGCGCGCTGGTCGGCGGCCTGTATGGGGTCACTCTGGGCGGCGCCTTCTTCGGCGAGAGCATGTTCAGCCGCGCCACCGACGCGTCGAAGGTGGCGCTGGTCCATCTGGTCGCGCGTCTGCGGCGCGGCGGCTGGGCCCTGCTCGACGCCCAGTTCATGACGGACCACCTCGCCCGCCTCGGCGCGATCGAGATCAGCCAGGCAGACTATCTGGATCGACTGCACCAGGCGCGCCGCCTGACGCCGGACCGGACATCCCTCACCGCGCCGACCTCAGGCGCCGAGGCCCTGGCCCGCCTGTCCATCTGAGGATCTGTCCGGACACGATTTCCGCCTGTCCGGACAGGCTTGCGCTCGCCGGGTTCGCCGCCCCCGGCCAGGCTGCGGGAATGACCCAGACATCCTCCACGCCGCCCCCGCACGCCGCCGCCCGCGAGGCGCCCGGCTTCGTCCTCACCGTCGTCCCGGGCCTGCTCGTCGCGCTCGCAGTCCGCATCCTGCTGTTCCAGCCCTTCACCATCCCCTCGTCGTCGATGGAGCCCGGCCTTCTGGTCGGCGACTACATCGTCGTCTCCAAGTCCGCCTATGGCTGGAGCGGCGCCTCCCTGCCGCTGGGCCGGGCGGACGGGCCAGGACGGCTGGGCGAGCGCGCGCCCCGACGCGGCGACGTGGTCGTCTTCCGCCTGCCGCGCGACCAGAGCCAGGTCCTGATCAAGCGCGTCGTCGGCCTGCCCGGCGACGAGGTGCGCCTCCGCGACGGCCTCGTCTATCTGAACGGCCGGCCGCTGGAGCGGCGGCCGGCGGCGGCCCCCTCCGGCAGGGAGGACGGGGCGCGACAGTTCAACGAGGTCCTGCCGGGCGGGCGCGCCTATCCGACCTTGGATCGAGGCCCCGGCCGCTCCGGCGACGACACGCCGGTGTTTCGCGTGCCGGCCGGCCGGTATCTGGTGCTGGGCGACAACCGCGACAACTCGCTGGACGGCCGCTGGCCCTCGGACACCGGAATCGGCCTGCTGCCCAGCGAGACCCTGATCGGTCGCGCCGAATTCGTCCTCGCGTCCTGGCGGCCCGGCGCGGGACTGTTCAGGCCGTGGACCTGGCTCGATCTCAGATGGGGACGTTTCCTGACGCCGATCGTGTGACGGGCGCCCGCGGCGTCTCAGCGCGCGCGAAACTCCTCGAAGGTCAGGACGCCGTCGCGGTCGCGATCCAGGCGGTCGAAGGCGCCGCGCCCCGGGGCCGCCACCTCCGCGATCGAGGGCGCCGCGATCGCCCCCAACGCCAGCGCGCCGGCCAGGGCCGCCAGAAGGGTGCGCCAGCCGAAGGCGACGCGACGGCCTCCTGCGCCGGCCCTCTCGATGAAGTCCCGCACCACCTCGCTGGCCGTCAGGCCCCGGTCGCGGCAACGCGCCATGAAGCGGACCTTGAGCTCGTGCGGCAGCCGGACCTCCAGGGTCTCCGACTTCTTGGCCGGTCGCCCGCTCACGCCCGGCACCCCACCACCCAGGCGTCATAGACGGGGTGATCGATGGTGGTCAGGCCGGGGCTCGAGGCGAACATCCAGCCCCGGAACAGCTGGCGCGTCTGGGGCTGCAGCGCCCCGCGCGGCTGCAGGCTGACCTCCAGATAGGCCGCCGCCTCCTCGTCCCTTTCGTCCGGCGCCGCCACCTCGCAGGCGCGGGCGGTGAAGATCAGGGCCCCGTTGAAGCGCACAGGCCGTCCGCCGACTTCGACCTCGAACCGCATGGTCTCGGCCGTGACCTTGTCCACGGCCTGCACGATGGCGATGGGACGGCGCTGTCTCGGCTGGGGCTCCTCGGGCTCCTCGGGCTGAGGCGCCTCGGCCTCGACCTCTTCGTCCGCCTCTTCCTCCTCGACGGCCTCCGCCTCATCCTGCGGGGCGGCGGCGACGACGATCGGCTGGCTCGGCGCCGGCGCGGGCTCGGGCGGCGGGACGGGCAGATTCTGCAACGCCTCGCCCACGGGATCGGCGGGGGCGGCCTGCGGCTCCGGCGCGGGCTCCTGCACGGCCTGCGCCACCACGGCGCCTGCGGCCGTCAGCGCCGCCGCCGTCACGCCGAGCAGCCAGCGACCGCGCGACGTCATTCGGGTCTCCAGGCCTCGTAGTCGCCCGTCGCCGCTGGACGACGGCCGCCGGCGGCCAGCGACCCCGGCGGACGCCAGGCCATCGGCGTGCCCGACAGGTTCGGCAGATAGGGCTTCTCCCAGGACTTGGCGGGCAGGGCCTGCTCGGTCGGCGGCAGGTCGAAGGTGTAATGCAGCCAGCCGAACCAGTCCGGCGACACCTTCGACGCCTCGGCGTAGCCGTTGTAGATCACCCAGCGCCGCTTGCGCCCGTCATAGCTGACGTTGTCCCGGCTCTCGTAGTAGCGGTTGCCGAACTCGTCCGTCCCGACCAGCCGCCCGCGGCGGCCGACGGTGAAAAGCGTCCCGATGGTCGCGCCGCTCCACCAGGTGAAAATCTTGTCCAGCACGGTTCGAAGCTCGTCTCGATTACGGGCGGCGACGGGGAGGTCGGCGCGTCGCGCGATCATAGAAACCGCCGCACGTCCCGTCCAGCGCGCAGGCTCTCCATCGAACATCCATATCTTGGGGGTAAGTCAGACGTGAACCGCTAGATTTATTGCCCGCGACGGACCTGCGGCCGTAAGGTCGGGGTGGATCGCCGCTCCCGGGGAGATCGACTGATGCGCGTCCCGTCCCGTTTCGCCACCCTGGCCCGCACCCTGCGCCGCTCGCCGCGCGAGATCGAGCGCGGGGCCGAGGTCATTCAGGTGCTCGCGCCCGCCGGCTGGAGCACCGCCCGCGTCGAGGCCTGGCTCGACTGGGCCGAAAGCCGGCCGCTGGATCTGCCCCGCATCGGCGGCGCGGCGAACGAACCCGAGGGCGACCCGCTGGGCGCCATCGACGCGTGGGCGGCGCGTCTGGCCGCCTGGGGCCGCGCCATCGGACTGTTCGGGGGCGCCAAGGACACGGTGGCCTTCGCCGAGGAGCTGGCCGCCTCGGTCTGGCTGGGTCTCGCCGCCCCCGGTCCGTCGCGGCCTCACGGGGTGCGCGCCCATCCCCTGACCGACGACCGGCTGCCGCCCGCGGGTCTGACCCCGCCGCTGGATCTGCGCGACCCGGCGGGTCTGCAGGCGCTCGCCGCCCGCGCCGCCGCCTTGCGTAGCCGCGCCCTGGCGAACGACGCGCTGAAGGCGCTGGACGAGGCCCTGACGCGGGTCACCGACGCGGTCCGCCGCTGCGAGGGGCCGCCCGCCGCCTGTTCGGACCCCCGGCGCAATCCCGCGCTGGCCCGAGCCGCCTGGGCCGCGCGTCAGGCCGGCGCCTCCGACGCCGTGATCCTGTCGGCGATCGCGGGCGCGCAAGGCCCCGTCGCGCCGCTCGAGCTGCCTGCGCCGCCGCCCCTCGCCGCCTTCGCGGAGCGCGACCGGGTCGCCGCCGGCGGTCCCGAGGCCCAGGCGGTCGCCGAGGCGGGGCGTGACGGGGGCGTGGCCCTGGCCTTCTCCCTCCGCGACGCCGAGCGCCTGGCCATGGCCGGCGACGCCGCCTCGGCTGCGCTCAGCCTGCCCGCGCTGGACCAGCTGTTCGGAGACGATGCGACGGCGCTGGAGGACCTCGCCCGGCTGTGGACCCTCGCCCTGGAGATCGAGCTGTCCGCCGGGTTCTCCGCCACGGCGCAGGGCGAATCGGCGCGACGCGCGGCGCGCCCGATGCTGCTCGCCCTCACCGGAGCGCCCGAGGCGCTGCTGGCGCGCGGGCTTTCGGTCGAGAGCCCGACCGCCGTGATCGAGATCGCCGGCCGCTCCGCCCTCGTATCGGCCGTCTCCACCCAGACGTCCGCCGCCCTGGCCCAGCGGCTCGGCCCCTGCCCCGGCTGGGAGGCCGACGCGGCGGAGGCGCTGGAGGAGCTGTCGGTCCGCCGCGCCGAAGCGCTGGCCCTGGATCATCCGCTGGGAGCCCGCGCCGCTGAGCTTCTGGCCGGCGCGACCGAGACGATCCGTCAGGCCGGACGTCGCCATCTGGCGCTCGGCCTGTCCGCCACCTCCGCCGAGACCGTGCTGCGGCTGGGCCTGGACGGGGGCTGGGCCCGCTCCGTGGCCGAGACCGGCGACGGCGAGGTCGTCGACGTGCTCGCCCCGGCGATGGCGTCCGGTCTGGCGGCGCATGGGGCGGACCTCGGCGCCGCCGAACGCCGCCTGTTCGGCCGCCGGACCCTGGCCGAGGCTCCGGGACTGGACCACGAGGCGCTGAGGGCGCTCGGCTTCACGGACCTGGAGTTGTTCGAGGTCGAGGCCGGCCTGACCCACGCCGAGACGCTGGAGGACGCCTTCCGGGGTCTGGACGCCGGGTTCGTGCGCGATGTCCTGGGTCTGGACCCGGGGTCGCCGGAACCGCTGACCGCACGGCTCGGCCTGGCCGACGAGGCGCTCAAAAGCGCCGCCCTCTATGCGCTGGGCGCGCGAGATCTGGCCGACTGGCCCGAGGCCCCGGCCGGCGCGCGGCCGCTTCTCGCCCCGCCGACCGCCGAGGCCCTGGCCTTCCTGGCCTCGGCCTGCGAGCCCTTCAGCGACATTCCGGACCTGACCCCGATCCGGCTCGACTGGTCGGCCGACCCGCACGCCGCGGCCCGCGCCGTGGCGCGCGCGGCCGCCGACGGTCGCCGCGCGGTCAGCCTGAGGGTGGGCCCGCCGGACGCCTCGACCGAACTCGATCTGCCCGAGGCCGCCCCCGCCCCGGCGCGGGAGGCCGCAGCCCCCGCCCCGCCGCCAGAGCGCGTCGCCGAGCGCGTCGCCGAGCGGGTTGTGGAACGGGTCGTCGAGCGCGAGCGGGCCCGGCGCAAGCTGCCCGACCGCCGCAAGGGCTACATCCAGAAGGCGGCCGTCGGCGGCCACAAGGTCTATATCCACACCGGCGAGTACGAGGACGGCGAACTCGGCGAGATCTTCATCGACATGCACAAGGAGGGCGCCGCCTTCCGCAGCCTGATGAACAACTTCGCCATCGCCATCTCGATCGGGCTGCAATACGGCGTGCCGCTGGACGAGTTCGTGGACGCCTTCGTGTTCACCCGCTTCGAGCCGTCCGGCCGCGTCACCGGCAACGACTCGATCCGATCGGCCACCTCGATCCTCGACTACATCTTCCGCGAGCTGGGGGTGTCCTATCTGGGCCGCACCGAGCTGGCCAACGCCGATCCGGACGCGCTCAATCCCGACGGCCTGACCCCGCGCGTCGGCGAGGACGGCGAGCCTGAGGCGGTGCCGGCCGCCCGCTACATCTCCAAGGGGTTCGCCCGGGGCGCCGCGCCGGACAATCTGGTCGTGCTGCCGTTCGGGCGCCGGGACGAATCGGCGCCGCGCCCGGCGAACATCGAGCCCGAGGCCTGCCCCGCCTGCGGCGACTTCGCGCTCCAGAACAAGGGCGGCGGCTGGGTCTGCGACGCGTGCGGCGCGGCCCCGTCGATGCAGGGCTGAGGCGAAGCCTCGGTCCGGCGTGAATCTTGCTTGCCGGCGTGAAACTCCGGAGTTCGTCATGAAGCGCCTCGTCCTCGCCGTCGCCCTGCTCGCCGTCGCCCTCCCCGCCGGCGCCCAGAACGCGTCCCAGATCGCGCGGGTGCGGGGCGGCGCCTCCTGCCCGGGCTGCAACCTGTTCCAGGGCGACTTCACCGGCCTGGAGCGCGCCGGTCTGAACCTGTCCGGCGCCCGCCTGCGCCAGTCGGAACTGGCGCTCGTGGTCCTGAACCGGGCCAATCTGTCCCGCGCCGACCTCCGGGACGTGAACGCCTACGGCGGCGTATTCGGCGGGGCCAGTTTCGCCGGCGCGAACCTGACGAACGCCAGCTTCGTCGGGGCCTACCTTGAGGGCGCGAATTTCTCGGGCGCGTCGCTGGCGGGGGCCAACTTCTCCGGTGCGGAAATGGCCACGGCGCGGGGGCTCAGCCAATCCCGCCTGAACCAGGCCTGCGGCGACGCCGCCACTCGCCTGCCCGCCGGCCTGCACATTCCCACCTGCTGAAGGTCGCGAAGCTTACGGCGATTTAAGTAGGCTTCCCAAGCCGTTGGGCGCATCAGTCCCGTCGTGAAGACCCATCGTTTCCATCTCGTCGCCCTCCTCGCCTCGGCCGCCGCCCTCACGGCGTTCGCCGGGCAGGCCGAGGCGGGCCAGTGGCCGCTGACCCAGGACCGCGACGTCGTGCGCATGGTCTCCTTCGGCGGCAGCTGCGACGGCTGCGAGTTGTCAGGCCGGAACCTGTCCGGCGCCTCGTTCCTCGGGGCCAGCTTCACCAACGCCAGCCTGGTCGGGGCCAATCTGCGGGGGGCCGAGCTCGTGGGCTCCAACTTCTCCGGCAGTGATTTCAGCCGGGCGGACCTGCGGGGCGTGTCCGTCGTCGGCGCCGACTTCTCGAACGCCAACTTCTCCGACGCCAACCTGTCGGACGCGGACGCCCAGGGCGTGCGCTTCGCCGGGGCGCGCCTGACCAACGTCAATCTGTCCGACGCCGGCCTGGTGGGGGCGGACTTCACCGGCGCGGACCTGCGCAACGCCCGCCTGTCGGATGCGGCCCTGTTCGGCGTCGATCTGGATCGGGTCAATGCGTCCGGCGCCAGCTTCGTCGAAGCCAGCCTGACCAACGCCAACCTCAGCGGCGGCGACTTCAGCCGCGCCTCCTTCCGCGAGGCGGAGCTGAACGGCGCGCGGTTCGGCTCGGGGCGCTTCGCCGGCGCTGACTTCACCGAGGCCAGCCTGACGCGCGCCGACATCCGCGGCGCCGATCTCAGCCGCGCGCGCGGCCTGTCCCAGGATCAGGTCGCCGAGGCCTGCGGCGACAGCCGCACCCGCCTTCCGGGCCGCCTTCAGGTTCACGAGTGCCGGGGTGCGCGGGTTCGCGTGATCGCCCCGCGTCCGCCGACGCCGCCGATCAGCCCGCGCTACTTCACGTCCCTGGACTGACGCCCCTTCGGCCGGCGCCGATCAGACCTTGATCGGGGGCGCCAGGCGGATGTGCACGTCCTTCAGCTGGCGCTCGCTGACGTCGGTCGGCGCGTTCATCAGCAGGTCCTCGCCCTGCTGGTTCAGCGGGAAGGCGATGACCTCGCGGATCGCCGTCTCGCCCGCCAGCAGCATGACGATGCGGTCGATGCCGGGCGCCAGGCCCCCGTGCGGCGGCGCGCCGTAGCGGAAGGCGTTCAGCATGCCGCCGAACTGCGCCTCGACCACCGAGGCGTCATATCCCGCGATCTCGAAGGCCTTCAGCATGATCTCGGCCTTGTGGTTCCGGATCGCGCCCGAGCACAGCTCATAGCCGTTGCACACGATGTCGTACTGATAGGCGCGGATGGTCAGCGGATCCTGCGTCTCCAGCGCCTCCAGCCCGCCCTGCGGCATCGAGAAGGGGTTGTGCGAGAAGTCGACCTTCTTCTCCTCCTCGGACCATTCGAACATCGGGAAGTCGACGATCCAGCAGAACTTGAACTGGTCCTCGTCGATCAGCTTCAGCTCGGTCCCCACGCGGGTGCGGGCCAGGCCCGCGAACTTGGCGAAGGTCGCCGGCAGGCCGGCGGCGAAGAAGGCGGCGTCGCCCTGGCCCAGACCCAGCGACGACATCAGGGCCTCGGTCGGCTCCTGGCCCAGGTTCTTGGCGATCGGTCCGCCCCAGGCGCCCTGGTCGTCCGACCAGAAGATGTAGCCCAGCCCCGGCTGGCCCTCGCCCTGGGCCCAGCTGTTCATGCGGTCGCAGAAGGCCCGCGATCCGCCCGTCGGCGCCGGGATGGCCCAGACGGCGTTCTTGGGGTCCGCCGCCAGGATCTTGTTGAACAGCCCGAACCCGCCGTCGCGGAAGTGCTCCGACACATCCTGCATCTTGATGGGGTTGCGCGTGTCCGGCTTGTCGGTGCCGTACCAGGCCATCGCCTGCTGATAGGTCAGGCGCTCGAAGCCGCGGTGCTCGAAGGTCTGGCCGGCGTCGTTGGTGAAGGTGTGCGTCCCGTCGATCGGCGACACGGGCTTGCCGTCCGCGAACTCTTCGAACACCCCGTGCATCACCGGCTCGATCGCCGCGAAAACATCCTCTTGCGTGACGAAGCTCATCTCGACGTCGAGCTGATAGAACTCCAGCGACCGGTCGGCGCGCAGGTCCTCGTCGCGGAAGCAGGGCGCGATCTGGAAATAGCGGTCGAAGCCGGACACCATCAGCAGCTGCTTGAACTGCTGCGGCGCCTGCGGCAGCGCGTAGAACTTGCCCGGATGCAGGCGCGACGGCACCAGGAAGTCGCGCGCGCCCTCCGGCGACGACGCCGTCAGGATCGGCGTCTGGTACTCCAGGAAGCCCTGATCGACCATCCGGCGGCGGATCGAGCTGATCACCTTGGAGCGCAGCACGATGTTCCGGTGCAGCGTCTCGCGGCGCAGATCCAGGAACCGGTTCTTCAGCCGGATCTCCTCCGGATACTCGGGCTCGCCGAAGACCGGCAGCGGCAGTTCGGCGGCTTCCGACAGCACCTCCACCGCGCTGACCCGCACCTCGACCTCGCCCGTCGGCAGGTTGGCGTTGACGGTCCCGGGCTCACGCTGGACGACCTCGCCGTCGATGCGGATGACGCTCTCGGCCCGCAGACGCTCGACCGTCTCGAAGCCCGGCGTGCCCGGGTGTAGCACCAGTTGCGTCAGGCCGTAGTGGTCGCGCAGATCGACGAACAGCAGCCCGCCGTGGTCGCGCTTCCTGTGCACCCAGCCCGACAGCCGCACGTTCGACCCCGCGTCCGACAGTCGAAGGGCGCCGCAGGTGTGGGAGCGATAGGCGTGCAGGGTCATGGTCGCGGGACTTGAGGGGTGGCCGGGAAGCGGCGTAGGGCGCATCAACGCCCCGGAAAGTCAAGGCGGGCTCATCCACAGGCGCGCGCGGCTTGTCCACCGGTCGTCGGGAACTGCGATTCGCCCCCGCCTCCGGGCCTGATACAACCCCGCCATGCCCGCGGACGGCGACATGTCCCAGCTCAAGCTCCCCCTGCCCCTCGAAGCGGCGGTCGACGGGCCTTTCGTGGTCGGGGCCTCGAATCGGACGGCCGTGGAAACCCTCGCCGCCTGGCCGTCGGGGGATGAACGCGTGCTGGCGCTCGTCGGGCCGGCCGGTTCAGGGAAAAGCCGGTTGGCGGCGATCTGGGCCGAGCGAGTCGGGGCCGTGTCGGCCCACGGCGCCGAGGCCGCCCTGATCGACCCGCTGGAGCTGGAGGGCCGTCCCGTCCTGATCGACCGGGCCTGCGACGCCGACGACGAGACCCTGTTTCACCTGATCAATCTGGCCCAGTCCGGCTCGGGCGCCCTGCTCCTGACCTGCCGCGAGGAACCGCGCGCCTGGGACGCCGCCCTGCCCGACCTTCGCTCCCGGCTGGACGCCGTTCGCGTCGTGCGGCTGGAGGCTCCGGATGACGAGGTCATGGCCGCCCTGCTGCGGGCCCGCTTCGCCGAGCGGCTGATCGCGCCGCCCGAGGACGTCATCGCCTATCTGGTCCGGCGCCTGGACCGGTCCGCCGCCGAGATCGAGCGGGCGGTCGAGCGGCTGGACGCCGCGCACCGCCCCATCACCCGCGCCCTGGCCCGGCAGGTGCTCGCGGACCAACTCTAGAGCTTGCGACTGTCGCGAACGGGCCCCAAAACCGGCCCATGACCGACGCCGCCATCGCCGACGCCCGATCAGGAGCCGCCGTGCCCGCCTCACGGGCGCCCAAGCTGCACCTGGACGAGGCGCTGATGACCTCGCCCGACCGGTTCTTCAACCGGGAGCTGAGCTGGCTGCTGTTCAACGCCCGGGTGCTCGAGGAAGCCGCCAACCCGTCTCACCCGCTGATGGAGCGGGTGCGGTTCCTGTCGATCTCGGCCAACAACCTGGATGAGTTCTACATGACCCGCGTGGCCGGCCTGAAGGGCCAGGTGCGCGAGCGGGTCCGGGTCGTGTCCGCCGACGGCCTAACCCCCGAGGAGACTCTGGTCCGGGTCAACCGCGCCGCCGGCGAGCTGATGGCCGAGCAGCAGAAGCGCTGGCGCGCCCTGCGGCGCGAGATGACCCGGGCCGGGATCGAGGTGGTCGACGCCGCCAGGCTCACCAAGGCCGAACGCGACCGGCTGGAGCCCGAGTTCCTCAGCCAGCTGTTCGCCGTCCTGACGCCGCTGGCGATCGACCCGGCCCACCCCTTTCCCTTCCTGCCGAACCTGGGCTTCACCCTGGCGCTCAAGATGAAGCGGGGGCGGGACGGCCGCACCTTCTACGCCCTGGTGCCGGTGCCGACGCAGGTCCGCCGCTTCTGGGAGCTGCCCGCCGGCCCGCGCGCGTCCAAGCCCCGCCGCCGCTTCATCCCGCTGGAGCAACTGCTCCGTCTGTTCATCGACCACCTGTTCCCCGGCTGCGAGGTGCTGGAGACGGGCGTGCTGCGCCTCATCCGCGACTCCGACATCGAGATCGAGGAGGAGGCCGAGGACCTGGTCATGGAGTTCGAGGAGGCGCTGAAGCAGCGCCGCCTGGGCTCCGTCGTGCGCGTCAAGATCGAGGCCTCGATGCCCGAGGACCTGCGCCAGTTCATCGTGGGGGAGCTGAAGGCCGCGCCCGAGGACGTGGTTCTGGTCGACGGCATGCTGGGGCTGGCGCAGCTCGGCGAGCTCATCGCCTACGGCCGGCCCGAGCTGAAGTTTCCGGGCTACGAGCCCCGCTATCCTGAACGCGTGCGCGACCAGGGCGGCGACGTCTTCGCCGCGGTGCGCGAGAAGGACATCCTGATCCACCATCCGTTCGAGAGCTTCGACGTGGTGGTCCAGTTCCTGCGCCAGGCCGCCCGCGATCCCAACGTCATCGCCATCAAGCAGACACTGTATAGGACGTCCAAGGACAGCCCCATCGTCGCCGCCCTGATCGAGGCGGCGGAGAACGGGAAGAACGTCACCGCGCTGGTCGAGCTCAAGGCCCGGTTCGACGAGGAGGCCAACCTGCGCTGGGCCCGCGCCATGGAGCGGGCGGGCGTCCACGTCGTCTTCGGCTTCGTGGAGTACAAGACCCACGCCAAGATCAGCGTCGTGGTCCGGCGCGAGGGCGAAGCGTTGCGGACCTACTGCCACTTCGGCACGGGCAACTATCATCCGATCACGGCCAAGATCTACACCGACCTCAGCCTGTTCTCGTCGGACCCGGCGCTCGGCCGCGACGCCACGCGGGTGTTCAACTACATCACCGGCTACGCCACCCCCGACGACATGGAGGCGCTGCTCGTCAGCCCGCTCACCATGAAGCGGTCCCTGCTCGAGCTGATCGACGCCGAGATGAAGGCCGCCGGCCGCGGCCAGCCCGCCGCCATCTGGACCAAGGTCAACGCCCTGGTCGATCCGGAGATCATCGACGCTCTTTATCGCGCCAGTCAGGCCGGGGTGCGGATCGAGCTGATCGTACGCGGCATCTGCTGCCTGCGTCCCGGCGTGAAGGGCCTGTCGGAGAACATCCGGGTCAAGTCGATCATCGGCCGCTTCCTGGAGCACAGCCGCATCGTCTGTTTCGCCAACGGCAAGGACCTGCCCCACGACCAGGCCAAGGTGTTCATCTCCTCGGCCGACTGGATGACGCGGAACCTCCAGCGCCGCGTCGAGGTCATGACGCCGATCACGAACGCGACCGTGCACGACCAGGTGCTGGACCAGATCATGGTCGCCAACCTCAAGGACGACATGCAGAGCTGGGAGCTGACGCCCGACGGGGCCTATGTGCGCACCCCGCCGGATCCGGAGAAGCCCTTCTCCGCTCATCGCTATTTCATGACCAATCCCAGCCTCTCGGGGCGCGGCCGCAAGGTGAAGACCCTGCCCGGCCGCCTGCGTTACGAACGGCGCGGCGCGTGATCGGGGGCGCCCCCGCAGAGCCGCCGCGCGAGATCGCCGTCGTCGACATCGGCTCCAACTCGGTCCGCCTGGTGCTCTACCGCGTGGAGGGCCGCGCGGTCTGGACCGTGTTCAACGAGAAGGTGCTCGCCGGCCTCGGCCGGGGCGTGCGCGAGACCGGCCGGCTGTCGCCCGAGGGGGTGGAGCTGGCGCTGACGGCGCTGCGCCGCTTCTCCGCCGTGCTGGAGGGCGTGCGCCCGGAGGCCGCCCTGGTCGCCGCCACCGCCGCCGTGCGCGAGGCCGAGGACGGCCAGGCCTTCTGCGATCGCGTCGCCGCTGAAACCGCCTTGCGGGTCCGGGTGCTGTCCGGCCAGGAGGAGGCCCGCTACGCCGCGCTCGGCACGGTCGCCGGGGCGCCGTCGGCCCAGGGCGTCGTGGCCGACATGGGCGGCGCCTCCCTGGAGCTCGTTCGCGTCGGCGCGGCCGGGGCCGGCGCGGACCGGATCGGCGAGGGCGTGACCCTGCCGCTCGGCCCGTTCTCGCTGATCGATCCCGGCGGCTTCGACATCGATCGCATCCGGGCCCTGGTGCATGAGCGCATCAAGCCGGTGGCCAAGGCCTATCGCACCCCGACGCTGCACGCCGTCGGCGGCGCCTGGCGCAGTCTGGCCCAGGTGCACATGGCGCTGACCTCCTACCCGCTGAAGGTCGTGCACCAGTACGCCATGACGGCGTCCGACGCGCTGGACGTCGCCCGGCTGGTCGCCCGCCAGTCGCGCGCCTCGCTGGACAAGCTGCCGGGCGTGTCGCGCAAGCGCGCCGAGACCCTCCCCTACGCCGCCCTCGTGCTCGAGGGCCTGATCGACCGCCTGGAGCTGCAAGGCGTCAGCTTCTCCGCCTGGGGGCTGCGCGAGGGCCTGCTGTTCGAACATCTGGGCGAGAGCGAAGAGGACCCCCTCATCGCCGGCTGCGCCGCCCTGGGGGCGCGCCAGGGCGTCTCCCCGTTCCTGCCCGCCGCGCTCGACGCCTGGCTGAGGCCGGTCACGGCGCATCTGCCGGAGGTCTTCGGCCCCGAACGCGACGCGGTGCTGACGACCGCCGCCTGCCAGCTGGCCGACCTCGGCGCGCGGCTGCACCCGGACCATCGGGTGGAGCTCGTCTTCGACCAGGTGCTGCGCTGCCCCGTGCCGGGCCAGACGCACGTCGAGCGCGCCTTCCTCGCCACCGCGCTGAACGCCCGCTACGGGGGCTCCGAAACGACGCCGGAGCCGGAGCTCGTGAACCGGCTGCTCGACGACCAGGCCCGTCGTCGCGCCCGCGCGCTCGGCCAGGCCATGCGGCTGGCCTGCGACCTGTCCGGTCGCTCGTCCCAGCTGCTGGCCAACGCCGTGGTGGCGCTGGACGACGTCACGCTCAGGCTCTCGGCCACCCAGGACTATGTCGACATGCTGCTCGGCGAGCAGACGCGCCGCCGGGCCAAGGCCCTGGCCGAAACCCTCGACGTGAAGCTGGCGATCGACGCGGCCTGATCCAGTCCGACCCCCGGGTCAGGGGCGAGGCGATGGCTTCACCCCCGCTTGCGCGCCGCCTCGTAGAGCGCGATCGCCGCCGCGTTGGACACGTTCAGGCTCTCGAACCCGCCCGGCATGGGAATGCGGGCGAGCGCGTCGCAATGCTCGGCCACCAGCCGGCGGATGCCCTCGCCTTCGGACCCCATGACCAGCACGGTGGGCGCGCCGTCCAGCGCCTGTTCCAGCGTCGCATCGGAACTTCCGTCCAACCCGACGGCGCGCCAGCCCGCGTCGGCCAGCCGCTCCAGCGCCCGGCTCAGGTTCACCACCCGCGCGCACGGCAGCCGCTCGATGGCGCCGGCCGACGCCTTGGCCAGGGCGCCCGCCAGAGCCGGCGAATGCCGGTCCTGCACAATGATCCCCCGGGCTCCGAACGCCAGGGCCGAGCGGAAGATCGCGCCGACGTTCTGCGGGTCCGTCAGCTGGTCCAGCATGACCAGCAGCCCCTCCGCCGGCTCCGCCAGCTCCTCGAGCGACACCCCCTCCAGCGGCGCCACCTTGAACGCCAGCCCCTGGTGCGCGGCGCCCGGCGGCAGCATCCGCTCCAGCTCGCGGCCTTCGACGATCTCCACGTCACGCCCGGCGGCCGCGCCGTCGCGCTCCAGCTCGGCGGCCCGGTCCGGCGTCGCGAACAGCCGCCCCTTCCCGGCCCGCGCGGGATTCGCCAGCGCCGCCAGCACCGGGTGGCGCCCCCAGACGAAGTTGTCCGGATCGGCCTTGGCGCGCGGTCCGGCCGGGCGAGGCTCGGGCGCTCTGGAACGTCCGCCGGACGGGCTCCAGCCGCCCTCACGCGGCCCCTCGAAGCCCCCTTTTCGAGGCGGCTTTTTCCCGGTTTTCCGGTCGTTGCGTTCGCGGTTCGACGACACTATAAGACGCGCTCCGATTTGGGGCCCCTGGGGCTTTCGGGTCTGGCGCTCCCTCTATCCCAGGCGTAGCCGGAACACGAAGGCCTTTGTTCGGGTTCGCCTTTACAGGCGGGCGCGGCGGCTCCTGACCGGTTCGAAACCCGTGCGGGGGAATGTCCCGAGCGGCAAAGGGGGCGGACTGTAAATCCGCTGCGTAAGCTTCGCAGGTTCGAGTCCTGCTTCCCCCACCACCGGTTTCGACGACGGTCAGGATCAGGCGTCCAGGATCGGGCCGACGCGGCCCCGTTTCGCGGTTCCGCGCCGTCCGCGCGGGTATAGCACAATG
Source organism: Brevundimonas balnearis (assembly GCF_042434805.1). Taxonomy (NCBI): domain Bacteria; kingdom Pseudomonadati; phylum Pseudomonadota; class Alphaproteobacteria; order Caulobacterales; family Caulobacteraceae; genus Brevundimonas; species Brevundimonas balnearis. Next base: position 188 of record NZ_JBHLSW010000003.1, on the reverse strand, counting down.
GTAGTGCAGCAGCCTTCCAAGCTGAGGATGTCGGTTCGATCCCGTCTACCCGCTCCATTCATCTTTTGACGAACAACCCGCCTTCGGCGGTCAGGAGTTTTGGCCATGGCCAAGGAAAAGTTCGAACGCACGAAGCCGCACTGCAACATCGGCACGATTGGTCACGTTGACCACGGCAAGACGACGCT